>JAFGIY010000009.1 GCA_016929335.1 Acidobacteriota bacterium | reverse complement strand
TTTCGGGACTGAAGGAAACCTGGCGCGCCTTGTTCCGGTCCGGCAGACGGGCGATGGCGGGAATGATCTGCTGTGCCGGCGGATCCATGTTGCAGCGAGCCGAAGCCGGGAATGCAATCCATTGGTATCTGGACGCGGTGCGACAAGCGGGGCGGGAGGTGGTAGAAACTGGCTGCATTGCCGAAGCAACGCAAACCATACTCGATCGCCCGCTGGTCCGAGACAAGGAAATGTTCGTCAAACGCGTCAATGCTTACTTTGAAAGGATGAGGCTAACAAGGATATGACTGTCAGAATCTGTCTATTGCGAATGTCTGCAATGATATTTTGCCTGCCGATTTTATGCGGGCAGGTAATCTCCCAAGAACAGGCAGCCGAGACCAACGCAAATCCAAATATTGAAAAAGAGGGTCCCTCTATGTCTATCGAGGCGAACAAGGCGTTGATCCGGCGCGTCTATGAACTCAGTACTCAAAAGGATGTGGCCAAATTGTATGAATTGTATGATCCCGGATATATTGAGCATTTGCGCAATGGCGATCAATCTCTGGAACAACTTAAGGCTGGGCCCTCGGCAATTTTTGCAGCCTTCCCTGACCTTAAATTTACAGTCGAAGACATGGTGGCGGAGGGTAATAAGGTCGCTTATCGAGTCACGATAACGGGAACACACACCGGCATTCCGTACATGGGAGTTGCTCCGAGCGGCAAAAAAATCGAAATGAAGAACACTTCCATCAAAAGGATTGCCAATGGCAGATTGGCGGAATCGTGGGGCACCCTCGATTCCATAAGTGCGATGCAGCAACTCGGCCTCATTCAGGTTAAATAATCAAAAGCATTTCAAAGGAGCGACCAGGCTTTGTTTTGGATGACAAAGGAAGGGGAGTGTGCAAATTCTGCAGTTTGTGATTATGGCCGCCAGGGGGCTATAGAAGCCCATTGCGATAGTGTATTGCTTTTGCCCCCGAGTTTGCCCTTCACCCATATTGATGAAGGAACAAATGTGACTGACATCAATTGAATTCGGCATTCCATTAAATTGTGTCAAATATTTTCCGCGGTGACCTTCATGAATAATGGCGTCACACTGCTGCAATCCCGCCAATTCGCAATTTAATCGGCTGTTTCTCCTTGACATTCTACAGGAGCAAGAATAATTTGTTTCCTAGATAATCTAGGACAACAAAATGAGCCAATCAGAAACAGAACTGCTTCAGGGAACTCTCGATTTATTGATTTTGAAAACGCTTGCGTTGGAGCCTATGCACGGCTACGGGGTTTCGTTGCGGATACAACAAATCTCGCAGGATGTGCTCCGCGTTCAACAAGGATCTCTCTATCCCGCACTCTATCGTCTGGAGCAAAAGGGCTTAATTTCCTATGAATGGGGCACATCCGAAAACGGAAGGCGAGCCAAATATTACCGACTCACAAAAAAGGGAATAAAGCAGTTGGCCAGCGAAACGGAGGGATGGGAAAGACTATCGGCTGCTGTGAATCGAATACTTGAGACCACTTAGAGGCCATCTGCAATGTTTATGCTCAGGCGATTGAAAAGGCGGTTGTGTGATCTTTTCCCAGGGAAATTCGAGCAGGACATGGATGAAGAACTGCGTTTCCATCTCGAATCGACGATCCAGGCCAACATACAGTCCGGGATGCCTGAGAAAGAGGCCCGAGGTGCGGCACTAATCAGTTTCGGAGGATTGGACAGGACAAAGGAAGATTGTCGGGACATACGTTGGGCGCGACCGGCTGAACAACTCTGGCGAGATCTGAAATTTGGATTTCGCATGATTCGGAAATATCCAGGATTCACAGTATCCGCTGTCCTTATTCTTGCTCTTGGCATTGGTGTAAATACCGCTATCTTCAGCTTCATCGACGCGGTTGTATTTCGTCCCTTCCCGGTCCGGAATCCTGATGCGCTCGTATTGATCGATCCCTCTTCATTTCCGGATTATCAGGATCTGAATACAAGTCAAAAGGTGTTCTCAGGATTGGCATCCTTTGCCGGGCTTAATCTCTCCGCCCACATGGAGGATTCGGAAATCGTCTCTGGAAGAGCTGTTTCCGCGAATTTCTTCCAGGTTCTTGGATTGAAAATGGCGGCAGGACGAAGCTTTCAGCCTGGAGATGATGCTATCCCTGACGGGCATGACGTAGCCGTCATTAGCTATCGATTTTGGCAGCGGCAGTTTGGAGGCCGTCAATCAGCTATCGGACAATCAATCAAGCTTAACGGTGAGCCACTTACGGTTATCGGTGTCGCTCCAAAAAATTTTCAGGATCTGGTTGTCGGAGGGCGCCAGGATGTATGGGTTCCAATTCCTCTGTTCGGCAAGGTCATGCACCTGAATCAGCTCCCAATCTGGCGGGAGGCCATCGGGAGCCGGGATCAGCCGTGGTTGTCATTGGTCGGATGTCTGCGGGATGGAATTACCATGGGGCAGGCGCAAGCCCAATTGGATACCCTCGTCCATCACCTGAATAAGAGCTACCATGGAGCCAATAATAGCTGGCATCCAACGCTGAGTTCGCTGAACCGCACGAGATGGCCCGATCGAGAGTCACTTTTTCCGTTTGCGGTCCTGTTGGGAGCCGCTGTCTGCATATTGATTCTCACCTGTACCAATGTCGCCAACCTGTTGCTTGCGAGAGGTTCCGCTCGAGGGCGGGAAATTGCTGCTCGAATTGCGCTGGGTGCGAGCCGGGGACGTATCATTTGCCAGCTTCTGGCAGAGAGTGTGGTTCTGTCATTATTGTCAATCGCCATAAGTTTGGGTGTATGCATTCTTACGATGAAGCTCCTTCCTCTTCCTCTCGGTGCGCACAATCTCCCTATGCTTATGGATTTGAAGGTGGATCAAAGGGCTCTGGCTATCGCGATTGTTATTGGTCTATTTACCAATCTACTTTTTGGTATTGCTCCGGCATTTGTTTCATCGCGCACAAATGTCAATAGCGCATTAAAAGACAAGGATGTTGTTGGTCGCATCCGCACTCCGTTATTTCGTCGCATATTGGTCATAGTCCAGATAGCTCTATCCGTTGTTTTGCTTATTATCGCGGGCCTGTTGACCAGAACGATTCTCCGTTTTCGCACCATGGATATGGGGTATAACCGCGGAGTTCTTTTGGTCAAATCTGATTTCCTGGGCTGGGGTGGGATAGATGCCGATGGTCGCATTGCTCGAGGCATTGATTTTTACAGGCGCAGTCTCGACCGGATCCGTGATCTGCCTGGAGTACGTTTTGCCGGCTGGGGCGAGGATCTTCCTCTGGATCAAGATCATCCCGAACAGGAGATCAGTCCGGATGAGGCAGAGATCAGCAAAGAAAAGTGGTTTAGGATAGCATGCAATTCAATATCTTCCGGATACTTTAACACGGTCGGAATTCCCATTCTCCAGGGAAGGGATTTTGCAGACCGTGATAACGATAAATCTCCCAACGCTGTAATTGTCAATGAAGCGCTGGCCAATATGTATTGGCCTGGAGAGATGCCTGTTGGGAAGAGAATCCGTGTAAGAGGCCGAACAACCGATCTGGGGACTATTCCTACGCGAACATACGAGGTTATCGGTGTTGCCAAAAACGTACGCTATCGCAGTCTGATTGAAAAACCCCAGCCGTATGCTTATTTCAATTATGCGCAAGGGATGATGTACTTTCACATGGATCTGCATGTGTATGCGCACGGAAATCCCCTTTCCCTGGTTGAGCCAATAAAGAAGGCGTGTGCATCCATTAATGCCAAGGTAGCAATGCGTGACGTCCGCCTCATGTCGGATCAACTGGATCTCTATTTGTCCCAGGAACTGGCGGCGGTATCTATCTTTGGAGTTTTTGGACCGCTCGCACTGGTATTGGCAGCAGTAGGCTTGTATGGAATCGTTTCTTATTCTGTGATGCAGCGATCCCATGAATTCGGAATTCGCCTCGCTTTGGGCTCCCGGCGAAAGAGCATTCTTCTCCTGGTTGTTCGTGAGAGTCTGGTTTCCACTCTGATGGGACTAGCAATAGGATTACCGGCCGGTTTGTATTTCTCGCGGCTTTTTGTTGCCCGGCTACACGGAATTAATCCGCTGGATCCTGTTACGTACGCGGTTGTCTGTCTTCTCTGCACGGCAGTATCAATTTCTGCCGCGCTGATGCCGGCCCGAAATGCCTGTCTGATTAATCCCGGCAATCTGTTGCGACAGGAGTGAAGAGAATGGGATTCCGGATTCCAATGTTTCCGTAATGAAAGCCTTACATACATAAGGGCAAAAAACATTTCCATTGATTACCAATGGGTAGATGGTTTATATACCTCGGTAACCAAGGGGAACGACAAATGAGCAAACCATCCGATCTTGTGCAAGGAACACTGGATTTACTGATTCTTAAAATTGTCGCGCTGCAGCCTATGAATGGCTGGGCAATCAACCAACGCCTGCGGCAAATTTCGGGTGATGTGCTGCAGGTTACCGAAGGATCGCTTTACCCCGCCTTGCATAAGCTCGAGCAAGAAGGTTGGATCACTGCGGAGTGGAAACAGAGCGAAAACAATCGGCGTGCGAAGTATTATTCACTAACCCGCATAGGCCGCCGGCAATTACAGAAAGAAGCAGCGAACTGGAACCGGCTTTCTGCAGCTATCTCCCACGTTGTGCAGCTCGAGGAGGCTTAGAATGAGCCCCAAGCAGTGGCTATACGTCATACCGCTGCGCTTACGCTCGATTTTTCATCGTCAGCGGGTTGAGAGTGAACTGGACGAGGAATTACGGTTTCACCTCGGCATGAAAATTGAGGAAAATATTGCCAAAGGAATGCGCCCCGAGGAGGCGCGTCGTTCTGCTTTGCTCGCGATTGGAGGCCTGGATCAGAGGAAGGAAGAATGCAGAGATACGCGCGGTCTGCGATGGTTGGACGATTTGCGGCGCGATCTTCGTTATGGCCTTCGCACACTGGCTGGTTCGCCCGTGTTCACCGCTGTTGCGCTCATTTCACTTTCGCTGGGAATTGCCGTTGCCAGCGCAACCTTCAGCATTATGAACGGCTTGGTGCTGCGCGATGTACCTGCTATCGGCGAACCGGATAGCCTTCTGGTTTTCGAGCAGGCGCTCTCTTATCCTGACTATAAGCGCTACTGCGAGAGAATACCGCTTTTCTCGGCTTCCACAGCCTATACCCACGCTCAATTTTCTGTCTCTGACCGTGGATCCACTCATCGAATATGGGGGCATTTGGTCTCATCATCATATTTCACCATACTGCGCGTAAATCCGGCGCTCGGGCGGTTCTTCGACCGGCAGGATGAGCTGCCCGGTCGCGCTCCATCCGTGGTGTTAAGCTACGAGTTTTGGAAAAATCAGATAGGGGCGGACCCAAACGCGATCGGCAAAACACTACGGGTAAATGGGCAGGCCTGTACAGTAATTGGAATCGGCCCGAGGGATTTTCAGGGAGCTTCGCCTATGAACTATGGCGCCGATCTATGGTTGCCCGTTACTGCGCCTCCAGGCGTGGCGCCGGAACTGGCGGAGGGCACTCTGGAACGACGGGACAGACCGATATTTCACGTTCTCGTCCGGTTGCAGCCGGGAGTTTTGCCGGAGCGCGCTGAGGCGGAACTGGACGCGATAGCGCGGCAGATTGAACAAGAGACACAAGATCACGGCCGCGACCGCATAGGTCGCCGCATCACGCTGCTTCCCGGTGGTAAGGTAGCGCCAATGCCCAAACAAGGATTGCCGTACATTACCGGATATTGTTTTGTGCTGGGCGGAATCATCCTCCTTATCGCCTCTGCGAATGTAGCCAACATGTTGCTGGCACGTTCGGCGGGGCGACGCAAGGAAATCGCGGTGAGGCTGACCATCGGCGCAAGCCGAGCCAGGCTGGTTCGCCAATTGCTGACCGAGTGTGCCCTGATATCGAGTGGTGCGGGCCTGTTGGGATTTGTGATGGCGGCTTTGTTGACGAAGGTCGCGTCACGCATACAGCTCCCCTATCCCGTACCACTCCATTTTGACTTCACGCCCGACGCGCGGGTTTTGGCTTTCACTTTCGCCCTGACAGCATTCACAACTCTGTCGTTTGGTCTCGCTCCTGCGGTCCAGGCCACCGGCTCCAGCTTGACAATTGGACTCAAAGACGACGGTAGCACTGTAATCCGCCGGTTCCGCTGCCTGAATCTGCGCAGCTTGTTGGTAGTCAGCCAGGTCGCCGGATCGCTTGCACTTCTGCTGATTACAGGCTTTCTAGTAATTGGGCACCGGAAATTGGTAAACGGCACGCCTGGATTCAACAGCCAGGACCTTTATATGATCTCTGTCGATGCGATTCGCGATGGCTTAAATGGTGCTGAGTCTGCCGCGTATTTTAACAAGGTTCTCAACCGAATTCAGACGCAACCATTTGTCGTCTCGGCGGCGCTGGGTTCCCATACGCCAATGGAGATGATCGGCAGGCCGTCTGAGCCGGTCTTGGCTGGACCGGTCGGTTCAGGTGTCCTTTCGATGGAGCGCCGGTTTGACGTAAGCCACGGATATCTGTCTGCATTAAGCATTCCTATCCTCCGGGGGAGAGATTTTGGTGAAGAGGATGAAACCGACGGCTCGACAGCCGTTATTATAAACGAAGCTGTAGCGCAAAACTGCTTTCAAGGCAAAGATCCCGTCGGGCAACGCATCGAAATCGGAACACAGGGCGCAGGTGGCAGGGTGGGATATGTAGTGGGCATTGCCGGGCGCATCCGGGATGGCGTGAGCGTAGGCAACCAGTTGCCGGGTATCGTGTATCTGCCGTTGCGCCCAAAAGATATGGCACGCGCTTTCTCTCAAGGCTTGACTCTGGTAGTGCGCGCTCGGCCGACTGGCGACATTTTGGTCAATTTACAGCGTGAAATTAAAACAGTGGATGTCCGCGTCGTGCCATTCCATCCCCGAAGCATGGAAGACCAGATGGACCAGATCCTGTTGGGAATCCGCGTGGTGCTGTTGGTTTATGGTGCGATCGGCGTGTTCGGCCTGATTCTGGCTTCGGTTGGGCTTGCTGGATTGACCTCCTATTCCGTGGCGCAGCGGCGGCACGAAATCGGGATACGCATGGCAATAGGAGCGCAACGCATTAATATTTTCGGCATGGTGATGAAGGAAGGTATCGTGCTGATTGCCATCGGAACAATCGTCGGATTCGCAGCCGCTCGCGTGGCCATTCGCGCGCTGGCAGGCTTCCTTTCGGATGTGGCACGTGCAACAGAGACCAGCGCTGCCGAACCGGTCCTGCTATTTGTCGCCCCAACGCTTTTAGCGTTCCTGGCGCTGCTGTGCTGTTATCTGCCGGCGCGACGAGCAACCCGAGTAGATCCCTTGGAGACCCTAAAGTGCGAGTAGTTGCGTAATTAATCGCTGCAAAAAAAGAGGATTGAGATCTCGGGTAACTATGATTTCCCGGCTTGTTCTTCACGGAGAATACCAATGGTGGATATTCCTCGAAGATCACAGACTGGCATACGTTTGATCCGACGGATTCTGTACGGTGCCATCATACTTCTGGGAATCTCCGGCGCCGGTTTGTACGTGTCACATCTGACACCCGCCGCTCCTGTTGTAGACCGGGCAGCAGTTTGGATTGACACAGTCAAACGAGGTCCAATGCTACGCCAGGTGAGAGGATTGGGGAAGCTGGTCCCGGAGGAAGTATGCTGGGTACCTGCTGCAACAGAGGGTCGTGTCGAAAAAAAACTTCTGGAAGCGGGCGCGCGAGTGACACCGGACACCCTTCTGATCGAGTTGAGCAACCCACAATTAGAGCAGGAAACTGTGAATGCGGAGTGGGATTGGAAAGCAGAAGAAAGCTCCTATGTGGATCTGAAGGTGCGACTTGAGAGGGAGCAATTAACTCAGGCATCCGATATGGCGAAGCTTGAATCCGATTATGAACAGGCCGTTTTGCGATGCGCTGCGAATGCCGAATTGGAAAAGAGCGGCCTTATCTCAAAGCTGGACGTAAAGCGGGACAGTGCCAATGCGCAACAATTGGGCAATCGTATCCGGATTGAAAAGCAGAGGCTTGCGATCAACAAGGAATCCATCGCAGCACGGCTGGCACAACAGCGAACGAGGATTGACCAGCGCCAGGCAATCTACGCCCTGAGGAAAAGCCAGCTTGACCAACTTAAAGTCAGGGCCGGCGTGGACGGCGTCCTTCAAGTGATACAGGTTGATGTCGGGCAACGCGTTGCTCCGGGTGCCAATCTTGCCCGTGTCGCAAATCCAAACAGGATTAAAGCTGAACTGAGCATCCCTGAGACTCAGGCAAAAGACATTCAAATAGGCCAGGAGGTTTCAATCGATACTCGCAATGGTGTCATCCCCGGCAGGGTGTCGCGCATAGATCCCGCAGTGAAAGACGGCACAGTCACTGTGGATGTGCGGCTGGAAGGCGAGTTGCTCCAAGGGATGCGGCCTGATTTGAGCGTTGATGGAACGATCGTCATCGAAAAAATGGATGACGTTGTATATGTGGGGCGTCCCGTTCAAGGACAGCCGGATAGCCAGGCGAGCATTTTCAAAATTGATTCAAACGGTAACGGCGCGGAACGAGTGACAGTCAGGCTGGGCCGGAGTTCGGTCAACACGATCGAGATCAAAGAGGGGCTAAAGCCTGGCGATCAGGTGATCCTGTCGGATATGACTACGCAGGATGGTTTCGACCGCATCCGATTAAATTAGGGGAGAATCCTATGATGAAGTCAGAACAGCCATTAATCCAACTCGAGGATGTGTCCAAGGTTTTTCTCACCGATGAAGTTGAAACACATGCTCTTTCCGGAATCACACTGGACATCCAGCCCGGAGAGTATGTTTCTATCGAGGGCCCCTCCGGTTGCGGGAAATCGACATTACTATCCATCCTTGGTCTGCTGGATACGCCTACTAAAGGAGAATATGTTTTGAACGGAAGGCCCGTGGATCAACTGAAGCATTCGGAGCGAGCGCGAATCCGAAACCGCGAAATTGGCTTCATATTCCAAAGTTTTAACCTTATCGGCGACTTGACTGTTTATGAAAACGTAGAGTTGCCCCTTACCTATAGGGGCATGGGAACAAAGGAACGGAAGGCACGCGTCAATGAGGCTCTTGAAAGAGTGGGGATGGCCCATAGAGCCAACCACCTGCCCAGCCAGCTTTCCGGAGGCCAGCAACAACGTGTTGCAGTTGCCCGGGCGCTGGGTGGCAATCCGCTCATTTTGCTGGCAGATGAACCCACCGGAAATCTTGATTCTAAGAACGGCGAATCGGTAATGGAATTACTAAATGATTTACATATGCAGGGTGCCACCATTTGCATGGTAACGCATGACCCTCGATATGCAGAGCTTGCCTCGCGCACCATCCACCTTTTCGATGGTCAAGCCGTTTCATGAGTTTCCACGAAGTAATTGCACCTTTTTGCTATTAGAAACTTCGTTTATCCATAATCTTGTTCCTTCACTGTCAGGGCATGCGGGAAAAAGTGTGCTCAAATGATCACTTTTCAGGGAAAAAATTCCTCATTTCTGATCACTTTTAATCACTCTTGATGCTTTATGAAATCCCTCATGTGATCACAACTTGTGCTATTTGTGCATTTAGCGCCGGATGCCTATGTGTGGATAGAAAATTGCTATGTTGCGAGCAGCCTCGACAAAGTAATTAGGATGTGGCTTCAACGTGGTTTCTAGTTTTTTAACTTCGACGGGGCTGAAATGGCAGGTTTTCACGTTCATCGCGGCAGGCACCGGCTGGTTTTTTGTTCTAAGAGGATAGCGTTTATGTGGCCGTAAGATTTTCCCGCGCTCACAGTGTTTTGACGAACTAATCTTCTGAAAGTCTCCGCAAAAAATTCGTAATCCCGTTTCCAGCATGACCATTCAAAGGAGAAAAAATAGTCATGAAGCTATGCAGGATTATCGCGGTGATCATCTGGTTTTGTTTTCCCCATTTTTCTCATTCCCAAATCAGCTCCGGAGAGATTCAGGGCGTTGTCCGAGATGTAACGGGAGGTGTTCTTCCAGAAACACTCATCATGGCCAGACATGTTGAGATGGGCATTACGCGCACTTGCCCTACCTCCGCCGAAGGATTTTTCACGATTACCCAACTTCCGGTAGGTAGATATGAGATTACGGCTCGTCGAACAAGCTTCACCGATGTGAGAATCACGGGCATTATCGTCAACATAGGTCAGGTTCGCTCTATTGAAGTGACAATGCAGCCTGCATCCATTTCGGAATTCATCAAAGTTCAGGATAAGTCACTACTAACCGATCCGTCACAACATGAAATCAGCAGTGTAATTGACCAATCTGAGGTCGGGGCGTTACCACAAAACGGCCGCAGGTTTCTGGATCTTGCACTGCTTGCTCCGGGCATTTACCAGGAACACGAGCGCGGACAGTTGAGCTTGTCCGGTGCCAGAGGGATCAATAGCTCGATCAATGTCGATGGAGCCGACTTCAATCAGCCGTTTTTTGGAGGTCAGCGGGGCGGCGAGCGGTCCAACTTCGCCTATGTACTGAGCCAGGAAGCCATTCAGGAATTCCGCATCGCACATTCCAACTTCTCGGCGGAATTCGGTCGAAGCGCCGGCGGAATCATTAAT
>JAFGIY010000070.1 GCA_016929335.1 Acidobacteriota bacterium | reverse complement strand
TCTACTGCGGCGGCGGATCCGGGCATGTCTGCCGCGTTGCGCTCGGTCGGATTCCTCGACGTACTGTCGAGTACGACTGCGGAATCCTCCCGTCGCGCGCCTTGCATCCATGCCCGTCTGCGCCGCCTCGCTACGAAACCCTGTGAGAAAAGCGGGCTAGGCGTCACATTTTTTCGTTCAATCGATTTATTTGGAATTCATCGAAGGCTTGGGAGAAATAAAACTGCAGTGAATTGAGAATCAGCGGTTGCTTTTCGAAGCTGTGAAGAATTGCAGATCGGCTACGGCGACGTCCAGATCACCGCGGCGCCGCAAATCACCGATAATAATAAAAGATCCGTCCAGAACACGCATGTTGGCGACGTTGAATGATTTGCCCTGGCTGGTCAGCACGACGGAGGCATAGTTTCCAACCTGATAGGCCTTCAGCGAATACGAACCGAAGTCGCCGCTCAGCACTGTGGCGTCCGCACCCAATGGATCGGCAGCAGGTTTTATAAGACCATCGGTTCCCCAATCCCATATCTGTTCCGCTCCGTCTGTTTGAGCCGTCATCAGATAGTGCATCGATGTCTCCGGTGCTGCCAGGTGAAGCAGATAATCCGGAGCGAAACTCACCCGAACTGTTTGCTCGAGCGAATATTTCTCGTCGTAGCTAAAAGCTCGCAAAAATCCGTGGCTTGTCATGCCGACCGACAGGATTTCTCTCATGCCATTACGAACAGGACCTGCGCAGGCGACAGTCGGCGTATAACCGGTTACAAAAGTATCCGCAACCTGATAGCCGCCGGCGCCGTTTCCGAGAAGAACAACTCCAAAGAGTTTGGTCGCGCTGGTGACCAGGATATCGGGAATTTCATCCAGATTGATATCGTCTATATAAAACGCCCGACGATCGTGAACCGCGGCGGAGTTAATGTAGAGGTTGAAATCCCGTTCGCCGTCTTCAGATATGAAGCGCGTGTCGCCGGATCGTTGAGCTGAAATCATGCTCAGCATCCCTGATCCGTCGAAATCGCCCACGATCAAAAATCCGCCGTTGCCGGGATTCCCATCGGATCCCGACGGAGCTATGGGCTTGAACGAAACACTCTTCGAATCATCGCCGGTATTTGAATCCTCTTCAGCCGCTTGCTTGGTGGAATCGGTTTTATCCTCCGCAGCGTCGTTTTTGACATCCGAGCTTGCATCGGCATCTTTTTCTTCGGATGAAGCTTCCTGCTTCAGGCGTGCTTCCGTGAAGGGATTCGGCAGATCATCCTTGGCGGCCGGCTCAACGTCATCGCTTTTAGCCTGATTAAAGACGCGCGAAAAAACCTGATTGAAGGGAGTATTGAAAATCAGAGAAGCCGCATTCCGAAAACCTGATGACGGATCGTTTCCGGAACGGCTGCGCTGAATCCTGGATGAAGAGCCTCCCGCTCTGAAGGGATTTTCAGAACTGTCCGCACTCGCGCCCATAAAGGCCGGCATAGCAATCTCGTTTTCCGGAATACCCTCAAAAAATTCCGGAGCAGCGGCAATGCCCATGGAATAGGATGAGTGGGCGGGAGCCATGCCTTCCAGTGCGCTCTCAGGCAAAGAAGCATTCTGTCCATATGTGAAGAACCGGCTGACAGATGAGATGCCCGTTTCTTTTGCTTTGGATGATGGCTTTGTGGTCGACTGCTCATCGAAGCAGCCGCAGAAAAAAATCGGCAGAATAAGAACAGCCCATCGCATCCGTTTCAGTGCTTTGCTCTTCAGCGGGCAAACTACCAAATGGCTCATTTCCCTATCCAAATACAGGAATCATGGGAATTCTATGTCTAAAAGCTGTTCCATTTTGTAGCCGGAATCACATTTGAGCAAGAAAAAAAGAAGGGATAGCAAAAATTTCGATAACACTTTTGTTTACACCGGATGAGATTTGTACTATGGGAGAATGTTAGCAATCCGGTAACTCGCCTTTTCGCCTTCATCTTGGCCGCCGGAATTCCGACAGAAACAGCATAGAACACTCAACTCCCATTTCGTCTGATCTCAGCAATATTCTTAGGTATTTTAAGGGATGTCTATATGTTTGGACTGAGATTTCATCCGGCAGGCATCGGCGGATTTCTATCTGCCGGGCATCTCTCAAAAAGTGCCGAACTCTGCGCAGGATTTATGGCCGCGTTTTCTGTCTCTCGATTTCTACTGCGCGCTCCAACGTTTCGATTGCCAGACTCGTTTTCCCATCCGATTTATAAAGATACGCTTTTATCTTCAGCAAAGAGGCGATGTTTTCACTCAACTGCATTTTGGCAATAGTTTCATCCAGCAATTGATGCCCGATGACGGACTGCTTGCTCTCGGCCAGAAGATAGGCAATGAAACTTGCGGATTTTGCTACCAGTTGCTCATGCTCTCCCTGCAGGTTCAGGTCGAGTATTTTCCTCATCTCGGGCAGCACGCGGTCGAAGCGGCCTTCTTTAATCAGAAGCCTGGCGATCTCATGCTGCTTTTCTGCAATCGAAAGAGCCTGATTCAAACTCAGCTGGACTGCTTCAGTCGCGGCCCAACTCGCAGCATTTCCTGTAAGGGGAAGGCAGAAAATGAAGCTGATTATAATTGCGAAGGCAAAGGCTCTCTTCATAGTAGATAGCCCTCCTTGTTCCTAGTCAATTTCCCGGGATTGCCGGCCGATCCCGGATTTCTCGCTGCTCAAACGCATACTTCTGAAAGGATTTGCATCCAATCCGCTTGGAAGGCCCGATCCGAAGGGGTTGTAGGTATCGGGGTCCAGGGCTGCCAGGCTTTGATGGGTGCGATCGATGTCAGCCAGGGCAGCGCGTTCCGCCATGCGATTGGTGTTCCCGTGGAATACGAAGATTCCTGCTGCTGCCAGAACGACCAGAGCAGCGGATGCCAGTCTGAAGCTCCAGTTGCTTATGCTCAAGCCGGCGATAAAAGATGCAAGCCAATGATGACGCTCAGAGGATGATTCTTTATTGTAATCAGCCTCGATACGACTCCATAAAAACGGCGATGGTTCAAAGCGCTCCGCTTCTCTGAACAGGCGGGTAACTTCAGACAGCTCGTCGCGCACGGCGCGGCAGTGTTCACAATCCCGCAGATGTGCCTCAAGCACGAGCTTCTCTTCAGAGCTCAGCTGCTCATCGAGGTAGGCCGAAATCTCTTCTTCTTTAATATGTGTCATCAGGATGCTCCGCTCTTTTGCCCGGAGGCTTTGCTGCCCGGGCCTAAATAGCGGCTTAACCTCTCCTTCGCTGCCATCCGCGCGCGATAGATATCCTTTTTGACCGACAGCAATGATCGTCCGACAATGTCGCTGATATCCTGATAACTCATATCGTCAATCACCGCCAATATGAATACCTCGCGCATTTTCAACGGCAGGCTGTTCAGGGCTGATTGAAGCGCTTCACCCAATTCTTCGTTCAGAAGAATCTTTTCGGGTTGCCCATGCAGCCTGGGGTCTTCCGCGATTTCCGCAAAAGCCCTCGAATCGTCATCATCCAGCGAATCCACCTGCTTGCGCCGGTATTTCTGGTATACCTCATTGCGCGCAATCCGGTAAATCCAGGACTCAAACAATTGCGGATTCCGAAGAGAGCCGATCCGGTGAAGCGAGATCAGGAACGTCTGTTGTGTCGCGTCCTCGGCTTCATGTTTCGTTCCCAGCAGGCGGTAAAGAAAGTTGAAAATACGGGAACTGTAACATTCATAAAGAGTTCGGAAGGCTTCCCGGCTCCCGTTTCGGGCATCTTCCACCAGCCTGCTGAGTTCCGGCTCTTGGTTCATCGGAACCGCATTATACACTCTTACAGATGACCACCCCGCCAAAAAGTGGCGAAGATTTCCGGTTGCTTTGCAATTCGATCTCTATCCATAGCCTATGGCTGCGCGATCCTGATAGATTGGACTGCTCCGGTGCGCCCTTGAAATGGGGAAATATGAGATGATTGAAGAAACGTTGGATATGCTACATGGTTAAAAGCCGACCCCGATACCGACCCCGACCCCGAGATATCATAATTCGCTCCGCGGTGGGCTGATTGCGGGACACACTTGATAAACTGTGGGCATCCTGTTTCATGAGAGTCGCGGTTTCAGAGGCTGTCCAACGGTTGTTGTTTTGATGAAAAGCCGAACCCGAGGCCGCTGATGAGGCTGTCTCAAAACTCTACAATAGGGTTGAAAACCGTGGTGGCGATGATGCAATCTGCATAAGCAAAGATTTCCATGTGGGTCGCGGCTTCAGCCGCGACGCGCAATGAATCCCAGGTGTAAAAGATATTTATGCCTGATCTTCTGTTTGCGCCAACATGTCGCGGCTGAAGCCGCGACCCACATGATTCACCTCATTCCTGCTTGAATCGGGGTGGCAGTTATTGATTTTTTTTAAAAAAAACATGAAAAATTTTCGGCCACTTTCGGGGAGGTCGCGCATCTGTATGGCCGTATGTTGCCATTTACGGCAAGTTCTTACGGGATTTTAGCCCGCAAATTTCTTGACAGTCGTGGCGAGTGTCGGATAGAGTGACTCCAACGCCAACGCCAGGCAGGCTGGTTATTGGCTTGAAGTTTGTGGCAACCGGTGTTATCAGTAACGGCCGTGCAGGCCGTTAGCAGTAATTCAAGTTTAAATTCAATGTAGTTAACATCATGTGAGGCGCGTTGCCTCACCTCTCTTTGCAAAGGAGCAGTTGTAGATGAAAAAGACCATTTTGATAGCAGCTGTAATGTTTCTCGCTCTATCGGTCAGTGCTTTTGCACAATCCGCCTATACGGTCAGCATGGAAACCCTTGACAGGGTCGCCTGCTGCGGATTGGCGGAACTGACTGGATCTATCGCGTTCACAGCGGTTGCTGATACACCGGCATCAATTACCGGTACGATCACCCTCCGCTATAACGTCCAGATTGCCAATACTGGCACTAACACAAGTGGCGCCGAACGAGTCCGGGTATCGGCAGTTGACGATGATGGCAACCTCTTAAGCCAGCAGCCCCCATTTGTAGCCGACAATGATGGCACGAACGGGCGTATAGTTATTACCGTACCCGCAGGCTATACGTATCCTAACACAATTAATGTTTACAACGTCCGCGTGGATGTTAGCGCACCAGCAAAATGCGGGACTACAACCGGCGCGGTATCCGCAGTCGCCACGGCGACAGGCAACCGGCTCACAATCGGTGAGACCGACGCTATCGATTTAGTAAAGGGTGTCGCACCGGCAATACTGGCTCCGAGCGTAGCGTCACCGATAGCTATCGATGCGACAAATGGTACTTATACCGGTACAGGCGCCATCCTGATCCGCGAAAATTTCTATACCGCATTTGGTACTACCGGAGTATTCCCGGTTACAACCGCAAACCAGCAAACGCTTGTTCGCCTGAAGATATCGCCGATTCCTGCCGACTTAGCCATCCGTTTCCCGATAACTGCGGGCAATTTTAGACTGTCGGATTCAGCGGGTACAACTGCAGCGATACCCGCAACGCTTACTACCAACGTAAATCCGCAGTATCTCTACTACGTAATGGCGGCTGCATCGAATCCGGGGGCACAGGATTCCTTTACAGTTACGCCCGAACTTGTGACTGTTGACGCGCCGTTTCCGAAGGCGCCCGCTACAATAACCGTTAGTGCTTCAATGGCTCCATTAAAGGCCACTAGTCCTGCTTCTCTATTTCCTCAATTCATCCTGGATACCTGTGAAACGAGTGCTGCTACATTAGCAACCATTTCGGGTGTCATGAACACGGTCCTGATGGTTCCATTTGCACCTTGGGAAGAGGATGTTTTTGATACAGGCATCGCGATTGCCAACACCACGCTGGATCCTGGCACGATAGCCCTGGGTGGTTTCCAGGGTGCCATACAGCAGGTGGGAAAGATCAAAATCTATTTCTACAACAACGACGGTGTCGCTATTGCTGCATATGATTCGACAGCCCATCCGGGAGAACATGGCTTGGATGCATCCGGACTGCTTCCTGCCGGAAGGATGTTCATTGCGATGCTCAGTGAGCTTCTGCCGGAAACCGTAACGGGATTCAGCGGATATATGATTATCGTCACCGACTTCACCAATGCCCATGGTGAATACTTTATCAGCGACTGGGAAGCCTTCACTCATGGCTCTTTGATGCTTGTCGTTACCGGCAGCAACACGAGTGCAGGCCGTACAGTCGAATATGGATTAGACCAGTAGCAAGATCCTTGTTGGCTTTAGAGGAGGGAGCAGGCGTAAAAGCCTGCCCCCTCTTTTTTTTGTGGTATGATTTCCAACGCAGTTGATGGGAGAAGCGGATGAATCGGGTTTCAAAGAGCATCCTGGCTATTGTTTTTCTGATGGGTGCACCAGCTGTTGCGCAATCGGACGGAGCTGCAAAAAGCTCGCAGAAGCCTTACGTGGTTGGAATGTCTCTTGATACTCTTGTATCCCGGATCGACGGCTACTGGAATGCTCTCCTGCAGAACAAGAAAGCACAGGCTGCAAAATATATTGCCGCCGAAGATCGCGATAAATTTTACGATAGCAAGACTCCTTCCTTTTCTAATCCTCATCTGAAATCCCTGGAGTTCTCCGCCGACGGAAGAGAAGCAAAGGTAACGGTAGCTGTAACGCGAAGCATGCCTCCATCCGGCACAAAAATAGATTGGCCGGTAACGGAACGATGGCGTTTCGAAAATGGGAATTGGTATCGAACCATTCCCGATAGGTCTCCGTTTCTGCTATTTGAGACGCAGAGCAAAGAGAAATCGGACAGCGAAGATACCGAAACATTGAAGAGTGAAATCCAAAAATTGATGATGATTGAAGATACCGTGCTGGATTTCGGAACGGTTCGGGAAAACACGACTGTGCGCTTGAGCGTGAAATACACTTTGGGAGGCGAGGAGCGTCTGGGCATGACTATAAGCACTCCTGCGGGCTTTGGGATTCAGGGCGGGAACGAGCAGATACTCAACCCCGGCAACCATGAACTGCAAATCATTGTGCCTACGTGGCGGATGGATGGAGCGGTCAACGAACGCATTATTATGACAGCCCGTCGGGGGGGGGCGACCGTTCCGTTTGAAATCGAAGTAAAAGGGAATGTTTATGTTCCGGTTTCCATTGCCCCAAAGACGCTGAAGTTCAAAAGGGAGGAGAGCGAAAAAGAAGTTCGGATTCGAAACAACACAAAATCAGATCTCGAACTCCTGTCTGTCTATTCCGAAACAAGTCAGGTTGCAGTCCAACCGATTCCGGTTGCTGTTCCTCCCAGTCAGGAGATTGTGCTGAAAGTCAAATTGGGCGAAAAATCTGCGACACTCCGGGCGAATCAATCCGATAATCTGGCAATCTCGCTTGCCAGGCCCGTTGACGGCGTAAATTCTCTCAGCCTCCACGTCATTATAAATGCGGAAGACACAGTCAAGGATGGATTAAAAACCAACGCCAAAGAAGAAGTTGACCCTTCAAAACAGTGCAAAAACTGCCAGGTCCCCGCTGTATTAAAGTAACGCAAAGCAGATCCAACCAACCGGAAATTCTCCTGCGTATTTCTATCCCCGAGTTTTGCTTCGCAGTATTCCGTCCCGAATTTTTTCTATAAAATTTTTTATGAATTGAAAATACTCATTACCGCATCTTGTTGTAAAGCTGAGAGCTGAAAGCTGACAGCCGACAGCTGATATCGACAGCTGATATCGACAGCTGATACCATTGTTGAACCGCTCACGATGTGCTAAGGTGCTATTCGATGAGAGAGTGTCCACAGTGCGGCAATTCATACCCGGAGACGTTCCTGTATTGTCCGACAGACGGCTCTCCGCTTGGCGACGACGAGGAAGAAAACATACGCCGGCCGACTCGAAGGCCGGCTCAGATCAGGATCAGAACCCTGATCATCGGGATGGCTATCCTGATTCTGGCTGCCGCCGTGGCTTTCATGGGCGCCTTTTTTTATCAGTACTGGAAGCCGAAATACGGGAGCCTGGTTATCAAAACAACTCCCCCCGGAGCAATGATTTCCGTTAACGGCAAATTCCGGGGAGTCACGCCGATTACTCTCACGGAAATGCGCAGCGGGACGCATCAGCTGAAAGGAACAAGGGAAGGGTATAAGGATTATATCCAGCAGGTAACGGTCATGCCTTATGCCACGGAGAATGTGCACTGGAAACTCGAACCCATTGTGCCGCAGCTGAGCAACGAGCAATTGGCTGAAGTCGAAGCCTGGCGCAAAAAGCTGGAAAGAGCCTATAGTGAAAACATACTTCTTCCGCCTCCTGATGATTATAATGTGCTGTTCTTTGCACAGAAGATCCTCACTATAGATCCGGCAAATGCCTACGCCCTGGACGTCAAGGCAAAGCTCGCGGAATCGGTGAGGCAGCTTGCGGATTATGCCTACGCTCGCGAGGAATGGCTGGAAGCCGAAAAGCAGTACAAGAATCTTCTTCTTCTGTTTCCCAACGATGCTTCGGTCGAAGGACGCCTTGCCGATGTCGCAGCCAAGATCGATGCGAGCATTAAGGACCGCGAAAAGCAGATACACGATTGGATAGAACGCGCCGAGGCGGCAATAAAAGCAGGGAGTCTGTTGCCGCCGGAAAAGGACAATGCGTTCGACGCCATCCGGAGCATCCAGCGTCTGGACAAGAGCAACAGCTATGCGCGTGAAACCGTTTCGATACTCAAGGAGCAGGTGCAGGGCCGGGGAGACGCGAAAATTGCCGCCTCAGACTGGCAGGGGGCAAGGAATGAGTTCAAGTCCCTGCTGAAGTATTTTCCCGAGGACAATTACAGCAAAGGACGCCTCGCCGTTATCGAGGCAAAGATCTCCGAAATGGCTCAGCTGGAGCAGCAGCGGATTCAGAGTGCAAACGAAGAACAGAAAACCCGCCAGACAACACAATCGCTGCGGCAATCCGCCCTCAACTATTTCCGGACGGGTGATTATCAGAGGTCCATTTCCGAATGGAAGGAGTACCTCAAGTTTGAGCCCAATAGCGATGAAGCCTATTTTTATATAGGAGCGAGCTACCAGGATCAAAAGCAGCTGGACACCGCGATTCTGAATTTTGAAAAATGCCTTTCCCTGAATCCGAACAACATTCTGGCGCACCTGAACCTCGGACTTCTCTACGACTATCATAGAGACAGCTTCAAACGGGCAGAAGAGCATCTCCGGAAGGCTAAAGACCTGGGTGGGGCCGAAGGATATAATCCGGCCCGGCTCCAGTCAATGATTCAGGATCTGCAGGATAGGGCTCAAGCGTATTCAGTGTTGAAGATGCAATTCTCGGTAGAGCATAAGCATACATTTTCCAGCTGCCGCGGGCATTTGAGCTTTACCGAAGAAGGTATGGAATACAGGACCACTGAAACAGACCACAGCTTCTACGAATCCTACAAAGGGATGCGCGCCTTTGCCATGCAGGGCAATAGCTTATCTATCAAGACGCGCAACAATAAGAAATACAACTTCGTTTTTCTTAACGCCGGAGACGCCGAGCGCGTGCGCGCCTGGGTTTCCTCGCGCTATATCCGGATAGACAATCAAGTCGATTGATTCCCCTTTTTGCATTGTGAGCTTTCGGCAGGCATGCGGTGAATCATGTGGGTCGCGGCTTCAGCCGCGACCCACATGACAAAGAACACCCAAAGTGTCAAGTATGGGCAACGATCAGCTTTTTTGCAGGACTTCGCTTCCTTCCATCAGGAAGGACTGAGCTACAGCTGCTTCTGCGTCATGTGGGGAGGAGGTTCCGTGGGCTCGGATGGAGGCCTTTTCAGCGCCGTCCTGGTCTTCGAAGGGCGGCGGAAGATTCCGACAATACCGAATAAAAGAAATCCCAGGATGACGCCCGCGATCAGCGGTATGGGTTGAAGGTAGCTTCGAACCTGTCGAATTGCATTGGATGCCGCCACCCTGTTCTCCTGATGAAACAGAGGAATTTCATTGGAATCCTTATTGATCAGCCTGGCCGTTATAAGTACCTGAGAATCCTGCGTCCCCCGGTTATGAATGCTCCATCGCCAGGAGGATTGATCCCGCTCGCCGATCTCACGATACCGCTCCCCTCCTTCAGGCGTGACGCTTATGGTGGACGAATCGGAAGCCAGATCAACCCCCACCTTTATTCGCTCTCCAAGCGAGCGAAGCAAAAGCCTTTCTTCCTGACTTATGCGGATGGCATCTATCGACTCCGCCGAAAAAGCAACTTCACAGTTTTTGCTTTCATCATGGTTGAGAGAACTCGGAACACTCCAGCTCAGAGAACCGAGCAGAGCATTTTTTACATAAACATTCGCTTTGCCTTTGTGGAAGCCGTCCTCGGTTTTTTCTTCAACGATTCGGGTGCCGATAGCCGCGACGGCTTTGGAGAAAGTATCGAGCTTTTCCTTTTCACGCTGCAGATTGAGATATTGCGCGGCCAGAGAGTCCTTATTGGACGTCAGAGCAGCGATTGTGCTCTGCAGTTTCTGACCATTTGCCTTCAGCTCCTGGTTTTCTCCTGCAAGCCGGGCATTCGCCGCCGTCTGTGAATCGAGGTTGGAGCGCAAGGCGACTATCTGATCAGCCATGGCATCGCCGTCTTTCTGCATCTTCTTCATAGCCTGGCCGAGATCCGAAATCTGCGAGACCAAATCCCGGCCCGCATCCACCTTGATGTTTAGCGAGCGTTGTATGCTCGCCAGCTCTTTCTGATAGCCCTGTGCGCTACCTTTTGCGTCGCGGAGCTCATCGCCCAGCCGGGATATCTGAGAGGTGGAACTGTCGATTTTTTCCTGAAGAGCGGCGTTGGCGCCCTTCAGACGCGAAAGCTCCGCTTGCTGTGCCTTTAATTGGGCTTCAAGTTCCCGGTTATCGGATTGTGATCT
Source organism: Acidobacteriota bacterium (assembly GCA_016929335.1). Taxonomy (GTDB): domain Bacteria; phylum Acidobacteriota; class UBA6911; order UBA6911; family UBA6911; genus UBA6911. Next base: position 34,839 of record JAFGIY010000070.1, on the reverse strand, counting down.
GGAAAGCTGCGCGGAGGTATCCTGCACCCTGTTTCTGAGGTTTTCGATTTCACGCCGCGCATCCTGGTAAGCGGGCACCTGGCTCGCGATATTCTTAAGCACCGACTCACGGCTGATGGATGCAGAAGCTGAGATTTCCCGCACCGACCGCTCAAACTGTTCCTCGACGAAGCCGCGCCGGGCATCATCAATCTCCGAATATTTCAATCCTTCCGTAAAGGTGGATTGAAGAGCCCGATCGAACACTTCCCTGTTCGGAAAATTCTCCTGCAAATCCGCATCAAACTTAAAACCGATCTCAACCGTTCCGGGCGCCGCGATTCCGCCCATCCTGAATTTGATCTCGTCTCCTGAAAAATCGACAGCAAGTATGCGAAGCTGATCTCCTACCTTGTATCTGGGCGTTCCAATCCCCGGAGCAACGCGAAAATTCTGGCCGCTGATTTGAATGATCTGCTTTTCCGAGTAAATCGGTATCTTTAAAAACATAGCCTTGTTTTCGTATTCGCTTTTGTATTGTTCCTGTATTGATCTGGATATGCCTGCAAAGCCGGAGAGCGCTCCGGAGAGCAGCAGAGCTAAACAGAGAATCTGGAATCTAAATTTGCGGTTGTAGTGCATAGAAATCCTCGGAATTAGTTAGATGAGCAATGATATCATAAAGCAGCCAAATACATTGCAGCTGAGGATCCGGAATCCGGGCATGGATCGTCTGGAACATCCTGAAAAATTACGATCGGCAAAAATCGGCTTCAAAATTTGCGCCGGATTGTTACGAAAGTTCTTGATTTGGATCTAAAAGGAATGAAGAGTATTATTGCACTGCCGCTTTCTGAGTTTGTATTTTCGCTCTGAAGGGTAAATCTGTTGCAGCCAGCGTATCGGGGTGATTGCTTGCTTATTGAATGTGGGGCTCGAAGCGATCCGGGGAGAGTGAGATCTTCCAACGAAGACTCCTTTATCGCCAATCCCCGAAATGCGGTTTTTCTTGTAGCAGACGGAATGGGAGGACACGCTGCAGGAGAAATAGCCAGCCAGATCGCCGCCTCAACTGTGGAAGAGGTTTTCTCGAACAATACTTCGAGCTTGGGCATGGAGGAGCTTTTGCGGCTTGCCGTTGACAAGGCGAACATCAAGGTTTATGAGACCCAAAAACTTAAACCTGAATGCAGGGGAATGGGTAGCACGCTGACGATACTGACCTTTCTGGATAATCACTATTATGTCGCTCAAGTAGGAGATTCCCGCGCCTACCTTTACCGGAATAAAGCACTCAATCAGCTGACACGCGACCATTCACTCGTATGGCCGCTGTTCGAAGGCGGGATTCTCACCAAAGACGACATTTCCCGACATCCGCAAAAGAATCTGATTACCCGCTCTATTGGCACTCAACCTCAGGTCGAGGCTGATCTTCAGAAAGGTCCCGCGCTTGAAGGAGACATCTTTCTTCTCTGCTCGGATGGCCTTACCGATGTGCTCTCCGATCGAGATATCTATCACGTATTGTCGAACACCGGCAAAAGCCCTCAGGAATTAAGCGAAATGTTTGTGAAGGCTGCAAATTCCGGAGGAGGACCGGATAATGTCACCACCGTTGTCGTTTACCTGGCTCCGGAATAGCCAAAACCTTGAGCCACGAATCAAACCGAATTGCAGCGACATTTTCCCCATATTGCTCCTGATTTTCCACAATGCCCAAGTCCTATATGCCTGTTCCATGTAATTCATTTATTTGCATAGTTTACGGGATTGACTGCATCGCGATTTGCACAGATTTTCCACAGCTGATTGCCGAGATTACTCTGAAAGCAGGCGGGAAATGCCGGACAGGAAATCTGAAAGACATAATCCCCTGATCTGCAAGACTTTATCTCTCGATTTGCCGCCGGCCAGAATTTGGAATCTGGATTTTGGCAGTCCGAGCGACAGGGATAAAAACTGGATGATCGCGCGGTTTGCAGCATCATCGACGGGAGGAGCGGCTATCTTCAACTTGAGGGATCCGTTATGCACACCCGCAAATTCGCAGCGCTTTGCACGCGGCTGAACATGCAATCGGACCACCAGGCCTTTGTCCGTTTCATTGACCTTTAATTCATCGATATTCACGGGCGTGCTCCGAAAATGGCCGTTCCTATGCGGACAATGGTGGCGCCTTCCTGAATGGCTTCTTCGAAGTCATGACTCATTCCCATTGAAAGATGTTTCTGTCCCAGGCACCCGGGCTTTTCGGATTCAAGCGTATCCCTCAATTCCCGAAGCTTTTTGAAAAAAGGTCGCGATTGATTCGGATCCTCAAAGAATGGCGGAATGGTCATCAAACCGTTCAGACGCAAACCCTCCATGGTTGATACTGCCTCGATAATGTCTCTGGCTTGATCCGGGCCGGCGCCAAATTTGGTTTCTTCTCCTCCCAGATCAATCTGCAACAGGACGGATAATTGCTTCCCCGCTTCCCGGCCGGCCTGGCTTAGCCTGACGGCGAGCTTAACGCTGTCGAGCGAATGAATCACGTCGAAAAGCTCGGCGGCGCGTCTTGCCTTATTCGACTGAAGATGTCCGACCAGATGCCATTCCAGATTCAATATCCCGCGAAAGTGCAGAATTTTGCTTTCCGCTTCCTGCACGCGATTCTCTCCGAATTGATACAGCCCGGCTTCCGCCGCCTGAGAAATCAGATCGGTCGGGAATGTCTTGCTGATTCCAAGCAGAGTGATCTCGTCGAGTGATCGGTTACAGGCAGCTGCCGCTGCGGCTATTCTCTTTTGGATCGATCGTATGTTTTGCGCGATATCATTCATGAGACCATCTCGTACATTATCCGGGAGCGCCCGGCTTTCTCCAGCAAATTCTTTAATCGATTCGCGTTGAGTTGCGATTCGCGCTTTGTTACCCTGAAATCTCAATTCTAGATAGCTTCTTCGTGGCTGGCAAGGATCCCGATGTTTATAACGTTTGAAGGAGTTGAAGGTTCCGGCAAAAGCCTGCAGATAAACAGGGCACAAGCTTATCTGCAGCAGCGAGGGTTGAAATGCATTCTGACAAGAGAACCGGGCGGAACCGATTTTGGCCTGGCTCTCCGGAAGGTGCTGCTCGATACGGATGGGTGCCATAGAGAGCCGTGGTGTGAGCTGCTTCTTTACCTGGCAGACCGGTATCAGCATTTAAAGGAAGTCATCGAACCTGCGTTAAGGCGCGGATTCGTGGTACTCTCGGACCGATATCAGGATGCCACTCGCGCCTATCAGGGAGCAGCCCGGGGAATTCCGATGTCTGAGGTCGAGAAAATAACCCGGCTCCTGGGCATTATTGAACCGGATAAAACAATCCTATTGGATTTGGATCCTGAGGAGGGTCTTACCCGGGCTCGTATGCGTAATGCGGCAAGCTCGGCTGCCGCTGCGGAAGGGAGATTCGAAGCCGAGGATCTGGAATTTCACAGAAGAGTAAGAGAAGCGTATCTGATGTTTGCCGGCCAATGGCCTCAAAGAATTCACATTGTCGATGCTGCCGGAACGCCGGATGAGGTGTTTTCGAGGATTAAGCCCCTGCTCGACCTCTGGATCCCTGCAGCCGGATAGCGATTCACATGAAATACCCCGTTAGCCTGAATACTTTTCTCGGAAATGCACGGGCAGTGGAAATACTGAAACGTGCCATAGAACAGGATCGTCTTCCGCATGCGATGATTTTTGCCGGCCCGGCCGGTGTCGGCAAATGCACTCTTGCTCTGCTTATCGCCCAATATCTGAATTGTCTTTCTCCGCTTGCCGGCCGCCCATGCGGCACTTGCGCAGCGTGTACCAGAATCATGGCCGTGATCGAGAGCCGGCATCTGCAATGCCTGACATCGAAGGGGGGAGAATTCTGCGGCAGCTGTTCAAATTGCAGGATAAGAACCAAACGCCATCCGGATATTCGCTTGATCGAGCCGGAGAAAACCACAATAGCGATCGATCAAATCCGATCCTTGATCGAGGAAATCGCTTTCCAGCCCCTTGAAGCCCGCTATCGTGTGGTGGTTCTTGACCCGGCTGAGCAAATGCGCCAGGAAGCGCACAACAGCCTCCTTAAAACTCTTGAGGAGCCTCCCAGCCGCACAATAATCATTCTTATAACCACAAATCCATACATGCTTCTGGAGACTATCCGCTCCCGTTCACGCATGTTGCAGTTTGGCGAAATACCTCATGAGCAGATTGAAGAATATCTCGTCAAGACAAGGGAACATTCTATTGAAGAAGCCCGTCTCGCAGCTGCGCTGAGCGGAGGAAGCCTGGCAGCAGCTTTGGATTTCAATACGGCCGAGTATCAGGAAATTCGCAGGCAGGCGCTGCAGTTTGTAGTTCTGCTGCTGAAAAAGGGATCTTTTGCGGAAGCAAGCTCCTTCGCCGGCCGGGTCACGAAAGATAAATCCTTTTTTCAGCTTTGGATCGAATCTGTCGCCGTGCTTCTCCAGGATGTCTATTATGCGGCGAAGGCGGTGGAACGTGTCAGCCATCGCGATCTCCTGGGAAAGCTCCAGGAAATTGCCCGTGATTCTGCTGATCCGGCAGTGATTCGCAGCATAAATGCGGTCAGCAAGCTAAGAGGCGAACTGCAGTATAACGTCAATCGGCAGCTTGCTCTGGAGGCGATGTTTCTGGCTCTAACACAAAAGATATAATCCGGATTTCTACCAGGCAGGCTACGAATTACTCCAATTAGGCTGACGGGCAATGAGAACGGGGATTTTCAGCCGGTCTTTTTCTCCAGCTTTTCGATCTTTTTTTGAAAGTCTGAGGCTTTAGGGGAATCGGGATTCTTGTTAATAAAACCTCTATAAGCATTGATTGCCTTGAGGATATCACCGTTCTTTTCGTAAGCCCGCGCAAGGCCTTCGTAGGCCGGCACCAAATCCGCCTGGTATGCTATGGCTTCGAGAAATCTTTTGATTGCGGCATCATAATTCTTCTGTTTCAGGTAATAGTTGCCGATATTTACATTTTGCTCAGCCAATTCGGAATTCGGTTCTTTGGGGGCTTCTGCCTCATGAACATCCTTCCCTTCTGCTATTTCGGTGTCCCGAATTAGCTTCGGTTCCCGAGAAGCCTGCGACCATATGGCGGACGGCGAATTCAAAAACAAGGGAAAGGGAAAAATAAAAAACGATAATTTGAGAACACGTTTTATCGAAGCGTTCATAAAGGCAATTCGCATTTCTAAGTCAATTGTATGCTAAATTTAGCGAATTAATTTTCTCTTGTCAAAGGCAGTTTGGCGGACTACAATTGCGTTTAAATCGACAAATCGATTGCACGCTTTCGTGCTTTTAGCTGTTACAGATAAAAATCGTGAACGATCGTTATCGTCCTATTGTAACCTCCTCCGGAGGAAGTGTTATGGTTAATCGGAAACTAATTCGTCCCAGTCTGTCCGAAATTAAGGACCAAATGCCCCGCTATGGGCCTGTTCCCCGAAAGCGCGTGCCACCCGAAGTAACGAATGCCGAAAATTATTACTATATCAAGCAGATGGCTGCGAAAACTCCCATGATCGTCAAGCTGACGGATGGCGAGGAAATACGAGGAGTCATCGAGTGGTACGATAAAAACTGCATAAAAGTCCACCGCAGTGACGGACCGAATCTTTTAATCCTGAAGCACGTAATTAAATACATGTATAAGCAGAATGAGGATCAGGAACCGGATGAAGTGGATTTGGAATAATCAAATATTGCACGGATGAGCCCACAGGGGTAAGAAAACTGTCCACTATAGCCGTTAATGCCGCTTTTCTGCGGGCGTGAAACTCTTGCCAGAATCTAAAAATATCCTGCCTCAGATTGGAATTACGATAGGGGATCCGGCGGGAATCGGACCGGAGATATCCCTGCATGCAGCTCAGGACCCGCTGTTTGCCGGAGTCTGTCGGATGGTTCTATTCGGGGGGTGGGATCTCCTGCGCTCGTGCGCCGGAGATCTTGGCCTGCCATTTCAGCTTGAACGAGTTTCCATCGAAGATCTGGCAAAGAGGGAGTCACTGCCGGACCGCTGTGTCGTGGACATCCCGGCAGGCGATGTATTAATGGGTGTCGGATCAAAAACAAGCGGTGAGTCCGCAGGAAAAAATATTGTCGAATGCGCGTCCGCCTGTAGCCGTGGATATATTGATGCCATGGTCACGGCTCCCATAAACAAGAAGTTTTTCCAGGAGGGCGGCTTTCCATTCCCGGGGCATACGGAGTTTTTGGCTCATCTCTCGGGCGCATCGGAAATAGCCATGGCATTTCTGACCGACCGGCTCAAAGTTGTCTTGACCACCATCCATGTTCCGTTGAGAGTCGTTGCAGAATCACTTTCTCCCGGCCAGGTATATGAGAAGCTGCGCCTGATCCTTACACAGTTTCCGCGCTTCGGCCTTCCGTGCGGCAAAGTAGCCGTTGCCGGGCTTAATCCGCATGCTGGAGAGTCCGGCATTATGGGCGCCGAGGATATTGAAAGGATTGCACCGGCGGTTGACCGCGCCCGCATGGACTTCCCCGAGTCCGTCATCGATGGGCCGCTGCCTGCGGATACCCTGTTTTGGAGGGCATGGAACGGCGAGTTTGATGTTGTCCTGGCGATGTATCACGATCAGGGTCTGGCGCCCATCAAGCTGGTCGGCTTCGGTCAAGCTGTTAACGTGACACTGGGATTGCCCTTCATCCGGACTTCGGTTGATCACGGCACGGCCTATGATATCGCGGGCAAGGGGATTGCCCGTCACGATAGCATGAATTCGGCGATTCGATGGGCTATGCGGTTACTCAACAGGGGCAAATAATATGCAACAACCTTTTTCGATGCCTGCCTTCACATGCGGTATCACGCCAGCAATTGAACGAAAGTCCTGACTCCGTAACCGGTCGCGCCTTTGCATGCAAACGGCCGGCCGTCATGCTCCAGGTCCATTCCCGCGATATCCAGATGAACCCACGGCGTATCTTCGACGAATTCCTGTAGAAACTTGGCGGCGGTAATGACACCGGCTGTGCGATTCCCGACATTTTTGATATCGGCGATTTCACTGCGTATTGCCTTTCGATACTCGTCATCCAGCGGGAGTTGCCAGAGCTTTTCTCCCGTGATGCCGCAATTATTCCGCAGACGATCGATAGTCTTCTGATCGGTTCCCATTATGCCCGCATTGATATGCCCCAGAGCAATGATGCATGCTCCCGTCAGAGTGGCTATGTCAATGATATGGGTGGCTCCGAGGGTACGGGCATAGGCCAGAGCGTCAGCCAGGATCAGGCGTCCCTCCGCATCCGTGTTTATTATTTCCACGGTTTTTCCGAGATAGGATTTCACTACATCTCCGGGCTTTGACGCTTTCCCGCTCGGAAGATTTTCGACTGCAGGTATCAGTCCGATGACGGAATTTCGGGGATTCATCTGGGCTAACGCGATCATGGCGCCAAGCACAGCTGCACCTCCCGCCATATCACCCTTCATTTCCTCCATCTTTTCCGAAGGCTTGATGGAGATTCCTCCGCTGTCGAATGTCACGCCCTTTCCCACGATGGCATAAAGGGGAGATCGAGCGCGGCGCTTCTCCTGGCTCTTTATTCTCAGCACCATGAGTTTGGGAGGCTCATCACTGCCGCGAGACACCGCCAGCAGTGCGTTCATCCCCAGTTTTTCCATCTCCTCGCGCTCCAGGATCTGAACCGAAAGCCCGGTCTGATCTCCTATGGCCAATGCGCGCTCGGCAAACAAGGTGGGAGTTAAGATATTGGAGGGTTCATTGGCCAGCGTGCGCGCGATGTTTGTAGCTTCGCCGACGATGGTTCCGAGGCGGATCTGCTCCTGAACCTCCGCCCGGGAGGTCTTGCGGTCGGCAAGGATCCGGAAATGCTCTATATTTCTTTGCTCCTTTTCACGCGTTTTATAGATGTCCGCTTCATAGTCCGCATACAGAGCTCCTTCGGCCGATACGCGCGCCGCCATGGACATCGAAGGAATGCCGCGGCAGAGGAAAGCCACGCTCTTATATGCGCGGGACCTGGATTTGCGAACGGCAGTTCCCGCAATCTCCCGCAGGGTTGCCGGAAGGAACCTGGATTTTTTACCGGCTCCCACCAGGAGCAGATTGTGCGCCTTTAATCCAACCGGATTCCCTATCCTGCAGGTTTGATGCAGCTCCGGCTTGAATTCTCCGGAAGCAAGAGCGGATTTTACGGCTCCGCGCGTTATTTTGTTCAAAAGCTCCAGAGAAGCAAAATCCTCGACTTCATCTTCGAAAACCGGATAGGCCAGCAATTCGCAGGCAATCCCCTGGTAATCTCCAGGCCGAAACTCAATCTGCATATAAATCCTCCGGCAACATCGCAATCAAAAGATAAAGTACTACGGTTTTAAAACGCTATCTACAGCATCATCTGTCCACCCGCTATCTGATTAGCGAGCCGATCCGAGAAACGGCACACGGCATTCCATCGAGTTTTCCCGCTTGGCAAATTCTTAATTCCTATCGTCGATGCTTCATGGCCGCTTTAGCTTCTTGATCGTCCTCTTTTCGTCGTTCTGTTTCGCGCTTGTCAATCAACTTCTTGCCTCTGGCCACGCCAAGCTCGACTTTAACCAGACCACGTTTCAAATAAACGCGCAGCGGCACCAGGGTCAGCCCCTTTTCCTGAGTTTTCCCGATCAGCTTGCGTATCTCCCTCTCGTGCAGCAGCAGCTTTCGCTTTCGAGTCGGATCGTGATTTTCCCGGTTGCCATGGGAATAGGGGCTGATGTGACAGTGAAAAAGGAAAATTTCTCCCTCCTGCACCATGGCATAGCTGTCTTTCAGATTCAGCCTGCCCTCGCGAATGGCTTTTACTTCCGTCCCGAGCAGGGAAACGCCCGCCTCCATCTTTTCCAGAATGAAGTAATCGTGAAATGCTTTCTTGTTTGTGGCGACAACCTTTTCGCCGGTCGGTTTCTCTGCCATCAGTATTCTGCCGCCAGATGATAAAAAATGCGGACAAATCCGCCCGCAATGTATAGAGGCCTGATTATACTATAGTCGGCAGTCATTAGTCGGCAGTCGTTAGTAAAATCCACAGCATACTTCAGCACTGCATTCCACGCTATAGGCGTCGCGTACCGGATCTGATTAACGCACTCGTTCACTCGTTCATGAGGGTCGCGGCTTCAGCCGCGACCCTCATGAAAAAGGACATTCAGATGGTCAAGTGTGGGCAACAGTGAACGCCGTACGAGGCAGGTTAAAGCCGCGCACTGCCGACTAACGACTACCGACCAGCGACTATACACGCAGATCAGAGAATTTCCCTTAGCTGGTTCTCCACATACTCCCGTGCTGCAAGCTGCCAGGATCGCATTGCAGGCAATCCGTCGCGCTGCAGGCGAGAATTTGCGAGAACAGAATTGGCAGGACGCTGCGCAGGTCTCGGATATTCCGATGTGGAAACAGGCACAATAGAAATATTGCTGATGCCGGCCCATTCCAGTACCCTTGATGCCAGGTCGAACCAGCTGCATGCGCCGCTGTTGGTAACGTGATAAATCCCCCGGCAGCCTGCTTCCAGCATCATCCGTGTCTGCGCGGCAAGATCCTTTGAATAAGTCGGACTCCCTCTCTGATCGTTTACGACGCGCAAGGGTGAGCCCTTTTTTGCGGCGGCCAGGATGGTTCGGATAAAGTTGGCTCCATTCCGTCCAAAGAGCCAGGAAGTGCGCGCAATCAAGTGTCTCGAGCAATATTCGCGAATCAGGGTTTCGCCGAGCAGCTTCGATCTTCCATAGGCGCTTTGTGGATTCGGCTCATCGTCCTCCAGATAGGGTTCCTTCTTCCGGCCGTCAAAGACATAATCGGTACTATAGTGGACGAGGAGTGAACCGGCCGCTGAAGCTGCCTGGGCCAGGTTCCCTGCTCCATAGCCATTGATGCGAAACGCATCCGTCTCGTTGGTCTCGCATTCGTCAACCCGGGTAAATGCTGCGGCGTTGATAACAACGTCCGGCCGGATTTGGCTGACTTTGGCGAGGCATTGCTCCAATTGCGTGATATCCAGATCCGGCAGGTCGAAACCGCTAACGGCATGAGAGGAGCCCATGATATCCATCAGGTCCGTTCCCAGCATTCCGCGACTTCCGACAATTAGTATTTTCATAAAGCAGCTGTGTGTTTAACCTCAAAGGGGAAGAGAGAAAATCTGCAAGTCCGCGCCTCGGCAACTGCCTTAAAACCTCATGGAGCGTGATATGAATTGTCCAATATTTTGATATCGGGTCTGCTATTACCGCTCCGAGAGAGTCTGGCTGCGACGTCCGTACATTCGATCGTAATAGGTCATATAAGCGCCGCTGCGTACATGCTCTATCCACGCTGTGTTGCTCCGATACCACTGGATTGTTTCCTGCAATCCGGCATCAAATGAGATCCGGGCTCGCCAATTCAATTGCGTTTCCATTTTGGAGGAATCGATGGCATAGCGCCGGTCGTGTCCCGGACGGTCTTCAACATAGGTGATCAGAGATTCGTCCTTGTTCAGAGCCCGGAGAATACGGCGGGCAACTTCCAGGTTCGGCAGCTCCTGCCGGGCTCCCACATTATATACTTCTCCATTTTTTCCATGGTGCAGCACGGTCTCGATTGCAGCACAATGGTCCCGGACGTGGATCCAGTCCCGCACGTTTAATCCGTCCCCATAGATTGGAAGCGGGATCCCGCTCAGAGCGTTGCTGATGAGCAGTGGAATCAGTTTTTCGGGGAATTGATAGGGCCCATAGTTGTTTGAGCACCTCGTGATAATTCCCGGGAAACCGTGTGTGTGGCAATAGCTGCGAACCAGCAGATCCGCGGATGCCTTGCTTGCGGCATAGGGGCTGTTTGGAGCAATGGTGCTTTGCTCGGTAAAGGCTCCGGACGAGCCCAGGCTGCCATAGACTTCGTCTGTCGAGATCTGAATGAAGCGCCTGATTCTGTTTTTCCGGCATAACTCCAGCAGATTGAGCGTGCCGACGATGTTGGTTTGGACAAACTCCGAAGAATGCAGGATGCTGCGGTCTACGTGGGATTCAGCCGCAAAATTGATGACTGCGTCCACGCCTTTTTGGAGCGACTCGCGCATAACGCTCTCATTGCATATGTCACCCTGGATGAATTCATGGCGGGGATCATTCTCCAGACCCGCCAGGTTTTCCAGGTTTCCCGCATATGTGAGCTTATCAAGATTTATTACATGGCAGTCCTGAGATCGCTCCAGGACAAATCGTACAAAATTGGAACCGATAAAGCCGGCGCCGCCGGTTACTAATAGCTTCAACATTTTGGTATTCTCTCGCCTCGGATGCCGGCCCCATTGCCTGGCCTGCGAAACTTCATGAGATTAAGCTTTGGTTTTGCCCTTCGCCGCGTTCTGACAGACCAGATTCGATGCGCGGAGCAGCGATTCAAATGTTCCGGCATCGGTCCACCAGCCATCCAGTATGTCGTACTGCATTGCACCTTGTTCTATATAAGCGTTGTTCACGTCCGTAATTTCGAGTTCTCCTCGTTTTGACGGCTTCAGAGTTTTTATTATGTCGAAAACGCTATGATCATACATATAAATGCCGGTTACGGCATACCCGGATGCCGGATGCGCCGGCTTTTCGTCGATGCGAACGATCTTGTTACCCTGTATTTCAGGTACGCCGAACCGTTCGGGGTCCGCAACTTCCTTAAGCAGGATGCGCGCACCGGAGCCCTGCTTCTTGAAGTTGGCAACATATCGGGATATGGATCCCTCCACGATATTGTCTCCCAGGATTACGCATATCGGCTGATGATCAGCGAAGAATTCAGCAAGAGACAACGCTGCCGCTATCCCTCCTTCACCTTCCTGATAGGTGTAATTGATATGATTCAATCCGAATTCCTTGCCATTTCCGAGCAGGCGTAGGAAATCGCCGGCATTCTTGCCGCCGGTTACGATCAGGATGTCACGGATGCCGGCGTCGACCATCAATTCGATGGGATAATAAATCATCGGTTTGTCGTAGATCGGCAACAGGTGTTTGTTCGTGACCTTTGTCAAAGGATGCAGGCGTGTCCCCAGGCCTCCCGCCAAAACAATACCTTTCATAATTCGAACCTCTGGATTACGCGATTTTCTTCCTAATAACTGATATTGAATAACTTACAAATGCGTCCATTTCCATGGCACACAAGGGCAAAATATGGGCTAAATGCCTCTATCCCGGAGTTCGTAAAGCTTGGCATATTTGAAAAAAACCGATACCGCGCCCATGACGGCAACGGTGAATCCCGGCGTGCCGTCCAGGAATCCGCGTTTCAGCAGAAACGCTTTGGCAAAAGCGGCTGCAGGATTGAAGAGAAGCGAGAACAGGCCGGCTCGTCTGCCTTTCTGTTGATAATCAAACGCCGCAAGATTCGAGTATATTTCAAGGCGTCTCAGATAATCAGAAAGATCCCGGTACGTAAAATGATAAATGTCCCCTTTCAGGAATCCGGGTGATGCATCGATCCTGACGGATTCGTGCACGCTGCCGCCTTCCCACTTTCCATGTTTCCGGTCAAACAGACGCAACTGGTAATCCGGATACCAATCTCCATGTTTGATCCAGCGTCCCATAAAAAAGGCAATGCGGGGGATTTTGTATCCGCGTTTCAAAAAGCCCCTGGCTGCCAATTCTCCGATTTCGCTGCGAAGCTCCGGGCTGACCCTTTCATCTGCGTCGAGCGAAAAAATCCAGTCATTTTTGGCATTTTCAACGGCATGGTTTTTCTGATCAACGTAACCGGTCCAGTTGCGATGAAGGATTTTGTCGGTGAACTGGCGGCAGATTTCGAGAGTTGCGTCCGTGCTTCCGCTGTCCACAACGACAATTTCGTCGGCCCAGGATAGAGATTGAAGCGCGTTGTTTATGTTGTGCTCTTCATTGTAGACGATGAGAGTGGCCGAAATCGGTTCCATGGCGAAGGATTGTATCAAAAAGCCACGAATTTCACGAATTCCGCGAAAGAAAAGCGATCAGCGCATCATTATGGGGGCCGTGCGATAAAAATGCTTCAGAAGCTTAAGCAGATCACGATCGGATCGCACAGAATTCCGCCGGTTCTCGCTTCTCTTCCGGCAGATGTACGGCAGGTGTTGAAGTCCGGTAAAAAATGCCCAGTAGAAAGGCCAGTCCATCCATAGCCAACTGGTTAAAAACTGTCCCGTCATCGATGCCAGGTGAGTTAAGAACATGCCTCGATCATGAAGCAGGATCCAGTGCATCAGCATCCTGCTGCGGCGTGATAGCCTGTCCCGCGAGCGCCCCCTGTAACGCTTCTGCATCGTCTGGCTGGCGTCATGATAGGCAACGCTGCGGGGCTCATACTTGATCAGCCAGCCGCGCTTCCATGCTTTGTAGGAGATATCTATATCTTCGTACATGGCGGTGATTGGATCGAATCCGCCCATCTTGAGAAATTTCTCCCGGTCATAAACCGAAAAAGCGCCGATAGCGGCAAAAGACAGATAAGAAATGCCTGCCTGGGCTGAAGGAAGGACATCATAATTCAGATAGCTGCTCCACATGCCGCGGCGAAATTGCCCGACCTTTCCTCCATTGCAGAAGATGTTTCCTTTCTGGCTGAACATCTTCCCGGTCACAGCAAAAACATCGGGATCCGAAAAATGCCCGACCATCGGCCCGATACAATCCTCCTTCAGCCGGACATCGTTGTTGAGCAGAAGAACAAGGGGAAAGACGGCGTTTTTAAATCCCGTTTGGCAGGCGATACAGAATCCCTGATTTTGCGCATGCTCCAGTACTCGAACTCTCTCGCCGAATTTTGAGCGCAGCCATGAAGGCGTGTCGTCGCCTCCCGCGTCTTCAACGATTATGATCTCCGTTTCAGCTTGATGCGTGCTGCCGTAAAAATCGGCGGCAGCAATAACCGAGGGAAGATATTCTTCCAGCAGATACCGTCCTCGCCAAGTCGGTATGACAATAGAGATATGCATAAATTCGGGCGCGGAGCACCGGCCGACTCGCAAAAGGCACCGTGTGTCAGCGGGTCGGCCTGAAACTACGGAGTTGAAGCCAGGAGCTTTTTAACCGGAGGCTCCTTGATCTTAAAATCGGTCGAGGTGACAACCGTGCGATTTGAGATCTTGTCCTGAACTTTTATTTCCAGTTGGTATTTGCCGGGTTCGAGGTGTTTCAGCGGAATTCTCCCCAGCAATACCACTCGCTGCCCGTAGAAGAACTGCTCGGAATTTGACGCTGTGCCCGGAGTTTCTTCAACAACGTTGCCGTCTTTCTTGATTGCAAAGGATACTTCCAGCGATGGCTTCTGAGTCGTTTGATCAATCTGCATGTCGTAAATCTGCATATAGGGGAACAGAGCCTGACCCGGCAGGTACTCGGACTTAACGTCAGGAAGGATCTTCATATCCCCTATCACGTATTGCTCGAATTGATCAGCGTTCTCCGGGGCCGCGGTGACGGAGTTCGTAAGAATGATGCTGCTGCTGTGCAATGTTCCTTCTTCATATTTAGGAACATTCAAGCCGATGCTCGTAGTGCCGGCGCTGTTGCTGTTGACATCCTTTAAAACCAATTCCAGTTTAAACCGCTGCCCGGGGGCCAATGCCACAATGTGCTGATATTCCGAGCGTTTGTTTTTCCCACGCTCGAAATGCTGATCCAGGAACTCGACGCTGATGACGTCTTCAAACTCCCTCATAATACGGCCGTTGAGGTTGGTTACGACTCCATACACATTTACAACCGCCTGATTGAAATCATATTGCTTCTTGAATTCCAGGTCTTTGTTGCTCAGTTCAACAGTAATAGGAACCAGAACTCTGTCGGAAGAAAGCTTTATGTAATCAATCCTGAGGTCGTAGGGCAAGGTGGTATATATAACCTTGGCTGTTACTACCCCTTTCAAATCCTCAAATTTGATCTTCGGAGGCCTCTGGAGGTTAAAATACTGCTCCATGCGATTGAAAGGCCGGTCTTTGGCTCGGAGCATTGCGTTCGCCGGATTATTGGGATCATTCTGCGAATACCCGTTGAAGTAGGCACGGTCTTCCTTTTTTGCAAACCCCATTTCCTCGGCGAGAGTCAGTCCGGCGTTCGGGACGTTGATCAGTGCATCCTTTTCTTCCGGATGCATCGCCATTCTGTATTCGCCCGACAGGGATTTATCGACGAACTCGATCTCAATATCGTCTCCGACTCCCTCGATATGCCGGTACCACCATTTCTCGAAAGGATAGGTTGAGGTCTGTCCGCCGCCTTCACTGTAAGGTCTTTGGTAGGAACCGCCGGTAGGATGCGATTCCAGTTCATCGGGTTTGCCGAACATAATATAAATACGCCCCCGGTCTGTTCTCCATCCCGCGACACCCGAGGCAAAGTGTTCATTTGCGTATGCTATACGGCGGTAATGCTCTTCCTTGTAACTGTTGTCGTATGAGCGGGAATCGGGATTCCTCCGCGCCCAGAATTGTTCTACAAAGCTCTCTCGTTCTTCCTCGTTCTTCAGGTTCTTGAATACACTCTTTTCTTCGTCGGTGATGATATAAACAACATCTTCATCAAGCCATTTTTTATAATGATCGGCCAGATCAGCGCTCTGCCCGCTTTTCCTTTTGCTGTCCTTCTTCGATGATTTGGATAATGAGTAATCAATATTAAAACCCAAGCAGAAAACAGCTAAAATCAGCAGGAGTCTTGAGTAACGCATAAGCCTTTTCCCTCCCGGCCTCTTGGTTCGGTACCAAAAATTATAGGTGCAACAAACCCTCGAGTCAACGAATGACGGACAACATATGGATTCCTTGAAAGTCTCCATTGAAAATCCTGCCCTGTGATGCCAGTACGTGCCACTGCAACTTTTATTTATTACGCATGAACTGCGCCATCGATTAAATAATTTATGCCGTAGGATAATCCATGACAAATATTCCCGAAAAGATGGTCATTGTTTCAGGAATTCAGCCGTCAGGTAACCTGCATCTTGGCAACTACTTCGGCGCCGTACAGCAGTTTATTCAGTTTACGGAAGGCGGTCACGAGTGCTGCTACTTTCTTGCGAATTGCCATTTCCGCAGCGGCGGATTAAGCTATCGCGAGGTAAAGCAGGCGATTTTCGACCGTTACATGCAGCGGTTCGGACCGGCGCGCGCCCGTCGGAAGGAGCTCGTAAGCCGGCCGGATCATGTGGATGAAGTTTTAAGACACGGAGTTGAACGGGCTCGCAAGGTTGCCGCTCCGCTGATCCGGCAGGTCCGTGAGACCGTCGGTATCTCCTATCCGTAATGACGAATGACGAATGACGAATTAAACCATACATTTCATTAGAGGTAGAAGCCTAATCAATACATTTTGTTTCACTTCGTAATTCGTCATTCGTAATTCGTCATTATGCTTTGCAGGCTTGTTCGACTTCGGGAATAGTTTTGGGAATTGCGGGCCCCAGAACCCTCGTTCCGGTTGGGGTTACAACCACATTGTCCTCGATTCTGATGCCCCCAAAGCTGCCAAAGGGATACAGCCTGTTATAGTTAATAAACTCCTTGTGCAAGCCTTCCCCTTTCCAGCGATCTATCAGGGCCGGAATGAAATAGATGCCCGGTTCGACGGTCAATACGAATCCGGCTTCCAGCGGGCGGCTGAGGCGCAGGAAATTCAGGCCAAATTGGCTGCTTCGTTTTTCTTTCCTGCTATAGCCGACAATATCGCCCAGGTCTTCCATATCGTGAACATCCAGCCCGAGCATATGCCCGATTCCGTGAGGAAAAAGGAGAGCATGCGCTCCTGCTTCGACTGCATTGGATGGATCGCCCTTCATCAATCCCAGACCGATTAGATCCTCGACCATTACTTTGCAGGCGCCAAGGTGAACCTCACGATAGGAAATGCCCGGTTTGATCATGCCGATCGTCTCGAGCTGCATGTGCAGGACAACGTTATAAATGTCTGCCTGCAGGCTTGTGAATCGGCCGCTGACGGGGCACGTCCGCGTAATGTCGGAAGCATAGTATCTTGAAGACTCTACGCCCGAATCGTTCAGGAGCAGCTGGCCCTCTGCAAGGATTCCGCCATAGGAATGGTTGTGGAGAACCTCACCGCGCACGGTCACAATCGGCGTGAAGGACTGCTGGCGTTCACAGGACAAGGCGATTGCCTGAATCATGGCTGCAATCTCTGATTCACGCTTCCCCGGACGAGCTGCAGCCATGCAGGCCCGGTGCATGCGGTCTGTAATGGCAAGCGCCTCCTCAATTTCCGCAATCTCAACGTCGGATTTTACGCTCCTTTGGCATGCGACCTGTTCCATTAAATGCTGAGACGCTCCGGGCCCGACATCACCGGTTCTTATATTCAGCAGCTGGGCGATTTTGAACAGCGAGGAATATTGATAAGGCGCCAGGTAATGTATTTTTAATCCCCGGGTCCGTGCTTCAGAAAGATATGTTTCCAGCCGTTCTTCATCTTCAACAGTTTCAATGCCGGCGTCGCACGCCAGATCATGCGGAGAGAGTCGTTTCCCGCTCCAGATAATGTCGTCGATGTTTTCGGGTTGAGCAAACAAAACATCATGATCCGGTTCCGGAAAGGACAGCAATGCCAGATTCGGTTGGGATAGCCCCGTATAATATAGAAAGTGCGAATTCTGCCGGAAGGGATAGGTGTTATCTGTGTAGTTGCGGGGTTGTAAACTGTGTCCCAACCAGAGAGTAATCCCGTCGCCGATCTTGCTGCGAATGTGGTTCCGCCGCCCCCTGTAGATGTCAGCCCAGCGTGTCGAAAAATCTGTATTTGCCATAGAGCCTCACTCAAAAGATTCAGAAGCAATTATAGCGCGAAGAACCGCTGAGCCGCGAATGAACACGAATCACCTGGGGCTGACGCCGGTTTTGCGGGTTAAGACTGTATCTCCTGAAAATGGAATGCATTGCTTGAAATCCTGTAAACGCATGATACTATAGCACCCCGTTAACGTACACGAATGAGGCTTTTTGCCAATAATTTCAAAGTAGATGTTTGCAGCGCCTGGAGAAATTCCGTGTGGACCGCGCGCATTTTATCAGCTGCCGATCTCTGCCGATTCAACTGCGCTCGCCGGAGGCAAAAACGCCGATCTTTTTAGAGAGAATGAATCATGTATGTTTTAGGCATAGATGTGGGAACAGGCGGCACACGTGCGCTGATTATTAATGAGAAAGGCCGCGTCATTTCATCTGCAACAGAGGAGCACGAGCCCTTCGCCTCGCCGCAGATCGGGTGGGCGGAACAGCAGCCGGAGGATTGGTGGCGCGCCTGCGGCATTGCCGTGAAAAGGGCGCTCGCGCAGGGAAACCTGGATGGGGATCGGATTGCCTGTGCAGGCTTCTCCGGGCAGATGCATGGCGCGGTGATGCTGGATGACGGGGATCGGGTTGTGCGTCCCGCGCTGATCTGGTGTGATGTGCGCACGGAACAGCAGTGCGTTGATTTTACCCGGAAAATCGGAGCTGAGCTTCTGATCAAGCTCACGTGCAATCCTGCCTTGCCGAATTTTACATTGACAAAATTCTTATGGGTGCAGAAGAACGAGCCCGAGAATTGGCGGCGCGTGCGCTCCGTGATGCTTCCCAAAGACTATGTGCGTTTCCGGCTGACCGGCAGCCGGGCAATCGATGTAGCAGATGCTTCCGGGACACTGCTTCTTGACGTGGCGAACCGCAGGTGGTCAGACAGAATCCTCGAAGCCGCGGAGATAGATCGGTCGCTGCTTCCCGCTCTCCACGAGTCGCCGGACGTATGCGGAGAGGTTTCTGCGGCCGGCGCACGCGAAACCGGCCTTAAACAGGGGACACCCGTTGTCGCCGGCGCAGGCGATCAGGCGGCCGGCGCAACCGGAATGGGCATTGTCACTCCCGGCGCCGTAAGCGCCACCATTGGAACATCCGGAGTGGTTTTTGCCGCAACAGACCGTCCGGCACTCGATGCGAAGGGACGACTGCACACTTTCTGCCACGCCGTGCCCGGGCGCTGGCACGTCATGGGTGTCACTCAAGCTGCCGGGCTTTCTTTGCGCTGGTTCCGCGATCGCTTTGGCGCGGGAGCCGATGACGGCCGGGATCCCTACGAGCGTTTGACATCCGATGCGGCCAAAGTCCCTTCCGGATCCGAAGGCCTGCTCTGGGCGCCCTATCTCATGGGCGAACGGACACCGCACCTCGATCCGAATGCCCGCGGCGCTTTGATCGGCTTGACCGCTTCCCATACGCGCGGACACATTATCCGCGCCATCCTCGAAGGTGTCGCCTTCAGCTTGCGGGATTCCTTTACTCTCTTCCAGGAAATGAAGGTGCCGGTCAAAAGCATCCGTCTCGGCGGCGGCGGAGCAAGATCACCCTTATGGCGGCAGATCCAGGCGGATGTGTATGGGCATGAGGTGGAAATTGTTGAGGCGGAGGAAGGGGCAGCCTACGGCGCTGCGCTATTGGCCGGTGTGGGTGCGAAGATGTGGAGTTCCGTTGATGAGGCATGCAATGCAACCGTTCGAGTTGCCCGGCGCATCGCTCCGCAACCCGAAGCTGTGCAGCAGATGAATAAGAGCTATTCCGCATATCGCCGGATATATCCGGCTATTCGTTCTATTTTGGAATAGCCACGAATTACACGAATTGAAAAAATATATTTTAAATCCGTGCAATCCGTGGCGGCTTTTGCAGTTCGGAGAAAGGAATTGCTGATGAAAGAGGAGACACAGAGGCTGCCGGTTCTGGAGAAGATCGGATATAGCCTTGGGGACGCAGGCGCCAACTTCGTCTTCAAGACGATGATCATGTTCCAGTTATTTTTCTATACCAATACCATGGGGATTCTGGCCTGGCAGGCCGGCACACTCCTCCTGGTAGCAAGACTGTGGGATGCGTTTTTCGACCCGATGATGGGCGTCATAGCCGACCGCACAAATACTCGTTGGGGCAAATTCCGGCCCTGGGTGCTCTGGTCCGCCATCCCATGGGGAATCGTCATGGTCCTGGCTTACACGACTCCCGATTTTTCATCAGCGGGTACCATCGTCTATGCATTCGTGACCAACATCCTTCTAATGACGTTGTATTCGGTTAACAACACTCCCTATTCGGCCATGACGGGCGTAATGACCGGCAATGTCAATGAACGCACGAGCCTCTCTTCTTATCGCTTTGTATCGGCGATGATCGCCCAGCTGATGGTCGCCGGCCTGACCTTGCCGCTGGTCGCCAAATTCGGCAAAGGCAACGACGCCAAAGGCTGGCAGATGACGATCGGCCTGTGGGCCGTCCTTTGCATCATCCTTTTTACCATCACTTTCCTCACTACACGCGAACGGATCCAGCCGGATCCGAAACAGAAGTCTTCGGTCAAAGAGGATTTCGGCAACCTTCTTAAAAACAAACCATGGATCGTGATGTTCTTCGTCACTCTGTGCCAATTCATCGTCGAAGCGTTGAGGGGCGGCACGCTGGTCTATTACTTCAAGCATTATATAAGTCAGGACAGCATGTTCGATGTGCTCCAGACGCTGGGCCTGACCAGTGACGGCGGCAGCGGCTGGTGGCACGGCCTGCTGAACTCTTTCGGTTTGATTATCAATGCGGAAAAGACGAACGTTGCCGATGTCGGATACAGCCTGTTCAGCATGTCCAGCCAGTTTGTAACCGTCATCGGTGTATTGTGCGCGACCTACCTGGGGATACGCTTCGGGAAAAAAGCAGTGGCACTGGCGGGATTTGCGCTTGCAGGCATCTTCATGGCTATGTTTATGTTGCTCTCGTCGGATTCCATTGGGGCGACTTTCGCGCTGGAATACCTCCGCGCAATTTCATTTGCTCCCGCAATCCCTCTTCTCTGGGCTATGTTTGCCGATGTTGCGGATTATGCAGAATGGAAAACGGGACGCCGTACAACGGGCGTTATCTATGCAACGATCATGTTCAGCCTCAAAGCCGGCTTAAGCCTGGGCGGAGCAATCGCGGGCTGGCTTCTGTCGGCCTATGGTTATGTTCCCAATGTTGAGCAGACAACGAAGGCTTTGCTTGGCATCCGGCTGACGATCAGCGTTTATCCGGCCATTTTCTATGCCATCATCATCTGGTGCCTGGTGTTTTACCAGATCGGCAAAAAACTCAATATACAAATCCAGGACGAACTTGCCGAACGCCGCAAACAATTTCAGAACTAAAAAGCATGCCACGGATTGCACGGATTCTATAAATATTTAATCCGTGCAATCCGTGGCATGCTTTTGTTTTTTCGACCTTAGGAGATTGCCGTGAAACCCAAATCCAGATTGCCTAACAAACCAGCCTATCTGAATCCCGGACTTCCGGCGGAGCGCCGAACACGGGATCTGCTTTCGCGCATGAGGCTGAAGGAAAAAGTGGCGCAGATGCTGTGCATCTGGCAGCAGAAATCCACCACTCTGGTGGATGAGAAGGGAAATTTCGACCTTCAAAAAGCAAAGAAGCATTTTAAAGAACGCCTTGGACTCGGACAGGTCGGACGGCCCAGCGACGCGGGCGGCGGCAGAAATGCCGGAGAAATGGCGGAGCTGACCAACGCCATTCAGAAATTTTTTGTCGAAAACAGCCGCCTCAAAATTCCCGTGATCTTTCATGAGGAATGCCTGCACGGTCACGCCGCGAAGGACGGCACGAGCTTCTCCCAGCCAATCGGCCTTGGCGCCATGTTCGATCCGGAACTCGTGCGAAGGCTTTTCGAGATGACGGCCGAAGAGGCGCGCGTTCGCGGAACGCACCAGGCGCTGACGCCGGTGGTGGATGTTGCGCGCGAACCCCGGTGGGGCCGCGTCGAGGAAACCTACGGCGAAGATCCCTATCTGGTTGCCTGCATGGGAATCGCCGCGGTACAGGGTTTCCAGGGGGACGCCAGCTTCAAAGATAAAAAGCACATCATCGCCACGCTCAAACACTTCGCCGCTCATGGACAACCCGAATCGGGCACGAACTGCGCGCCGGTCAATGTTTCGGAGCGCCTGCTGCGCGAGGTTTTCCTCAGCACCTTCAAACAGGCGATACAGAAGGGCGGCGCCATCAGCGTCATGGCTTCCTATAACGAAATAGACGGTGTGCCGTCGCACGCCAACAAATGGCTGCTGCGCGATGTGCTGCGAAAGGAGTGGGGTTTTAAGGGATTTGTCGTTTCAGACTACTTTGCAATTCGCGAACTGCATGAGCGTCCTGAGTTTTTCGGCAATCATCTCGCGGCCGATGGCAAGGAAGCGGCAGCGCTGGCGGTCAAAGCGGGCGTCAACATAGAACTGCCCGATGCGGACTGCTATCCCAACATCGTTGAGCTGGTACGAAAAGGCGTTCTGAAGGAATCCATGCTGGATGATCTGATCGCGCCGATGCTGCTGTGGAAGTTCAAGCTCGGATTGTTCGAGGATCCCTATGTCGATCCGGATGCCGCCGATCGGATTGTGGGATGCAAGGCGCATCGGGAACTGGCTCTCCAGGCCGCCCGGGAGACTATCACGCTGCTGAAGAACAACGGAGGCATCGCACCGCTTGATCCTCAGAAAATCAATACGATCGCCGTCATCGGACCGAATGCCGATCGGCAGCTTCTGGGCGGCTATAGCGGACAGCCCAAACATTACTCGACGGTTCTTGAAGGAATCCGCAATCGCGCCGGTTCCGTCAAAGTTCTCTATCACGAAGGCTGCCAGATAACGATCGGCGGCTCCTGGCAGCAGGATGAAGTCATCCCCAGCGATCCGGAAGAAGACCGGAAGAGCATTGCGGAAGCCGTGGAGGTCGCAAAACAGGCCGATGTCGTAATCCTGGCCGTCGGCGGTAATGAACAAACTTCACGTGAAGCCTGGGCGCTCAATCATATGGGCGACCGCGCATCCCTCGACCTGGTCGGCCGCCAGGACGAATTGATCGACGCCATTGCCGCAACAGGCAAGCCGATCATTGCATTTCTGTTCAACGGACGGCCCATCTCGATTCGCAACCTTGCCGAAAAAGCTCAAGCCATTTTCGAATGCTGGTATCTCGGCCAGGAAACAGGCCAGGCTGTGGCCGAGGCGCTTTTCGGCGATATCAATCCAAGCGGAAAACTTCCCATAACTATCCCGCGTTCTGCCGGCCATCTCCCCGCCTATTATAACTATAAGCCCGCCGCCCGCCGCGGGTATCTCTTTGACGACATCAGCCCGCTGTATGCTTTCGGCTTCGGCTTGAGCTACACCACATTCAAGTTCGGCGAACCGAAACTGACAAAGGCAGTCATCCGCAAAAACGAATCCACCTCGGTCCGAGTTGAGGTTACAAATACCGGGCAGGTTCAGGGCGATGAAGTCGTTCAGATGTACATCCGCGACAAGGTAAGCTCCGTGACGCGGCCGGTGAAGGAATTAAAGGGCTTTGGCCGGATCACTCTCGGGCCGGCGCAAACAGCGACCGTCATTTTCGATATCAAGCCTGAGCATCTTGCTTTTTATGACATCAATATGAAGTATGTCGTGGAGCCCGGCGAATTCGAGATCATGATCGGGAATTCGTCCCGGGATCAGGATCTCCAAAAAGTGCTGCTGCGCGTCAAATAGAATGAGCCACGAATTGCACGAAATTAAATTTATGGAGAGATATTGATGGGAGATATGTTGAAGGGGAGAGTGGCTGTGGTTACGGGGGCCGGTAACGGGTTGGGACGGGCGCATGCCATCGGTTTTGCTGCGCAGGGAGCGCGCGTTGTTGTAAACGACCTGGGCACTTCGGCCGATGGCTACGGCGCATCACACAGCGATGCGGATCAGGTAGTTGAACAGATCCGGAATGCGGGAGGAACCGCTGTTGCGAACTACGCCAGCGTGGCGGTGGAAGACGGAGCGAAGTCGATCATTCAGCAGGCAATCGAAGAATTCGGGCGGGTCGATATTCTTATTAATAACGCCGGCATCATCCGTCATCAGGATATCGATGTGATCAAAACCGAGGATTGGGACCTGATGATCAAAACCCATCTGTACGGCATGATGTACTGCACGCGCGCCGCCACAGCTTATATGAAAAAGCAGAACTATGGACGCATCCTGTGCACCTCATCCCATATCGGTCTTGGTTTTCCAGGACAGGCTTCATATTCGACGGTCAAAGAAGGCATCGTCGGCTTTGCCAGATCCGTAGCCCGTGAAATGGCAAAATACAACACTACATGCAATGTCCTTCGCCCTATTGCCGTCTGGAGGGGACCGGGGCCGAAGATAAAGAATCCCATCTATGAGAGAAATCAGCCGGAGGACGTAGCTGCCCTGGCTACATATCTGGTCAGCGAAGCGGCTGATCACATCAATGGCTGTATATTTGAAGTGTACTACGGGCATGTCGGCATTTTTGTCGAACCGGCGCCGATAGCAAAAGTGTTGGAGAAGGATGGACACTGGACGGCGGAAGAGCTGGCGAAGGCCATTCCGGAAACCCTGACTGCGGGGCGATCCCGCGAGGAGTTCCCTTTCACGCTGCCGGATATCTTCAAGATGCCGCCGTCAAATTCGTGAAATTCGTGGCCACTAGCTGTGATTCAAAAGCAGATAAGCCGCCTGCCAAAGCATGACTACCGCCAGGAGGATCAGTACGACCGGCAGCGCCTTTTCAATTTTCCTCAGAATATCCGGATGCAGATCCAGAATGTGACGCGTCATTAGCCAGAGTAGAATCGAAAACCAAAGAATCGGTCCGACAATTACACCAACGGCAAATGCGGGGGCGGCATGAATTCCGGAAATCAGCCCGGTTCCGCGGGCGACTGCAACCGCACCGGTCCACGTTACCAGGAAAGTAGGATTGAGCCCGGCGATGCTCAATCCCAGAAGAAAATTGGCGCCGGCATATTTCGGGCTGCTGTTCTTCGGCTTGGGACCGTGGCCGTCGAAAATGCAGAATGCGGCAAATGCCAATAAGATAATTCCGGCAATCATCCGCAGGATTGAAGTCTGTACAGGATAGCGGGATAGGGCCAAGGAAATGCCCAGATAAGCCAGCAGTGCGTATCCCGCCTCCGCCACGGCAGCGCCTGATACAATAGACAGAGCCCCCAGCTTCTGCTGCCCCAGGCCTCGTTTAATCACAATCAGGGCAATCGGACCGGTCGGTATCATCGACCCGATGAAACTTATCAGCAGCCCTATAACGAAAGCAATGATCATAGATGTCGGCGCGAGAACTTAAAAAACAGCCACGAATTACACGAATTCCAGTAGCATAACGGGGAAATCATAATCTGGGTGCGAATTTTTTTCTAAGAAAAGATGCGGGAGCGGCGTCTAATAGATAGACGGAGGCGGATTATGACGATCAAGCGCGGATACCATCTGGCATTCCTGCTTTCCCTTTTTATCATCCTGAGCCTTGGATTCATCGCCGGACAGACTGTCCAGCAGGCGCCAAATCCAAAACCAGCCGAATGGAGCGGCAACTTTATGGAAGGCTGGAAGCAGTTTGAGCAATTGACCAAAGATCAGAAGTATGAAGCGGCGTCGTCTCTTGTGGAAAAGATGCTGGAGAGCGCGCGGGAAGCGAAGAACAGTGCGGAATGGACGCGCTGCCTTATTCGCTACACTCAGCTTCGCATGGCCTTGCATGGGTATGAAACGTCGGTCCGCTTCCTTAAAGATCAGCCCTGGCCGGATGACCTAACAGGATCCTCGGTGCTGAATCTCTATTATGCGCAGGCATTGGTTAACTATGCGCGCAGCTATTCCTGGGAAATTAATAAACGCGAAAAGATAGACACCAAGGGAGTGGTGGATCTCAAGGCCTGGACGCGCAGCCAGATTTACGAAGAGGCGCAGAGGGCGTTTGAGAATGTCTGGAATATCCGGGCTCGGCTTGGAAAAATATCCAACAAGGAATGGAAAGAATACCTGACTCCCAATACCTACCCGGAGGGGATCCGTCCAACATTGCGCGATGCCGTTTCCTATTTGCGCGTGCAAATGCTGGCCGATACCAACGGCTGGCAGCCGGATCAGCTGAATGAGATTTACCGGTTGAATCTGAATAACCTGGTCAGCGGGAATATCGGCGAGATTTCCCTTGTCGATCCGGCAAGACATCCTCTGGAAAAAATCAGCTTCATCCTTGCGGATCTGGAAAATTGGCATGCTCAAAAGAACGAGCGGGAAGCCGCGCTGGAGGCGAGGCTCGAACGATACCGGCAGATGCATCAGCATTTCAAGGAAGCGGAAGATAGCAAGTTTATCCAGAGCGACCTTGAGAGGCACTTAAAAGCACTCACAGATATCCCCTGGTGGTCCGAAGGGATGGCGCAACTGGCGGAGTTTGTCCGTAGAGAAAACGAGCCCGACTCGCTGATACGCGCTCGGGAGTTCGCTGTTCAGGGCAGAACGGCTTTTCCTGATTCCATAGGTGAAAGACATTGCCTTGCGATTGAAAAGCAGATTGAAGCGCCCGAGTATTCCATGGGCGGCATGCAAAATGACAATCCGCAGAAAAAGTCGCTGCTGGTAACACATAAGAATCTTAAAAAGATTTTCTTCAGGGCCTATCCGGTAAACCTCTTAGAAATCATTGAGTCTTCCAATGACTACAATCTATTGCCAAGCGGCAGAGAGCTGGAGAAGCTGATTGCCGATAATTCACCGACGCACATCTGGGAAGCGGTATTGCCCGCCACTCCGGATTACCGGATGCATAAAACGTTTGTGATTCCGCCCATGACAAAGGCTGGCGCGTACCTGATCGTTGCTTCCGCCCGCCAGGGATTTCCCAAGAGCGATAATGTGATGCAAGGCATCTATCTGACGATAGGCGATCTCGTGCTGGTTACACGGCACCATGGCATCAGCACGCAGGTTACTATTCTCTCCGGTTCTGCCGGCAAGCAAATTGCCGGTGTTGAGGTGATGCTTTACAGGTTCGATTGGAACAGGCATCACCAGCGTGTGGCATCGAGGATGAGCGATGAGCGGGGGATCGTCGAGTTCCAATTTCCCCGGGAAAATACTCAATATTTTCTGGTTGCCCGCCGGGGAGACCAGATTGCATTGGATTTCCAGCATCTTTATTCGGGACGGCATAGAGATGAAGGCGAGAGCTCCTCAACACTTTTTTATACCGATCGCAGCATCTATCGGCCGATGCAGAAGATTCTTTGGAAGGCTGTGCTTTATAGGAGCAGTCAAAACAGAACCCAATTTGACACGGTTCCTTCGGGCACGTTTGAAGTCCGGCTCATGGATACGAATAACCAGGTGGTTTTGACACAAACGGTCACAACAAATGCCTTTGGTACTGCTTCAGGCGAATTTGTAATACCCACGGGCCGTGCGCTGGGACACTGGTATCTGCGGAGTTCCTGGCGTGGAGAAACGCCTGTTCAGGTGGAGGAATACAAAAGACCTACGTTTGAAGCCAAAATGTTGGATCCGAAGGAGCCGCTCCGGCTTAATCAACAGGCGCACCTGAAGGGCGAAGCGAAATATTATTTCGGCCTTCCCGTCACGAACGGCCAGGTCAAGTGGCTTGTGAGACGCGAGCCGGTATTCCCGTGGTGGTGGCGCTATTGCTGGTGGGGCGGCTTCAACTTTGCGTCTCCCCGTTCACAGGTAGTTGCCAGTGGGACTGCAAGCCTGAAGGATGACGGAACGTTTTCAATTTCATTTTCTCCTGAAATTGATGAAAGACTCGGAAAGAATAAAGATGTTACTTACCGCTATTCCGTTTCCGCTGATGTTACAGATGAGGGAGGGGAGACCCGCTCGGCGCAGCGGTCTTTCCGTCTCGGCTTTGTTTCCGTTGAAGCCACAGCGTTCATGGAGAAGACATTTTTCACAAAGGATGATCCCCTCAAAATCAGTATCCTGCGCACCAGCCTGGACGGCGTTCCGAAAGCCGGAAAAGGAGACTGGCGGATTGTTGAATTGAAAGGACCGGCGGAGACGCTTCTTCCGGCAGATCAGCCGCTGTTCGTACCCAAGGAATACAAAGCCAGGACCGGATACCAGACTCCCGGAGATCTGGAGCGGGCACGCTGGCAGCATTCGTATGATCCTGAAGCGGTACTGCTCCAATGGGAAGAAGACTCTGCCCGGGCATCAGGAACCGTCACACACAATGAAAAGGGAGAAGCAAAAGCTTTGGTCGAAAAGCTGTCGCCCGGCGCCTATCGTCTGCTATATGAGACTGTTGACGATTTTGGCACCAAATGCGAACTGCAGAAAAACTTTGTCGTTGCGGCGCCCTCCCTGAAGCTTCCCTTGCCCGCAATGTTTGCGCTTGAAAACCCATCGGTTCAGGTTGGAGACAGGGCGCGCATTCTGGTTCATTCAGGATTAAAAAACCAGCTTTTGGTATTTGAGATTTACCGCGAAGGGAAGCGCATCCAGCGAAAAGAAATGCATTCGGGAAATGATCCGTCGCTGCTGGAAATTCCCATCACCGAAGAAGACCGGGGCGGACTGGGCATCACAATGACGATTGTGCGCGACAACCAGTTCGTTACGCTGCAGCGAACTCTAATGGTTCCCTGGGACAATAAAGAACTCAAGGTGGAATTTTCCACATTCCGCGATCGGCTGCGACCCGGCCAAAAGGAAACCTGGAAGGTTAAGGTAACCGGTCCTGCAGGGAAAGACATTGCCGTACCGGCAGCGGAATTACTGGCCTACATGTATGACCGCAGTCTGGATGCATTCGTTCCGCACTTCCCGCCTAATCCTATTGGTCTTTATCCCTACCGGGCTCAATCGATCCAGGCCCGCGCAAATCTGGGCCAGGCAAATCGTGTTTGGATAGACAACCGTGGATTCAATCCCCCGCCGCAAGAGCCGATCCTCAGCACGGATCGGCTTCAGTTCTACAGTGGATATGGCATTGGCGGGCCCGGAAGACGAGCTCTGGCTGCGACAGCACGCATGAACCCAGAAGCCGTTGGCGAATTAGAAGCGGCGCTCCCGTTAGCGGATGCCGAAATGGGGCGGGGCAATGCCCAAATACAGGTTGTAACCAAATCTGGAGTTGCCTCTCAACTGAGTGACGAAGTCGCGTATATCGAGATGGACAAAAAGCCAGAAGAAAAAGAAAGTGCCCAGCCTGCTGTAGAATTGCGCAGCGATTTCAGCGAGACGGCTTTCTGGCAGCCGCATCTTCTCACAGGCGAGGACGGTTCGGTCACCTTTGAATTCAAGGTCCCCGATTCGGTCACCTCGTGGAATGTCTGGGTCCATGCCATCACGCGCGATTTGAAGTCAGGATTTGTTCACCGCGAAGCACAAAGCGTCAAAGAACTGATGGTTCGCCCGTATCTGCCGCGCTTCCTGCGCGAAGGGGACCAGGCGGAAATCAAGGTTGTGGTGAATAATGCTTCGGACAAGGAGCTGAAAGGCACCCTCAACTTCGACATCATTGACACGGCAACCGATCAGAGCATCCTTTCGCAGTTTGGTCTGAATAGATCTGAGATCGATGCAAAACCTTTTACTGTCCCTGCAAGCGGCGGAACCAACCTGACTTTTCCCATCAAAACTCCGTCCAAGGTGGGACAGATTGCATTTAAAGTCACCGCAACTTCCGGCGATTTTTCCGACGGCGAACTGCGGCCGATTCCAATACTGCCGGGGCGCATGCACCTGATGCAGTCGCGATTCATCACGATGCGAGATCCGGGCAAGCGAGTGATGCGCTTCGAGGACCTTGCGCGCAATGATGATCCGACACTTATCAACGAACAGATGGTCGTGACGCTGGACGCGCAGCTTTTCTACTCCGTGCTCTCTGCACTGCCGTATCTCGTAAACTATCCCTACGAATGCACCGAGCAGACACTCAACCGCTTTGTCTCCACCGGTATTCTTACGTCGCTGTATAAGCAATACCCGGCCATTGAGCGCATGGCGAAGGAATTCTCTTCACGGCAGACGCAGTTCGAGCAATGGGATGCAGCGGATCCCAACCGCAAGATGGCGCTGGAAGAAACTCCATGGCTGCAAATGGCCAAAGGCGGGGACACAAACGCATCGGATCTGATCAATGTACTCGACTCGCGAATCGCCAAAGCTCAGCGCGAGTCGGCGCTGGCCAAGCTTCGCCAGTCGCAGACTTCGAGCGGCGGATTCCCGTGGTTTGCCGGCGGTCCGCCGTCGCCTTACATGACTATCTATATTCTCTATGGCTTTTCGAAGGCGCTGGAATTCGGCGTGGATGTTCCGCGGGACATGGTGCAGCGGGCCTGGAATTATATGCACCGGCATTACCTGGATGACGTCGTCAGGGACATGGTGTCCCACGATGCGGGCTGGGAGTTCGTTACGTTTATCAATTATGTCCTTTCCAATTATCCCGACGCCAAATGGTATGAGGGCTCGTTCACTCCTATGGAACGCGAGGAAATGCTCGACTTCAGCTTCAAGCACTGGCGGTCGCACAGCCCGTACCTGAAGGGCTATCTGTCGCTGACACTGAAACGCATGCAGAGGCCGAAGGATGCCATTTTAGTCTGGGAGAGCGTGATGGATTCCGCCAAGACGGCCGAAGATCAGGGGACCTTCTGGGCGCCGGAAGACCGCGCCTGGTTGTGGTACAACGACACAATTGAGACTCATGCCTTTGCCATCCGCACCGAAATGGAACTGATTCCCGACGATCCCAAGTTGGACGGCCTCGTGCTCTGGATTTTCCTGAACAAGAAGATGAACCACTGGAAATCCACACGTGCTACGGCTGAAGTTATTTACTCTCTAGCGCATTACCTGAAGAAAACCGGCCAGCTGGGTATGAGAGAGGACGCAACGGTAACGATAGGAAACCAGAAGACCGTTTTCGTGTTCGAACCTGATCAATATACGGGGAAAAAGAACCAGATCATTATTCCGGGCGAAAAAGTCGATCCCGAATCAACCTCCTCCATAAGCGTTGAGAAGACGAGCGCAGCGCACCTGTTTGCCTCGGCAACCTGGCACTTTTCCACCGAAAAGCTTCCTGAGGAAGAGAGGGGGGATTATCTCCGCCTGACGCGCACGTATTTCAAGCGTGTGAATACGGGCAAGGAATTTGAGCTTCAGCCGCTGCGCGAAGGAGCAGCGCTGGCGCCGGGCGATGAGGTGGAAGTTCATCTGTCGCTGACGAGCAAGCACCCGATGGAATATGTGCATCTGCGCGATCCGCGCGGAGCAGGCTTCGAGCCGTCGAGCAATATTTCCAGACATAAATGGGATCTGGGACTTTCCTGGTATGAGGAGATCAGGGATTCCGGAACCAACTTTTTCTTTGAGCACATCCCGCAGGGGGAGTACACGTTCAAATACCGTATCCGCGCAACCACGGCCGGGACCTTCAAGGTCGCTCCGGCCACGGTACAACCCATGTACGCTCCTGAGTTCGCCGCCTACAGCTCGGGCGCCGCTCTGAAAATAGAGGCCACGAATTCCACAAATTAAATTCGTGGAATTCGTGGCTTAATAGACGCCGTATTCCATGACGGCTTCGGTCATGGCGCGGAGGTTATCCGGATTCCCCTTATCGATGCTGGCGCCGCCGGTCAATATGAAGCCGCCCCCTTCGCCGCAGACCTCGATGAGCTTGCGGCAATAGTCTTTGACATCCCAGGGCGTACCCGTAATCAGCAGTGAGGCGGGGACATTCCCCGCGATGCAAGCATTATCTCCGAGGATTTTTTTGGCCTTGAACATATCCGTGCGGTCGAAATGCCAGACAACCTTGCCTCTGGGAAGGTCTTTGATGATTTCCAGCCGGTTGTCATAGTGCCCTTCGGCAAATAACAGCGGCACGACTCCTTCCTCCACTAATCCAAGAATGACTCTCTGGAAGGTGGGCCAGTAGAATTTTTCGTATTGCCTGGTCGACATAAACGTATCGTCGCCTTTGTGCAGCGCAAAAAAGACGATAGGTTTCCCCGACATGTTTGCTCCGTCCAATCCACAGGCGATATTCATCGGCGTCACTTTTTCCATTGCGGCGAGGAGTTTTGCCGGCTGCCGGTACATGTCGGTCATGATGCCTTTTGTTCCACGCAATGTGTCCGCCAGGATGTCGAATGGAGCATGGGACTGTCCGCCAAAAAGAGTCGGGTAACCTGCCGCCGTGGCTTCATTGCTGAAACGCATGATCGGCTCCATCCATTTTGCGGTTTCCAAGCCATAATCGATAATAGCCTGGTAGGCTGAACGGACTTCCGGCATGACTGCGGGCATAAGAAATTTGCCCGCCATGCCGAGTATATGTGGAGTCGGCGGAAAGTGCGCAAAAGGCGACAGGG
This sequence comes from Acidobacteriota bacterium, assembly GCA_016929335.1. Lineage (GTDB taxonomy): Bacteria > Acidobacteriota > UBA6911 > UBA6911 > UBA6911 > UBA6911. The sequence goes on along the minus strand of JAFGIY010000070.1, from coordinate 2,554 downwards.
CGCCCAGACTGCGGGGGAGATAGTATCGGAGACAATAATCGGTCAGGTCATCGAGAAAAAGATCGTATTCGTCTTCCTTCATGTATTCACGTTCAACAAACTGCTGCATGGAAGCGTCATCCGGAAGACCATGGCCGGGCCATCTAATGTTAAGGTTGTCAATAATTTCCGAGGCCTTTGCCGAAGGCACCATGCCGGGACTTGTGAAGGTGTCCGATTCGAAGTCGTGAAGAAATTTTCGGTAAGCCTGGATGAGCCGCTTGTTGTCATGCATCGCTTGTTTCAGCGTTATTCCTGCATAGTATAGAGGGTACGATCCGGCCGGAAGAATGACCGGCACGCGGTCCGGCTTTTCCAGCTTAAAAACCTTTATAAACCGGGTAACCCTCTCTTGATACGCCTTTTTCGCCCTCGGGCTCTTGAACTCTACATCTTTTGCAGCCAGCCATTGTTCGAATCTCTTTTCCCGCTTCTGTTCCGACGTCGGTTTCTCGTCCATTTTCAAATAACTCCTGTATAATCGCTCACTCAGAGCTCCGCCGCAGGCAAATAGCCCGGCTAATTAGTCCTTTAATTCTGCTAATTGCTTGAATAAGCGGCAAACACAATCTAGGATAGCTTCATCTCTGAGGCGGACTTTCATATGAGTGATTATGTTAGTTTTACTTTTACCAAATCGCAACATATGGATTCCCGATTTTTCGAATGCACCAGGTCGCCGGTGCTAAAAGGCAGGACAGAAACAAAGTTGTTGTGTGTGCCGTAATATCAAGAAGAGTTGGGAGAAATCGAGGAGTAGTGTAAAATACTCACATCCCAATGGAGGAACCATTCATGGCTAGAGATAGCAAACCTGTGCCTGAAAAGGCCGAAAAAAAGAAGTTCTCACGACGAGATTTTGTAGTTGGGAGCGGGACCGCCTTCGCGGGCGGAGCCCTTACAGTTCTGGGATCAACAACTCCGGTTGCCGCTGCTCAGGACAAGATAACCTACCCGCTTTCAACTAAATACCTGGTTTATGACAGCAAGCACTGCGCCGGGTGTTACGGCTGCATGATAGCCTGTTCCATGGCCCATGACGGGGAGGTCAGTTTTTCGCTGTCACGGATTCAAATGCACCGGGCCGTCCTCAATGAATATCCCGAGGACATTATCATGCATGTGTGCAAGCAATGTCCCGAACCGCTCTGCGTGAAGTATTGCCCTACGGGCGCCTGTCATATCAGCGCCGAGAACGGCAACATCCGGATGATCAATGCCGAAAAATGCATTGGTTGCCAGACCTGCATTAAAATGTGCCCGCAAACCCCTCATCGCACCATTTGGAATCCTAAGACAAAAAAATCGTTGAAATGCGATTTATGCACCGACACACCCTTTTTCAACAGGAAGGGTGGCGTGACCGGAGCCCAGGCTTGCGTTGAGGCTTGCCCCAAGCAAGTTCTAAAAGTAGTGGATAAACTTCCATTGGAAACTGGTGGATACGAAGTTAATCTGGCGCCCGCTCCCAAACCTAAAATGGGCTTCGGCCCTCCTGGAGCTAAGGGTAAACCTGCAATCCCACAAAAGGCGCCGACAGCGCCTAATCCCAAACAATAGGAAAGGAGGAGATTATTATGGCAACGCCAGGATTCGGTGGAAAAATATTATTAGTCGATCTTACAACCAAAGAGATTACAAGACTGGATACGGATCAATATGCAATGTATGGCGGTGGGCACGGCACCTCTACAGCCTTGTTCTGGGAATATAGCGTAGCTCCGGGGAAATGGAACCTCGATGACGCATTCAATCCCAATAACATGGTTTTTTTGATGACCGGCGCTGTATCGGGAACAGGAATTCCTTTTGCTGCCAGGACAAGCGTCTCGGGTATGTCTCCGCAGTGCTATCCAATTCAGTGGTGGTCTCACAGCAATTTCGGCGGCACCTTTTCTGCGATGCTTAAGTTGGCCGGCTGGGATGGCGTGGCGGTTATAGGCAAAGCGGACTCTCCCGTATATATCAATATCGTTGATGATAAAGTCACCATAGAAGACGCCAAAGATTTATGGGGCATGACGACATGGAAGTGCCAGGAAGAAATCTGGAAAAGGACCGGCGTTCGCTACGGAATGGATTGGCAGCAATTGGATGGCGGCTATACGCTGCAAAGACCCGCAATCGTCACGATCGGAGCTGCCGGTGAGAATATGACACGCGTTGCTTCCCTCATACATGGCGGCGGCAGCGGCGCGGGACAGGGTGGATTTGGCGGTGTTTTCGGCTCTAAAAACCTGAAAGCAGTCGCCGTCGTGGGCTCCGGCAGCATCAAAATTGCCGATCCCAAAGCGCTGGTAGATGCCAAGGAAAAATATTTCCGCGGCGGCGGCGGCGGATTCGGCGGATTCGGCGGCGGCGGAAATGATATTTCCTCCTGCTGCGCGGGTTGCGGCATGGGCAGCAGAATGTGCCACAACCGAAACCGGGCTTTCAGCACGGATTCCGATGATTGCGCAGAATCCACATGGTTCTCTATTACAAAAGAACAGTCCAATGGCATAACACTCCCGGC
>JAFGIY010000008.1 GCA_016929335.1 Acidobacteriota bacterium | reverse complement strand
GGCTTCGTTTCGCAGCCGCTTCGCGGCTGTTTGCCGGGTCCTCCATTATCATTCCAGTCTCAAATGTATAAACTCCAAGTCGCGGCTGAAGACGCGACGCGCAATAAATCCCATGTGTGAGATATTTATGCCTGTTTTTCTATTTGCACCAACATGTCGTGGCTGAAGCCGCGACCCGAGGCATGCCTAATTGAATCGAGTTTTGAGGCAGTCTCTCACACCCTGGGCTCTGGTATGAAGACCTTTCAGGACTTCTGAGGTGCGGGCACTTCTCCACCAGACGTTGAATTCCTCCGATGAACACGATATACGTATATCGGTCACGTAACTGTGGAGAGACAATGAGCATCATACAGCTATTGAAAGAGCACCCGGATACGTATAAACGCGAGATCCTGGGAACCCTTACCGAAAAGCAGTTGGATTTTTTGATGGATAATCTTGAAGAAGAGTTTGAAGAAGATGAAGAGTATCTTTTATTCCCGGATACTCTTGATTATCTGAAGGAGCAAGGCGCAGACAAGGATCTGGTCTCGATGCTGGAGAAAGCGCTTGCAGGCGTTCAGGACGGCGTAGACATCCTTTATCTCATCGAAGAGTGAAGAGAGCCGCCGCTGCTATTCGGCCCACCGCCCGGGAATTTTGTGATTGCATGAAGGACAGTGTCCGCCGGCGGCAAGACGATATTGGAGGATTTGAAAGCCGTAGCGTTCCACAAGAATTTCCCCGCATTCAGGACAGAAGGTATTCTCGCAATTCTCCGTCCTTCCCGGCATGTTTCCGGCATAGACATATCGCAAACCGTTTCTTTTGCCGATTTCCACCGCTCCAAGCAAATCACGCAGACTGGTATCGTTCGCATCCGTCATCTTGTAGTCGCGATGGAAAGCGGTAATATGCCAGGGGATGTCTGCGGAAACGCTGCTTAGGAAAGCGGTCAGAGCGGTCAATTCTTCGGTGGAATCATTAAAACCGGGCACAAGCAGCGTTACAACTTCCAGCCACATGCCCAGGCTGTGAATATTGCGGATGGTGTCGAGAACCGGCTGCAGGCGTCCGCCCAGCCGGCGATAGTGACGATCATCGAAGCATTTCAGATCAACCTTGAATAAATCAAGCCATGGATGGAGATACTGCAATACTTCAGGTGTGCCGTATCCGTTGGAAACATATCCGGTCATCAGTCCCGCCGCTTTGGCCAGCTTGAAAACCGCCACGCTCCATTCGCAGGAAATCAGGGGCTCGTTGTAGGTGCTGACAACAATATCCGCCCCTTGAGCCAGGGCGAGTCTTACAAGGGCGTCGGCGCTTGTCTTCCGGGGTGAAACCAGGGCGCGCGGATCCCGAAGGGTCTGAGAGCTTATCCAGTTCTGGCAATAGCCGCAATGGAAATTGCATCCAAGCATGCCGAAACTGAGCGCAGAGGAGCCCGGGCGAACGTGGTAGAAGGGTTTCTTTTCAATCGGATCACACTGTGCTCCGGCAACATATCCGGACGGCACTCGCAGAATCCCGCCGTCATTGAATCGGACTTTGCATATTCCCGACTTGCCGTCAGGAATGGAACACCGATGCGCACAAGCGAAACAGCGCACACGCATCTCTTCAAGCTTTTCGCATAACTCTCCCGGTACTGATAAGGCGGCAAGTATTTCAGATAGCTCAGTCATGGGAAACCATCGGGAATAAAATCTATGCTAGGATGCATCGCTCTTTCTGTCAAAGGATATCCTCTGCGGGCACGACACGAAGAGACTTTGAGCCCCGGAGTTATTCAGGGTAAAATTCGAGCTTTGCGAATGGACTGGAGGCAGAACCGCGTGGCAGAGACTACAGATTGGAACGCTCTTTGGAAAGATCTGGTTGAGATTAAAGCAAACAGCCGGAAAAGAAGGGCTTTGAATGCCGAGGCGGATATCTGGGCGGACAGGGCGCACGATTTCAAAGAAAGCGTGAAGAAACGGTGGGTTCGCCCGGACTCAAGCCGTGAATTCATTCTTTCGAAAATCGACGCCGATTCGACGGTATTGGACATCGGCGCCGGGACCGGGGCATGGTCAATTCTGATGGCGCCTCATGCGAAACACGTCACTGCCGTGGAAGCTTCCGGCGCTATGATCGGAGTCATGCGAGAAAGCCTTCTGGCCGAAAACATTGCCAACGTATCCATCATACCGGGCTCCTGGCCGGATGTCCCCATCGAACCGCACGATTTTTCTCTCTGTTCCCACGCCATGTATGACAGCACGGATCTTGCGGCATTCATTCGCCGCATGGTGGCATGCACACGGCGTCTGTGTTTTCTGCTTCTGCGCGCGCCATCCCTCGATGGAATTCGTGTAGAAGCCGCGCGCCATATCTGGAACAAGCCGTTCGACAGCCCCAATTTCATCATCGCCTATAATATCCTGCTCCAGCTCGGCATTTATGCCAATGTGCAGATGGAAGACACCGGGCTCTGGAAGCCGCGGAAAAGCTCAACCCTGCAGGAAGCGCTTGCGGACATGCGGAGATTTCTGGGACTGGAGGGCCTGGATCAATACGATGATTATCTTATGAACCTGCTGCGGCGAAGACTTGTGTGCAAGGACGGACAATATATCTGGCCATCGGAGGTGCGATCCGCCCTGGTTTATTGGCAGGCCGGCGATTGAACACGGCATGCGGACAAACGCAAAACGGTCCAGGGCCAGGTCCAAGACGAAGCCCGGGAAAGATACTTGCGATATTCGGGCGGCTTCGGTTATTCCTTCCGGGAAGAGAGCCGGAGTTCCGACACCAGGATTCCGGTCAGTATCAGCCCGCCTCCCATCCATTCTCTGACAGTAAGCACCTGCCCCAATATCCAATAGGCAAAAAGCGCCGCGAAAAAAGGCTCCAGGCTGAATATCAGAGCGGCGCGGTTCGACGTAGTGAATTGCTGCGCTCGCGCCTGCACATAGAATGCGAGCGCCGTTGCCAGAACTCCGGTTATAAGAAGGTACAATATGAGCCGCCAATTCCAGATCACGAAGGGGCTCTCCAGAAAAGGGGCCATGATGCTGCAGAACACCGCAGTGCCGGCCACCTGCAGAAACATCAGCTGGCGATAATCGGAAGTGGCTACAAATGCGCCGAGAAACAAAATTTGAAATGCAAACAATATTGCGCAGACCAGCGTCAGCCCATCGCCCGAGCTGATGTTTAAATCCTTCATATGCATCAGCAGCAAATACAAGCCTGCGGTCGCCAGTCCTATACCCGCGAGAGTCTGAAGCCTCGGCCGGTTGCGAAAGAACAGATATCCCAGAAGAGGCACGAGAAGAACGCTCAGGCTTGTGATAAAGGCCGAATAGGAAGGACTGGTGTCGCGCAAACCAAGGGTCTGAAATACGAATCCTCCCAGCAAAAATAACGACAGCAGAATCCCTCTGCGCAGGACCTTGCCGGATATCGTGAACATCTGCCGCGGCATACATGCCAGGATGATGGCTGTAGCAATCCAAAACCTTATGGCGAGAAACAGAATCGGTGAAACATGGGCCAGGCTTGATTTCACGATCGTGAAGGTGCTTCCCCAGACAAATGTAATGGCTATCAGAGCAAGATCAGCCTGGATCGATTTGGGAATCTTCATGCGGAATCGATGTTCAAAAATTCAGAATGTAAAAGACAGAAGTATACACAATTTCGGGATCCTGTTTTCCGAATTCTGATGTTCATGCGGGGGTATTGCGTTTGCGGCCTTCATAGAAGGCACTGAGAAGGGGACGCCGTTTTGCTACAGCCTGATTCTTTCCGGCCCGTTTGGCTTCATATAATGCCTCATCGGCGCGCTTGATCAGATCACCGGCACCTTCGCCCAGGGCGTACTCCGCGACTCCGCAACTGGCAGTAAGAGATACTGTCAGACTTTCCTTATCAGCGCTCTTGCATTCAAATTGAATATTTTCGATGTGTTGAAGCAAAGCCGCAAATCGTTTCTGAGATTTTGCTAGTTTTGCTCCGGAAGACAGAACGACGAATTCTTCACCGCCGTATCGCGCGAGGAAATCGCTTGAACGAATGCTCCTGCCGATTTCCAGAGCTGCCGCGATCAGGACTTGATCGCCGACCTGGTGGCCATAGCTGTCATTGACATCCTTGAAATTGTCGAGATCAAAAAGGGCAAGCGTGAAGGGCTCTTCGCTCTTTTCGTGTGCGATGATCCAGCGCTGGATCGTAAAGTCGAAATTTCTGCGATTGGCAATCCCCGTCAATCCGTCAAGGGATGCTTCAGTTCTGGCCTCCTCCAGCTTTCTTTGAAGGCTGATGATCTGTTCGGAAAGCTGTGTAAACTGCAACTGCTCGCGCTTTTGTTTTTCCCGTACAGTCCGGTCCAGTTCCTTGACCTCGGCCGCGATCATGTTCTTCAGCTCCTGTATATCCTTCAGTTCAACAAATCCCTTGATGCGTTCTGTGGTGTCGAGCAGATCTTCGTGAAACGTCCTGGAATCACCCGTCAGGGTTACCAGTGATTTTCGCAAGAAGGCAATAATTTCGGAAAAGTGTTCATCCCGTTCCAGGCGCCTGGCTTGCGACTGCTTAAACTGTCTGCGGCATAGATCCAGGGTGTTTTGCGCCGTAGTCGCGAGGATCTCACTTCCGCCCGTTTCCAGAATTTCACGCCTGAGCCGTTCCAGTTGGGAGCGGAAAGTGCGGCATTCGGCGGTCTCGTCGGAGAGGTTTTCGGCAATAACTTCCAGAAGCTGATCGATCAGGACAACAATTTGAATGGCAGACGCATCGGGACATGTTTCGCGAAGCTTATTCAGATGGAGCTGAATTATGCGGTCCACAGCTCTGTAATACTCCTCTTCTCTATGCTAATCGGTCATTCTCGGATACAACTTTACATCGACAGCGGGAGCAAATTTTCACTATTTGCCGTCTCTGGAGTGCGCAGGCAAGATTTCCATTCTGCAATCAACGACGGCTTCAAGCAGTCATGCCATGAGCAAACATCACTCCGGCAGAGCCTTGACTGTTGCCCACATTTGACACTGAGGCCATTGCAGGATACTTCTATGCCATCTATTGCACCTTGCCCCGACGTTTAGGCAGTGCCTGCAGTCTCTGCTTTTGAGACTAGCGTAATAATGGGAGACTCGGCGAACAGCCGCGAAGCGGCTGCCCCAGGGCTGGCTGCAAGAAGCGCAGCCAACCCTGGGGATGATATGCCATTGTCGTCAACCCTGAAGGGATTGAGCGAGTACACAACCCCTTCAGGGTTGGTTTCTTGCACGATTCTTCCCAGGGTTGACCGCAAAAAGCGCGGCCAACCCTGGGCTCTGGTGCGCAACGCCTCTGGCGTTGAATGCGGTGCTAAGGGCGGATCATTGCGGGACATCTTCCCCCTGCGTCCCTTGCCTGCAACCAGACCTCTCAAAAGCCTGATTGGTTCGGGCTTTCAGCCCTCGTCGTTAATGCAACTTCCTTCCTGGGGCTTCGCCCCAGGATAATGAACCAGAAGAGAGAACAAGGGCTGAAAGCCCGATCCATAACAGGCTTTGAGACAGCGTCGGCGCTCCCGGCAGGCAATCGTGAGAAAGCGGCTGAAGCCGCGACCCACATGGAAAGTATTGCTTGTGTGGATTGCGTCGTTTCTGAATTCAATGCGGTTTCAGCGGATATCCGTAGCCAGCATGCCTGCCAGGCGGGCGCCTTCCAATCCGAGATCTCCATCCTCGAATACCTGACAGTGTTCCGGATCAATCCCGAGTCTTCTTGCGGCTTCGAGGAAGATGTCCGGAGCGGGTTTGGGTTTGATGCCATCGTCCGCAGTCAGGATTACATCGAAGCAGTTTTTGATGCGCAGTTCGGTTAGCTCCAGTTCAACGATTTCCCGGACGCCACCCGAAACCACAGCCATGGGCAGGATACTCTGATACCGGCGCACGACGTCCAATACGTGTGGAATCGGTTTGAACTCGAGGGCATGAGTCCGGAAATATTCGTGCTTGGTTTCCACCGTTTTGACGGGATCGAATGCGGACGCGAATTGCGCATTGTACAACGACACGATCTTTGCTTCCGGCATTCCCTTCTTCGCATGAAAAAAATCAAGATCCCATATCCCGCCCTGCGCTGTTATGACGTACTCCCATGCCTTCATGTGCAACGGCATGGAATCCACCAGTGTTCCATCGCAATCAAAAATCAAACCTCTGACATAATCAGGCACTTCAATCCTGCGCATAATCCTCATCTCTAAAAGCAGTTGTCCAATTGAGTTGACTATGGTCTCAGCATTGGGACGAATAAGAATCCAGCCACGAATTATCACGAATTTTTGAGCAAAGGCATAGGGGCGGCAGCGCTCGGGACTGTTCCGGCTGTGCTGTTGTCCCAATTATCAGAATGGATTCTCTGTCGGATAATAGACTCCCCTGGGTAAATTGAAGAAGAGCTCCTGGATGCCGAGCATTCTGCAGGCGGCAAACAGGGTTTTGCCCGCGTGCTTGAATGCAATGGCCGTATGATGCGGGAACCTTTTCTCAATAAGGACGTGACGATAGAATCGCCCCATTCCCCTTATGGCAAACACGCCGATAGAGCCGAAAGAGCGAGGATTGACGTCGAGAACCTCGCCATTTGCCATATAAGCCCGGAGGCGCGATTCCGGCGTCGATTGAACACGGAAAATCGAAATCGGGCCGGCTTTGATCCTCCCTTCCAGCGTTCCCCGGGTAATGTCCGGCGCATGATCCGGTTCCATGAGCCGATGCATGATCAACTGGTGCTGTGTGGAAGGATTCATCAGGCATGCCGACGACATATTCCCGCAGTGGAAGCCCATCCATAAATCGCTCAGCTCATAATCGCCGATGGCCTTTCTGCATTCCGCATACATGTCTTTGGGGACTGAATTGTTGATATCCAGAATGCCGGGCGGCAATTCTGTCGCGCAGATGGACATGTATTCACTTAGTGCGCCGTAAATATCCGCTTCGCATGCCACAGGAATTCCCTTCGCCGCCAGGCGGGAATTTATATAGCAGGGGACATGCCCAAAAAACTTTTCAAAAGCCGGCCAGCATTTATTGGCGAACGCAACGTATCGGGATGCTCCCAGATGCAACTGCATATATTTCTCGAGAGCGGATTCATACTGGGCGAGTTTTTCGTTCAGATCCGGGTAGGTATTGCCCCGGCCCAATTCTTTGGCAATCTCGCCCGCGATGCGTTTCAAATCCGGATTGCCCTTTTCGGCCTGAACCAGATCATAGAGGTCCAGTTCGCTATTCTCCATGATCTCGACACCCAGGTCATACAAGGGCTGAATGGGAGCGTGACAGGTCAGAAAATCAAACGGCCTGGGGCCGAAGGAAATGATTTTCAGGCTGCGGACACCGATAACCGTTCGCGCGACGGGAATGAATTCCGCCAGCATCACGGCAACGTCTTTGGGATCGCCGACCGGATATTCGGGGATGTGAGGGTGAAGACGCCTCAGCCCGATATTGTAGGATGCGCTGAGCAATCCGCAATAGGCATCCCCCCTGCCGTTGATCAGGTCACTGCCGCTGTCTTCAGCCGCCGCCACAAACATGACCGGGCCGGAAAATCTCTGGGCCATCAGGGTTGTAGGGCCTTCCGGGCCGAAATTGCCCAGATACACGGCAAGAGCATTGACCCCTTTCTGTTTAATCTCATCCAGAGCTTTGAGAGCGTCGCTTTCATTTTCAACGATCGTTTCAATCTCGATCACGGGTACTTTCAGCTCTTTGCATGCGGCAACCACATTATTCCGGCGCTTATGGGAAAGCTCGATCGGGAAACAGTCACGGCTAACGGCAACTATGCCGAGTTTGACAGCAGGTATGTTTTGCATCGAAATATATCCTTATCTTTTTTTCTGGCCGTAATACGCATTCGGCCCATGTTTTCTTTGATAATGCTTCTCCTGAATGTGGGCGGGCAAAGGCGAAATTGCAGGATTGAGCTGGAAGGATCCCATGGCCATTTGAGCAATTCGCTCCAGGATCAGGCTGTTTTGCACTGCATCTGCGGCGTTCGTGCCCCAGACGAATGGAGCGTGTCCCGCAACAAGCACGCCGGGAGTATCGGACGGATTCATGCCGGCAAAGCGCTCGATGATGACCTTCCCGGTTTCTTTCTCATATCCGCTGCGGACTTCCTCTTCCGTCAGAAACCGGGTGACGGGAATCGGGCCGTTGAAGTGATCGGCATGCGTCGTTCCAAGGCAGGGGATCTCGCGGCAAGCCTGCGCAAACATCGTCGCATAAACGCTGTGAGTGTGGACAATTCCTCCGATTGCGGGAAATGCCTTGTATAGCTCGAGATGGGCAGGTGTATCCGATGACGGGCGAAGTTTTCCCTCGACAACAGTCCCCTCCAAATCCACAACAACCATATCCCTGGCGCTCATGGACTCGTATTGCACACCGCTCGGCTTAATGACGGCGCAACCCGCAGAGTGGTCGAAACCGCTGACATTTCCCCATGTCAGAGTTACCAGCCCATGGCGTACCAGATCAAGATTTGCCTGGAATACTTCCGCCTTCAGCCAATCGAGCATTACGCCGGCCTCCGAACTTCATCCCGGATATCCAGGAGTTCCTTCATGATATTGAACATCCGCCCCGACCATTCCTGCGTGCCGAAAGCGTCGTGCATCTGGCGATACAACGAGTAAAGTCTTCGGTAGATTCGGTGATTCTCCGCGACGGGCCGGTATTCCCTGCCGATGCCGACCATGGCTTTCTGGGCAGCGCCAACCGAATCATGCCCGCCGGCTTTCGATCCCGCGACAGCTGCTGCGAAAACCGCGGCGCCCAGAGCGGGAGTCTGTTCGCTTCTCGAAATCTTCATGGGCCGGCCGGTGATATCCGCATATATTTGCATCATCAACGCGTTCCTGGATGCAAGTCCGCCGCAGTTAACGACTTCTCGAATGCGAACGCCGTACTGCTCAATGCGGTCAATGATGACCAGCGCTCCGAAACCCGTCGCTTCCAGCAATGCGCGGTAGATTTCGTGCGGCTGCGTATGCAGTGTCTGCCCGATCAACAAACCGCTGAGGCGTGCGTCCACCAGGATCGTGCGGTTGCCGTTATTCCAGTCGAGAGCAAGCAGGCCGCTCTCGCCGGGCTTCAGCGCAGATCCGGTCTTCTCCAGTCCGGAGAACTGCTCCTCCGGCGTCCGGCCGTACCGCTCCGGGACAAGAGTATTCACAAACCAAAGAAAGATATCGCCGACACCGGATTGTCCCGCCTCGATGCCGTAGTATCCGCTCATCACGGAGCCATCCACAATACCGCAGACACCGGGGATATCCTGCAAAGGCTGACTGCTGGGATGGATCAGAATATCGCATGTGCTCGTTCCGATGATTTTCACCAGAGTTCCGGGAGCGATACCCGCACCGACCGCGCCCATATGCGCATCAAAGGCGCCCACTGCGACGGCAACAGAAGGAGAAAGTCCCAGTTTCTGCGCCCACTCGGGCGAAAGCGTTCCGGCTCGATTATCGGCCGTATAGGCGCGACCGTACAGCCGAGGACGCAGCGATCCAAGTCCGGGAGAAAGCCGATCGAGGAATTCGGCATCCGGCAATCCCTGCCACGCCGGATTGAACATCGCCTTATGCCCGGCGGCGCACACGCTGCGCATCAATTTATCGGGTGACAATTCACCCGTCAGAACCGCAGGGATCCAGTCGCAGATCTCGACCCAGCCGGCGGCCGCATCAAATACGTCCCTCGCAATATTTTTGCAGCGAAGTATTTTGCTCCACCACCATTCGGAAGAATAGACGCCGCCGATTTTTGAAAGATATTGAGGCCGGATGTCCGAAGCCAGCTGCGTGATCTGCGCCGCTTCTTTATAGGCGGTATGATCTTTCCATAGCCATACCATGGCAGCGGGATTGTCTTTGAATCTTTCCTGAAAACAGAGTGCCTGTCCCTTCTCATCAACCGGCATCGGGCTGCTTCCGGTCGTATCCACTCCGATGCCGATGATATCGGAGGCATTGAATCCGGATTCCGCCAGCTTCCCTTTTTCAATGGCGCCCCTGATGGTTTCCTCGATTCCCAGAATATAGTCGGCGGGATTCTGCCTCGCCAGGTTGGGTTCCGAAGCGTCGATAATCAAGCCGTCTTTTCCCGAAGGATAGGGGAAAACATGGCCGGCCAATTCCCTTCCCGTCGTTACATCTACGAGAAGGGAACGGCAGGAGTTTGTGCCAAAATCGAGTCCGATGACATAGCGGGGCATTTCAACAATCCTTATCCGACAAAGTACAGGTACGCGGCAATAATAAGGCAGATGACCAAGACTGACAAAACCACATCCATCGTCTTCCAGCTTTCCCTGGAAATCCGCTTGTCTTCGGCGGTCCTGGTCGCGTAGGTCAATCCTCCTATTTTGGCATAGTCCGGTGCAGCGGTCAGATGGCTGACAATAACCATTACAGCCGCCGAGATAATAAGGATAAGCCCGCTGTAATACTGGAAAAAGATCTTATTCACAATCCACAGGAACGATCCCTGCGCATATTGGAATCCTTCGATCATTTTGACCGGAGTATCAACCGCCAGGCGGCCGATTCCCAGAGCAAAACCGACGATGAGCGCCCAGAGACAACCCTTGGCATTCAGCCTCTTAAAAAATACTCCGAGGAAAAAGACGACAAAGATAGGCGGCGCAAGATACCCCTGGATGCCCTGGAGATAGTCATACAGGCCGCGGCCGCCGCGGATCACCGGGATCCAGCAGATGCCGATCAACACCATTACGGCGGTTGCAACCCGGCCCACCCAGACCAGCCGCTCCTGGGAAATGCTGCGGTGCAGGCGTCCATAAAAATCGATGGTGAATAAGGTGGCGCTTGCATTAAAGGCTCCCGCCAGCGAACTCATCAATGCCGCCAGCAGACCTGCCACAACGAGGCCGCGGATGCCGACGGGAAGGACATTTGCAACCATCAGAGGGAATGCCTGCTGGGCATTATCGCGGATAATGCTGCCATCAGGGCCGATGAGGAAATTCTGGAAGCTGGGATTTTTGCCCGAAATCGCAAGGGCGTAACAGATGATTCCGGGGATGATAAAGATAAACACGGGAAGCAGCTTGAAGAATGCAGCCGTGATGGATCCGCGACGGGCTTCCGTTTCATTGGGTGCAGTCAAAGCGCGCTGCACGATGTATTGATCCGTACACCAGTACCAGAGGCCGATCACCGGCGCGCATATGAGCATTCCCAGCCAGGGATAATTGTCATTAAAATACCAAGCCATTCGTTGGGAATCCTGTATCGGAGCCCATGTGCTTTCAAGCCCTGCCGGAACCATCGGTTTCCATAAGTTGAACATGTCTGATGGAACGATGGCTCTCAGCTCCGACCAGCCGCCGATCGCCTGCAGGCCGAAGATTGTCACCAGCGCCGATCCGACGATGAGAACGATTGTCTGAATCGCTTCCGTATAGGCAACGGCTCTCATGCCGCCGATGATGGTATACAAACCGGTAATCACGACTACAAGGAAGGAGCCGACCCAGAAGCTGTCCAGGCCCCAAAGGTTGATTTCGGGCAGCAGGACAGCGAAGACGACGCCACCCGCGAATATTCCAACCGCAATTTTTGTCAGGACGTAGGCGACCAGAGAAATGACGGACAGAACGGTGCGCGCTGTCGGAGAAAACCGCCTCTCGAGGAATTCCGGCATGGTGAATACTTTCGAACGCATATAGAACGGGACCATGACCCACGCAAGGACCAGCAGGCACCAGGCGTGGAGCTCATAGTGCGCCATAGCAACGCCGTCCGTTGCTCCAGAGGATGCCAATCCCACCAGATGCTCCGAGCCGATATTCGAAGCGAAGATCGAGGCGCCGATGACAAACCATCCCAGTTCTCTTCCGGCAAGGAAATAGCTGTCGGATGTCTTTTTCTGCTTTTTGGTAACCCATACCACAATTCCCGCTATCAATCCGAAATAGGCAAGAACAACGATCCAGTCCACAGGATGCAGAACACTCATGTAACGTTCTCCTCTACATGCTATCTTGTCGAAAACTGATAGATTGTCGTCTGACGATACGTCTGTCCCGGTCTTAGCGTTACAGACGGAAACTGAGGCTTATTGGGAGTATCCGGGAATGCCTGGGTTTCCAGGCATAGGGCTGTTCTATGCTGATAGGCAATGCCGTTTTTCCCGATTACCGTTCCATCAAGAAAGTTGCCGGAGTAAAACTGAAGCCCCGGCTGATCGGTAAGGACAGACATCATGCGCCCGCTCGCGGCATCATAGAGCTCCGCCACTTTGCGGACCTGGCCCGGAGCACCCTTTAAAACCCAGTTATGGTCATAGCCTCGGCCGAACGCAAGCTGTTCGTCCTGATCGTCGATATGAGCTCCGATCGCCATGGGCGTCCGGAAATCCATCGGCGTTTTCTCCACGCTTGCGACCTGGCCTGTTGGAATGAGGCCTTTATCCACCGGAGTAATACTGTCCGCATCGATCATCAACAGATGATCGAGAATCGTGTTGCCGAATGCACCCGAAAGGTTGAAATAGGAATGCTGAGTGGGATTCAATATGGTAGGCCGATCGGCAGTTCCTTCGTAGTCAACGCGCAGTTCATTTTTGTCGGTCAGCGTATAGGTTACCTTCAGCGTAACGGTTCCAGGATATCCCTCTTCTCCATCCCGGCTGACATAGCGCAGCTGCACGGATGATTGCGAAGAGCTGTCGGGAAGTATTGCCTCCCACAGTACTTTGTTGAAGCCGGTCTTCCCGCCATGGAGATGATTCTCTCCGTCGTTCACGGCTAATTGGTACTGCTTCCCGTCGAGTTGGAATTGTCCCTTGCCTATGCGATTGCCGTATCGTCCCACAATCGCGCCCAAATAGGCCGTGCCGTTCACATATCCATCAATAGTGTCGTATCCCAGGACTACATCCGCCACTTTCCCATTCCTGTCGGGGACAGTCAGCGACGTGATGGTCGCGCCATAATTGATGATCTGCGCGGTCATACCTGCGCCGTTGGACAGGGTATATTGATGCACTTCCCGTCCGTCCGGAAGCTTGCCGAAAACAGTCGTCTTCATGGAAGATTGAACCTTTCCGTTTGTTTTACATGCTTCGGTTGAGAACACGGATAAAGCAACGATGCCTAAAACAAACCCTCTCATCATAGAGCATGCTCCAGCGATAGATTTGGATTCAGAAGAGGCAGTTTGGCATATCATTCGATCAAGGGCAATCAATTTGCCGCGAATAATTTGGCCGTTTTATTCGCGGCAATTTGTGGCTGCTTTCCTATGGGGATTGTTATGTTAAGATTGACCGGATCCTGAGGAGGAGGAAGCATGAGAAGGATTTTACAGGGGAATGAAGCAATTGCCAGAGGAGCCTGGGAGGCAGGCGTAACCGTGGGATGCGCCTATCCCGGAACGCCCAGCAGCGAGATTCTGGCCGAGTTGTCGAAATATCCGGAGGTCTATACGGAATGGTCGCCCAATGAAAAAGTCGCCATGGAGGTCGGGCATGGCGCCTCCTTTGCCGGCGGTCGCGCAATCGTCTGCATGAAACATGTCGGCCTGAATGTGGCAGCCGATCCTTTCATGACCATTTCCTATACAGGGGTCAAAGGCGGATTCGTCGTCGTGGTGGCGGATGATCCCGGCCAGCACAGCTCCCAGAACGAACAGGACAGTCGCCATTGGACCCGCTTTGGGAAAGTGCCGATGCTCGAACCGGCAGATGCCCAGGAATGCAGCGATTTTACACGCATCGCCTTTGACATCAGCGAAAGGTTCGATACTCCCGTTCTGCTTCGCAGCGAAACAAGAGTATCCCATTGCGATTCTCCTGTAACGCTGGGCGAAAGAAAGGAAGCATCGATACCAAAAGGCCTCGATAAGAAAGACACGCCCAAGATGGTGATGGTTCCGATGTACGCGAGAGTGCGAAGGGTCCTTGTCGAGGAAAGGATGAACAAACTCGCCTCCTATGCAGACGAAGAATTCCCATACAACACTGTGGAGATAAATGATCCCTCCGTCGGCTTTATTTGTTCCGGCGTCACCTACCTCTACACTAAAGAGGCATTCCCTCAATACTCCTTCCTGAAACTGGGCATGGTCTGGCCTTTGCCCAAAAAGTTGATTGCAGAATTTTTCAAAAAAGTCAAAAAGGTGATTGTTGTTGAAGAGCTGGATTCGTTTTACGAAACGGAAATCCGGGCTATGGGATTCAAGGTTCGCCACGGGAAAAGCCTCATTCCTCCCATCGGAGAGCTTACGCCGTCCATCATCGAGGAGTCCCTTTCAAAGGTGGTGACCGGCAGGCGCGTCAAGCCGGCCAAGCCGCGGATTGATCCCGAACAGCTTCCTAAAAGACCGCCGAACCTGTGCGCAGGATGCGCTCATCGTGCTCTGTTCTATGCGCTGAAAAAGCTGGGACTTTTTGTTTTCGGGGACATTGGCTGCTATGGACTGGCGGTTGCGCCTCCGCTTTCCGCGATGCATGCATCGACCTGCATGGGCGCCGGCGTGGGCGGCGCCTACGGCGCAGGCAAGGTGCTCGGCA
The DNA here is from genome assembly GCA_016929335.1 of Acidobacteriota bacterium. Taxonomy (GTDB): domain Bacteria; phylum Acidobacteriota; class UBA6911; order UBA6911; family UBA6911; genus UBA6911. The sequence continues at coordinate 38,517 of JAFGIY010000008.1, read as the reverse complement.
AAGACGGCCTTGGGAAAATTTGCGCCGTTCTTGGAGACTCTACTTTTCTCCACAGCGGCATCGGCCCTCTGATGGATGCGGTGTACAACGGAGGCTATTCCACGACCATCATCCTGGATAACCGAATCACTGCAATGACGGGACAGCAGGAACACCCGGGAACCGGATTCACAATCAAAGGCGATCCCGCAGATCAGGTTAATTACGAGCAGCTGGCCAAAGCCCTGGGCGTCCAGCATGTGCGCATGGTCGATCCCTACAATATTAAAGAAACGATGCAGATCATCCAGCAGGAAGCTCTGCGAGACGAGGCATCCCTCATCATTACCCAAAACAGCCCCTGCATGCTCCTCCGCCGGTCGAAGCCGCGTGAGCGCTTTCAGTATCCGTCCTATCGCGTGGATAATGATTCCTGCACCGGATGCAGGCTGTGCCTCAATATCAACTGCCCGTCCATAAGCTGGCTGCCGAATCCGGGAACCTCCAAAACCGGTCAAAAGAGAAAGGGAACGTCGTTCATCAATCAGGATCAATGTGTTGGCTGCGGATTGTGTATTCAAGTCTGCGAATTTGACGCCATTTTGCCGAATGCGGAATGAGGAGAAGAGCTATGTCCAATAATGACAAGACCAGAAATATTTTTCTTTCGGGTGTGGGAGGACAGGGCACGATCCTCGCAAGCAATATCCTCGGCCAGGTGATGCTGAATGCCGGCTATGACGTTAAAAAGTCGGAAGTTCACGGAATGGCCCAGAGAGGCGGCGACGTTACAACCCATTTCCGGTTCGGCGAAAAAGTATACTCGCCGCTGATCAAACAGGGAGATGTCGATTACCTCGTGTCGTTCGAGCTGCTCGAAGCGCTGCGGTATCTGAACTGGGTCAAGCCTGAAGGCAGAATAATACTCAATAATTTCTCAGTCCTTCCTCCTTCCGTCAGTCTGGGCAAAATGGAGTATCCGAAAGACGTGGAAAAAACCTTCAGGAAATACTTTAAGGATAACGTCTGGCTTGTGAACGGTTATGAGATTGCGAAAAACATCGGCAATCTCCAGGTAGCCAATGTAGTCCTGATCGGCGCTCTCTCCAAATTCTTCCACGAACTGGAAGAGCCACAGTGGCTGGACGCGATCAGGAGCCTGCTTCCGGTCCGATTACACGATATAAACATAGTGGCTTTTAATGAGGGAAGGGCCGCGATCAAGGGCTTTGAGCCTTCGAGTCTTTGAGCCTTTGAGTTCAAATCAGATAATGCCGCGCGTTTTCAGTTCTTTCACCTGGGCGGGGTTCAGACCCAGATACTGTTGATAGACAGCTTCATTCTCGTGCCCGACCGGCTGGCATACCCATTTTGTCCTGATCGGGGTTTCCGTCATTTTGTATTGCGCCTGCGCCGCTATAATGTCTCCGTAAATCGGATCGGCGATCGGAGTAAAAATCCCCCGGTCTTTCCAGTTGGCATCTTTAATGGCGTCTTCAGGGGCCAGAATCGATGCGACAACGCACGTGATGGGCGCAAGGCGGCCGTGTTTGGAGTATTCCAGAGACATCTCCAGCAATTCATCGCTGGTATATTTGAGCGTTTCCTCGAACACCAGTGCCGACCATTTGATCTGTTCCTCTTCCGCCGTAAATGGGGCAATACTGGTCCAGTCGGCCGCTCCCCATTCATCCCACTTCCCTACCATATCCGCAAAAGCCTGCCACATTTCCAAACGCAGTCCTCCCAGAAAAACTGCGCCGTCTTTCGTCGGGGCAAAGCAGTAAAGCCATATGGCGGTATCCAGATTACCGAACCGCTCATTGATGCGGCCCGTGTGTTCATACCAGAGTGCCACAAAATCATCGATGCGAGCGTACGCTTCCGCGGTAGCAATATCCAATGCCTGCCCCTGACCGGTTGTCACGCGCGCATGCAATGCGGCCAGTATTCCCATTGTCATGAAAGTTCCCGACATGAACCAGGCGATCCAGGGGCCGGATTTGGTAGGGACGGCCCAGGGACATTCGTCATAGGTCTTGCCGGCGGGAAGTCTTTCACCTGTATCGTAGTGAAAACCCGACATGGCCTGGCCGATGTTGTCCCAATCTGAAATCCGGACTTTGCTTTTGGGTCCGAAGCCTCCATAGGCCGTAATCGATGCGAAGATCAATTTCGGATTTATTTTTTTCAGATCTTCATATCCGAGCCCCCAGGCGTCCATAGTGCCGGGAGCATAGGTTTCGATCAGGACGTCCGCCCGGCGTGCCAGAGTTCTGAGCATTTCTCGCGCCTCCGGCTTATTGAGGTCGAGAGTGACATGGTGCTTGTTCCTTCCCTCGGTCAGGTAATTCAGGCCTTCGCCTTTATACATGAATCCATAAGGAGTGCAGCTTCTGATGAAATCGCCTTCCGGCGGCTCGATTCGGATCACATGAGCGCCATGCTCGGCCAATGCCGAAGAACAGTGGCACCCTGCGAAGCTCCTGTTGCTCAGATCCAATACCGTGATGTCATCCAACGCTTCCGGCTTTGTATGCGCAGATCCGGGATCATCTCTTTCCCTGATCCAGTCTGACCATTCAGACCAATCCGATCGCTTTTTAGCTGCCATTCCTGAATCCTCTTATCCATGAAAATAGAACCCTGTTTTGCTATGAACGCAATCCCGCCTTGCCGTCCCAGTCCGGAGGGGGACGGCGGCCCTGCATATCCGCCCACTTTCCCAAAGCGCCCGCTTTATACAATTCCTGAATTTCCGCATCGCTTTTGCCGAGGATCCTTTTCATGATGTACTCATTGTCAAACCCGACAGGCCGGACCGACCAGAGTGTTTTCGGCGGAGTCTCCGACATTTTTACGGGGAATTCGTAGTTGTTGTATTTCCCGATGAGCGGATCATCGACCTCCGTCCAGAAATCGCGCGCTCGGAAATGCTCGTTCTCCACAAGATCCCTGGCCGTGTAAAGATGAGTGGCGGCAAACCCGTGCTTTTCAGCCAGGGCTTCAATTTCTTCCGCCTTGTGCGCCTTGATCCAATCCGCGATGATCTTCAGAATTGCGGTGGCGTTTTCCTCTTTCAGGCGCGTTGTGTGATCTTTGAACCTCGCATCTTGCGCCAGATCAGGCCGGCCCATAGCCGCGCAGAGGCCGGCAAATTCCTCAGGCGCCGGCGCAGCCAGGGCAACGAAGGCGTCATCCATGCAGCGGAATGTGTCGGCGGGACAGATGGAGACATCCCGGTTGCCGGCGGGCGGCGGCTGTTTTCCCGTAATCTGCAGATAGGGCCAGATCCAGGACATCGGGCGCATGATATTTTCCGTCTGAGAGAATTCAATGAACTGCCCTTTGCCCGTTCTGTCCCTGTAATGAAGCGCAGCCAGCACTGCGATCTCGGCAACCATCGCGCCGTAGTTGTCGCCTATATAAGCGCGCATCTTCAACGGCGTATGTCCGGGCCAGCGCGACATCCAGGAATAGCCTGTAAGCGCCTGCGATGCTCCGTCATTGGAAGGCCGGTTTTCCCTGGCATACCGGCCCCATTGACCGTAACCGTTTTTCGAAAGAAAAATTATGCCGGGATTAATCTCTTTAATCTGGCGGTATCCGATATTCCACTCTTCCATTACGCCGGGGCGGAAGTTGTTTTCCACGATGTCGCATTTCGCGGCAAGTTCACAGAATATCCTTTGACCTTCGGGTTTATGCAGGTCGAGGCCCATCCAATATTTGTTCTGGTTGATGTGCAATAACAGCGGGCTCTGATCCTTCAGGAACCAGCCGAAAGGATTCAATGAACGCGTGGAATCGCCCATGGGCGGAATTTCACACCGTATGACATCCGCACCCAGCTGCGCCAGCAGCGCCGGGCCCATCGGCCCGAGCAGCATGGTGCAGACTTCCAGCACTTTCACACCTTTCAACGGAGCCGGTTTGGATGATTTGTTCTGTTTATAATTTTCCCACGTCATTTCTGCCATATGGATTTCATCCTCGATCAGGAACCGACACTTTTACTACATTCACCGGCGCTCAGCAAGCAGGCAAATAATACTCCGGCAGATTCCGAAAGGAAGGAACCATCGGGATCTTCTCTTGGAGCCTCCGAGCCCTGGAATCTTTGAGCGGAATCAACTCGAAGACTCCATGCCGCTAAGTCTCCAAGAAGAGCCGGAGAATCTCGCAACAGATTATGATTGCCTTACGTATAATTTCCGCACTTCTTTCCTGAGTATCTTTCCCTGCGGACTTTTGGGCAATTCTCCCACAATCAACTAAAACCTCATTGAATATGGCAAAAAAAGCTGCTCTAAGGAAGCAAAGAAAAATGTCCCGTCTGAGCAGCGCCGCCGTTCCGTTTTCTCTTGGAATGAATACCTGTTCGCTTTAATCTTTATATGCTCATAGTCATCCTAGAGAGGCGATCCAAGGAAAATGGTCTGATGAATAAGAAACTGCTATACATCCTCTTAATATGCACCGGTCTTCTATCCTTCTGGTCGCCTGTTGTGCACGCTTCTTCTGAAACCGTGCATGAAGATCCGGTCGCCCCGTTGCTCCTCGCATTGCTGGTAATTCTCCTGGTAGCCAAAGGCGGGGGAGAGCTATTCGAACGGCTTGGCATGCCCGCAGTGCTTGGAGAATTGGTGGGAGGAATCATTATCGGCAATCTCGTTCTGATTAATCCCGCCTGGAGCTTTTTCGAGCCTTTGCGTGAACTGACCATTGAAGTGCATTGGGCCGTCATTGTTGATGGGCTGGCACGGCTGGGCGTGATTATTCTTCTTTTTGAGGTCGGGCTCGAATCAACCCTGGATGGCATGTTGAAAGTAGGAACATCTTCTTTTATTGTGGCGATTCTGGGAGTGGTGGCGCCTGCAGTTCTGGGCTATGGAATCAGCTGGCTTCTTATACGGGAAATTCCGCCGCAACTTGCCGGAAGAATCCCCGCCGGATTCAGCCTGCACTACATACATCTTTTCATCGGGTGCGTCCTTTGCGCGACCAGCGTCGGCATAACGGCGCGTGTTTTTAAGGACATGAAACGGCTGCAGACCAAGGAAGCGCAGATTATTCTCGGAGCCGCCGTAATCGACGATGTTCTGGGCCTGATCGTTCTCGCGGTGGTTTCCGGCATCGTCACTGCAGCAAAAGCAGGGCTGGCGTTTCAAGCCAGTTCCATTTTCAGAATACTCGGCATTTCCGTGCTCTTTCTCGGCGGCGCTTTGACTATCGGCAGATTCATGATACCGAAAATTATGAATCAGCTTGCGAAACTGCGCACGGGAGGCATGATGCTCATTTCCTCCCTCCTCCTGGCATTCCTGCTTTCCTATCTGGCGGGATTGGCCGGCCTGGCCGCAATCGTCGGAGCCTTTGCCGCGGGATTGCTTCTGGAAAAAGTTCACTTTCAGGGATTTCGCGAGGATATTGACATCTTCGAACTTATCAGGCCCGTTTCCACTTTTCTGGTCCCGATCTTTTTCGTGCTCATGGGAATTCAGGTGCATCTGGAAAGCTTTGCGAATCTATCCATTCTGGGGCTCGCGGCCGGCATCACGATCGCAGCCATCATCGGCAAGCAGGTCTGCGCCTACGGCGCGATTGAAAAAGGACTGGATCGCCTCAGCATCGGAGTAGGAATGATTCCCAGGGGTGAAGTAGGCCTGATTTTCGCCAGTATCGGCAGATCTATGAATGTAATAGATCCTTCCACATTTTCCGCCGTCGTCATCATGGTGATTGTAACAACCCTTGTTACTCCCCCTATCCTGAAGGTTACAATCGCCCGCTGCGACAGGAAAAAGATCGGAGTTTCTGAGGCTTCTAGTAACATCTCTAAGGCTCAATGAAGCGATAGTTCTGGGAGAAGACAATGAAACAAGTAGAGGGAAAAGTTGCTTTTATTACCGGCGCAGCCAACGGCGCAGGTTTCGGCATGGCGCAGATTTTCTCGAAAAACGGCATGAAGGTGGTTCTTGCCGATATCCGGCAGGACAGTCTGGACCGGGCTATGGCTTATTTCGGGAAAAACCCGAATGTGCATGCGATCCGCCTGGATGTCACCGATAGGGAGGCATTCGTACGTGCCGCCGATGAAGCCGAGCGCGTCTTCGGAAGAATCCACGTTTTGTGCAACAACGCGGGCATCAACCTTTTTGTTCCGATCGAGGATTGCACGTACAACGACTACGACTGGGTTATGGGAGTGAATTTCGGAGGCGTCGTGAACGGGGTGCAGACCATCCTGCCCCGCATCCGCAAGCACGGAGAAGGCGGGCATATAGTCAATACCGCATCCATGGGAGCTTTTCTGCCCAGCGCGTCGGCCGGCATCTACACGGCATCCAAGTTCGGAGTGCTTGGCCTCAGCGCCGTCCTCAGGCTCAGCCTGTATAAATACAATATTGCCGTTTCCGTCTTTTGCCCCGGCTTGATCAACAGCAGGATTTACGAAAGCGAGAAAGTGCGGCCGCAGAAGCTTGCATCGCCTCAGAACACCGCCAGGAGCCAGGAGTTCATGGATATCCTGCCCAAGATACATGAAGCCGGCATTTCACCGGAAGAGGTGGGAGAAAAGGTTCTGGCCGGCATTCGCCGGAACGATTTCTACATCTTCAGCCATCCGGAATTCAAAGAGGAACTGAAGGAAATCTTCGACGAAGTTCTGAATGCGATCCCGGAAGGCGAGGCTCCGGCCGACCGCCTGGCATTCGAAAAGACGCGGCGCGATGCTTTGAAAAAAGCCAGGGAAGAAGCCGGCACGATCGATTGACAAAGGATAAGGAAGCCGCAAATCGGCACGAATAATATATTGATTTTTCCGCGGGCGAAACGGGTCTTATCCGATGCAATAGATGTAAAATGGAGCCATGTAGGGAACGGCATCGGGCCCGAGAATGGCCGGGGGCCGGCGGTTGCGCATCAACTCCTCCTCGATCGCGGGAATTCTGGGGCCCGCCAGATGCTGCAGCCCCACAACATCCCCGGCTTCGTTTTGATAAATGCGATAGCCAAGGCGATAGGGCTTTCCTTTCTCCAACTGCCCGGATTCTTTTGCGATTCTAAACATGCGGGCCATTTCTCGGTTGGCTTCGCTATCCGGGCTCGATATCTGTGGCACGTTGTCGATCTTCCCCGTATAGAACACCTGCCCCTGATAGAAAACGAAGGGCTGTGATAATTTGATTTTTTGCACGCCCTTTTGTGTCAATTGACGCACGGCACTCTCAACAGCGCGAAAGGGTGTGCTCTGCGCGATGCGGATATCAACCGTTCCCGCCCCCTGTTCAAGCGCAGACAAATCGCCGCTCAGAACGCCGGACTCGTCCATCGATACCACAATATCGTTGAAATCCCGCAACTTAAACACGACCGTCACGCCTGCTGCAACGGGAACCGGCTCCCCATTCAGAAGGGTTGGGCTGTATCGCCATTGTTTCACCGCGGCAATGGCTGCGTCCTCCAGAATCTCATAGGTTCCGGGTGCAGCGATTATGCCCGATACAAATCCTTCTTCGTTAATGGTCACTTCGAGCCGCACCGTACCCTCCAGGCTCTCGCGCTTTGCCTCCTCAGGATAGATTGGAGTCACACGATTTATCAATTTCGATTCCTGAACATCGCCGTTAACGCGGAATGCAGTCCTCCGCGGAGCTTTGACATCAGGATGTGCAGACTGTCCTGCCATAATCCCAGGAGACCGCACTGCTGCAGAAGCGCCCTCTCCTCCGGCTTCCGCAACCACTGTAACCTGGGCGCCACCCTGTTGCACTACCGCGCCGCCGCCGTCCAGCCTAAACACGACGGTGACCGTGGCGATTACCGGAACCGGCTCGCCGTTTAAGAGTGTCGGGCTGTAATGCCACTTCCTGACTGCATCGACGGCTGCCTGTTGAAGAAGAGGATGCCCGCTCCGTACCTCCGTTTCATATACCAGTCCCTCTTCATTGATCCAGACCGTGAGTATCACAGCTCCCTGGACACGAGTCCGCAGCGCTAACGCCGGATAGACAGGCTCAATCCGGCGTATGAGCCTGGACTCTGCGACGTTGCCGCCGACGCGGATCGGCTCCCGCTGCGGCATTCTGACTTCCGTATTGCCGTCTTGCTCCTGAGCAAAAACGGGTGCTCCCGTTAAAGGAAACCAACCGGAGGAAAAATATACGGTCCCCATCAATAAAATGGAAATGCCAATCATGCTGAAAACCATCCTTGATCGACTCATGGAAGCCTCCTTAATAAGCAACGCCACGCGCTGCACGAGGTGACGTTCTTTTAAAAACAGCGGCGCCGGAACCGCTCTGGCGCTCCCCTGTGCTCGCGCAAATTCCAGCAGTGAATCCAGGTAAGGCTGTTTACTGCCGGTCAGCTGTACCACTTCATAGTCCACCGCCTGCTCACGGCTGAGGTGGATGCGGCTCAGGAGCCACCAGATCGCCGGATGGAACCAGAACAGGGATCGCACGACTTCTTCCATCACAATCAGAATCCAGTCATAGCGGCGTACATGCAGAAACTCATGACATAGTACCGCCCGCCGGCATGGCTCACTGAGATCCTTGAATGAAAAAGGAAGGATAATGACCGGCGGCCGAATCCCGAAAGTGACGGGAGTATCGATCTTGCCGGAAAGGAAAAGGGATACACGCACTCCGGTGCGCCATCGCACGTCCCGCACGACATCCTGTTCTTCAAGAAACATGTGCGCTTTATGACGGAAATGCTGCAGACGGAAGAATCCGATCATCAGCCATGCCAGCCGCGCAAAAACTCCGGCCGCAAGAATCAGGCCCAATATCTCCCACGGAATGCGCACCGGAGGTTCCAATCTAATCGGAACAGCAATATCGGAAATTGCAGGCTCCATATCCGTGCTCATTTGCGCCGATACCGCCGTGCTGAAGACCGGATGCTCCCACCGCTGCAGAAGCGGCAGCAACAGACAGGCAAGCAACAGGACCTGCCAGTAGATGAGGATTACTCGCGGCATGCGCAGCCGGAACAAATATGCCAGCAGAGTTCCCGCTGCGGTCAGGATGGCGATCTGCAGACTGTAAGCGACAAGATTGCTGAGCCACAAAGGAAGCGTCATTGCCTTATCCCTTGAAAAGCCGGCATCACCGATACCTCCGAAGCGACTGCCGGCTGCCCACTGCCAACTGCCTTACTTTTTTTCCCGGATCATCCGGACGACTTTGTCCAGATCCTTCTGCGATATCTGCCGCTGCTCTACCAGGTGTGCCAGTAAAGGCTCGGCGGAACCATTGAATACCCGGTCAATGAAATCCCCAACGATCTTGCGAAGAGCCCGACTCTGCGGCTCGACGGCTTGATACTTGAATGCACGCCCTTCGGTCCGCTTTTTCAGGTGACCTCTCGCTTCCATGTTTTTCATAGTCGTCATGACCGTTGTGTAGGCAATGGCTCTTTGCATGCGCAGAGCTTCATAGACGTCGCGCACCGTAGCCTCGCCCAATTGCCATACAACTTTCATGATTTCGAGCTGTTGCGCTGTCAGTTTGTTTTCTATCGGTCTCATAGTACTATTTATTAGTACTACTACATGAACATGTCAAGAAGAATTTTTTGCTTTTGACAGCTCCGAGACTCCAAATGGGGTGGGTTTATCCAAAGTCAGCGGCGGATATCCCGCAGCATTTTTGACGGTGAAAGGATGCCTTGGCGGAGAGTGCGTCCCCACTCAATCCAGAATGGTTTGGTGTCGTGAACGGACCAGACGGCTTCGATCATCGGACGCAGATACGGAGAGACGATATCTTTCAGGCTCAAACCTTCTCTGCGGCCCTGCAGGGGAAAAACCGGCAGAGAAATTCGGAATAATTCGCGGCAAACAGCCTTTGCTTACTCGGAAGATAATTCCGTCCTATGACGCGCGCGCAGTCCGCATCATGCTGATCAAGGCTCCCGCAATCAGCACAACCGTCGCACCGACAACGTTGTAGTAAAGCCATGAAATGGAGGAGAAATAGGCGACAGCAAAGACCGCAATTTCTCCGGCGATGAGCCCGAAGAAAGCTCCGTTTCCGTTGCTGCGGCGCACCATGAAGGCGAGCAGGAATACGCCCAGGATAGGCCCATAGAAATAGGAACCGACTTTGTTGACCGCCTCGATCAACGACCCAATCCTGCCCGCAAAGCATGCGGCGGCCGTCGCGAACATTCCCCAGAACAGAGTCGCGCCGCGGGAGGCAAGGAGATAGTGGGCATCGTTCGCGGTTGGCCGGAAATAGCGCTTATAAAAATCAATGATGGTTGCGCTTGCCAGCGAATTGATTTCGGACGAAAAGCTGGACATAGCCGCCGCAAAAATCACGGCGAGCATAATCCCGAGAATCCCTGTGGGAGCATAGTGAATCAGAAAAGACGGAAAAATGTAATTAATGTCGCTGGAAGGCTCCGATCCCAGAACAGACTTCAGAAGCTCGCGGTTCTCCCTTTTCACCTCACGAAAGGAGTCTTCCGCCCGGCGGTAGCGTTGCTCCGCTCTGACAAGCGATTCGGTATTGCCGGTCTCCCGTGCTCTGCCCAGAGAGAGCGCTGCTTCCCTTCTCTCCTGAAACGCAGCGTCGTATTTCTCTTCGAGCTCCGCATATTCGCTTCCGGCCTTCTGCGAAAGCACACTCTGGTTTGCCGGGCTGAAGTTCAGAGGAGGCTTAATAAAATGATACGACACGAACATCAACACGCCGATTGCAAGAATGAGGAACTGCATCGGAACCTTGAGGAAAGCATTCAGGATGAGGCTCATGCGGCTTTCCGTCAGGGATCTTCCCGTCAGATAGCGTTGCACCTGGCTCTGGTCGCACCCAAAGTAAGAGAGAGCCAGGAAGAATCCTCCCAGCATTCCGGACAGGAGTGTATAGGAGCTTTTCAGATCCAGCGAGAGGTCGATGCTGTTCCATTTGCCTTCAACGCCGGCGAGATGAACGGCATCGGCAATCGAAAATTGCGCAGGAAACTGGACTATGAAAAGCGCGACGGCAATGAAGATGCCGGCGAACATCAGCATCATCTGCTTTGCATCGATCAGGATCACGGCTTTGTTTCCGCCGATAGTGGTATAGATGATCGTGGAAATGCCCATGATCATAATGGTCAGAATCTCGTTCCAGCCGAAAATGACGGAGAGAATGATCGACGGGGCATACAGGACAAAGCTTACGGCAAGGCCGCGCGATATGAGGAAGATAAAGCTGGTCAGGCTGCGGGTTTTGGCGTCAAAGCGTCTTTCAAGATATTCATACGCAGTAAAGATATTGGCCTTATAAAAGAACGGAACGAAAGTCACGCACAGCACAACCATAACAAGCGGCTGAGGCAGATAGACCTGGATGAACGACATTCCTGCATCGTAGGCCTGGCCGGTTGTTCCGATATAGGTGATGGCGCTGGCCTGAGTAGCCATAATGGACAGCCCGACAGCCCACCAGCGCAGAGAGCGCTTGCCGCGGAAATAATCGTCCAGATTCCTGTTCTTTTTGCCGTGGCGGAAACCCTCTGCGAGGACATAGGCAAAGTAGAGGGCTACAATAATCCAGTCGGCAGTATGCATGGACGGTCAGCGATTGAGGGCAATTGTCATCAGGTATAGAGCCAACACAAGCACACAGGTATAAACGATTACGGAAGCATAAAGACGATTCCAGGTGCTGAAAAATGGATGTGGATCCTCGCGTTCCGCTTCGATGTGCTTATGAATCATGTCGTCTCAATCATAGTCATTCCACCCCGATGAAACAATCATTCTTCGGACAGACCCGGATCCAATGATACCCATAAAATCATTCGTGTTCCTTCATGGCCGATTATTTATATCCCGGGAAGGGAGACAGGGCGCGATCCAGAACGCCGAGCGAATAAGTAATCGCCACACCATAGTTGGTGATCGGAACGCCGGCTTCCCGGCATCGCAGGATTCTGGATATGACTTCGCGCCTGTTCAACATGCAGGCGCCGCATTGGATGATCAGCTGATAGGAGCTGAGATCTTTGGGAAAATCGTGCCCCTGCCGGTGCACAAACTCCAGATCCACGCCGGTATATTGCCGGATCCAGCGCGGGATCTTGACGCGTCCGATGTCATCGCCGATCGGATGGTGTGTGCAGGATTCCAGGACCAGAATGCGGCTTCCGGCCTTCAATCCATCGATTGTTCTGACGCCGCGCACAAACTCCTTCAGATCTCCTTTCAGGCGCGCAAACAGAATGGAAAAAGACGTCAAAGGGATTTGGCCGGGCGTATCTCCTGCGACTTTCAAAAACACCTGTGAGTCCGTCACCACCAGGGCCGGCGGATCCTTCAGCTTGTCCAGGGCGTCCCGCAATTCGCGATCTTTCACTACCATGCAGCAGGAATCATGATCCAGAACATCGCGGATCGACTGAACCTGCGGCAGAATGAGCCTCCCGCGCGGGGCTTCCAGATCAATGGGAACAACGAGGACCACCATATCGCCGGGAGAGATCAGGTCTCCCAGGACCGGCGGAGAATCCATAAATTCTTCGGGAGCCGACCGAATCAGAGCCTCGCGCAACTCCGGCATGCCGATGCCCTGATTGGCGGCCGTGTGAACTACGGGGAGCTTTCGCGATTTAAGATCCTGCAGAACTTCTTCACGCGGTGCGCCGAGATCGAGTTTGTTAAAGACCACGATGACGGGAACCTGGCGTTTTGAAAACTCCGAAAGGAGGGCCTCCTCGAATTCACCCCAGGCATTTCCTTCCGCTACAAGGATTCCGAGATCCGTCCGTTCGAAAATCAACCGTGTCCGTTCCGCCCGCATTTCTCCGAGCGCGCCGACATCATCGACTCCGGCGGTATCAATGAACAGCACCGGGCCGAGAGGCAGAAGCTCCATCGGCTTCTCCACAGGATCGGTCGTCGTGCCCGGCACATCTGAAACGATGGAGACCTGCTGGCGCGTGAGCGCATTCAGAAGCGAGGATTTCCCGACGTTACGCCGGCCAAACAAGCCGATATGCAGCCGCATCCCTTTTGGTGTGTCTTTCATTATTTATCCTCAGGCAGTGGCGAACCGAGCCGTGTCACATTTTCAGGGGAGACGAGCCGATCAAATTCCCCGGGCGGCAAGACTCCCTCCTCCGCAACAATCTCCCGAATGGATTTGACCTCGCTGCAAGCCCGTACTGCGAGAGCTTGAGCCTTTTCATAACCGAGTGCTTCCACCAATGCAGTCAGAGAAGCGGTCGCGCCCTCCACGTTATTCCGGCAGCGAGTTTCATCCGCGCGCATGCCGTCCACACAATGCTCTCGGAAGATACGGCAGGCATTGCGCAGCAGGTCCAGGCTCTCCAACAGGCAATCAGCGACGAGGGGGAGAAAAGCGTTCAGCTCGAGATTCCCCATGGCGCATGCCTGAGTGATGGCCTGATCGTTCGCCATGACGGCGATGGCCGCCTGGGATACGGCTTCCGGGATCACCGGATTCACCTTGCCCGGCATAATGGAGGATCCTGCCTGCCGCGCAGGCAAATGGAGCTCTCCAAATCCTGCATCGGGTCCCGAAGACAAAAGACGAAGATCCGTCGCGATTTTCAGCAAGTTCGTCGCGCAGGCTTTCAGAATTCCGCTGACTTCAACGAAGACATCGGCGTTCTGTGTGCACTCGACGAGATTCTCCGCCCGCGCCAATCCGAGCTGCGTGATTTCCTTCAGACGCTCCACGACACGAAAGATGTATTGCCGGGGGGCTGCCAGTCCGGTTCCGATGGCGGTGCCGCCCAGGTTTACGATGCGCAGCCTCTCCTCGCATTTATAAATGCGCCAGCGGTCGCGCGCGAACGCCTCCGCGTAGGCGCCCATCTCACGGCCAAGCGTAATCAGGACCGCGTCCTGAAGCTGCGTTCTGCCGACTTTGACAATGCGGGCGAATTCCTGCTCCTTGCGCTGGAATGCTTCGAGCAGATTGATGACCTGCGGCTGCAGAAGCCTGAGCGATTGAATGGCTGCCACCTTCAAAGCGGTAGGATACGTATCATTAGTGGATTGATGAAGGTTGATATCCTCGAGCGGACTGATGGTCTGATAATCGCCCGGAGGTTTTCCAAGAAGCCGCAAAGCGCGGTTTGCCAGGACTTCGTTGACATTCATGTTGGTGGAGGTGCCGGCGCCGCCCTGAAGCGCATCCACGCAGATGGCCGCATCCAGACGTCCTTCCATCATCTCTCTGCATGCGGTTTCAATGGCGCCTTCCTTGGAATCATCCCACCAGCCCAACTCATGGTTGGTCTGTGCACATGCCAGCTTCACGGCTCCATAGGCATGAATGAGTGCCGGATTGACAGGCCTTTGCGACAGGGGAAAGTTTTCGATTGCGCGTTCGGTGTAAATGCCGTGCAGCGCATCCGCCGGCACTGCGCGCTCTCCCAGCAGGTCCTGTTCCGTTCGATAGGTTGCCATAGGAGTTTTATGTTTCACCCTTAAATTCCCGTGTGAGTCGCGGCTTCAACCGCGACCTGGAGTTTATACATTTTCCTTAAGCCGTGAAAGCTGAATTCAGAGGGATCCTGCATTCATGTCGCGCTTTGCATGATCTTTCTAATGGCAAATCTGGCGTCTGCTCTGCAGAAGCCCTGAGAAAGCTTCATATGGAAGCCTGGCGTCTGCTCTGCAGAAGCCCTGAAGGGGCTTCGTATCAGAGCCCAGGGTTGGCCGCGTTTTTTGCGGTCAACCCTGGGAGGAACCGTGCAGGAAGCCAACCCTGAAAGGGTTGCGTATTCGCTCAATCCTTTCAGGGTTGACTCCGATGGCACATCATCCCCAGGGTTGGCTGCAAAAAACGCAGCCAATCCTGGGCTTCGTTTCGCAGCCGCTTCGCGGCTGTTTGCCGGGTCCTCCATTATCATTCCAGTCTCAAATGTATAAACTCCGGGTCGTGGCTTCAGCCGCGACCTGTTGGTCAAACAGAAGATCAGGCAGAAATATCTCGTACACATGGGATTCTTTGCGCGTCGCGGCTGAAGCCGCGACCCACATGTTGAAACGGGAAATATCGGCGCATCTAAAAGTACAGGTCGCGATCTTCCGTCTGCTTGATACGATTCAACCGCTTTTCGAGCTCGGCTTTTACCGGGCCGTCTTCGAATTTGGCTAATTCCATGTTTATCCGTTCTTCTCCGGCCGCGCGGGTTTCCGGCGATGCATAGTCGACCAGGTATTCCATTAAAGTGGTCAATGCATTCGGAGTACAGAACCGCTTGATGAATCCGGGGATGGCGAATTCCATGAAATGCTCGCCGGTGCGTCCCAATCGATAGCAGGCGGTGCAGAAACTCGGCACATAGCCATCCTGCAAGAGCTCGCCCATGACCGTATCCAGCGAACGAGTATCTCCAAGTTCGAATTGCTCCCGGTCGGCAATCTGCTTTTCTTCTTTCTCGGTGTATCCGCCGATTTCGATGCGGCTGCCGGCGTCAATCTGGGAAACACCGAATTTCATCAGGTCGCGACGCAGCGACGCGTTTTCGCGAGCCGTAAGAATCAGGCCCGTATATGGGACAGCGAGGCGCAACGTTGCGATGACGCGTTTGAAATGCTCGTCGCCGACGGATCCCAATCCGGGAAAATCCACGCCGCACGCAGGCCGCAATCGCGGAAAGCTGATGGTGTGCGGACCGACGCCGTAACGTTGCTGAAAATGGAGGGCATGCGCCACAAGGCCCAGCACTTCGAAACGCCAGTCATACAGCCCGAAGAGGACGCCAAGTCCGACATCGTCGCACCCCGCTTCGAAAGCGCGGCTCAGGCCGTCGAGGCGGTAGAGATAATTGCCCTTGCGTGTATTCGGGGGATGCACACGGCTGTAGGTATCATGATGATAGGTCTCCTGGAAAATCTGGTATGTGCCGATTCCGGCAGACTTAACCGTGCGGTATCCTTCGTGGTCCAAAGGAGCGGCGTTGATATTGACCCTGCGAATTTCCCCGTGCCCGTTCTTTGTGTTATATACCGTGCGCACCTGTTCTGCTATAAAGTCCGCGTCGTACTTCGGATGCTCACCAAAAACAAGGATCGAGCGTTTTTGTCCGACAGATTCCATCTTAAGAACCTGTTCGCGCAATTCTTCTGGAGTGAGAGTGCGTCGCACCGCAAGCGGATTGCTGCGCCGGAAGCCGCAGTAGATGCAGTCATTGACACAGTCATTTCCGACATAGAGGGGGGCGAACAGCACAATCCGATTGCCGTAGACGGTCTCCTTAAGCGTGTGGGCGGTGTTGAAAACCTCTTCGAGCAGTTCCGGTTCGTTTGTGCGGAGCAGAACGGCTGTTTCCTCGATTGAAAGCGCCTGCTTGTTCAAGCTCTTTGCGACGATGTCGCGGACCTGCTGCCGTTCCGGAGGCGGGCCGCTGAGCAGCTGAATCAAATAACCGTCATCGATAAAGTCGACGGCGTCCTTGCTTAATTCCATTTTAGGTAATCCCGACATATTTTACCTCGCAATCTGTGAAGTCATCGCCCGGCGGCGCGATTCGTAATTAGGCGAAGCTCCCGGGCCTTCACCTGCAGTTCTTCCCAATTCCGCCAACAGAACGCTCACCCGATCCAGCTGCTCCTCCGCGGATTCGCGGATACCTTCTTTGGCAGGATAGATCTCATAGAGGCTGCGGTATTGAATCGGGGTGAGATTCACCATGAGAACATTGGCGCCGCGCCGCAATCCCAACAGATGGCCGGTCTCACGGTTTATGGTTGCCAGCGCCGTCGTGGTGGGGATATTTACATCCGGACACAGCAGGCGCGTGAGCGCCATAACCTTATAGGTCATCAGGTCGGTGTTCGGCGTCTGTTCTCCCTTAGAACCGGCTCGACCAGGCTTCAGGTATTTCCGTCCTAATGGAGTATCTTCGTGAGGCACAAAAGGACCGCAACCGATCATGTCCAGATCCAGGCGCCGGAACGACTGCAGGTCTTCGACAAGCGAAGACCATGTTTGTCCCGGAATCCCGACCAGGATGCCGCTGCCGGTTTCATAGCCCAGATCCCTGATCCCGGGAAGGATATCCAGCCGGTGGGGAGCATTCTTTCTGCCCGAAGGATGGATTTCTTTCCAGAGAATCCTGTCGGACGTTTCGAATCGCAGATAATAGCGATCTGCGCCGGCTTTATGCCATCGCGCCAATTCGTACTCACTCCGTTCCCCGCAGCTTAGGGTAACGGCCAGCGGCGTTTCCCGCCTGATCGTTTCTATGACGTCGGCCAGCCATTCGACATCCAGTCCGGGATCCTCACCGGACTGCATTACAACAGTGCCGTATCCCCGCGCCACGGCCCCTCTTGCAGAAACAAGGATTTCTTCGCGCGTCATGCGATACCGCGACAGGGCTTTCCGCTCGCTGCGCATTCCGCAATAATGGCAACGGCTTCTGCAATGGTTCGAGAATTCAATCAGGCCGCGGATATGAACGGCATCGCCGACATGCGTCCTCCGGGTGTTGTCCGCGAGGCTCCACAGCCTCTCCAGGCGACCCGGATCTTCCTCCAGCAACCAGGCAAGGATTTCGCTTTTGTTCATTGCACTGCTTTGCGACTATTGTGAAGCGTTGCGGCAAAGGTGCTGCCGACCTCCGGTTTGCTCTTGACGGCAATTTCACCATTGTAGAGCATGACGATTTTTTTTAACGTGGATAAGCCCAGGCCGCTTCCGAGGATATGGCGGGTTTTTTCATTTTTGATTCTGGAGAAGTCGCTGAACAGGCGCTGCGTTTCTTCCTGGGTCATGCCGATCCCCGTGTCCTGCACCTGGACCCGGACTTCGTCGCCGGACATGTGGATCGTGACGTCGACACGGCCGTGATCCCGGTTGTATTTCACCGCATTGGAAATGAGATTGTTGAAAATCATCTCAATCTCCGTCCGGTCCGCTTCCATGGACAGGCTGGACGGCGCATTCACCTGAATGGAGATATCACGCTTCTGGGCTTCCGTTCTGACATTTTCGACTGCCTGGCGAGCGCACTCGCACAGGTCTACAGATGTAAGTGTACGCTGTCTTTGTCCGGATTCAATGGATGTCAGGTCCAGCAGATCCGCGATTAATTTGCGCATCCCCTCGATGCGGACGAGGCAGCGATCCAGCATATGGTCATAGTCTTCCAGCTTATCTCCGACCGAGCGTTCATGGATCATCTGGAGGTAGCCTTCGATGGCGGCGATAGGGGCCTTCATTTCATGAGCCAAAACCGAAACAAACTGGAAGCGCACCTGACGCTTTTCCTCAGCCAGCCGGCGAGCCTGGCGCTGGAGGATCAGATGACGGGCCGCTTTTCGCACGGCGCCGCGCAGTTCTTCCGGAGTAAACGGTTTGGCGAGAAAATCGTAAGCGCCACGGCGCGTTGCCGTCACGGCGGTATCCAGTGAAGCATAGGCCGTGATCATGATAACCAGAAGGTCGAGCGAGCTCTTGTTCAGGCGATCCAGGATATCCAGGCCGGTTGTATCCGGCAGCTTGTGGTCGAGGATAAGGATATCGGCGGGGCCCTCCTTCATTCTCTCGTCCAACTCCTTGCCATCCGCGGCAGTCCGTATATTAAACCGGACTTCACCGTTGATATCGGGGAGATTCATGGTAATGTCCCGCAGCGCGCGTTCCGCACCCCGCCGCATGCCGTATTCATCATCCACTATGAGGATATGCAGGATCTCCAATTCATTCGCCTTTCAGATTAGATTATGGCAGCCAGAAGCTTGTCTGCTTCATCCGCAAGGATGCGGGGATTCACCGGCTTTTCCAGAAACTTGCTTACCGGAAGCCACGTCTCATCCGGCTGGAATGTATATCCGAGTCCCATCTCCTTGCTGATGCCGGTCAACATAATCATGGGCATCTTGGGATACATATCGTGGAGATTCCGTGCAAGTTCAAAGCCGGCTGTTTTGTCTTCCATCATTACGTCCAATACGGCAAGATCCGGCGGATTGGCCTTGGCGCTTTTTATGGCTTCGGCTGCGGAATAGGCAACCTTCACATCGTGACCACGTTGAGCGAAAACGGTCCGGTTCATCTCAATAAGGTCCTGGTCATCATCCACCAAAAGTATCTGAGCCATTTCAATCTCCTTCATTTTGTCCGGTCTACTCATCCGGAGCTTTCCGGGGGAGTTTAACCGTAAATTTAGTTCCCGTCTGACCTTCAGACGGATCATTATTGGAAACCATATAGATGTCTCCCCGGTGCATTTTGACAATGCCGTAGGTAACGGCAAGTCCAAGCCCGGTCCCTTTTCCAATCTGCTTGGTTGTAAAAAAAGGTTCGAATATCTTGGATTGATTCTCCCTGGGAATTCCAATTCCCGTATCCTGAACCGAAAACCATACCAAATTGTCGTCCCCATCGATAGTGACCGTCAGCGTACCGCCATCCGGCATGGCATCGCAGGCGTTGCTGAAAATATTCGTGATCACCTGATTGATCTGGTCCGGATCCAGATCGGCCTTTGGATTCCTGATATTGGATTCGACGCGGGTCTGAATTTTGTCGGGGAAGGGATAGGCTTTGATCGCATGCAGCATCAGCTTATAGAGATCCACCATGCGGAAGACCGCCTTATTCTGCCGCGCAAAATGGAGCAATCGGACCACGATCCTTTTGCACCGGTCGGCCTGCTCTGCAATCATGTCCAGGTCTTCCCGCCATTCCGGGAATTTATCAGCCTGCTCCAGCAGCATATGCGAATGCATCAGCACGATTCCGAGGGGATTATTGACCTCGTGAGCCACACCGGCCGCCAGCTGCCCCATACTCGCGAGGCGCTCAGAATGCATCAAGGCTTCCTGCGTGTTGACAAGCTGTTGGTGTGAAACCGCCAGCTGTTTGACGGTATCCTTCAGCTTGTCGATTGTGTAAGGCAGGCACATTTCGGTTTCAGCCAGCCGAAAATGAATGGCGATCGCATGTTGGATGCAGGAATCGTAGCCGCAGGCGCCGCAGTTCAGTTCATCCTCAGGTTTGGTTTTCCCCATCCTTTTAAGGATGCCGGTTATCTGGTCTCGGGACGGCTGGGCGATTCGCTGATCGTAAGCGGAAAAATCCCGTGAGAGATCCACATGGGAAAACCTCGCCACGTCGCTTTCCCATTGGCGTTTGCGTGATTCAGTCCAATGCTGCTGGACATATCGCCCTACGAGATTGCGCCGCCAGAAAAGCGTTGTATTGACGGTCATTCCGGCGCCCATGATGCAGCCATTGCAGCAAAGAATCTCCAGTAGATGCGCATCGAGGCTGTTGGACGCGACGGCTTGAACTGCTTCCACAAAATTCGTGCGGCCGTCCGTAGCCATGACCTTGCCGTCCATCAGATCCTCTTTGATTTCGGCCGCCTGCAGCAACCCGCGGCTGATAGGGAACAATCCGCCGGGACCACACCAGGGGGGATCGAATTCTCCCGGCTGAACCGTTTCAGGACGTATCCCGGCGTCGCTGAGCATCTGGCGGAACTCCGAAAAAGTCAGAGCTTCCGCGACTTCTCCTTTCAGGTTTTCACTGGCCGCCTCGCCTTTTTTTGCAATGCATGGACCGATGAACACCACTGGGACCTCGGGCCCATAGAGACGGCGAAGAACTCGTGCCGCCGCGACCATAGGCGAAACAATAGGCGCCAGCTGCGGCACAAGATCTGGATAATAGCGTTCCACATATCCGACCAGGGCCGGACAGGTCGTGGCGATATAGTTGGTTTTATCGTCTCCGGCAAGAAGCTCCCGATAGCAGCGAGCCACGAGATCGGCGGCAAAGCCGACTTCATGCACATAGCGAAAACCGAGCGCCCGCACCATTCCGACCACTTCTTCGTACTTGCATTCCTCAAACTCCGCCGGAAAGCTTGGAGCGATAAGGGCTGCCACCGGAGCGCCTTTGCGGAGCAGCCGGGCAACATTCTGGGTACCGTCCATAACCTGCTTGGCCCCCTGGCTGCATACGCGGACGCAGTTCCCGCAACCGATGCATCGTTCGGAAATCACACGAGCTTGCCCGTCCGAAATCCCGATCGCCTTGGCCGGGCATTCCCGCACACAGGTGTAGCAGACCCTGCAGCGCTCTTTAATAGTCTGTACGAAACACGTTGCTTGCATGGCAATCCTGCCGGTTCTTAGGAATGTCCCCCGCCCTTGTTCGCCGGCGTTTCGCCGAGCAGACGGCGGATTTCTGCCTTCAGCTGTTCAGGACGGACAGGCTTGTCCATTATCTTGTCCACCTTAATCCAAGACTGCGCATCCGAGCGCTGGGTTGCGAAAGACACTCCCGTCGCGCCGGCCACCGCGGTCAGCAAAATGATCGGCAATTCCGGATAAAGCTTTTTGATCTGGTGGCTGAGCACAAAACCGGAATCCTTCTCCTCCATCATCAGATCCAGGATCGCGAGATCCGGCTTCATCTTCAGTATCGCCTCTTCGCCGCCGGCGCGCCCCTCCGCCGCAGTAACCTCGTAGCCTGCAGCGGCCAGTATGGCCGTCATCTGCTCGAGGAGATCCAAATCGTCATCCACGACCAATATTTTCTTTTTCACTCTCGTAATCTCCGTTTTGAATTCCCGTTTCCCGTTTCGGGCTTCCCGTTTCCCGCCAGGATCCCTGAGCTTCAACGGGAAACGAGGAACCTGAAACGGGAAACCTTCTATAAGACATCCCTGGAGTTGTAATGCGTGTGGAGAAGCTTATGACTTTTCTCACCGAGCGGCTTTCCAAGAAACTCCTCATACAACCGGGTAATATAGGGATTCCTGTGACTGACGCGAACATCTTCGTTTTGATCGATTTTGTACAGGGCCTGCATCCGCGCGCGTGCCGCATTAATATCGGCGCCTATCGGCTGGCCGCCGCCATTGATGCAGCCGCCGGGACAGGTCATGATCTCGATAAAATGAAGGTCTTTCCTTCCGGCCCGTATCTCGTCCAGCAGTTTGCGTGCGTTGCCCAGCCCGCTTACCACGGCCGCTCCGAGTTCCAGATCGCCGATTTTTGTTCGGACCTCCTTAATGCCTTTCATGCCGCGAACAGGCTGGACCTCCAGCTTGGCCGCATCATGGCCGGTCAGAAGAAAATGGGCGGTGCGCACGGCGGCTTCCATGACGCCCCCGCTCGCCCCGAAAATCTTGCCGGCGGTGGACCGTTCGCCAAAGGGCGTATCCGCCGTTTGCGGAGTCATTGCCATCAGATCGATGCCGAACATATGCAGCAGCTTCCCAAGCTCCCGGGTCGTCAAAACATAATCCACATCCGGGATATGGCCCGGCGCCATTTCCGGACGGCTGCTTTCAAATTTCTTTGCCGTGCAAGGCATGATGGATACGCTGACGATTTGAGCCGGATCCATCCCTTCCCTCTGAGCAAAATAGGTTTTGATTACCGCTCCCATCATCTGTTGCGGGCTTTTGCATGTGGATACATTCGGAATGAATTCGGGGTAGAACTGTTCCATGAATTTGATCCAGCCCGGCGAACAGCTGGTAAACATGGGCAGCGTGCCGCCCTCCTTGATCCGCTGAGCCAGTTCCGAAGCTTCCTCCATGATCGTCAGGTCGGCGCTGAACGATGTATCAAAAACGCGGTCGAACCCGATCCGCCGGAGCGCCGCAACCATTCTGCCGTCGACATCCTGCCCGGGCTCGATTCCGAATTCTTCCGCCAGGCTTACGGAAATGGAAGGAGCATGCTGGACGACCACGATTTTTTTCGGATCCGCAAGCGCCGCAACGACTTCATCGATATAGGATCTTTCCGAAAGTGCTCCGGTTGGGCAGCTGACAATGCACTGGCCGCAATTGACACAGGCTGAAACGTTCAAGCCCTGATCAAATGCAGTACCGATGTACGCCCTGGAACCGCGATTCACGAAATCAATCGCGCTTACGCCCTGAATCTCTTCGCAAACGCGCACGCACCGTCCGCAAAGAATGCATTTCTCGGGATCCCGGACGATCGGCCCGGAGACATCCTTTTCCTGCTCAATTCGCTTTCCGCGATACAGGCGCTGGCGAATGCCCATATTCTGCGCCAGGGTCTGCAGGTCACATTTGCCGCTCCTTGTGCAATACAGACAGTCGTCCGGATGATTGCTCAAAAGCAGTTCGACTATGGTCCGACGGGCGTCCAACACTCGCGGCGAACTGGTCTGGATCTTCATGCCTGCCGCCACCGGGTAGGAGCACGCAGGCACAAAATTGGGCGCTCCTTCCAATTCCACAATGCACATGCGGCATGCGCCGCTGGGCAACAATCCTTCCATATAACACAGCGTCGGGACATGAATCCCCTGGCGTTTCAGCGCCGAAAGAATCGTTTCGCCCTCTTTGGCTTCAATGGTCCTGCCATCCACTTGCATTTCAATCATCTGTTCACCTCAATCCATGCATCCAAACCGTCATTGCGGCTGTGTGAATTCCAGATCGCAGCGCGCACAGCGCCGCGCTTCCGTCAGCGCCTGTTCCTCGGTCGGACAAAGCTCCACTTCTGCGAAGCATTTCCTTCGCTGCGGCTCAGGCAGCAGTGGGAGTTCCAATCGATACGTTTCTCCGGTTTCCTCGTCTACTTCCATGAAAGGCTCCACATAGATCGAAGGAAGTTTTACCTTGGGCAGCAATTTCATCAGTTTGCCGGATACGTAGCGGTCTATCATCGTTGCAGCCTGTTTGCCTGCCGCAATGGCTGCAATCACCGTGCTCGGGCCGGTCACGACATCGCCGGCAGCAAACACACCATCGCGGCTGGTGATAAAGGATTCCGGGTTAACGTTAACCGTCCCCCAGGAAGTCCGGCCAAGCTCTTCAAGACCGGCAGATTCCGGCTCCTCGCTGATCGCCACGATCAGCGTGTCCAGCGCAACATCAAACTCCGAGCCCTTGATCGGCACGGGTCTGCGGCGTCCGGAAGAATCCGGAGCACCCAATTCATTGCGGAGGCATCGCAGGCCGGTTAATTTGCCGCCCTTGCTGTGCACTGCGACGGGCGTAATCAATTCTTCCAGTTTGATGCCCTCTGCCAATCCGGCATCAACCTCTTCTTTGTAGGCCGGCATTTCTCCCCGGGTGCGGCGATAAAAAACCGTGACGCTTTCGACTTCGGGCTGGCGAATGGCCACGCGTGCGGCATCCATCGCGGAATTGCCTCCGCCGACAACGCCAACGTGCCCGCGCGCCGTTGCTTTGCCTTCCAGGTTATGGGCTTTCAGGAACTTGATCCCGGGAATGATTCCGGAAACATCCTCGCCCGGCAGATCGAGTTTTTTGCTGGCGTGAGATCCCGTCGCGATGAAGACGGCTTTAAAACCGTCCGCAAGCAGCTTGTCGATCGTGAAGTCACGGCCCAGCGCCCGGCCGAAATTCATCTGAATGTTCGGATTCATCAAGGCCTCGATCTCCCGCTTGAGGCCTTTCCTCGGCAGCCGATATTCGGGGATTCCGGCCGTCAGCATGCCGCCGGCCTGCGCCTCGCGCTCGAAAACGGTTACCCTATGCCCCATGACGGAAAGCGAGTTGGCTGCCGCTAATCCCGCCGGACCGGCTCCGATTACGGCAATACGAACCGCATCCGCGCGGGCCGGCAACACCGGCATCGGCGCAGGCGGAGTAACCGTATCCACCACAAAGCGCTTCAGGGACCGGATGGCAATAGGCTCGCCGCCCGTCGCTCCCGCGCGACACACCTGCTCGCACGGATGGTGGCAGACACGGGCGCACGCAGAAGGGAACGGATTGACTTCGCGAATAACCTTGTAGGCTTCCTCGTATTCGCCGCGGGCAATGTGGGCGACATAACGCCAGGCTTCCGTTCCAATCGGGCAACCGTTCTGACAGGGAGCGCCCACCAGTTCTTTGCATGAACCGGCAGGACAGCGGCGCTCAAAAACGTGGGCTTCATACTCATCCCGGAACCACTGGAGAGTGCTCAGCACCGGATTCGGCGCGGATTGACCCAGACCGCACAGACTGGTTGCGCGGATGGTCTCTGCCAGCTTTTTCAAATACATAATCCCCTGCACTCTCAGCAGGGCGTCCAGATCGCCTTCCTTGTGCCGCGGGCGCGTGATGGCTTCAAGGATTTCGAGCATGCGCTTCGTCCCTTCACGGCAGGGAATGCACTTACCGCAGCTCTCGTTCTGGATGAATTCCATGAAGTATTTGGCAAAATCCACCATGCAGGTGGACTCATCAACAACGACCAGCCCTCCGGATCCCATGATGGTGCCGAACTCTTTCAGCTTCTCATAGTCGGTCGGAAGGTCCATGTGCGCTTCGGGCACGCACCCGCCCGAAGGACCGCCGATCTGAACCGCTTTGCACTTTTTGTTGTTGGGGATGCCGCCTCCGATATCGAACACCACTTCCCGCAGAGAGGTCCCCATAGGAATTTCCACCAGACCGGTACGACGGACCATTCCGGAAAGCGCGAATACTTTTGTCCCTTTGCTTCCCTGAGTCCCCATCGCGGCATACCACTCCGCACCGCGGTCCAGGATAACGGGCAGGTTCGCCAGCGTTTCCACGTTATTAATGATTGTGGGCTTGCCAAACAAACCTTGAACAGCCGGGAATGGCGGTCGAGGACGAGGCATTCCGCGCTTGCCCTCGATGGAATGAATCAGCGCCGTTTCTTCGCCGCAGACGAATGCCCCGGCGCCCATTTTCATCCTGATCGAGAGATCTACTCCGCTGTTCAGAATGTTGTAGCCGATTAATCCACAGGCCGCCGCCTGCTCGAATGCGTTATTAAGATTTTTGATCGCCAGCGGATATTCGGCGCGGATGTAGATATATGCCTTGGTGGCGCCAATCGCATATGCGGCAATCAGCATGCCCTCCAGCAGCCTGTGCGGATCGCTCTCGCATACCGCGCGGTCCATGAAAGCTCCGGGATCGCCTTCGTCCGCGTTGCAGATCAGATATTTCTGATCGGATACGGCATTTCGCGCAAACTTCCATTTTTTGCCCGTGATGAATCCGCCGCCGCCGCGCCCCCGGAGCCCGCTTTTCTCCACAAGGTCGCATACCGCATCAGGTGTCATGGTCCGAAGCACCCTCGCAATCGAGCTGTATCCGCCGCGGGCGATATATTCATAGATGTTGTTTGGATCGATGATGCCGCTGGATGCGAGGACCACTCTGACCTGACGCGACAGAAACGGGTGCTCGTCCAGGAAGGCAACCCCGTCCCAGGTTTTCTCACTGCCGGTGCGGTATTGACCCAGGACCAGTTCGGAGGGAATCCGGTTCTGCAACAATACGGAATCAAGCAATGGCGGTGCTTTGTCCGCCGTAACGGCGCCGAAACTTATACGAGCCCGCCCCGGGATCCGGATGTCAACGATCGGTTCATCGCAACACATGCCGTTGCAGCCGACTTCAACCACGTCTGCTTTCAATTGGTGTTTAGCTAAGAATTCCCTGACCGCAACCAGGGTCTTGCCGGCGCCGGCGCCCAGGCCACAAGTACCCGCGCCGATAAAAATTACCGGCTTCTCCACGGTATCGCGCCGAAGAGAGGCGAGCAAAGCAGCTAATGCCTCGGGCCCCTTGGACCGCGCGGCTGCTATCGTTTCCGCTTTGAGATCCGCCAGAAGACTGTCGGAAATCTCGCTGAAATCGACCCAGCATTTGCCGGAATGATTCATTTTATCAGTGCAAATATTAGTGCCCATTCTTGGACTCCGTTTCCCTACATTCCTGTATGATTTTGACCAGTTTCTGAGGCGTGACCTTGGCATAGAACTCGCCGTTGAGATTCATCACCGGAGATAAGCCGCAAGCCCCCATGCAAGCGACGGTTTCAAGACTGAAAAGACGGTCCCTGGAGGTCTGGCCGGGCTTCAGCTTCAGCATCTTCTGGGCCATCTCCAACACTCTGTTGGACCCTTTGACATGACATGCCGTGCCGCGGCAGACCGTGAAGTGATACTTACCCTTGGGCTGAAAACGAAACTGGTTGTAAAACGTGGCAACCCCATAGATTTTGGCAGCCGGAAGATTAAGATGCTTGCTGATACGTGTTACAGCTTCACGCGACAGATACCCCTGGCTCTCCTGGACTTCCTGCAGGATCGGGATAAGCGCATCGCGCCCGGCACGGGGATGCTTTTTTAAAACCGCTTCCATATCATTCATGAATAGCTCTCCTTACTAGGCTCTACGGAATTCGTCTTATCGGACATGGGCCGCTCCGATTTTAGGGACTGGCGTGCAAAAAACGCGACTCTGTCCATTGACATGGCAAGATCAATATCTTCGACATAAACACCGGCAGGTACATGCAGGGCAGTTCGCGCAAAATTCAGGATGCCGCGGATGCCGGCATCCACAAATATATCCGCTACATACTGGGCTTCCTTATCGGGAACCGCGATAATTCCGACCGTAATACCTTGTTCCCGAATGACTTTCGGCGCATCCTCTATGGAATGACAAGGGCATCCCTGGATCATGCGGTCGAATTTTTCGGGATTGGTTTCCAATGAAGCCACGATTTTGAGGTTGGGGCGGCGACCGACAAAAAACTTGAGAAGGGCGCGTCCTATATTGCCGACCCCCGCAATAACGGCTCTCTGTTCCTCGGTGGGAAAAACAAAAGCTTCGATATGTTCGATGAGCTTGTTGATGTCGTATCCGCGCGCGGGAGTGCCAAAGTAGCCCAATACCATCAGATCGCGGCGGACTTGTGCGGCGGTCACGCGGGCTTTCGAAGCGAGGTCATGGGAGTAAACACTGCTTTTCCCTTCACTTGCGAGATCTCGAAGTATTCGCCAGTAAAGCGTCAACCTCCCAATCGTTCTATGCGGCACAACCTCAGCCATATATTCCTCGTTACGCGATGCGCATTGTGAATCTATTCACATAACAAGTCAAGTGAATTTTTCATGAATTTGGCGATTTTTTTCATATTATTGAGGGAGTGGCGTCCCTCTTCTCTACAAATCCCCTTCTCCCGGATGTAATCGACCACGTCCTGAGGCATGGCTTTGCTTGTCCCGCGGTTTGCGCAAAGCAAGGCTGCTCTTTAAAATCTCGGAGTCGGGGTCGGAGTCGGTATCGGGGTCGGTTATCAGCTATGGAGCATTTCCAATTGTGTTCGCACTTAATATCATTTCTGTTCGACCCCGATTCCGATACCGACCCCGACCCCGAAAAAAATATTCCCTTAGTCATATATCTTCCCACGTCAACGGCATGTCGAAGCGGCTTGGATTAACCAGGGTTGCACGGCAATAGGCGGTGGGGTTAGCCGGCGCCAAAGGTTGAGATAGAATACTTCTGCTTCAAATGATATCGTTGCGGATCGGTATCCGTTTTTAGCAGGCGCACCGGTGTTTCCGAAATATTAGAAATTGCAAATGCAGAATACCCATATCTCCTCCCGATCGCCGGACTTTTCCCACGGGCATCATTTATTCGAAGGAACCATTCTTGTATTCATGGCCGAGATCCTGCTGCCCTTGACGGGGATCATCACGGCTGCATTTCTCACCCGAAAGCTGGGGGCCGGGGATTATGGGCTTCTGGTGCTTTCTTCCACGGTCATTTCGTGGATTGAATTGATCATCAATTCCCTGTTCTCACGGGCAACCGTCAAGATTGTGAGTGATGAGAAGGACTGGCGGCCCGCAGGAGCAGCGATTCTGAGAATGCATATTTATGCCGGAATGGCGGCGCTGGCGGCCTGTTGGATTCTGGCAAAGCCTTGTGCAGCGCTGT
The DNA here is from genome assembly GCA_016929335.1 of Acidobacteriota bacterium. GTDB lineage: Bacteria > Acidobacteriota > UBA6911 > UBA6911 > UBA6911 > UBA6911. The sequence continues at coordinate 9,819 of JAFGIY010000008.1, read as the reverse complement.
TGGGCGAGCCGAAACTGGCGTTGTATTTGGCTCTATTTGCGTTGGACATTCCCCTGTTCGCAATTGCGCACTGCCATCGCAGCCTCCTTATAGGGAGAGGTCAATATGCGGAAAGGGCGAAAACGAGCGCAGGCCGTTGGCTCGCGCGGCTTATTCTCATTATCGCGCTGGTTGAGATGGGATTCTCGCTGACCGGCGCAATACTCGGGAATATCGGCGCCTCTCTGGTCGAGGCCGTCATTGCTCGTTATTACATCCGCCCGTCGTGGTTCAAAAAAGTGACGACACCATCCGGTCTTTGGGATTACGCGCTTCCGCTCTTCCTGTCTGCGCTCGGGCTGAGATACATGGGGATGGGATTGTTTCTGTTGAAAATGCTCGGGGCGTCTTCAGCGGAGGCAGGGATCTATGGCGCGGCTCAGAACGTTTCTTTTGTAATGCCCGGCATTCTCTCCGTCTCGTTGTCGCCTCTCCTGCTGTCTACCCTATCCAGAGTACTGCAGGAAAACAATCTGACTTCGGCCAGGCTGTTCACCCGCAATTCTATTCGTGCCGTATTGGCGACTCTCCCCTTTGCGGTCATGGCGGCTGTTGCCTCAGATGATTTAACCGTTTTGCTTTTCGGCCGCCATTTTGCCGACTCCGGTCCGCTGATGTCTGTACTGATATTCGCCGGCCTTGGCATGATAATGATTAACCTGCTCAATGCCGTCTTGATCGCTTGCGGGAATCCGTCCTGGATATTAAAGTTGTCGGCGCCTCTCCTCCCTGCCGCAATCATAGGCCATTTTATCGCAATCCCCATTTTCGGATCGATGGGAGCGGCGGCTGTAACGGCTCTTGTTACGGCTTCCGGCGCACTCGCCTGCCTGATCGCGGTAAAGCGGCGTTTGCAGATATCCTTTCCTGCATCCACGCTGATGCGGTCCTTGTTTCTCTCAGTCCCGGTTTTCCTGCTTATGTATTTCTGGCCTGTTCATGGAATTGCTGTTCTGGCACAGATTGCCGTTATCGCGGTTCTGGCCGCCGGCGGATTTATGATTTCCGGAGAACTTCGCCGCGAGGAAATCCGCTTTATTCAATCGTTCTTTTTCCGCTGCTTTTTATCCAGGCGATAAGCCCGAAGCAACGACGCCATGCCTGCACTGTCGAAGCTGAAAAATCCGCTTCACGGAAACCATTTGTCTCGATGACACCGGCCGTTTATAATTCGCACGCTATAACTAAAACGGGTGTGACACGGTTTTTCGAGCTCTGATTCAGCTTTAGCCACGAGCGAACAGCCAGACCAATCGGAAGCATTCATATGCCGGCGTCGACACGATTGTCCCGCAAAGGGTGCCGTCTATGAAGGTGCGTTGCACTAATTTAAATGTGAGTTACCCCGATGGAGCCGCGCATGTTGAAGCGCTTCGGAACCTGAGCTTCGAATGTGGTGACGGCGAGTTTCTTTCCATTCTGGGACCGAGCGGCTGCGGTAAAACTACGCTTCTTCGCGTTCTGGCAGGCCTTGTTATCGCAGACAAGGGCCGTATCGAACGATTCTCCCCGCCGACCAACGGCAACGGACGCATCCTGCTGATCTTTCAGGAAGACAGCCTGTTCCCCTGGATGACCGTCATTAAAAACGCAGCTTTCGGGCTGGAAATGCAGGCCGTACCCAAATCGCTGCGCGAAACGCAAGCCGGAGAACTGCTTCGCCGCTTCGGCGTTGCAGGCCGCGAAAATTCCTACCCCCATCAACTATCGCTGGGCATGAAACAACGGGTAGCTGTAATTCGTTGTTTCCTCAGCAAACCCGGCCTGATGCTGATGGATGAGCCCTTCGGTTCCCTGGATGCGCAAATGCGCTCTACGCTGCAGCAGGAACTGCTTGCATTATGGGACCAGAACCGCAACAGCGTCATATTCGTTACTCACGATGTGGAAGAAGCGCTGCTGTTAAGCGACCGCATTCTGGTGTTGAGCGCACAACCCGGCACGGTTGTTGGAGAAGTCCATGTGCCGTTGCCGCGGCCCCGTTCCGCAGAGACGTCTCTGACCGAGGAATTTCTTCAGCTGAAAAGAAGAATCGTCCACCTTCTTAGACAGCAGCAGGCGCCGGACCATGTTGCGTGAAGCGATGTATTACACGAGGATGAGCCGGGGCGTCTATCATCTGCTTCGAGCGCCCGGGACTGCCGATCCGGAAGGAACGATCCTCGCCCAGTTGGCAAATCGGGAACGCCATTTCCTGGAGACAGTCCGGCGCGTTATTTTTGCCGATCCCGAACATCCGTATCATCGCATGTTTCAACTCGCAGGCTGCAGCTACGAGGACCTCAAGCACGGCATCGAGCGCGACGGCCTGGAGTCCACGCTGGCAGCGCTTCATCGCACCGGGGTTTGCCTGTCTCACGATGAATTCAAGTGCAAAAAGCCCATTATCCGCTCCGGGCATGCAATTCCGGCCAACCACGCATGCTTTCTCAATCCCCTCGTTTCCGGATCGTACGAAGCCCGCAGCAGCGGAAGCCGCAGTGCGGGCACAGTCACGCGGCACAATCTGCAGAACCAGTTGTATCGGGAATGCTATTCGCATTTTCTACGCAAGGAATTCGATCTGGACAACCGAGCCCTCATCGGCATCATGCCGATCCTTCCTTCGGCCTGGGGTCTGGGAAATTGCCTGAAAGCCGCGCGAGGCGGCCGTCATATCGAAAAATGGTTTGCCGTGGGCGGCACGCTCCGGGATTCCGGTCACTATCGAGCGGTTACCAAAGCCATCCTGATCCTCGCGCGACTGATGGGAGCAAAGGTCCCGTTTCCCACGTATCTGAAGCCGGACGATTTCTCCCAGGCAGCGGAATGGCTTGCGAAAAAACGGCAGGAGGGGATTTTCTGCTGGGTTAATGGTGTCGTAAGCGCCTGTGTTCGAGTGGCCGCCGATGCGCTGGATAACAGACTTGATATCCGTGGGACATTGTTCCGGGTAAGTGGGGAGGCTTTGACGGAAGCCAAACGCCGAATCATGGAATCCGCCGGTGCAGAGGTTTTTCCCTACTATCATATCCATGAGCTCGGCCCGATCGGCCAGGCCTGCCGGCAGATGCGGGAAGACAATTGCGTTCATATACAGCGGGACGCGGTCGCGGTGATATCCTATCGTCGAATGGCCCCATTGAGCAGCGTTGAGGTCAATTCTCTTCTATTTACCTCGCTGCTCCCGTTTGCTCCTCGAGTGCTGATTAATGTGGAAATGGATGATGCCGGAGTCATTGGTCCGGCACGTTGCGATTGCGTTTATCGAAAAGCGGGGTTCGTCGAGCAGATTAGCGAAATTCACAGCTTCGGCAAACTAACCGGGCACGGGATCACACTTGTCGGAGGAGAAGTTGTGCGAATTCTGGAGGAAATTCTTCCTCAAAGATTCGGCGGAGCTCCAGGCGACTATCAGCTTGTCGAAGCGGATGCCGGGCGCCGGACCGACATCATCCTGCGTGTGAGCCCACGATCCGGCGCCAAACCGCCCGATAGAATCAAGGAAGTGTTTCTTGACGAAGTACGCAAGCTCTACGGCGGATCGTTATCATACCGGCAATGGAAGCATTCCGGAGCGGTGAATGTTGTGATCGGCGAACCTTTCACAACAACAAGCGGCAAAATACTCCCGCTGCACCTGCTTGGATTAGGGGGTGGAAATCCAAATGCTTCGTAGACATTTCATTATGCTTTGCGGTTCTCTCACGGCCATCAGCCTTACAGGATGCGCGCGCAGAAACGGGCTTCACACATTGCGTGTTTCGGCGAATCCGCACTTCACAATGAGCGGGCTGTATTTGGCCCAGGAACTTGGCTATTTTAGCGATCTCGGATTGCGTGTGGAGCTGCGGCAGATCGCCAAATCTTCACAGGCTATTGCTCTGGCTGCCGGCGGCGAATTGGATGTTGTCTTTACCTCTGCAAGTGCGGCAATGGTCAATGCCATTGCAAGAGGAGCGAGGTTGAGGATCGTCGCGGGACGAGAGATGACGGTTCCCGACTGCTCGGATATTTCTACCCTCTACGGAATCCGCGAGGTTTTCCCCGACGGGCTTCAGGACATCAGGTTGTTGAAAGGAAAGCGTGTAGCAGCCAATTTTGATGCAAGTCTGGCCGGTTTTTCCGTTGACGCCTTACTGGCAACTGCAGGGTATACGGCGCAGGATTTAAGCATCCTGAAGATGGCCCCTTCCGAATCTGTTGCCGCCCTGCTGGCAGGCCATATTGACGCCGCCTTCATAACCGACTTTGCGAAACGTTACCTTCAGGTTGCAGACCGCATCGTGCGCGGGATTGCTTTGAGTGATGTAATGCCAAATCACCAGGTCTCATTCATCCTTTTCGGGTCGACGCTGCTTGACGGCGATCCGGATATGGGAACGAGGTTTCTGTCTGCATATCTTCGAGGGGCGAGGGAGTATCTGGGCGGCAGATTTCCGAAATATCATGATGAACTGGCACGCACCAACGGCATCGATCCTGCAATAGCCCGCAAGGCTTGCCGCAACACATTTGCTTCCGACGGCCGGATCGATTTTCCCAGCCTGGATCGGTTCATCCATTGGGCCATAACGAAAGGCTACTGCGCCGTGCCTGCTCGCGCAGAGCAGCTTGTCGACACACGCTTTCTCGAAGCACAGCGGCGAACGTGATGAAGAGGAGAATCACAACTTTGAAACGAGTGCTGACGGGTCTTTGGCTTCCGGTCCTTCTTCTCGCTGCATGGGAAGCCGGGTCGAGGCTGGGGCTGCTGAATCATCTGATTTTTCCTCCACCAAGCGCTCTTTTTCATGCAGCGCAGGATATGATCGCGCGAGGAGAGCTCCAGAAACACCTGACCGCAACCCTGACGCGAATATTCCTCGGGTTCCTGATAGGCTCCTTTTCGGGATTGGGATGCGGCGTCATTATGGGAATAGTGCCCTGGATCCGCCGCTCGATTGAGCCGATTATTTCGGGTGCGTATGCCACGCCGAAACTCAGCCTTCTCCCGATGATCATGCTGTTTATGGGCGTCGGCGAGCCGGCGCGTGTTTTCCTGATTGCGGTCGGCTGTTTTGTCTTAATGGCGATGCAGGGCCTGGACGCGCTTCGAAATGTCAACAAACGCTACGTGGAGATGGCTCTCAATTACGGCGCAAGCCGAACCATGATCATTCGCAAAGTCTATCTGCCGGCCAGTCTGCCGCAGATGTTCACCGGATTTCGCATCGCTCTGGGAAGAGCTCTGACCATTACAATTGCACTGGAACTTGTCAGCTGTCCGGACGGAGTGGGCAGCATGATCTGGATAGCCTGGCAGACTTTCTATACTGAAAAGCTCTATATCGGAGTTATTCTTTCAGCCGCCCTCGGCACCCTTCTGCACTTTTCTCTGAGGCGCCTGGAAACCAGGCTGGCGCCCTGGACACACTGACGCATTATGAAAAGAACCAAAAAACGCTTCTATGCTTTGCTCCTCTTGTTGTGGCTCTCTGCTGCCGGCAGCGCCATGCCGCAGACAACCGGAACTCTGGAAGGCATGGTGTTCGATCCATCCGGCCTGGCCGTTGCCGGAGTGGATATCCGCATTGTGGAAATCAATACCGGCGCGCCTCGAAGATTAAGCACCGATGACGGCGGACGATACCTGGCGCCCGGTTTGTCTCCCGGCCGATACCGGATCAAAATTGCCCATCCCGGATTCAGCGGAGAGACCCGGGAATCGGTGGTATTGGCAGCCGGGAGTTCGGTCCACGTTGACTTCCATCTGAAAATGGGCCGGACGCAGGAACAAATCGAGGTAATGAGCGAGTTGCCTTTGTTGAGTACAAATACCGTGGACTGGGGCGGCTCGATAGAACGGCGGCAACTGGAAAGCCTGCCCATGAGCAGGCGGGACCTCTTTGATCTCTCCGCCCAAACGCCGGGAGCCGCTATTATAGGCGTGGCCAAGAATACTCTGATCTACGGACCCGGGATGCATCTCTCCGTTAATGGAAACCGCCCAAATCAGAACAGTTTCCGGCTGGATGGCGTCTACATCAACGACGCGATCTCGATGGCTCCGGCGAGCGCTGCCGGGAGGCTGAGCGGGGTCGAAGGGATCGAAGAACTTCGGGTTGTAAGCAGCCCTTTCAGCGCGGAATACGGTCGAGCCGCCGGCGCCATGGTCACCGCAGTTTCAAAATCCGGATCCAATAAATTCCATGGAAGCGCTTACGAGTTTCTGCGCAATAGCCGCCTGGACGCGAAGAATTATTTTGATCCGGCCGACATGAAAATTCCGCCGTTGCGGAAAAACCAGTTCGGCGGATCCATAAGCGGCCCGCTTCGGACCAATCGTCTGTTTTTCTTCGCCAATTATGAAGGGATCCGGCTGACGGCGGGCAAAACGGAACGGCCCAATACCTTGACTGAAGAAGCCCGGCAGGGACGACTTCCCTCCCCATCGGGAATGATGGTTGTCCCGGTCGCACCCCAGGTGAAGCCGTATCTCGATCTATTGCCGCTTCCCAACGGCGAGGATTTCGGAGACGGAACCGCAGAATACCGAAGCGAAGTGCAAACCCGGACGCGCGAGGACCTTGTGGCCGGCAGGATCGACTATGTTCCTTCCGAAAAGCTCCGCTTCTTCGGCCGCTATACATTCGACGATGCGGACACCTCGACCCCGGAGCCCTATCATATCTGGACTTTATCCTCGGATTCCCGATATCAGTTCCTGCAACTCGACACGAGCTATATCCCGTCTCCAAACACAATCCATGCGTTTCGCGTCGGCTTCAGCCGGATACGAAACTACAACAGCAGCAAGGTGCGCCCGGACGTCCCGGAGTCTCTGTCCTTCATTCCGGGAGAACCGCTGGGAGTGATGAACATTGTCGGACTTTCCGCCTTCGGCGGAACGGAAGCCCGCACGCGTCCGCGGGAACATACCACTGTGGATTATCAGCCCAGCTATGATGGGACGCATATCCGCGGTGCGCACACCATCCGGTTCGGCATTAGCTACGACCGCATTCAATTCAACCAGAGGTCCGATAACAACAAGATCGGATTTTATCGCTTCGATTCCATTGCCGACTTTCTTCAGGCCAAGTCCAGTTCGGGAGAGCTGATGATGCCGGGTTCCGACACCACTCGGGGCTGGCGCCAGAACCAGTTCGGCGCCTTCCTTCAGGATGAGTACCGCGTCCGGCGAAACCTGGCAATGACATTAGGAGTCCGCTACGAAGCCTATACGACGCCATCGGAGGTGAACAATAAGATCGCGACGATTCCCGATCTTGTCCATGATACGGAAGTCACGGTTGGCGGCGCGCTGTTCGAGAATCCTTCCGCAGCGAACTTTGCGCCGCGCGCCGCTATTGCATGGGATCCTTTCGGATCCGGCAAAACTGTTGTGCGCGCCGGCGCGGGGATTTTTTTCGAGCTTCTGGGCATGCGCGAGGTATCCATTGCCGGCGCCCGAATGCCGCCATTTTACAACCGCGGCATTATCTCGAAAGCATCTTTCCCCAACCTGCCGGAAGCCGCCGCCAATGCGCGTATCGTGATCGCCCCCGATGGCCTGGATTTTCATCCCAGCCAGCCTTATACCGGCCAGTATCAACTCAGTGTCGAGCAGGCAGCCGGAATGAACATGGTGCTCCGGCTCAGCTACGTAGGGATGCGGGGGATACACCTGCCGGGCATGGTGGGGAATGCAAATCCAACTCGCCCGACCTATCTGGACGACGGAACGCCTTATTTCCCAAGCGGCGCACCACGAGTCAATCCGGCATGGGGTCGCGTCGGGATGCGCCGGATGGAGTTTAATTCGTTCCACCACGCATTGCATATTGAAGTGCGTCGCAGATGGAGCGAGCAGTGGGGATTCCAGGCAGCATATACGTTTTCAAAAACGATCGATGAGACTTCAAGCACCCAGCAGGAAGACTATCTGAACAGCGATCAGATACCCACAGTCTCCTATCGTCAGAATCGTGGACTCGCAGATTTTGACGTGCGGCATCTTTTTTCGTCAAACCTGAGCTACCGCATGCCTGACTTGGGGCGTGCCGCAATTCAGCGTATTCTCGGCGGCTGGGAACTGCTGGGCATCGTTCAGTTGCAGTCGGGTCACCCTTTTTCTCCATCTATCGGCTTCGACCGCGCCCGCGTGAATCCCGGAGGAAATGATCTTGGCCAGCGCCCTGACTGGATCGGCACGCAGGGAATGAAGCTGATTCTCGGCAACCCGCAAAAGTATTTCAACGACCTGGCCTTCGGCTTGCCCCAGGCAGGGCGGTACGGCAATCTGGGACGCAATGTGCTTACGGGCCCGGGAGTTGTTAACATAGATGTCGCTCTTCACAAGGATATTCTTCGTACTGCGATCCACACTGTCCGATTTCAGCTGGAAGCCTTCAACGTTGCAAACCATCCCAATTTCCAGATCCCTTCCGGACTTGCTTTGTTCGACGGCAATCTTCAACGGCTGGGAACCGCAGGACGGATAACGGCTACTTCCACTCCATCCCGCCAAATCCAGATCGCATTCAAATGGACCTTTTAGTCCGGCCTCCGGATTTGGATTATTATCAGTTAATGGAGTCATAAACCGCGGATTCTCAAAGGTCTTCACGGACTTATTGCTCTTGCCAACGCATGGGACAGCGCAGAGATCTGTCGCATGCATTAATCCGCTACCGTGTTTACAACCCGCGGAAATCCGTGAAAATCCGCGGTTCATTTCACTGCAATTACGGTTTGCGGGCGGCCAGGGCGAGAAAGCAGGCGGTGATCTTGCGGGTCGGAAGCCGATTTAATAGCTCAAACAGACGCAAAGACCCGCCGATCATTTTGTCTGCGGCATGCGGCCGCAACAATTTCCGGAATCCCAGAAACAGCAGCGTGGAAATGCCCCGGGGATTATGGAGGAGCCAATCTACGCTCTGCGGACACAGACCCGCGGCGGTCAGGTCTTTTGCCAACTGGGATGCAGATACGGTATAGCCGAGCGGGAAAGGACTCACTCTGCCGGAACTGAACCAGCGGAGCGGGCGATACAGGAGATTCCAGGGATTATCCAGCGTGATAATGAGAAGTCCGCCGGATTTCAACACCCGGGCTAATTCGGAGAGTGCTTTCAGGAAATCCGTCCGGCCGCAAAAATGATCCAGGGTGGATGTGGATACGACCAAATCGACGCTGCAATCCTGCACCGCCAGGCTCCGTACATCACATACGAGTGCCTGAATCTTCCGGCCGTGGCGCGTCTGCGCTCTGCGGGCAGTCGAAAAGGCCGCATCCATGCCACACGGCAGATCCGCCTCAGGGAACAGGGCATCGAGCAGGCTGTCGTCGCCGTATGCTTCCTCAAAAAGATCTGTCTTGAGAATCCGCTCCACGCGAATCCCTTCCGACCATTTCCGGATCAGCTGCAGATGTGTTTCTCGCTTTTGCCCGGCGGTGATGGGATCCAGATACCAGGAGGGTTCCGGCTCGCGACCGATGCTTTCCCAGGACTGCTTTTTCAATCGCACCTCTGCACAACAATCCGAAACATAAAAATCAGAGACGTTCCATTTGTTTTTCCATTTTATGATGGAGCAGCCATTTTATATATCGAATAAAATGCGGAAACGAGTGGGACGTCCCCGATTTTGATAAAGAGATATTTAATGAATAGTGAAGATTGGACTCATGCGCCCGGGTTGAACCCAGGCGCATGACGTGCTGCGGGAATGCTTAGGGCCCGCGCAACAATAACTTTACATTTTGTTGACGGCTCTCATCCATAATAATTTCGTTCGAAAGCATTATTGGAACTTT
>JAFGIY010000007.1 GCA_016929335.1 Acidobacteriota bacterium | reverse complement strand
TTTCCATTTTGGCTTCGGCAGACCAGGCCCGTTTTCCATTTTGGCTTCGGCAGACCAGGCCCGTTTTCCATTTTGGCTTCGGCGGACTACGCTCCCTTGCGCCTATGGCTTCGGCGGGGCTTGCCCGCCGAAGCCGCAGGCGAAGGCGGGTGCGAAATTAGAAATCCAAGCGAACCATCGCCTGGAACGTACGCCCTCCGACCTTTTCGCTGTAATAGCCAAGGGGAGAAGCGCTGTTAATGCTCATGATAGGAGCAGTTGCGTTTTGAACTCGCCCCGAAGTACTGGATACGCCGGATGCCATTGGGTGATTGAAGATGTTCGAGAAATCCGCGCGCACCTGGAAGCGCTTGGTTTCAGTTATATCCACTGATTTTGAAATGGACATGTCAATATTCCATCTTCCATGGTCGCGGAACGAGTTGTATCCCACATTACCCATCAGTCCCGGCATCGGATTCTGCAGCACGATGTTGCCGGTTTTCGAATCCATGGAAGCCGTGAGCGTGCAGAGAGTGGGGTCCCAAATTCCGTCGCATTGCGGATCGGTTGTGGTTACGTAGCGATTGGCGAAGAGGCTGCCACTCGAGGCGCCGTTCGGCCAGGAGATTGAAGCCGACTTGGGATCGATGCCGCCGTTGACTGAATCCGGAGTGCAATTGCCATAGAGCCCACAGTTTGCAGTGACAGCCAGAGGAGCTCCGCTTATAGCTGTAGTGATCCAGCCCAATTGCCATCCGTCAATAATCCTTCTAATTACCCCGTGCGTGTTCTTTCCAAACAACTTGCCCGGGCCGAACGGCAAATCATAGGTGCCGAAGGTTACCCAATTGTGCGCACGGTCCGAACTCAGCAACGTATATCCAGTCGCCAGATTTCGAGGATCGGGGCTGAGACCGCCGCTGTTCCCAAGGTTTTTGGACCAGGTGTAGGTCGACTGGAAGCTTATACCGTGAGTCGGCCTGATTGTGACTTGCGCCTGGAAGGAGTGATAGTTGGAATAGCCCATATTTTCATACAGCGTGGCCGTATGGAACTGCGGGCTCGCCTTGATGAAGTTGACCGGGAATCCATTATCCACCATGTACTCGCCATAGCCTCCGCCGGGCTTATTCAGGTAGTTTAGCGCGTTGGCAAGCCCCTGGTAGTTCCCATTGGCCAGCATCGAATTTAAGGGAGTAAACCAACCGCTTGCAAAAAGCGGAATCCCCAAAGAAAAGAAGTTAGCGTTCCGCAATGCATCGCCCCCCTTGCATGCGCTGCCATCCACAGCACAACCCCATGGTGTAAGGGCGACTCCGTTGAGCAGGTTATCCAGCAAAACAGGATTCCCGCCTGTCCGCGCGTCGTTGAATGCCTCAAGCAATCCGTTGGAGATGAAGTTGGCCACATTGATATCTTTTGAACTGAAGTTGCGTCGGGTCAGAGTGCCGATATATCTCAGATCCACGGAAAGATTCGAAGTCACATTGCGGGTGACTGCGAATATCAGGTTATCAATATGCGGATAGCCATAATCCGATGAGTAAGCGGAGACGGACTGCTGCCTGTCGTAAAGAGGGAACTCCGTCAGTCCGGGTTGAACGCTGATGGGAACTCCGTTTTGGAACAATGGATTGGTTTTGAGATCCTTGATTCCAAAGTAATCGTCTGCCGCCCAGGTGCCGCCGTTATTCCAGTTGTTGACATTAAAAAAGCCGGGACTGGATCCTGCTGCGGACTCGACGTATTGGAAATTGCCTGACATTGAGATGAAGCTGCGCTGATACCCTCCGCGAATAGTGGTTTTGCCCTTCCCAAACCATGGGAGTTCATAAGCAAAACCGATGGCTGGACCTACGTTTGTCCAAGTCCTCGGATAGAGGCTTATATTCGGATTCTCTGATCCCGGGCCTACGGAAAGGAGGGTTACCTGGTCTCCGGCAGGCGTGTCTCCACAATTAATGGGTGCGAACCAGTTAGAGTAGTTATCGGTAGGTCCGAAAATTTTGCTTCCACCGCCCTTCAAACTCACGGTCATCCCATTAGCCAAATACGGCACGCCATAATAATCCCAACGCACGCCGAGGTTGAGCGTCAAATTCGGACGGATTTTCCAGTCATCTTTAATAAAAACAGAAAACTCTTTCAGGATAGTGTTGCGATCCATGGCAGGTTCGTTTATCGGATCGGCCCAAATCCCTTGTTTGGCTTGGTCAATGTTGTTGACGTATCGCACCTGCTTTATCGAGGCTAAAGAGCCCGACAGGAAGATCAGCATATCCCTCATCGCACGCTTGTTGCCATTGCTGGCATCGGAGCCCGCAAGACTGTCCGCGCCCCATGCAGGATCCACGTTGGTGAAGGTCTGCGGCGTGGAGACCAGTTCTCCACCCTGATACTCCGGGAAAGAATTTCCCCATTGAAAGTTCGACGGATTAAAGAGCCAGGCGTCTCTTTTATGAGAATTGCTGCGACGGAATTCTCCGCCAATTCTCACCGAATGAGCGCCCTTCACCCAGGTTATCGTATCACCCCATTGGTATCTTGGGCTGATGTCCGACAAGTTGCCGTTTGCCCAGGAACCGCGAGTGCCAAAGGCGCTGCTGAGATGGGCTTCAGCCGTACCAAATGCCGATCCGCCATCCGTTCTGAACTGGTTCCAATCTCCCGAGCTCGAGCCTGCTTCAACAACCCCAACTTCGCCATTGAGCATGGAGCCGAATTGTGCGAGATATTGCTTTAGCGTATCGCCATTCCCAGGTCTGTCAGCCGCCGAATAGATGTTGGAGCCTGTCCGGGACATCCCGAATCTGGCTTCATTAAGCAAGTTCGAGCCGATGTTTGACAGGAAATTGAGGGTTAGAACTTGCGGTTGACCAATGCCTCCCCCCGACCAGGAGTTCTCAGGCCATGTCTTAGGGGTATCATCCCCATGATTTCTTTCAAAGGTCCAAGTCCCGTTGATTCTATGCTTGTCGCTGAAGTTATGATCTATTCGCACGTTGATCTGCTTATGGAACTGGTCTTCTCCAATACCCCACAAATTAACTGATCCATCCAGGGAACGGGTCCAGCGAAAGCCGGCTGTGTTTAAACCGTCGCCGATATCGTAGTTATTTACCGGAGGCAGCTTTTGCATATAGTCGGCGATATATCCGGACGGATCCTGCACCGGGCGAATAGGATCCCAGCTGCCGGAGTCAAACTCCGCATTGGAACAATCGGCATCCAAGGCGTCTGGGTTGGTAAGCGGTGCAAATATGCTGACATAGCGCAAAGAGCCGTTATAGGGTGTGGATCCCCAGGCGTTTGGTTCCCATTGCGGCGCGACGGGATTCCCCGCTTTGTCCACCGTAGCGATTACCGGATTAGGCCCGCCGTTGGCTGAAGTAACTTCCGTAGTGAGAAAGTTCCCATTGTTCCAGCGATCCCAGAAACGAAAGATGCCTTTCCGGGCGCAGGGCGTTATAGACATTGCGTTATAGGACGAACGTCTCTTGGCGAGCTGATAGTCAAAAAGGACAAAGAAGAAAGTCCTATTCTTGATGATAGGTCCGCCGAGGCTGGCCGAATACTCCTGCAGATTTCTCCAATTCGGCACCTCGCCGACACGGTTTTTGTACCAGGTATTGGGATCAAGCGCCGTGTTTTGAACATTCCACACTACATTTCCATGATATGCACTGCCGCCCGCTTTCGTCGCAATCTGAATCTGCGCATTCCCGCGCCCTACTTCCGCATCTACGGGAGCCAGCACCATTCTGAATTCCCCAACCAGATCAGGATTGACGCGGGTAGGCGTATTGACACCGGTCAAAAAACGCACACCGTTCACCGTAACCCCGTCCCGCTGCACGTTTACAGCGGAAGCGGGGACACCGGCGAAGCTTGTGTTGACGGCTCCAAAGATCGGATCATCCGCCACAACTACGCCGGACGAGATTTTGATCAGATCCATCGTGTCTCTGTTGACCTGTGGAAGACTCTGCACAGTCTCTGCGGGAAGCACATCACCAACCGAGGAGCTCGATTCCAGAAGCAGTTGCTCTCCCGAAGTCGTAACCTCAACGCTGGTTGCCACACCGCTTATTTCCATCTGGAAGTTCAAGCGAGCCTGTTGCCCGACTTGAAGAGATACTTTGGTGAATATCTTGGGTTGGAAACCCTTCTGTTCAGCCTTCACTGTATATGAGCCAAATATTAATCTTGGAAAGCTATATACGCCCGCTGAATTGGTAGTTGTAGTTGAAACGACGCCCGTGCCTTCGTTCGTTGCCGTGACCGTCGCGCTGGGAATCACTGCTCCCGAAGAATCAGTAACGGTGCCGCCCAAAGAAGCATCCTGGCCGAAAGACGGCATTGCCAGAAAAAGTCCCAATAGCGCTGCCGCTAATGCAATTAGTCTTTTCATGGAATCCCTCGCCTTTTATTGTTTGTTCTTTATCCTACTCTGAACACAACTTCAGAAGCTGCATTGAGATTTGCCGTTAGAGCAAGTGCGTCCGCTTTAATCGAGGATCATAAATAACAGCGCCCGGATCATGCTGGGCCTAGCGACTAGTTCGGAGACCAGGATGGCGAAAATGAGCACAAGAATCCGGAAGTTGCGCCATCAGCCTTAGCCACACGCATCTACCTGCAACCTCATGCCTGCATCTACAAAAAAACGAAGACCGCCGGTCTTATTTACCAGCGAACCTGCACATCTGAATTTAGGAAGTCATACCCTTCAATCTGACTCCTGGATCGTTAAGCTGAGCACTAAACTAAGCCAGGTTGGAGCCATCCTATATCGAAATCCCGGATTTTGTCAATTCAACTTAGAGGGGGTGTGGATCGGCGGAACAAGCCGCGTCCCGCTTTGAAAATCGGCACAGCCAACTTCGGAATGGGATGACATTTCCGTTTCGTCGCTTCCTAAAGCGGGAATTAAAGCGTAAGAGGCTCATCCGGAAGAAGTAAATATCACCGCGGCAGAACCGGAGGCTTTAGGTTGTGAGCCGCTTAAAGCGGCAGGCCCTGAAAGGGCCAGACAGCAAAGCCCAGGGCGCAAGAGACTGTCTCAAAACTCAACAATAATTTCCATGTGGGTCGCGGCTGAAGCCGCGACTTGGAGTTTATACATTTGAGACTGGAATGATAATGGAGGACCCGGCAAACAGCCGCGAAGCGGCTGCGAAACGAAGCC
>JAFGIY010000006.1 GCA_016929335.1 Acidobacteriota bacterium | reverse complement strand
GGCTTCGTTTCGCAGCCGCTTCGCGGCTGTTTGCCGGGTCCTCCATTATCATTCCAGTCTCAAATGTATAAACTCCAGGTCGCGGCTGAAGGCGCGACCCACACGGTTCAAGGCATGCCTAATTAAATCGAGTTTTGAGACAGCCTCGCAAACCCTGGGCTTTGCCGCAATGGATAAATGATGTATGTTCTATAAATAACACAGGGCGTCCTATCTATTCGCCTTCAGCTTTTCGATCGCCTCACCAAGGTGAGCTTTCGAAGCTGCCGCCAAAGGAGAAAGATGGCTTCGGTTCGTCTGCAAAATGTCACGAGGCGCTTTTCTCGAGACGTATACGCATTAAAGGATGTCTCATTCGAAATCAGAGACCGGGAGGTTGTTACCGTCCTGGGGCCATCCGGTTGCGGCAAATCCACATTGCTTCGTCTAATTGCGGGGCTGGATCGGCCTTCTGCAGGAGAAATATGGATTGGAGACCGTCAGGTCAACAACGTCCCCCCACAGTCGCGTGATGTTGCCATGGTGTTTCAATCGTATGCCCTCTATCCGCATATGAACTGTTATGAAAACCTTGCGCTCAATCTCGTGCTGAGAAAAACGCCCCGGGAGGAAATCGACCGGCGGGTACAGGACACCGCACAACTGCTCGATATCGGAGAATTGCTCGACAAGAAACCTCGAGAACTGAGCGGCGGCCAGAGACAGCGCGTCGCCGTGGGCAGAGCCCTCATCCGGAATCCTAAGGTTTTTTTGTTTGATGAGCCGCTCAGCAATCTTGATGCGATTCTGCGCGAGAAGGTCCGGCATGAACTCAAGGAGCTGTTTGCACGAATCAAGGCTACCGTAATCTACGTGACCCATGATCAGGTCGAAGCAACAACACTCGCCGATCGGACAATCCTTCTGAACCGCGGCATGGTCCAGCAGATTGGAAGCCCCGAAGTCCTCTATCAATCTCCAAAGAATCTTTTTGTGGCTTCCTTTATCGGATCCCCCTCCATGAATTTCTTCGACACATCACTGGAGGCAGGTTCTTTCCGGCTCGGACCGCAAGTGATCCCGACAGGGCTTGCCCGCTCGGGCCCGGCGAGGATCGGAATTCGCCCCGAGGCAATCAAGATCGGTGAGGGCATCCCGGCAACAGTCGTCATGGTCGAAAACCTGGGCGCAAGGTTTTTGATCAACGCAAAAGTGGGGGCGAATTCCATAATGGTATTATCCGAAAACCGCCCGCACTCGGACTCCATAAAACTGAGCTTTCATCCCAAGGACATCCATGTCTTTGAAACGACTACCGGCGAAAATCTTCGTAATAGCTCTGTTGGCGATTCTGGTCCTTCTCAGCCTGAGAACTCCTCCGTCACGGCTTAGCGGAGAGTTGTCGATCCTGATGGAACCCGATGGAACCGGCATCTGGCGAAAACTCATCTCCGAATTCAACAGCCGGACACCCGGCGTTCGAGTACGGATAGTGGAAGGCCCGCCGGCTACCAATGCCCGGGAGGATTTATACTCAACCTCATTTCTTTCAGGAACATCCTCCTTTGACATTGTTTATTGTGACGTCATATGGGTGGCAAAATTTGCGGCGGCAGGATGGCTTCGCGATTTGACCTCCAGGCTTTCTCAGGAAGATCGCGAGGATTTCCTCGCAATGGAATTGAGCGCGGGATCCTATAGGGGACGCCTCTATCGAATACCCGCCTTCACAGACGCCGGATTGCTTTATTACCGAAAAGATCTTGTCCCCGCTCCACCCCGCACCTTCGACGAATTGGTGGAACAGGCCCGCAAATATCAAACAAAGGAACGCCTGGGATTCCTCTGGCAGGGCAAGCAGTATGAAGGCCTGATTACGGCATATCTTGAGATCCTATGGGGATTCGGAGGAGACTGGATCGATCCGGAAAAGCGGCAAACGTTTCTGGATGAACCTGCAGCAGTTCAGGCATTGGATTTTTTGAAGAGCACGATCGGATCCATCTCTCCGCCGGGGGTGACAGGCTATATTGAAGAGGATACCCGCCTGCTGTTTCAAAGCGGACGAGCCGTATTCCTTCGCAATTGGCCTTATGTATGGACTTTGATGAAAAGAAGCAACGCGCCTGTAGCGGAAAAAGCGGCCTACGCGCCGATGGTACATGCTCCCGGTCAATCCAGTGCTGCAACGCTCGGAGGATGGGGATTTGCCATTTCCAGCTACTGCCCCAACCCGGACGGAGCCTGGAGATTTGTGGACTTTATTACACGACGCGAACAGCTGGCGCTGGTTCAGCAGCACATGGGTCGAATCCCATCCAGAAAAAGCCTGCAGCCGGCAGAATTCCTGCCCATTGCAGAAATAGTGCGTATGAGACCGGCAATCCCGGAGTATGCACAGGCAAGCGACATACTCCAGCGCTGGGTTAGCGCGGCGCTTACGGGCCGCGTTACCTGCGAAAAAGCATTGAGAGAAGCAGCCCGCGAAACCCGCCTGCTGCTCAAAGGCTAGTGTAAGATCTTTATATTTATCAGGAGAAAAACGCCACGGATTACACGGATTTCACAGATTAGGAAATGCGCGGCCAAAGGTCAGCCCATGCAACCATTCTTTTAAATCCGTGTAATCCGTGGCCGCTTGTGATTGAGACCTTTGGAGAAAATTGGATCGTACAGATCAAATGTCCGGTGATTTATTACTCCTTTGCGTTCAGTAAAGAAACTGACAGCTGAAGGCTGAAGCCTGAGAGCACGCGGCCAAAGGCCACGCCAGGAAGAGAGAACAGATGAGAGATCTTTCTGCCCGCATCAAATCCGGACTCTGGTTTGCGCCGGCGGCCGTTCTCGTGCTTCTTGTTTTTGTATACCCGATTGTCCGGACTGTCAGCCTCAGCTTTATTCATCTGAATCTGAGTACCGGATTTCAACCTCAGTTTGCCGGTCTGGATAACTTCGCGCGCCTGATTTCGGATTCTCGGTTTTTCGGTTCTCTGCGCGTTACGGCTTTATTTACCGTTGCGTCCGTTGCTCTGGAATTCCTGTTCGGTCTTTTGGCGGCTCTCGCCGCCGAAAAAATCGGAAGAGGAAAACGAACCGCGAGGACCCTTCTGCTGATTCCCTGGACCCTTCCGACTGCCATCATCGCCGTACTTTGGCTTTGGATTTTCAATGATCAATATGGATTCATCAACGCAATACTTGCCAGATTGGGAGTCATCGATTCGCCGATAGCCTGGCTCGGCCGACCACACACCGCCTTGCTTTCCATTACTATGGCCGATGTCTGGAAGGCATTCCCCTTTGTCTATATTGTCCTTCTTGCCGGTCTTCAGAGCATTCCGCGAGAAATGTATGAAGCAATGGATGTCGATGGCGGCAACGCCTGGCACAAGTTCCGCTACATTACGCTGCCGCATCTGCTGCCCTTCATCTTTTTGGCTTTGATTTTCAGGATTGTGCAGGCTTTTGCCGTATTTGATCTGGTTTATGTGCTGACCGGCGGAGGACCGGGAGGCGCCACGGAGACTATATCGGTTTATGGCTATTACACGTTCATGCGATACCTGGATTTCGGCTACGGAGCCGCACTGGTTGTATCCATCGTCCTTATCCTGGCGCTGATTGCCTGGATTTTGTATTCGCTGCTGTTGAGAAAATATGAAATGGCCCGCTAGGATTTTTATACTTTTTGCATGCGCTTTCGCGGTAACTCCGCTTGTGTGGTATAGCCTGTCCTCTGTCAAGAGCTCGGCCGAGCTTTCGCGCATCCCTCCCACATTTCTGCCGTCCGAAGTCACCCTGGGAAATTATGCAGAGCTGTTTCTCCGCCGGCCTTTCACCGTTTACTATATGAACAGCGCCGTGATCGCTTCGCTTGCGGCTCTGCTATGTGTTCTTTGTGCATCCCTTGTGGCCTATAGGCTGGCCCGTGCTCCCAGGTCTTTCCGGATTTCCGTTTCCTACAGCCTGTTGATCCTGGCCTTTTTCCCGCCCATTGTGCTCGTTTATCCTTTGTATGAACTCGTTCGAACTGCAGGACTGGTCAATCAACCCTGGGGTCTTATCATCCCTTATGCCGCCCTTAATCTGCCTTTTGCCGTCTGGCTGCTCACGGGATACATGGAACAGATACCCTATGAGATTGAAGAAGCTGCGGCAATCGACGGGCTGTCATCTTTTCAAACCTTTCTCAGAATCATACTGCCTCTGGCAGTTCCGGCTCTGACCACAGCCTTTCTGCTGGTGTTTATTTTTTCGTGGAACGAGTTCATGCTCGCTCTGACTTTCATGAACCGGGAGTCTTCGCGAACGCTCACAGTAGGAGTGGCGACATTAAGCGGTGCATTTGCCTATGAGATACCCTGGGGGCTCCTCGCCGCGGGAATCGTCG
Organism: Acidobacteriota bacterium; assembly: GCA_016929335.1. Classification (GTDB taxonomy): domain Bacteria; phylum Acidobacteriota; class UBA6911; order UBA6911; family UBA6911; genus UBA6911. The sequence goes on along the minus strand of JAFGIY010000006.1, from coordinate 8,032 downwards.
TAAGCACGGCTCCGCTGATTGCGGCGGCGGCATTGTTCCAGAAGCGCATAGTCTCAGGGCTCACAGCCGGCGGGGTGAAGCAGTAATCAGCTCTCAGCCGTCGGCTTTCAGATGTGGATCGCGGCTGAAGCCGCGACCCACAGGATTCACCGCTCGAATATGCTACACCCTTTTTCTCACATTAATCCCTTATTGTCGGGATGCTGCTTTGCATAATTTTCTGCTAATTTAATAGCCATGTATTGCACGGTATATAATGCTCAATGGATGGGAATCCAGCTGCTACGCGAGGGAAGAAACTCGATGTCGTCTTGCAGAACTTGCATCGGACTTCATCCAGCTTAAAGGCTAAAACATGAATGGGGAGAACCTCTCGAAGGACGTTCATCAGGCAATGGCTCAAATAGGACGCGCGGATATTGTAGTTGGCATTCCAAGCTACAATAATGCCGCCACCATCGGTCATGTAGTGGCCGCTACTCAAGCAGGATTGGAAAAGTATTTCCCGCAATATCGGGCGGTTATAGTCAATTCGGACGGCAGCTCGAGTGATGGGACCACAGATGCTGTTCTCAAAACCGGCCTGGATAAATCCCGGCTCCTCCTACTGACCACGCCGCTGTTCCCGGTGCATCGGCTGTCGTTCCCATATCACGGTATTCCCGGCAAAGGGAGCGCGTTCCGCCTGATCTTTGATATTGCCAAGCTGCTGAATGTCAAAGCCTGCGCTGTTGTGGATTCCGATCTGCGGTCCATCACTCCCGAGTGGGTCGATCTTCTCCTGAGACCCATACTTCATGCCGGTTTTGATTTTGTAGCGCCTTACTATCACCGTCACAAATATGACGGAACGATTACAAACAGCATTGTTTATCCGCTTACACGCTTTCTTTATGGATTGCGGGTGCGACAACCCATTGGAGGAGATTTCGGAATCTCTCCCAAACTGCTTGGACGATACCTGGAAAGAAGCGATTGGGAAACCGATACGGCCCGCTTCGGCATCGATATCTGGATGACCACCATAGCCATTGCCGAAGGCTATCGGGTATGCCAGAGCTTCCTGGGCGCCAAGCTTCACAACGCCAAAGATCCGGGTCTCGATCTGAGCGCTATGCTGCATCAGGTTGTGGGCAGCGTATTCAGACTCATGCAGGAATATGCACCGGTGTGGACGACGCGGGAAGGGAGCCGGGACGCAGACCTTTTTGGCTTTCGTTTCGGCGTCGGCCTGGATCCAATCGACGTCAATATCGACCGGATGCTAAGCGTGTTCAAACGAGGGTGTCAGGAATTGGGAGAAATCTGGTCGATGGCTCTTTCTCCAGAAACCTATGAAGCTGTCAACAAAATCGCCCATCAAATCGACGGGTCCGAGAATTTTGTTTTGGACAACGATTTATGGTCCCAGATCGTTCTCGACTTTGCGACCGCATATAAAAAGGAACCTGTTGAAAGGGGACATCTCCTGCGATCCTTGACACCGTTATATCTGGCCAGGGTAGCTTCCTTCGTTCTTCGAACCCGCATGCTGACATCCGACGAAGTCGAAGATGAAATAGAGCGTCTGTGCATTTCGTTCGAACAAAAAAAGCCCGCATTCATCAGGAAATGGGGTGAATAAGGGATGCTGCTTTCGGCGATTCGCGGCGACACGCCCGTTAGACTAAAGCCGGTAATGGAGGCATAAAACTATGCTCGGTCTTCTGGAACAAATCATGCGACAATCCGCAGACAGGATTTCGTCTCAGGTCCTGAATTATGCGCCGGGACTGCTGGCTGCTCTCTTTATCCTGATTATTGCCTTTGCCATCGCAAAATTTCTCCAATGGATTATTTTGAAGATCTTCAAGGGCATCTCCATCGATCGGTTTCTCAGGAGAACAGGATTGGCAACAAGTCCGGAAAAATTGAAGACCCCTCTGCTGGTTGCCAGGGTCGCTTTCTGGCTGGTTCTGGGAACGGGTTTTCTGATAGCGCTCAGTTCATTCAATTCACAACTGACATCCCGGATAATAGAAACGGCCGTATTTCTGTTTCCGAAAATTGTGGTGGCTGCAGCCATCATCATCATCAGCGCCTGGCTGGGACGGTATTTCGGCCGCAGCATACTGGTCTGGGCTGTTAATGAGAATATCCCCGGCCCCCGGAAACTCGCCGCAGCTGTCCGTGTCCTCTTTATATTCGCCGGTGTCGTTGCGGCGGCAGATCATCTGGATTTTGCCAGGAGCGTTTTCCTTGCAGCGTTTATTTTGCTGGTGGGAGGCCTGGTGCTGGCATGCAGCATTGCACTTGGCCTGAGCGGGCGGGAGTTTATGCAACGCATGCTTCATGAAGAAAAAGTGTCATCGAAGGAAATTGAAGAGCAGTCCATTTGGAGACATTTATGATTTTCTCGTCCATTCACAATAAAGCCTGTCGCCCCCGCCGCCGGTTGCGGCTGCAAATTGTGCAATATCGGCACTAAAAGACATGGAGAAGTTTGATGAGTGAAGCTGATGTTGCAGGCAAAAAGCGTATGATCGTTGTTTCCAATCGGCTTCCCTTCACGGTTAGACAAGAAGCAGGGATTCTTAAATTCATTCCGAGCGTGGGAGGTATCGCAACAGGCCTGAGTTCCTATCTGGAATCTCTGAAAGACCACACTCATGAATTTCAGGATTGCCTATGGGTAGGCTGGCCCGGAAGCAGCATCGGCGAAGAAAAAATTGACGAGGTCCGGACAAGATCTCTGGCTGAATTCAATGCCGTGCCCATTTTCCTGTCGGAAGAAAATATTGAAGATTTCTACCAGGGATTTTGTAATGAGACCATTTGGCCTCTTTTTCATTATTTTCAGGTTTACACACATTTCGATGATTCTCACTGGGCGCATTATATCGAGGTCAATCGAGCCTTCTGCCGCACTCTGATTGATCTGATCAGGCCCGACGATACTCTCTGGATTCATGATTACCATCTGATGCTCCTTCCCGCCATGATTCGGCAGCATTTGCCGGACGTGACCATCGGATTCTTTCTGCACATTCCCTTCCCCAGCTATGAAATCTTCCGTCTCCTCCCCAGCACATGGAGGCGGGAGATCCTGAAAGGAATGCTGGGAGCAGACTTGATAGCATTCCACACCAATGATTACCGGCAGGACTTTTTGCGATGCGTTCTTCGGATCCTTGGATACGACCCGAACATGGGAGAAATAATCGTCGGCGACCGGATCATTAAAGCAGAAACACTTCCGATGGGCATTGATTATCGAAAATACAATGAAGGAGCCGCCGAGCCTGCGATCCTGCGTAAGAAGCAGGATATCCAGAAGCGATTGGGGGATGCCAAAATCATCCTCTCCATCGACCGGCTGGATTATACGAAGGGGATCGTTAACAGGCTCGAAGCATTTCAGACTTTCCTGGAAAATTTCCCGTCGTGGCGCAGAAAGGTTGTCCTGTTGCTGATCGTTGTACCCTCACGCGTGGATGTGAAACATTACGAAGTGATGAAGAATCAAATCGAGACTCTCGTCGGGAGGATTAACGGCCAATTCGGCAGTCCTGAATGGACTCCGATTGTCTATATGTATAAATCGCTTACATTTTCGCCTCTAATTGAAATGTATGCCTCCTCGCATATTGCGCTTATTACGCCGCTAAGGGACGGCATGAATCTGATCGCCAAAGAATATATTGCCAGTCGTGTGGATAAAACCGGGGTATTGATACTTAGTGAAATGGCAGGAGCTTCCAAGGAACTCCTGGAGGCCGTCATCACCAATCCCGGCAATCGCAACGAAATTGCCGAAGCCATTCTCGAAGCGCTCCAAATGCCGGAAGAGGAACAGATACGGCGAAATACCATCATGCAGCAGAGACTGCGGCGCTATGACGTGGTCCGCTGGGCAACGGATTTTATGGAAGAACTCGCCAACGCAAACAGGGCAAGTCATCGATTGGCCGCTAAAACGCTGAATCCGGATGCCCGCAGCAGGATTATGGAGCACTATCACAGAAGCAGCCGCCGTCTGTTCCTGCTGGATTACGATGGAACGCTTGTTCCGTTCGCCAACATGCCTCACAAAGCGGTGCCAGGCCAGTCTTTGCTGAGAATTTTGAGGGACCTCAGCCAAGAATCCTGCAATGAAGTTGTGATTGTCAGCGGCCGGGAGCGGGACTTTCTGGAACAGTGGTTTTCCAGCATCCCTATCAGCCTGGTTGCAGAACATGGAGCATGGATTAAAGAAAAGGGCTCTGACTGGCAGATGACGCCCACGATGGCGGCCGAATGGAAGCCCAAATTGAAGCCGCTATTTGAACGGTATGTCGACCGTATCGCCGGTTCGTTTATCGAGGAAAAAGATTTCGCCCTGGTCTGGCACTATAGAGCAACGGAATTTGAACAGGGAAAGCTTGCAGCCCAGGAATTAAAAGATCATCTGCTTGCGCTTACGGCGAATATTGATGTGCATATCCTGCAGGGAAACAGGACCGTTGAAGCCAGAGTGGGAGGCGTGAATAAGGGAACCGGATGCGTCCGGTTCCTATCCGGGGATTTATATGATTTTATTCTCTGCATCGGCGACGATGTAACCGACGAGGATCTGTTCGCCATTCTGCCCGATACCGCTTATTCCATTCGTGTCGGCGTGGAAGGCGGAACCTCTGCCCACCACACAATCGGCAGTGTGGAAGAAGTGATACGGTTTCTGGACCAAATAGCACTCCCTGATGATCAGGCCATATCACCTGCCGGATGAGACTGCCGCAATACTCGACAACAGGCTTAAAAACTGCAGCGGCGATAACGCAATCTGCATAAGCAAAGATTTCCATGTGGGTCGTGGCTTCAGCCGCGATCCACATGGTTCAAGAAGTTTTGAGGCAGTCTCGAATAGACGGTCCATGGATGCCCAAAGCGGATCAATCGGAAAGCCGCGTTATCAGCAGATTGAGATATTCATCGGAATCTTTCGGCGGCCCGCAAGCGTTAATTCGCACTTTCCAGAGCTGTTCAGCCAAGCTCAGGTTTATATCCATCTGATCGCTGTAAGACGAAGGCCTCTTTTTGGATGCAAGCGATTTGCGGGCGGCGCCGACTATCCCGGCCTCAGAAACGGATAACGGCAATGCTTTCTGAGCAAGGCATTGATCCAGCGATTCGAGCGTCGCTTCCACCAATTTCCGACTCCTCTCGTATCGGGCGGATGACTTCAGTCCCCTCAGGTTCGGATCGAATTCCAGAATCTGTTCGGCCGTTTCAAGCTTTTGTTTCGATTTCATATCGCCCGGATTTCTCTGCAGGGCGGATTGAAGCGCCCGCTGCGCCGAACCATAGTTGCCCAAAACAAATTCCGCCTGTCCGAGGCCGGCAAGGGCTTCTGCATTCTCAGGATTTTTTTTGACGATTTCACGAAATGTCTGTGCTGATTCCGCGGGCAATCCATAATTCAGCAGGAGGTATGCGGACTGCCTGCTGATCTCCAAATCCTCAGGATTTTCGGCTATCAGCGTCAGCAGCTCAACCTGGGCCTGCTTCAATCGACCTGCTTTGCCCAGGAAATTTATCAATTCCATTCGCATCGACGCCGGATCCTTTTGAGAGGAATCCGGCCAGCTGCCATAGATGGCCTTATGAAAATAGTCTACCGCATTTGAAGCATTCCCCTTCTGTACGGCAATTCTGCCCAAGCCAAGATTGACAAGGCCGCTGTCGGGATTTTCGCGAACCAGTTCTCCAAGATATATTTCCGCCTCATTCCAACGGCCGGCTTTTATAAGCGCCGTAGCCAGAGCGAGCCTGTCTTTGCTGCTATGAGAAATGGAAAGCGCACTGCGGTATTGCTCGATTGCCTCCTGATAGCGGCTCCCTTTCATCAGCTTGTCGCCGGAAACGGCGTGTTGCTCCGCGCGCTCCGTACGCTGAGAGCGGTAGTAATAGCTCAGAAAACCCGCTATTGCGATCATCAGAATAATGACGGCTACAATGCCGCCGATAGCTGCGGTGGGCGCTTTTGTCGATGGTTGCGTTTGGCCCGCCGAGACCGGGCCGCTGTCCAGATTATGAGCCGCCAGGATATCCCTCATGCCCAGGACGCCTGCTACTTCCTTTGGTTTTGCCCTATAAACAACGGGCAGAACACTGCGGCCGCTCTGTTCCATCCGGCGCAAAGCCATGTCCAGAGACTGATCGTGATATAAGAATGGCAGTATGCCGGCATCCAAAGGCGTATCGGAATCCGGTGCGGGAAAAAGATCGCCGACAGTAACCTGCCGGCTGCCTGATTCGACAGCTTGCTTGAGCTGTGCATAGGTGACCATTCCGCGCAGGCCGTTCTCATCGACAACCGGCCAGCTGGCGGCCGCGGGATTCACGGCTGCCAGTGCGTCCCGAATTCTGTCCGTGCTTCGTAAAATCTTTTCCGGCAAGCGCATTGCCTGATGAACGAACGTTACGGGATCCCGATCACGCCGCATGGAAGGCAGTCGGAACCCGTCCTGATGCATCAGCGCTTCGTAAATGGGCTTCTTCTGAAAGCGGCTGGAGATAAAATAGCTCATCAAGTTCGCGATCATCAACGGGACAATGATGGAATAATCCCGTGTGATCTCGAATATCATGATGACCGACGTCATCGGCGCTCTTATGATGCCGGCAAATGCCACTCCCATGCCGACAAGCGCATAGGCGCCCACACTTCCCGTATAATCCGGAAAGATGAAGTGCGCACCGGCGCCAAACGCACCTCCCATCATGGCCCCGATAAAAAGGCTCGGCCCAAATATGCCGCCGGCATTGCCGGAAGCATAACAGGCGGCTGTCGCCACCAGCTTGAGAGCAACAAGCAGAATCATGGTACCCAGCGCCAAACGGTTGTTGAGAGCATCGCTGACATGACCGTAGCCGACTCCAAGCACAGCCGGCACAAACAATCCCATGATTCCGACCAGAAGGCCCCCGGCAACAGGCTGCAAAGAGGCTGTCCATGCCGGCATTCTGAGGAAATGCTTCCGAAGCCACAGCAGCAGCTTGACGAAGAGAGTGGATACAAGCCCTCCGGCCGCGCCCAGCGCGGCATAGAATATAAACTCAACCGGGTGGACAAGCTGATATGCGGGCACATGAAAGAGCGGTTCATCGCCAAGCAGCAGATGAAGAACCATCCATGAGGTCGCAGAGCTTATGACAATAGCGCCCAGAACCCGGGCATGAAGGTTGCCCAGGACTTCCTCCAGGGTGAACAGGACCGCCGCGATCGGAGTATTGAACGCAGCTGCAAGAGCGGCCGAAGCCCCGATCGGCACGAGTGCTTTTGCATTGGCCGGGCTCAAACCGAACTGGCGGCCCAAAACAGATGCAATGCCCGCCCCGACCTGCACCGACGGGCCTTCGCGTCCCAGAGCAATGCCGCTTGCCAAAGATACCGAAGAACACCAGAACTTGCCCAGAACCGTCCGAAGATGGATAACGCCGGATTGAAGAAAAAGGGCGATTTTAGTCTGGGGAATACCGCTTCCCCGCGCGCCCGGGAAGTAGCGCACCAGGAGATAGCCGGTAACAAGCGAACCGATAACGGGAACCACGATTCGTCTCCAGGCGGCTCCTCCTGCAGGATACATGCGCGCGCCGAGATTCTCCGTCAACAGAATGAAGGCAACAATGACAAGCCCGACAATCGCGCCAATGATCAGTGTCAGGACGAGAAGAACCTTGTCTTCATGCTGACGCAGCTGTTGAATATCCGCCCGCCGAGTCAGCGCTTCCCAGTATAAGTTCAGGATTGAAGGAGCTTTCATCGCCACTACAGACGCAGTCTCCCGCTGAGCACAATTTCATCGCTCACAGCAAGATATCTGCGGATTTGATAACGGCATTCAGCCGGAGCCCGATTATTTGCATCTTCCAGGTGCATACGCAATTCAACTTATATCGTAGCGCGATATTCAATTCAACCGGCACTAAGGGCCCGCGCAACAATAACTTTACATTTTGTTGACGGCTCTCATCCATAATAATTTCGTTCGAAAGCATTATTGGAACTTTT
>JAFGIY010000005.1 GCA_016929335.1 Acidobacteriota bacterium | reverse complement strand
GGCTTCGTTTCGCAGCCGCTTCGCGGCTGTTTGCCGGGTCCTCCATTATCATTCCAGTCTCAAATGTATAAACTCCAGGTCGCGGCTTCAGCCGCGACATGTTGGTGCAAACAGAAGATCAGGCATAAATATCTCTTACACATGGGTATCTTTGCTTATGCAGATTGCGTCATCGCCACCACGGTTTTCAATCCCATTGTCAAGTTTTGAGGCAGTCTCTCACGCCCTGGATCCGGCATACATCCTTGGTTTTTTGCCGCCCCTCCCGGAAACCCGGCAACCGTGGGATAGCCTCTTCAGCCGCGACCCACATGAAATCAGGACCGAAATCTTGTGGAACGATGAGATCGAAAATTCTCCGGCGCTTCAAGAAGTATCTTGATTTATAGGAAAACTGATTTAATATCTCCTTATACTTCAAAGCAGACGGCATTTGCCCTTAAGTCCTATATCGTTCCGGAACACAGGAGGTCCCGATGACTATCGGCAACAGGACTATCGGATTGGCGCTTTCAGGCGGAGGCTTCCGCGCCACGCTGTTCGGCCTCGGCAGTCTATGGCGGCTTAACGATGCGGGTCTTCTGAGAAAGATCGACCGCATTACGAGCGTATCGGGAGGTTCCATCCTGGCAGGAATCCTGGCGCATCGCTGGACAAAACTGGATTTCGCCGGCGGCGGTGCGGGCAATTTTGTGGAAGTGATTGTGGACCCGGTCCAATCCTTTTGCCGCCGCACAATCGACATCGGCGCCGGGCTTAAGGGTATTGTGACGCCCTTCAAGACTGCAGGCGACTACCTGTCCGACCTCTATGCGAAAGACCTGTTCGGCGATGCCATGCTCAGGGATCTTCCGGCTGCCTCCAAAGAGCAGGTCCCCAGGTTCATTTTTTATGCCACCAATATGCAGACGGGGCGCAGCTTTCGCTTCCGCCAGGATATTGTGGCCGATTATGTGCTGGGAGTATCCGGCACGGTTGAAGTCTCCCTGGCGGATGTCGTTGCCGCCTCGAGCGCGTTCCCACCCATATTTTCGCCCATCATTCTTAAAACCAAACCGGAGTCCTGGGAAAATCCCGACAAGGAGTTCCCCGGATTAAATAAACTGCGCCGGCGGATCGTGCTGGCCGACGGCGGCGTATACGACAACATGGGACTGGAGTCATTATGGGGCAACGTCGACATCGTCCTCGTGAGCGACGCAGGCGCCCCCTTTAAAATCGATCCCAAACCTTTTGAAGACGATCTACTGCAGCTCGGCCGCGTGCGCGACATTCTTATTGATCAGACCCGGTCTCTCCGCAAGCGCTGGCTTATGAGTGAACTGGAGTCCGGACGCTATCATGGCGCTTACTGGGGCATAGGAACTGCCATCAACGAATATAAAGCTCCCGGAGCATTGGCGAAGGATAATGCTCTGACCGCCACGCTGGAGTCGATTCCCACGCGGTTGTGCCGTTTTTCAGAAAAAGATCAGGGCCATCTTATCAACTGGGGCTATGCTCTGGCCGATGCGGCGCTCCGTTCGCGGGCAAATCTTAGCCTGCCGAAGGCTGCGCATTGCCCTATCGTGAAATATCCGATCTAGGCGCCAAGGAAATGCATGATAAAGCTTCGGAAGGGAAAATGTTTGACAATTCCAGGAGCTTATTTAAATCATTCTTTGAGTCTTAGAGGCTTCGATTCCTGGAGCTGGCATAACTCAAAGACGCAAAGGCTCCAAGGCTCTGAGATAACTCAAACAATTCCCAGAATTTTCAGCATGCTCGATAAAGCATCACATGAAGCGGGAATTTGGAGTTGCCAACCGGAGGTACATCCATGAACCGAAATATTGTCGGAACCTGGGGCAGTCAGCTGGGCAATATCGATTATGCGAAGGCACTGGCAGCGCTTGGAGTCCTTGAATCGACCGGGACTCATCAACATCGGGCAAGCTCCGATCCAAATGAAATCTGCAGCGCCCTCAAGGAAGAGATCGAGAACGGCGAAAGGACTCCCATATGGCGGCATGCCCGCCTTCATGGAGCCGGACTTCGGGAGACATGGACAGACACCGTTCATATGGATGCGGCCGCACTGGCACAGGGCTGGGACCTGCTGATCCGGGAAGCTTCGCATCCCCGGGAATTGCCGCGTCTTGCGGTGGAGATGGCGAAATCGCCGGAACTCTACAACCTTGAAGAGCTCATGGATCTCCTGATGAATGTCGACGCCCAGGCTCTAATGCTTGTGCCTCCCCGGCCGGCAGAGCGCAAAGGGGGGATTCCTCCCTGGCATTTCCCGGTGCGGATCGGTGTGCCCGAAGAGGCAAAGCCGCTGCATGATGCGCTGGTGCAGATTATGTCCTATGTCGGCTGGGCGCCTCAGGTGTCGGCCCTGCTCCCGATCGGCAAAGGCCACGATTCATGCGATGCTCTCATTGTGCCGCCGGGGATGGCCGGACGGTTTACGTCCGGTCGCCTCGCTCGCATGCGGGCCCGCTTTGTCATTTGCCTCGATAACAGGGAATCCTGGAGCGGTTCCTGGAGCGAAATATATCTGCGCCTGATCCGGCAATTCGGCTGTGACGGTGCGGCAGTTGTGGGTGATCTGGATATGTCCAGGGTGGAAGCCTGGTATATGCACTTCCTGCGGGAGCTTTCCCATGACCTGCCGGTCCATGCCGCTTTATGGACTGCAGGATGGAGACATATCGGGTTGCCGCCGTTCATTCTTGGCGATCCTGAACTCCTGGATCATCTGCGTATAAGAAGCGTCGGCGATCAGCTTGACGCACAGGCGGAATCCCTCGGAGTCGAAGCTCCGCTGGGCACAATAGTGCGATCAAGGCCATTCACAAGCGAAAGCGTCGATGCGGAGCCGCTTGCTCATGCTGTGCGCGCCAAGAAGGAGGAAATCAAAGAAAACCGCCCCCCGCGCTATCTCCAGACTGAAGCCTGGAGACCGGACCGGAGTGAATCACCGGCCCTTGCTCTGGCGCCCGAAAAACCAAACCTGCTGTCGGTATTTATCGGGCCGACGGCCGCAGAACGAAAAGACGCGGGCTTCCCGGATGACTTGATCGACTTTTCCAAGGGCGATGTATCCCTGGATATCACACTGGAAATAGCAGGAGGCCGGGTCTCGGCTCTGCCGCCGCAGGAGATTCGGCATTACGCCGGGCCTCTCGACCTCCAGTCTGTCGGCAAGCTTCCGCGATTTGCGAATCCTCTCGGAGCAACAAACGCGGAGTCAGCCGAAAAAGATCCGGGGATGTATGTCGGGACGGCGACGTCAAACGTCAAGCTTCCCGAAACCGGCAATAGCGGACTGGCCGTTTTCGTCGTGCAACCGCTCGGCGGCGTCGCCGCCATCAAGGGGTGGATTACGGTTTCCTGCATGAACCGCGTCCTGCAGTCTGCAACGCTTCAGGCGGCGGTAGCCGCTGATCCCGGGAGCGGAGAGGGAATAACACTCGATGTGAAGAGAATTCATCCGGGCACCTCGGATTGCTCGGAGCGCCGTCCCGGCGATGCGCTTCTGATCCTGTCCGACCTGAACGGCCGCCTGCAGCTTACGCTTAAAGACCGCAAGGATTCCGTCAATCTTGCGGACTTGACAGATTCCATTGATAACATCCGCGCCGCGCTGAATGATGCAGCCGCCAGATGTGACCGCTCCCTGCCGCTGCAGGAGCAGGAGGAGGTGCGAAGGGCCATGATCGGTCTGGCGGCCAATGGTCGGCTTATCTGCAATAAACTCGAAGAGAGCATCGGCGGCGAGATTCAAAACTGGGAACGCATCCAGCTTATAACCCGCGAGACGGCTTCCTTTCCCATCGAGGTGGTATACGATGGCGTGCCGCCGGACAACATGAATGCAAAGCTTTGCCCGCAGTGGGAGCAGGCGATGCGTTCGGGCGCCTGCGATCCGTGCCCTCATGCTCAATCCAGCGTGCATATCTGCCCTCTGCGCTTCTGGGGATTCTCAAAAGTAATCGAGCGGTGCACGGATCACGATGCTCCCGACGCGGGTGAGTCGCCGCTTCCGAGCAGGCAGCCGTTCGGCAAAATCCGGTCGGTGCTTTATGGCGTGGCTGAGAGGGCATTCGGTGATCAATGGAGCGAGCAGGAGAAGAACGCGGCAAGCGACGGGCTCCGGGCTGCTCTGGCGAAGGTCAGTCAGGATCCCGTCCGGGCGGCGGACTGGAATCAATGGCGCGCCGGCGTTAAGCCGTTAAACGCCGCGGAGCCGAACCTGCTTCTGCTGATAGCGCATGTCCAGAAATGGAATTACATCGACTCGCTCGAAATCGGCCGTCAGCAGTTTCTCGGCAAGCAGCAGATCCTGCCCGATGTCGTCGGAGCCCCGCAGGATCCGAAGCTTGTGGTTCTCCTCGGTTGTTCGACGGCGGATGTGATGAGCACCTTCGCATCCTTCCCGGAACTGTGGCGCAAGGCCGGCGCGGACATCGTCTGCGCCATGCTCGCACCGGTCAGGGGCGCGAGTGCTCTTGTTATGGCCGGCTCCATTGGCGAGGCATTGAGCGCACAGCTGACCGGCGGAGAACCGATCGCCTTCGGTGAACTGCTGAGGAACCTGCGCCGCGATCTGTTTGTGAACCGGTGCACGGAGGCGTTCGGACTGCTTGGATTTGGCGATGGCGACTGGGTTTTCGGAGGCTGATTATGTTCAAATTGGAAATGCTGCCCGCAGGGTGCGGCGATTGCCTGCTGCTTCTGTACGGTTCTAAAAAAAAGCCGCATGTGGTGCTGATCGATGGAGGCGTTGATGATACGGCCGGCATAATCCGCAAAAGGCTGGAACGTCTGCGGCAGTCGGCAGTCGTTGAGAGACTGCCTATTGAACTGCTCGTTGTTACCCACATCGACAACGACCACATCAATGGGATCATCGGATTGCTGAAAGACGGTGCGCCCGGACTCGAGCTGAAGGACATCTGGTTCAACGGGACCTCTCAGCTCCGGCGGCTGAAGCCGAATGAGCCGGACGATATGCTGGGCGGCAATGCAGAAAGCGATGAATTCGCGCTGACCGGAGAGTCGGAGCCTCTTCCCTCAGACTTCCTCGGGCCGCGCGAGGGGGAGGAACTCTCCGGCATCATCGCCCTCAACAGGTGGCCCTGGAACAAGACATTCGACGGCGGATTGGTGGGAGTCCGAAGTGCGGGCACGCTTCCCGTTAAAAAGATCGGAAACCTGACTATCACCATTTTGGGCCCCACGCGCCCGCGCCTGGATAGTCTGGTAACCGCATGGAAAAACAAGCTGGGCGACATAGGGGAAATCGCCGGCGACATGCTGGGCCGGCTCGATACATGGCCGCCTGAGTGGAAGAACGGGGAAGGGAAGGACTCGTCCAGAACAAACGGTTCGAGCATTGCCTTGCTGGTTGAGCACGGGAATCACAGCCTGCTCCTGTCCGGCGACGCGTATGCAAAGGATATGGCTGCATCATTGGATCGACTGTGCAATGAGCGCGGAAGGAAGACAATAGAGCTCTCCGCCTTCAAACTTTCTCATCATGGAAGCATTAACAACATTTCGAAGGACCTGATGAGCAGAATCACATGCGGGAGATATCTTGTTTCGACAGACTGCTCGCTGCCTAACGCTCATCCCGACCAGCAGGCGATCCTGCGCGTGCTGAAGCACAGCACGGTGACTCCATGCTTCTGCTTCAATACTGCGCATGACAGGACAACCGTCTGGAGCGACAAGCGGATGGATGTCACCGGCGGCGGAGAGTATCAGGATTACGACACGGAATATCCCGATGATCCGTCTCTCGGCATTGTCATAGACATGGAATCATGACAGCCCCATTGTGCAATAATACCGGCAGGAAAAAGTCGTGCTAATTTGTGGTTCAACCCAATGAGCCATATTTCCGGGAGGATGAAGCGAGATGGAAGTATCCGAAGCAATTCAAAAACGGGCAACGATACGGCGATGGAAGGATAAACCGGTAGAGAAGGAGAAGATCCTGAAGATTTTGGAGGCGGGCAGAAGAGCGCCTTCGTGGGGAAACGTTCAACCGTGGCGGTTCGTTGTTGTTCAGGATAGGAAGAAGATTCAGGAACTGGCAAACACCGCCGGAGGGCAGCCCCAGATCAGCTCGGCTCCGGCGATCATTGTCTGCTGCGGCGTGACGGAGGCGTTCTCGCAGAAAATGCACCGGGAGTCTCTGAAACAGCTCATCGATGCGGGCGTGATGGATTGGCCGGATGAAGTGCTCGACAACGTGGTGCTCGGGAGCGATCTGTTTGCGCCCTACCGGCTCGGCGAACAGGTAATGACGGTTAAGGCGGGCGAGCAGATCATGATCGCAGTCGCCTATATGGCTCTGGAAGCCTTCAATCAGGGATTAGGAAGTTGCTGGGCCGGAGCCATGGCAACCAGGGATGTTCATAAGGCGCTGGATTTGCCGGATAAATGGTTTGTGCACGATTTTCTTATTCTCGGATACCCGGATGAGGATCCGAAGCCCCGGCCGCGCAAGCCGCTTCCGGAAATCGCTTTCTGGGAGAGTGTGCCAAAGGCTTAGTGTAGTGCGTCCAATGGATCTATGCATTTATCAGGAGAAAAGAGCCACGAATTTCACGAATTTTAAATGATGGTTGAATGGGCGAGCCTCTGGTCGCGCTTGACGGCCCATACGGCGCGCGAGAGCGTCGTTCTCTGCTTCACAAAATCCGGGGGACAGTCACCAGTATCCCCATATCTTCCCCGCAGCCTATGGCTGTGAGCCGCTGATAGGCTAAGCCGTTCCTGCGCGCCGTTGACATGGAAAGATATGCGACGAGTGGGAAAGCTTTTTTCGGGGTCGGGGTCGGTATCGGGGTCGAATTGGAAATGGTATTCAGTGCGAATACCATTGAAAGTCTCCGCGGCTAAAATCCGACCCCGATTCCGATACGGACCCCGACCCCGAGATGTCAAAAAATCGCCCCATTGCGCGGAATGCCGGTGGCAAAGCTTCCACGGATTTTCCACTTTCCGCAGCATAAGCAGTCTTTTATGGGTTGGAATTTCCAGCCGGGTCAAGTATTATCACTCCTCCACGGGCGGTTAGCTCAGCGGCAGAGCATCGGTCTTACACACCGGGGGTCACAAGTTCAAATCTTGTACCGCCCACCAGTTGCGTATAATCCAAATTCCGGACAGCCCTCATCGTTTACCTAGAATTCACAGTCGTAGTAGCCGCGGCATACATCCAGGCGTCCCAGTTGCGCTCCGCCTTCCCAGAGTTGAATGATCTTGCAGTCGCGCCAGTATTTCTCCACATCGTAATCTCTGACATACCCGTAGGAACCCATAAGCTCCATGGCTTTATTGGTGACCATCACGGCAACATCCGCTGCATATACCTTGGCGATGCTTGCTCTGGAAAGCATGGTATTCGACGAAGAGGATCCGTAAATTTCCGGGTGGTCGTACATATATGCGGCTGCGAGATAGTATGTTCTGGCGGTTTCTATTCCGATTGCCATATCCGCCAGTATTCCGGCGCCTATCGAGTGCCGGCGGATGGGCTTGCCGGCCACGATTCTCTCGCCTGAATAATTCAGGACCGTCTCGAAAGCTCCCTGAGCGTTTCCCACCGCCAATGCAGCCGTGTTGATTCGGGCCAGCAGCACGTTGTTATGGAACAATTGCGCGTCGTGTCCCGGTCCGGCAGCCCGGAATTCCTTCGGCACGCGCACATTTTCCAGGTACATCATGCAGTTCTTGTCGCCCTGCATGCCGGCCTTATTTTCAAACTTGCCGAACGAAAGCCCTTTGCTTGAGGCGGGAACATAGATGAGGGCGATCCCCTCATCGCCGTCCTCAGGGTTCGTGGTGCAAAGAACGCAATAGGCATCGGATACGCCGCTATTGGACGCCCAGGCTTTTTGCCCGTTGATCACCCACTCGTCTCCCTCAAGACGGGCCAGAGTCCTTATCTTTCGCCCATGCAGGGATGGATTTTCAATGTCGCAGCCGCCTCCTCCATGACTTCCCCCGGGCTCGGTCATTGCGAAACATCCCATTTTCAACTCGGGACCGCAAAACATCGGGGCAAAAGCATCAAGCACCGCTTTGTTTCCGGCCAGGATGGCGGGAAGGAACGCCCATGTGGTGACGGTAGCGGCGGTTGCGATGCCGCTGTCGCCCCGGCCAAGTTCTTCATGCATGACGGCTGCGGATACCAGGGAATTCATGCCTCCGCCTCCGTATTCCCTGGGAAAGGCCGCCTTTTGAGTGCCCAGATCGGTCAGGCGCTGAAGGATTCTGCCGACGATCCTGTGATCCTTGTCGTCGTCGATCTGCTGTCTCACGGGCATGATTTCCTTATCAACAAAGCTGCGAAACATTTCCCCGGCCATGAGGTCTTCTTCTTTAAGAAATAAATCCATGTATTTGTGTCCGGACATGTCTGTTTCTCCTCCTTCAGGAAAAATCCGCTCTTCATTGAAACGGCTTACGGTCCGCAGAGCGATGAACCAGAGATTCGAATGAGTTCATTTTAGGCAATTTCAGCTTTTGTGGCTACCAGTGAAATATATGATAATGGAATTGGGATCGGAGCTTATCTATGCAAATTGACCGCAGAAAATTGGGCAAACACGTTGCTTCTTTGAGTGATGAAGAGCTGCTCAACACGAAATGGGAAGACCTTACCGATGTGGCGCAGCGTATTTATGACCTGGAGATTGCCCATCGGGGATTGGATAGGGCATCAACAACGCGGAGAATTGAAACAACGGAAGCTTCTTTAGACGCGGGCGATTATCAAACGGAAGCTTCTTTTGGTGCGGACGATTATCAAGATGATGGCGAAACCTCCGATCCGGACTGGCATCAGAGCGGAGTCGTGGTGTGCGGCATAATGGATCAGCCTGGGGAGGACGCGGCTGACAGGATCTCGAAGGCTCAAATGGCATTGCAGGCTGCAGGGATCCCGAGTCATCTAAGTGTGAAGCGGGAGTCTCGTGAGGCTCACGCCCTATCCGCGTACCCCCGGGATCATTATGACGTGATGGAAATCCTGGTGCCGGTTCGATACGCAATGCATGCGCACGGTATTATGGATCGAGATGTATTTAATGATGAATTCGAGACCCATTGGCGGGATCATTTAGGCTTGTTGTCGAGTGAGGACCTGCTGGCGCTGGATCCGGAAATCTTCTGCATAGGGCTTTTGGACAAAATAGCGCGAATGAAAAGAGTTTATGCCGAGGAGATGGCAAAACGAAATCTGAAAGCTCGGGGCATATGAAACATTTGTATGCTCATATTCCGACTGAGCGCAACGCGGCAGACATGTCCGGATCCGCCGCCGCCGCAGAAGCTTCATGAATAAAGCGGGTTAAGTCAGGAAAACAAACGCCGAACTGAGCGGAAAGGGCCGGGTTCACTCACCGGTTTGACTTCTAATGCGAAACCTATGATGCGGTAATCGTTATCGCGAAATAATGGCCGGGTAAAATGCGCATAGTGGACCTTTATCAGATGCAGCGGAGAACCAGCAGAAGGAATCCCGCGTATGAAAAAGGGGCTTTGTTCGGCTCAGGAGCACCGTTGACATAATGCCTTTGAGTTCTATCCTCAAGAAGCAGGAAATCACGTGCCGGAAGGTCAATGCGATGTCCATTCCCTGGCAGTTCTTTGCGCTCGCGTATGCAATTTCCTGGGCAATGTGGGGGACTGTCCTGCTGCGCAACAGCGGACTGATTGAGGTTCCGGGAGCAGATGCCCTGGTGTATGCGGGTGCGTTTGGTCCCTGCATCGCGGGCCTGGTCTGCGCCTACGTCGAAGGACGCGCCCGCAGCCTCAGGAATTTGCTCCGAGGAATTCTCGCTGTCCGTCAAACCTGGCAAAGCTATGGGTTTGCGCTGCTCCTGCTCCCGGGCCTGATGGCAGCAGGCACATGGGTGGGCGCAAGATTCGGGTTCCATCTTTCACCAGCATCTGTCCCCATGAACCCGCTTCAGCTGTTGGTGATCTTCGTCGTGATCCTCATGTTTGCGGGATTTGGAGAGGAGATCGGGTGGCGAGGCTACGCCCTGCCCAGGATGCTAAGCGTATCGCAATTGTTCCCGGCATCACTGGCAATGGGATTTCTGTGGAGCGTCTGGCACGCACCCTTATTTCTGATCCACAGCACCGTTCAACACCAAGTCCTTTCCGGCCGCGGCATAATGCTGTTCCTGGCATTCGGTATTTGCTTCAGCGTTCTCTTTACCTGGCTGTATACGAACACAGGTGGAAGTCTCTTTATGGCGATCTTGTTCCACAGCGTCTTCGACTTCGCCAGCATCTTCCTGCAGCCTCTCGCATCAGAACTCACGCTGGGAATTTTTGTTTTGCTCATGGTCCCTCCCACCGCCATGATTGCGTTTGCATGGCAGATGTCTCCGGAGCACAAGTGATGATGAAATAGCCTTTGATGTGGAACTCACAGATTATCATTAGGTCATATTTTATGAGCATCGAAAACACGCGAGAAAGAAAGATTCGGCCTGCGCATCCCGGCGAAATGCTAAGGGAGGATTTTTTAACGGATTACGGGCTAACCGTATCGGGGCTGGCAAAAGCATTAGGTGTTTCGCGCCAGACTGTCAACGAATTGCTTCGAGAGCGACGTGCGGTCACGCCGGAGATGGCGCTTCGGCTTGCGCGACTGTTCGGCAACTCGCCGGAGTTTTGGCTTAATGCTCAGCGCGCAGTCGATCTCTGGGATGCCGAGAGAACTCTCAAGAAGAGTGTCGACCGGATTAAACCCCTCACCGCAGCGCAGCAATAAGTCACGACGAAACGCCATCATTTCCTCGAACGGGACTTCGGGACAGCCAAGAATTGAAATCAGGATGCGACGTTATCCGCGCTATTGTTCCTGCGGCTCATTAGCTCACTCTGCGGATTTCTTACATCCGCAATTTCTTTAGTTCCGTCTCAATCACAGACTTCAATTTGTCAAACTCGGCTCTTTAATGTTTAGCTAAGAAGGCCTCGATATCGCGGATAAATTTCAGGGTGCCGGTCTCGATTTGCCTGGTTAGCGCTTCCTGAGAGCCAAAGTCCGGGTTTTCGACCAGGGTGTGCTCCAGTATAGAGTCCGCGCCTTTAGTAGTGGAGGGAAGCCGGTACTGGTTCCAGTTGCTTTCTTTAATCAATTTCCAGTATTCGGCCTGGATCTGCTTGTTCAATCCGGACAGCCAGACTTCGAATCTAAGGGCATCATGAATAAAAACCACCGCAATTTTCAATTTGAGTTTTTTTAAGGACTCCGGAAACAGAGGGAAATAGGTCATGTCCATATAACCAAAGTACATATTTCCGGGCACGGCATATTCAGGATATTTGTTTTTGAAATACATTCTCAAGTCCGCAATATACTCCAACAGCCCCCTATAGGCCTTCTGGAGATCACCCTTTTCCAGTTGTTTTTTGTATTCCCGGATAGATTCATTCAAGGTAGACATGTTTTTACTGCTCTCCCCAGCGGTATTTTCTGTTTTGCTTCCAGGTGTCCAGGCTGCATTGCAGGCACAGCCCTACATGGCAGCTGATTGTCCCTCCGCATTGGGGGCAGCGCCACTTTGCCTCTTCCCTGGCCAGGAACTTTTCCATGCCATTCGCCTTTATGAAGTTGAGGTTTTCGATCATGCTCAGGTGGTATTTGGTGCGGTAGCGCTTATCCAAATGCTTCAGTCTCTGGCACGGGAAGTTCTCGCATTTATAGCAAAATTGAATGAGGCCTTCACCCAGCTTCTCGCATTTCTTTTTCATAAAGGCGCAGTTTTTGCCGCGCGGCCGGCAGCCGGCGCAGTAGGACCGGCTGAACCCCTTCTTTTTGAGGTCGTTTTTCATTGCCAGGTAAGCCACGCAGACGCTGCAGTTCATCCCACAGGGGGCAATCATTATCTCTTCCATTCTTACGCCTCTAAATAATGCTTTAAGGCATTCTAGCAGAAAAAAGGGACATAAAAGGGGATAGGAAGGATAAGGTCCATTACGTTAACTTTCAAAATATCTCTTAATCTCAAGGGCTCATATTATATTGAAAATTTGCGCAGTTTCTCCCCTTTCGATAAGGCTCACGCCTGTTGCAGAATCGCAATGTTCGTTAGTTCGAGAAAGGAGCGGCCAGTATGGCGTATGCTGGAACAAGTGAGGCGTTATTCAAGCTCACAACGGCTCTGTGGGAGCAAAACCATCGTTAAAAAATATTGGAGAGGCAATTACCATTTTGGTGTTATCTCCCCCAACCGGACATATGGCTCGGAATCCATCGCCGGATTGCTTCGCTCAAATTGCGGGTCAAATGAGCTGTTTTGTTTCATCCTTGCTCATACAAAATATTGTATGCATATTTCTGAATAGTTGCTATTCTTCATAGCAGAGGCGCACTTTGGACCAAAAGGCGGAGACAGTCGATATAGTATGGGAGGTGATTCACTGGATGAAATTCGATGTTTCCCCAGCCCGGTGCGACAGGATTTAGGTGCAGAGCTACGGAGACTGCAGGAAGGTGACCGGCCGCTCCATAGCCGCCCGATGCCCTCAATCGGCATCCGTGTATATGAGCTGAAAGAGCAGGATGAGCGAGCATGGTATCGGGTGATCTATCTGGCTAAGATACGGAATCGGATTTACATACTCCACTGTTTCGAGAAAAAGTCAGCTAAGACTGGCAAAAATGATTTGGCAATTGCCAAAGCGAGACTAAAGCAGGTTTTGGCCAGAATTGCGGAGGAGAGATGAAGGTTAAACAAAAAGAAAGCGAACCCAGCTACATTTCAAGGGGAAACGTCATTGATGATCTAGGATTTTCGCCGGAAGAAGCGGCAGCGATCAAACTCAAAGCAAGCCTGCATGCGGAGATCCTCCTGATAGTGAAGAAGCGTAAACTCAGGCCCCGGCAACTGGAGAAGATTTTGGATCAACCTCAGCCGCGAATCAGCGAGTTGCTCAACGGAAAAATTTCGAAAATGAGCGCAGAAAAGCTTGCAGGCTATCTTTCTCGGCTTGGAGTTGAAATCAAAGTCTCGGCACATAGGGCAGCGTGATCTCAATAGGAGTCTGCCTGATTCGTGGTATTGCCTCCAACGTCTACGTCTTCATTGGCATCCATTTCATGTTAGAGCTTAAGCATCTTCGAAGCAGCCAGGAATAATTTACATCTCACGTAATTGCAATCACATAGAGCCATCGGCCCTGCGCAATTGTCCCCAAACGCGCTTGTGGGATTTTGCGATAATGGCCAGACAAATCTGCGCGGGCGAATATCGCCCCGTAAAAATTTGGGCTCAAGCATAGAAACGTTTGACGTTAATAACGCATTGCGTTATTGTTCTGCTGTGATAAAGACCTTTCGGTGTCCTGATACTGAGGCCCTTTCCAAGGGTAATCCGGTAAGGCGTTTTGCCAATCTTGCCTCGGTTGCCCGTAGAAAGCTTCGTCAAATACAGATTGCGGATCGGTTGGATGATCTTCGCGTTCCACCCGGGAATCGTTTGGAGGACCTTAAAGGCAAAAGAGAAGGTCAATACAGTATCCGGATAAACGATCAGTATCGAGTTTGTTTTCGATGGACTGACTATGGCGCTGAGGATGTCGAAATTGTCGATTATCATTAAGGAGATTCAATATGCGTAAACTAAAACCGGTAACTCCGGGCGAACTTCTGTTGGAGGAATTTCTGAAGCCAATGGGCATCAGCCAGTATCGTCTGGCAAAGGAAATTGGAGTGCCCGCGCAGCGCATTGGCCAGATTGTAAAGGGCAAACGCGTCATTACTGCTGATACCGATCTCCGTCTATGCCGTTTTTTGGGCCTTTCAAACGGCTACTGGTTGCGCGCTCAGGTTGCCCATGATACGGAGATTGCTGAGCGGGCGCTGGGCGCAAAAATCCTCAAAATCAAACCATGGGCTGCATAGAGCTTTACCTTCAGCAAAACTCAACTCGCCTGCTATCTCGTGCAATCCGAATATTATATTAAGATTTTGATGGGTCATTTTCCCCAAACGCGCTTCCGGGAAAATACACCGAAAAAGACTTCGGGACAATGATATCCATTCGGGCAGGCTTCCGTAGGGATGATGAGTGCCGTCTTCTGCACTTCCGACCTTGTTCAATGAATGCGATTACTTTCCGTCCTGTTTCGCAGAAGATTCCTGGGTTTGCAGCGCTCCCAGGTTTCGTTGTAGATACCCCTGTCGATGTCAATTTGTTTGAGAATATCACCGTCAATTGTGATCTTGAGCTTCTCAGATTTACCGATTGCCGATTGTGTGGTTGTGTTTGCAAAATCAGTTGTGGCACTCAGCATATCGCCTTCGAGTGTATATCGCCCTCCATGGTGAAAAACGACCCGCCCGGTATTTGGGTCAGGCTGTGTGACTATCCAGTGCGTCCCCGTATAGGATTTTAGCCGGCATCCAATGCCCGATGGCGTGCTGACGTGGGTTGACTGGACGAGAACCCACGTGCCAACTATTCGATCTGCAATGGATTCCCTGATTTCTTCCTTAGCTGCTCGCGAAGATTGTACTGCTGCTTTTTTGCTGCAGCCACAAACCATCGCCATTACAGCTGCCAGCAGGACACAGATAAATGCCCTTTTCATTTTCTTTTCCCCGATAGAAAGATAATGCATCTTTTCGGAACGATTGGAAGTTTGACAACAAAAGCCGGATGCCGGAGGCTTAGGCATCCATTCCTCATCAAAAGCAGGATTGAAATGAGGATAATAAATAATGAACATGAAGCACTGCCAAATCAATACAATTATGCCGGGAACTCCGCGAGTCTCATTAAGCTCTTCGGTGTGCGGTGATTTCCCGGATGCGAGTTCGGGGAGTCGGGGAACAAATGACTTCCTTACACACCAATCGTTCATTTGCGTGTAGGCAATCCGATTCTGTCGCCTGAGATTGCATATGGTTATAATAAAACAACAGATTCGCACAGGAGCCATAAGCTGAATCCGCATCTTCATATCGTAATGCTGCGTACAGGTGGTCTGGATCGATCAAGGAAATTCAATTCTGAAACATGGAGTATTTGCGCAAACTACAGTAAAGCCAAAGCGCCAGGCTATCGTCATTCCAAAAGATCATGCCAATATTTCATGAACGGCGGTGTAAACGAATGGATTTTTTACATTGTCTTGTGCAGCTACGTTGGTTACCCGCTTCTTCGCACCTGGCTCAAACTCCGGCATGTTGCAGACGTTTGGGATGAGGTCGCTTTGCAGAATGAATGATAAGACTGCCCTCAAACGGATGGATACTTTTCAACAAGCAGCTTTCGGCGATTGGCCGAGGTCGAACCCGATTTTCCATGCCGGGCTGGTGTTTAGATCATTACGGATAGCATGCGGAATTCCTTTCCAAGGCCGCTGAGATCAGCATGCTTTTGATAGATGGAGATCATGGGCGAATACGGCTGCTGCAACAGAATGAATTACAGACGCCCAGGCGAAAATTTCACGCGATAGGAAATTCGGCTTCAAGTGACGCATCCCTGAGACGGAGGATATCATGAATCTTCTCCGCGACATTCCAGCCGTTGGTGCACACAACCCTGCACGAAGAGCAGTCTTCGCAGACATGATCAGGCAGTTCCAATGACTGGAGCAAGCTTTGCGCCAGCGTTGTCTGGTGATAACCAAACGCGTACATGTAAGATCGCATCAGGTCGGGAATCGGAAGCTCGGCGCTGCAGCTCCGCAGGCACTGGCCGCAGCCTTGACAGAACATGCCGGGACCTGAGGCTTCTCTATTCACATCGCTCCTTTCGGCTTCGTTCAGGCTCAAATCTTCCATCACTGAGAGATCGACCTTCATCTCCTCGAAGTTGCTGAAGCCCGGGACTGTTGCGTGAACGTTCGAGTCCTGAAGCACCCATTTCAATGACGCGCGGGCGTTCACGGGCTGCCTGCCTTTATCCGCATCCCCCCGTATCACCTTGATAGCCACGACACCAAGTCCACTGGCGGCTGCTCGGGCTATGGCTTTTTTAACCTGCGCCAGATCTTTCTGTCTGGGATTGTATGCAGCCATCACAACTTCGTAGAATCCTGAATCCACCGCCGCATGAACCGCCTCCGGCACATTGCTGTGTGTGGTCAGACCCAGGAATCGTGCTTTGCCGGCCTTTTTCGCCTTGGACATGGCGCTCATTACCGGCTCATGAAAGGCCGATTCTTTGCGGGAAACCATATGATGATAGACGATATCCACATAGTCCATTTGCAGATTCCGCAGGGCCGCATCGAGGAGCCTGGTAAATTCTTTCTCCGTTGCCGAGCTTTTGTAGATGCCTGTCTTATAGTCCTGAGGAAGATGGATCTTTGTTCCATAGATCACCGATTCCCGTCGCCGTCCCTTCAAGACTTCGCCAATCATTTTCTCATTCCGCATCTGCTGTGCGGGGTCGGCGGTAGAGTCAAAGTGAGAAATCCCGGCGTCAAGAGCTGCCTGCATTAAAGAAGGAGTAGCTGAACTAAGGATCCCCATCCCAATCACCGGCAGTCTTAAACCGGTCTTACCGAGGTTTCGATAAACCAGCACTTTTTCTGCCTTGTCCCCACACCGTGCTGTTTGCGCTTTGGGTGCGCAGATGATTCCGGCCATTCCCGCAACCGAAGAATGGATAAAGGTCCTTCTGCTGACGGTTTCACTTTTCATAGGAGTCCTCCTTCAGATCCTAAGCCCGCAGGTGTTGACACACACACTTTGAAGAAAAAGAGAAGCCAAGAACATTCCTATTCTACCGCCAATAACGGATTGCGCAATGAAATGCTCCTGCCCCCGACACATACACCCGAAAACAATATCAGACAACGGAATTGGGGTGTAAAATACGCCTGCACTCAGGCCGAAGGCGATCCAGTTGACATATTGCATTTTGAACAAAGCCGTTGGCGCGGCGAACGTTTGCTAGAGCCGCTGTCGGCTTTCAGCTCTCAGTATTCAGCTTCTCTTTTCGTCGCGATTGATTTCGGATGTTTTAAAGAGCAAGGCCTTTTTGCATGGCGCAAAGAAGCCATCGATATAGACCCTATCCTTAATTGAAAGGAGCGACTATGTTGCGTACGGCAATCCTGGCGGCAATCTTGGCGTTGTTGGCTCTCAGCGGGTGTGAATCGAATGCACCGGGCACGAATGCCGATCAAGAAGTGATCGCCCTTGAACGAAGCGCCCTTGACAAGTGGGCGCAGGCGAATCCAAATGGATACATCGACATCGGGGCAGACGACGTCACGTGGTACGACTTCAATCCGGGTTCACAACTTCGCATTGATGGGCTCGAAGCGGTGCGCAGGCTCCTCGAACCTCTTGCACAGGAAATCCCACATCACACATATGAGCTTGCGGATCCCAAGGTACAAATCTACGGCAGTACTGCAATCCTCACATTTCATTGGATTGGCACAACAACAGAAGGCCAGGCACTGCCGAAATGGAAGGTCACTTCCGTCTATAGTCGGAACAACGGAAAATGGCGAATGGTCCATGCGCATTGGTCGAATGTGCAAGGCGTGTGAAATGGGAAAGCTGGGAACACTGCGCTTGTAGCATCACAAGTCCTCGTTTATGGGCAATCCGATTCCGCTTTCAAAAGACCGGCTCGTTGTCAATCACAGCGTGCCGGGCATTAAGATGGCCGGCTATGACAAGCCGGATTTGCCCTATCATCTGCGGCACTTCGTCGAATCCGGCTGGGGGGCAAAGGCCATGATTGATTTCACGGGGCTCGAGGAAAAGACCGTTACTTTGGCCCGGCTTGATCCGCTCGGAACAAAAATATATCTTGCTAAGGGCGAAATTGTCGATTGTTCCGGGTTCAACAAAGGCATTCTTATCGGCTGCTCTCTGACAGCCCATATAAAGGTTCCCGATGCCCAGGAGTGTTTGCGGAAACTGAGCGATTTCGGAAGCCACCTTTCCATGGTTTACGGAGATTATACCCGCGAGATGCAGCAACTGGCCGACATGATGAATCTCGAAACGGTGTACGCGACCTAGTTTAAAAAGGCAGGTTCTTCCGTCCCGGGTTGGATTCGGAAAATGAACGTCGATCCGGTTGATCTGCCGGTTCTGATGAAGGTAAATTGAAATGAAACTGGAATATGTTGTGGTCGCGCTTTGGGTGCTGTTCCTGGTTGGCACTCCGGTTTATGCCGTGATTCGGCATCAGAGGCGCAAGAGACTTCCCTACAGCTTCCGGCCACGCTCTTTTGGGCCTGGGACTATCGGGGCTGTCTGGGATCTTTTAAACGAGGATCAGCGCCACACGATGGAAGTCATCGTCGAACAGCGCGCCGAAGAACGACGCCCGGAATACCCGGACGGCAGACTATGAAGGGAATTTGTGAAACGGTTTTAATCAGGAAATCCGATGAATAATTCTTATGTCCATGGCTATGATTACAGGGAAGGCATCCGCCTGCAAGACCAGGCATCCACATTGATTGAACTCCTGCATGCCGATACTGCTTATCCTGCAGGAAGCCGGGTGCTCGAGGCCGGTTGCGGCGTGGGAGCGCAAACCACTATCCTGGCAAAGAGCAGTCCCGGCGCGATTATTACGTCCATCGATATTTCGGAATCCTCGCTGGCGGCTGCAAAACAACAGATCATGGCTGCGGGTTTGAAGAATGTGCATTTTCAGCGCGCGGATCTTTTCAACATGGAATTTGCGCCCGAGTCTTTTGATCACGTGTTCGTCTGCTTTGTGCTGGAACATCTGTCCCGGCCGCTTGCTGCACTCGAGGCTCTGAAGAGAGTTCTGAAGCCGGGAGGCACGATCGTGTCTATTGAAGGGGATCATGGCTCGACTTTCTTTTGCCCGGAGAGTGAAGCGGCGCATGCTGCAATACGATGCCAGGTTGAGCTGCAGAAACGCGGCGGAGGCAACGCCTTGATAGGGAGAGAACTCTATCCGCTGCTGCGTGCGGCAGGTTTTCAGGAAGTCAGCGTCTCTCCGCGGATGGTTTATGTTGATTCAAGCAAACCCGGGCTTGTGGACGGATTCACACGGAAAACCTTTACTGCGATGATCGAGGGAGTGCGCGAATCAGCCATAGAGGCCGGCATTATCGATCCGAAGCTTTTTGATAAGGGGATAAAGGATCTCTATAGAACCACTGAATCTGATGGGGTGTTCTGCTATACGTTTTTCAGGGCCTTTGGTGTGAAGTCGCGCGAATAGAGCCCTCTTATCTGCCGGGCATTGAGCACCGTAATTCGCTTTTGAGTAAACCTCCGTCTCGGCCCTGACTATTGCCCACACCTGACACTGAGGCCATTGCAGGATACTTCTGTGCCATCCATTGCACCCTGCCCCGACGTTTAGGCAGTGCCTGCAGTCTCTACATTTGAGGCTAGCGTAACAACGGGAGACTCGGCGAACAGCCGCGAAGCGGCTGCGAAACAAAGCCCAGGGTTGGCGGCGCTTCTTGCAGCCAACCCTGGGGATGATATGCCATTGTCGTCAACCCTGAAAGGGTTGAGCGAGTACACAACCCCTTCAGGGTTGGTTCCTTGCACGATTCCTCCCAGGGTTG
>JAFGIY010000069.1 GCA_016929335.1 Acidobacteriota bacterium | reverse complement strand
GGAGGCGGCAGCAGCCAAAGAATTCGTCCCGTTAGGGACGAGTTGATTTTAGCCCGGCGCTTCAGCGCCGGGATTCAGTGGTAAAAAACGAGTCCCGTAGGGACGATTGAAAGGATACGTTAGTGGCCAACTCCTATACGTTTTTTTTTATCCACATTATCAGGAGGAACACCTGTCTTTTCTAAATGGCATTGAATATGATGAAAAATGTGTTTGGGGGTGAATTCAATCGTCCCTACGGGACTCGGCTGTTTATTTTCGGCGGTCCCGGGATCCCGGCACTAAAAGTGCCGGGCTAAAATCATTCCGTCCCTGACGGGACGTTCCTCTCCCCCAAATATGTATGAACTCCATGTCGCGGCTTCAGCCGCGACATATTGGTGCAATCAGAAGATCAGGCATAAATATCTCTTACACATGGGATTTATTGCGCGTCGCGGCTGAAGCCGCGACCCACATGGCATATGGTGTTATGCAGATATCCCAAGAATTGCCGGCGGCGAATTCGCGTTCTCATGCAGCGATACCGTAATAGAATGCCAATTTCCGGGAGCGGACTGTGTATGGGTACAGGCGCTGCTCGATCGGTTGTGCTGTTATGAAGGCCGGCCACAAATGGTACATTCACTGACGATCTTCACATCCGGGGAACTGAGGTTCGCGTTCAGCCTGACGTTAGTGGCGGGTCTTGTTACCGGCCTGGGCAGTGCCCTGGCTTTCTTTGCCAAACGCACTCACCTGAGATTTCTGGCCTGGTCGCTGGCATTTTCAGCCGGCGTCATGCTTTATGTGTCGTTTGTGGATATTCTGCCCAAATCGGCCGAAAGCCTTGGGAGGAGTTACCCCGGCACAACGGCTGCCCTGCTGTCCAACCTCGGCTTTTTCGGCGGCTTGATCTTCATGGCCATCATCGACGCACTGGTCCCCAAGGCAGAGAATCCGCACGAACTGCGCGCCGAAGCCGATCTGAAGCAACTGAAGGCGAACCACGGGACAGACGCCCAACCCGGCGTCGAGCATCAACAACTCCGGCGGATGGGATTGTTCACCGCGATGGCTATTGCCATCCATAACTTTCCGGAAGGGATGGCAACGTTTCTTTCAGCGCTGGAAGATCCGGCCACCGGTGTAGCCATCGCTATCGCCATCTCACTGCACAACATTCCGGAAGGCATCAGTGTCTCGGTCCCCATCTTCTTTGCCACGGGCCGGCGCGGACGCGCTTTCGTATATTCTTTTTTGTCCGGACTGGCAGAGCCGGTGGGCGGACTGGTGGCCGCCCTGATGCTGGGCTGGCTGCTGCCGCCGAAAATCATCGGTCTAATCTTCGCGGGCGTTGCCGGCATTATGGTTTATATCTCGATCGATGAACTGCTGCCTACAGCGCGCCAATACGGGAAAAGCCACGAGGTCCTGGCCGGGATCGTCGGCGGAATGGCGGTGATGGCCGCAAGCCTGCTGCTTTTGAAGTCATAAGCCGCGCCGCCCGAAAAAGCCGCAGATTATGCGGTTAAAGAAGTCATTTATTAAAGGAGAGACGATTATGTGCACTGCCAAATCAGCACCGCGGGGATTGACACGAAGGAATTTTGTCGCCGGCGCGGCCGCCGCGGCTGTAGCCGGGTCGGCCGGCCTCACGAATGTCGCTCAGGCCGCTGCCGGGCAATCCGGAGAAAAGCCGGAGATTCCCAGAGAAACGGTGAACACCTATGGCTCCGATCTTTTAAACATGATGGTTCTGAGAACATATCCGATCGCAATAAAAATGCTGAAGGACACAAGCGAAATTCCACAGGGTGCCGTAAGACCGAAAAAGGATCTCAAAACGCATTATGCCGCCTGCCAGGCCTTCGGCATTGTGCGACGGCGTGGAACAGCACTGGCAATGTTTATTGAGGATCACTGGTGTTTCGAACCCATCATCGGATACGGGCTCGTCGAACCTCCCCAGGATTTTCTGGAGGGATCCGGAAGCGCATTCTTTGTTCAGAACAAGGAAGCCGCCAAACAACGCACCAAAGACATAGCGCTCCTGCCGTACGGCAAATATGCCGGAATGGTTCTGGCGCCGCTTCATAAGGCCAATTTTTCGCCGGATCTCACGATGATTTACTGCAACGCATCGCAGCTGCGCCATATGCTTTTCGCCCTGATGCTCAAGAACGGACGCCGGGTCACATCCACTCTTGATCCGATCTGGTCCTGCGTGCATTCCATCGTACCGTCTCTTTTAAACGGTGAATGTTATGTGACCGTACCCGATCCCGGAGATTACGAGAGAGCCGCCGTCGGGGACGATGAGATGATTTTCACCGTCCCGGCAGGCAGGATGAAGGAATTTATGGATGGGGTGTATCATTACGAAAAAATGGGTATGGGATACCGCAGTTTCGGCCGTGAGCTGAAGGGCGATTTTCAGCAACCTCCATTCTATCTGGATTATTTTAAAAAGTGGGGTCTGGACACCCCCAAATAGGAGAACCAGGGATTCAAGCCGATCTCCGCGGATTTATCCGCTTGTATCAAACCACGGGCCAGTGCAAAGCACTGTATCATGCACTGGCCGGCTGCAATATTCGCTATCTGTGTGAATCCGTGAAAATCCGTGACTGAATCCATTTTTTCTCGCACAATGAGCTTCGGATACAGAACCGAAGCTTCGGGCAAATTTCGGCTTGCATCAACCAGCCGCCATGGCCTATAAGTCCCCGATAATGCAGTTTTGCCTTCGTAATGAATGGGAGGTATGACTTGGCTTTAAATAAACAGACGTTGATCGACCTATACACGACAATGCTGACAATCCGGCGCTTTGAGGAACGGGCCTACAAGGAGTTTTTTGCCGGGAACCTCGTGGGTTTCGTCCATTCCTATATCGGCCAGGAAGCGATCGCGACCGGAGTGTGTGCGCATCTGACCAAAGAGGACCGCATTGTCAGCAATCACCGCGGCCACGGCCATTGCATCGCAAAAGGCGCCGACATGAAGAGGATGATGGCCGAGATCTACGGCAAAAAAACCGGCTACTGCAAAGGCAAAGGCGGATCGATGCATATCGCGGACTTCAGTATCGGCATGCTGGGAGCGGATGGGATCGTCGGAGCCGGCCTGCCGATTGCCAGCGGCGCCGCCATCGCCGCCCAGCTCGAGAAAAAGGGGAACGTTGCGGTAGTGTTCTTCGGCGACGGCGCCTGCAACGAAGGAGAATTCCACGAAGCGCTTAACCTGGCAGGCATCTATAAACTGCCGTTGCTCTTCGTCTGTGAAAATAATCATTACGGCGTGAATACCGCGGCAAGCTATGCGATGTCGGCAAAGGACATCACACGAATCCCGGAAGCCTATCACATCAAAAACAGGTCGGTTTACGGCAATGATGTCGAGATTGTCCACCAGGCAGCCGGAGAAGCGGTCGCGCTTCTTAGAAAGGGAGAAGGCCCATATTTCCTGGAATGCATGACATATCGCTGGCATAAACATTTTCTGTCCATGGCGCTCGAAGACCTTCGGCCGACGGAAGAAGTCGAAGCATGGAAGAAAAAATGCCCCGTTGCCGCATTCGAAGCGAAATTGCTTCAGCAGGGAATTTTGTCTCGATCGGACCTTGAATCGATCAACAAAAAAGTGTTGGCAAAGATTGACGAAGCCGTCGCATTTGCAGTTGAAAGCCCTTATCCGGCCCCTGAGGATGCACTGAATGACGTCTACTCAGCCTGATGCAGGACTGCGTTTTTCACAGCAGCAGGAGAGATATAAATGAGAGAAATTACATTGGAACAGGCAGCCCTGGAAGCAATCCGGGAGGAATTCCGCAGGAATCCAAAAACGGTTCACCTGTCGACGGACCTGCCGATCGAATTGCAGCAGGAGTTTGGAGCTGAGCGGATACGCGTAACCCCGATCGCCGAAAATAATTTCGTAGGCGCCTGTATAGGGCTCGCAGGATCCGGATTCCGTGCAGTTGCGAATCTGCGCATGGCGACCTTCGGCTTTGTCGCACTGGATCAGTTGATGAATCACGCCGCAAAAATCACCTATATGTTCGGAGGTCAGGCAAAATTCCCTATTTTGTATCGCATGACCGTAGGAGCCGGGATCTCGGCCGCCGCCGAACATTCCATAAGCCCTTACTCCATGTATATGAATGTGCCGGGATTGAAAATAATTCTGCCGACGACGCCATATGATGCCAAGGGCTTATTCAAGACCGCCCTGCGGGAAAATAATCCCGTCATTTCATTTGAGCATAACCTGCTGGGAAGCACTAAGGGAGAAGTGCCGGAGGAGGAATATTTCATTCCCTTCGGCAAGGCCGCCATACGGAAGGAAGGCACGGACGTAACCGTCGTGGCGTTTGCCAAGATGGCTTATGACGCAATGGAAGCCGCCGGGAAGCTGGATAAAGAGGGTGTTTCTGCGGAAATCATCGATCCAAGAACACTCGTGCCCTTGGATAGAGAAGCCATTCTCAAATCAGTGAACAAAACGGGCCGCCTCGTCGTGGTGGACGAGGCCTGTCAGACCTGCGGCGTTGCAGCCGAAATTATTGCCCTGGTGACCTCGGACAAAGCCCTTTTCCGCCGACTGAAGGCCGCTCCGGCCAGAGTCTGCGGTCTGGATATACCCATTCCCTTCAGCCCGCCCATGGAAAAATTCGCCATCCCCGATAAGGCTAAAATCGAGGCTGCCGTACGGGGGGTGATGGGCGCGTAGCAGTATTGAGTGCAGTATATCGGATACACCTTTTCAAATTATTCAGGAAACCAGGCCGCGAATTACACCAATTGCATTCACGACGCATGGCTCAGACGTTTCGGGCTGAGCCTCTTCAGAAGCGGCATCACGATGATATAGAGCAGCGCGATCAATATCGGAGCGATCAGAATCCATGCCGTCACGGCGTGCATGGTCGCCTTCCATAAGCCAAAAACAGCCCCCCATAAATCGGTCTTCAACATGCTTTGAATCAATTCCACGGACAGTTCGAGAGGTTTGGCGCCAAACAGCTTTTCACCGGCCCGCATGAAGGGGACCAGCATAGCCAGTTGAAGAGGATAAACGAAATAATTCACCAGCAAAATTGCGGCAAGATTCAGTCGAAAGACAAAGGCCGTCAGCGTGCAGAGCAGGGTTGTCGTGCCCAGCGCGGGCACCAGGCCAAGGGTGATGCCCAGCGCTATGCAGAGCGCAAGCCTTTCCGGGGTAATGCCCATCGTCATAAAGGCCAGCAGCTTTTCCTTGGTATTCCGCAAGAAATTCCCCTCTGTGGCGAACATCGAATTCATCGGAAAGCTTTGCTAAACGGCGGATTTCCTAACCGGGAGCTGAATCCAAAAGCGGTTGATTCTCCTCGAAAACCGTCCAAGCCACACTTCCAATAAATATTACTCCCTCCTGCCATTCCTCTGCAATGCCGCCCCAGTCAAAATTTTGCCGTCCTGACGCAGAGAGGCAGGTTTGTTACAATTATCATGGAAATGATGGAGGCCCTGTAATGAACAGGCTGCTGATAACCGGATTCCTTCTGTTATTACCGGCGGGCTTTGGCTACGGCAACAGGTCTGTTTCCCGCGGCGGAATTCCTGACGGAGAGCCTTCCCGTTCACCCCAAAAAGAGGTTAACAAAAATAGCATGAATCAAAAGACCGGGTTCAAACTGGCGACCTTCGGAAGCGGCTGCTTCTGGTGCACGGAAGCGATATTCGAAAGGCTGGATGGCGTTGAAAAAGCGGTCTCTGGTTATTCGGGAGGCCATGTTGAGAATCCTACTTATGAACAGGTATGCACGGGCACTACCGGACATGCAGAATCGATTCAGATCACTTACGATCCCTCAAAGGTATCCTACGATGCTCTGCTCGAAGTCTTCTGGAAAACCCACGATCCGACGACGAAGAACCGCCAGGGGAACGATATCGGTCCGCAATATCGTTCGGTGATCTTTTACCATGATGCAGAGCAGAAGAAACTGGCGGAATCGTACAAAAGCAAGCTGGACGCCGAGCGCATCTGGAATCGACCAATCATAACCGAGATCGTTCCGTTTACCCGGTTCTGGCCCGCGGAGGATTATCACCAGAATTATTACGACAACAATCCATCAAAGAGCTACTGCTCTGTCGTCATCACGCCCAAGATCGAGAAATTCCGCAAAATATTCAAAGACCGTCTGAAAAAGCAGTGATGGTCGGATGATTTGTGCAAATTCGCCGCCTGCTTTATCTGGGCCCGGATTGCATGTCCCTTATTTTTTCCGCAACCCTTTTGGCATCCAGGACGGGATCGACATCCTTTTCTATCGAGCGAATCCGCAGATCAGGACCTATGATGAAAGTCCATCGCTTCGACATGTTCATAACCGGCATTTTCGCTCCATAGGCTTTGATTGCATTCAGTTCCGGATCGGCCAGCAATGTGAAGTTCAGATTGT
Source organism: Acidobacteriota bacterium (assembly GCA_016929335.1). Lineage (GTDB taxonomy): Bacteria > Acidobacteriota > UBA6911 > UBA6911 > UBA6911 > UBA6911. Next base: position 25,725 of record JAFGIY010000069.1, on the reverse strand, counting down.
GATTCTTTTTGAATTTTTTCAGGGCATCGACGCCATCAGCGCTCACGCCGAATATGTCCGCCCCCAGCTTGCGTATTTCCATTATGTTGTCGCGGAAGGCGCAGGCCTGCTTCGTGCATCCGGGCGTGTCCGCTTTGGGATAAAAGTAAAGCACGGTCCACTGGCCCTTTCGCGACTGCAAATCGAAATTTGCACCTTCATCGGTTTTAAGCTTCAGCCCCGGAGCCGCATCGCCCGGTTTCAGATCGGAAGCCGTCCCGGATCCTAAAAAACCCAGAAGCATTGTCATCATCACTATTGTCCTTTCCATTCTTGCTCCCCCTGACGTGTGTTCATTGCTGACATATAAAACCGGCCAATTAAGGCCGCAATGCATCACACGAATTTATTGGAAATGAGGTAGCTTCCCCAGGCGACTGCACCGCAGAGAACTGTTCCCCAGGCCAGATCGACTATGGTAACGATCACCGGCCAGTCCTTTACGGTAGCCAGGTTGGTCAGGTCGTATGTGGCGTAGGTGAAAAATCCGAATAGCGCGCCATAAATGAGGGCGCGCATCGGGCTCTGGGCTTCCAGCGCCGGTCTGACGGCAAAGAATACAATCCCAATGATGAACAGCAGGTAGAAAACGATGGCTGCGGTCCAGTTAATCGGTGTGCGCATCAGATACCCCAGATGCTTCTGATAAAATCCCCTGGCCACCACGCCCAGCCATATCAGATCGATGATGAAGAAGATGGGAATCGTAATGAAATAGATGCGTACGGACTTCATCAGTGTGATATCCATAATCTGTCTCCTAAGGTCGAAGAATGCGCCCGATTCGATCGCGATGTCGTTTGGTGCTGGAATCTCTTATAATCCTTTCAGTCACCCGGGAACAAGTGAAATGACGGGATCAGAGAAAAGCGGTCATTGAGAAAGGACGCACCGTATGAAAATCGCCGTTATTGGGACCGGGATCAGCGGACTGCTGGCAGCCCGGTTGCTCGCCGAAGGGAACGATATCCACGTATTTGAGGCCAATGATTACGCCGGCGGACACACAAACACCGTGACGTTTGAAGCGTTTGGAAACCGGTATTCTGCCGACACCGGCTTTATGGTGTTCAACGACCGTACCTACCCAAATTTCGTGAGACTCCTGCGGATGCTCGGTGTGCAAGCCAGAGAAAGCGATATGAGCTTCAGTGTGCGCTGCGCCGGGAGCGGTCTCGAGTACCAGGGAAGTTCTCTCAACGGCATGTTCGCGCAACGCAGCAATATTCTCCGCCCAACCTTTTACCGCATGTTGATGGATATTCTGCGCTTCAATCGCGGAGCGGCGGCTTTTCTGAGCGAACAGGATGATGATCTGGAACTGGGCCAATATCTTGCGCGCGAACGCTTCAGCCGCACATTTATCCGAAACTACCTGGTCCCCATGGGTGCAGCCATATGGTCTGCACAGCCGGAGCGTTTTCTGCAATTCCCCGCCCGTTTCATCATCGCCTTTTTCAACAATCACGGGCTTCTGACCGTTCAGGGGCACCCTCAATGGAAAACCGTACTGGGAGGGGCCGGCCGGTACGTATCCGCCCTGACCCGCCCATTTGCCGATCGGATCCGTTTAAATTGTCCGGTTGAATCCGTCTCGCGGCATGAGGATCGGGTAATGGTCAAACCCGGAAACAGCGAAGCAGAACGGTTCGATTGTGTTGTGATGGCCTCCCATTCCGATCAGTCACTGGACATGCTTTCCGATGCAACAACAGCGGAACGGGAAATCCTTTCCTCGATTCCGTACCAGCGCAACGATACGGTCCTTCATATCGATTCTTCTTTGTTTCCAAAGCGAAAACGGGCATGGGCGTCCTGGAATTATTACATCCCGGAGGAAGAAAACCGTCCTGTTGCCCTGACTTACAACCTGAACCGGTTGCAGGGGCACCGTTCGCCGGAACCCATCTGCATCACACTCAATGAAATCCGGAATCTCGACCGCGAAAAAATCCTGCGGCGAATTGTGTACCACCATCCGATTTACAACAGGCCGGCCCTGGCAGCACAAAAACGCTTTGGAGAAATCAACGGAAGGAACCGGACTTATTTCTGCGGCGCCTACTGGGGCTGCGGTTTTCACGAAGACGGCGTCAACAGCGCCCTTGCCGTCGGCGAATGCTTCGGAAGGAGGTTGGAGTCATGCTGAGCTGCATCTACGAGGGGTATGTGCGGCATCGTCGGATTCAGCCGATAGCACACGAGTTCCGGTACAACCTTTTTATGATGTACCTCGATCTGGATGAATTGCCGAAGCTGCTCGATGGAGGTTTTGTTTTGTCCCGCCGCCGGTTTTCGCCCGCTTCCTTCTGCCGCAAGGATCACCTCGGCCATTCCGCCATCCCTCTGGCCGAATCCGTTCGCTCGCTCGTGCAGGAACGTACGGAGCAGCAGTGCGACGGGCCGATCCGCCTGCTCACGAATCTGCGCAACTGGGGCTGTTATTTCAGCCCGTTGAATCTCTATTATTGTTTCAGCGGCGATGGCGCCACGGTGACATCGATCGTTGCAGAAGTAACCAACACCCCCTGGCTGCAGAAGCACTGGTATGTGCTGTGGCAAGGGAATCAAATTGGGAATCCCAAAAGCCTGTTGTTCCGCCATGCAAAGGATTTTCATGTATCTCCTTTCATGGATATGAAAGCCGAGTACGAGTGGAGCCTCAGCAAACCGGAACAAAAACTGAGTGTTGCAATAGCAAACTATTTCGGCGATCAAAGGCTCTTTGATGTGGCCATGGTCTTGAACCGCAAAGAACTGACGCGCAGCGCGATGCTGCGAACGCTCGCGCACTATCCCTGGATGACGGCCCGGATTACGCTTGGGATCTACCGGCAAGCACTTCTGCTCTGGCGCAAGAAATGTCCCTTCTATCCCCATCCCAGATACTCCTCCAGGACGGAGGCTTCCCGGTCATGAGTGAAGAATCCGCTCGCCGCTCTTCTTCCCGTTTGCAAAACCTTTTTCGTGATTTGGTCTGGGATCAGCTTGAAAATTTACGATACGGCAGGCTAATGTGCATTGAAGGCACGCAAAGCCGCGTTTTTGGAGATCCCGGGGACAGCACGCTGACTGCGACGATCAGAGTCCGGGATTCCCGTTTCTTCCGCTATGTGGTTTTCGGCGGGAGTCTTGGGGCTGCAGAGGCTTATATCCGGGGCTTCTGGGCATGCGACAACCTCGTTAACCTGGTGCGCATCTTCTGCCGCAATGCGGAAGTCCTCGGCAAAATCGAGAGCGGCGCCGCCCGGCTGCTCAACCTTATACGCACCGCGGCGCATCGGATGCGGCGCAACACACTTGCCGGAAGCCGACGCAATATTGCCGCGCATTACGATCTGGGAAATGATTTCTTTTCGCTCTTCCTGGATGAGACTCTGGCCTACTCCTGTGCGTTTTTTCCGAAAAGCGAAAGCTCTCTGCACCAGGCTTCGATTGCCAAGTTTGATCGCATTTGCCGAAAACTTGAACTGCGCGCAGAGGATCATGTCCTGGAAATCGGTTCCGGCTGGGGTGGATTTGCTCTCCACGCGGCATCCGAATACGGGTGCAAGGTGACGGCTGCAACCATTTCAAGAAAGCAGTACGAGTATACGATGAAGCGCGTCGAGGAATCGGGCCTGGGCGATCGCATCCGCGTTCTTCTGGAGGATTATAGAAATCTCGAGGGCCTGTATGACAAGATTGTTTCAGTCGAAATGATCGAAGCCGTCGGATATCAATACTTCGATACCTATTTCGCAAAATGTTCCGGCTTATTGAAATCCGCAGGCATGATGTGTCTGCAGGCAATCGTCTTCCCGGATCAGCAGTATGAACGCTACCGGCGCTCCGTAGATTTTATCCGGGAATACATCTTCCCCGGCGGCTGTCTCCCTTCGATTGGTACTATATGCCGGTCGATCGGCAGGGCAACGGATCTTCAGCTTTTCCACCTGGAAGACATCACGTCACACTATGCGGAAACCCTTGCGCATTGGCGGATGCGGTTCAACGACAAAATCGAAACGATCAAAAGTCTCGGATTTGACGATGAATTCATTCGCACCTGGGAGTTCTATTTCTGCTACTGCGAAGGCGGATTCCGCGAGCGCGCAATCGGAGATGTTCAAATGCTGCTGGTCAAGCCCGCAGCCCAGAACGTTGTAACGGAATAGCATCCTCGAACAAGCAACAATTTAACCGCGGATTTCCACCGATTCTCACGGATAGAAAGCAGATCAGATCTGTTAATACTGTGAGTGTCCTCTCTCACTTGTGGATCGCGGCTTCAGCCGCGACCCTGAGACAGTCTATGTCAGGTGCGTCCCACAGTCAGCGCACATCAGGGCGAATTACCGATATCTCGGGGTCGGGGTCGGAGTCGGTATCGGGGTCGGCTTTTAGCTATGAAGCATACCAATTGTGTCCTCACTTAATATCATTTCTGTTCGACCCCGAAATCAATCTTCCCTTTGCAATATATCCTCCCATGCCAACGGAACGGCCTACCCTATAAGGGTTGCACGGCCATAGGCCGCGGAAAGAATCCACAGCTCGATGGACCCTACCTTTTCCTTAGCCGGCTTTCGGGGACTCTTGCGACTGTCGGGTAGGCAGGATTGGCCAGTGTCCACCAGCCGGGCCGTTCTTTCTTAATGAATTCAATCCGTGAAATGAACTTGATGCTCTTGTATCCGAGGTCATGCGGGCTGATCAAACGCAGGGGGCCGCCATGGTCCTCAGGCAGAGGACGGCCGTCCAAGGTCAGCGCCAGAAGAATTTCTCTTTTCGGATCGAGCAGTTCGGCCAGGGGAAAGGATTCGATGTAATGGCTTTGTCCTTTGGGAGAGAATTCTGTTGTCCCAAATGAATGGAAGAGCACATAAGCGGCATCAGGTTTCAGCTCGATTCTGTTCAGAATCTCCTTAAATCTGAATCCGCCCCACGCGAGGTCTTTTACAGACCACCCCTCCACGCAGTGGAGATCCGATACCTGCTCGATCCTTGGAAACGACTCGATATCGGCGTAGGAAAAGCTCTGTGGTTTCATGACAAGTCCATCCACAAGCAGCCTGTATGGTTCCTTTTCATTTTCCCAACTGATCAATCCGTCGGTTGAGCTAAACCGGAACCTGTTTTTCTCAACAGTTCGTACCGGAAGGATCTTTAGGAAGAAACCGGCAACAGCCGAGGGAATAAAGGTCATAAATAGAAAACCTCCCACCAATCTCCCGAAAATTCGTCTTGTGATGCCCGAAATACCCGGCGCCGGCGATCTCATGGTCGATTCCTCCGTAATCCATTGCTACAGGAAGCTATAAGAAGCAGTTCAGCCAATGTCAAAGCGCGGCGTGTCCCCGAAACCATGTGGATACTACTTCTCTGCCGCTATGTATTTCAGATAGCCGTTCGGATGATTCACTCGATGGATCGGTGGTATTATCGGTTATTGCGGAAGAGGTAATGGGATACATACCATTCCCGGCCGTGGTTGTATTGAAAAAGCTCTGCACAGGCCATGAAAAAGATACGCCAGCTTTGCAGCTCGCGGGAAGCTTCCGCGCGATTTTTGCCCGCCTGAAATATTTGCAGCAATTCGGTCCGCTTACCGTCGCAATTTTTCAGCCATGCTTCCAGGGTTCTGGCATAGTGGATCCCGGAAAACCGCCATTGATTTTCCAGAACGAGATCGCGTTGAAAATTCAGCAATAGATCATCGGAAGGCATGATCCCCCCGGTGAAAAACCGGCTTCCCATCCAATTGGATGATCCCTCGGTTTCAAACGGGTATGCAAAGCGGGAATGGCAGAATATGTGAACCATGAGCCGCCCGTCCGGTTTCAGCCAGCTGGAGATCCGGCCGAACAATTCATCATAATTGCGCACATGTTCGAACATCTCCACGGATAGAGCCCTGTCGAAACACCGGTCCGTGTTGAAGTCCCGGATATTGACTGTGGCAATGCTGACATTGCTTAAGCCAAGCGCCCTGCATCGTGATTCAATGTATTCGCGCTGCGTCCGCGAATTGGAGATGGCCAGGATGCGGCACGCCGGAAATTTCCGAGCAACCCACAGGCAGAGTGATCCCCAGCCGCAGCCGAGTTCCAGAATGTCCATCCCATCCTGTACGCCGGCACGGCGGCAGAACAGATCAAGCATGGCTTCTTCGGCCTGAGCAAGAGTCGTTTCAGGAGTGGACCAATAGCAGCAGCTGTATTTCAGTCGGGGACCAAGCGCATGCTGGAAAAACTGCGTAGGCACTTCGTAATGCTGCTCGTTGGCGGATTCTGTCGCGACAGCGATCGAGCTGCGGCGCAGCTCTTCGATAAACTGCCTGACATAGGCTCTGCTCTCACCGCCGTTTCGCCGCCGCTCCGTGCGCAACCTTGAAGCCAGCAACCGACGGATGCCAAAACGGATCATCCAGTCCGGAAGCAGGGCTCGCTCTGCCAGATCAAGGACGTTCATCCGGATTTTCCTTTTTAGGAAACCAGGGTATGAAAACGCTCGTAGTTTTCTGATACCGGCGATAATCCTCGCCGCGGCTTGCGAGAGCCTGCGCTTCCGTGGGCGGGATTCCGGTCACTTTGAAAAACAGATACAGCAGCACCAGAGGCACAAGCCAGGCGATCCACCAGAACGCGGTCTCCGAGGCCAGAACCGCGTAGGAGCACCAGTGAATCCACTCGAAAAAATAATTGGGATGCCTGGAATAACGCCACCAGCCTGCACGGCATGTCTTGCCGCGGCTGTCCGGCCGGGCCTTGAACCGCGCGAGCTGGCGGTCCGATGCGATGGTATTTCCGACACCGCACACCCAAATAAGGACGCCGGCCAGATCCCATCCCGTCCATTGCGACCGGGAATGATGCGCAACGACCAGCGCCGGGAGCGCGAAGAAAACGGCAAATAAAGCCTGGTACTGGTAGAAAAAAAACAGCCGGCGCTCGGCAGCCGCTCCCCACTCTTTCCGCAGCGCAACGTAGCGTCCTTCTTCCGGACGCCCGAGAACCCGATCCGTCAGTATGTAATAGGAAAGGCGCGATGCCCAGACGGCAACGAGGATGGCGACCAGAATGCGGCGCGGCAAGTAGCCGTCGGACGTCATTGCAAAAAAGACGGCAAGCATTCCGATAGCGGCGGCCCATCCGGCATCTACAATGCCCGCGTTGTGAGTCCGGCGCTGAATAAACCATAGCGCTGTCATCAAGGCAGAGGCACACAAAACTGCGATCAGGATTTGTATTCCGGTAGAAATCATACGCAGCCAACCTCCTCCATTATGCCGGCGCTTTCGACACCGTGCAGGCGCTCAATGCCGGGAGTGATGAAAGAACATCGGCTGATGCCGACGGATTCTTCGGCCGGGACCGCTTCATTGACCTCATAGAAAGTCGGAGGTTCGTAGGTCCATCCCCGGGCAAGCCGCTTCTCCTCCCGGCGGATCTTTCCGAGGACATACTTGCCCCCCAGGAATGCAACCAGGCCGGAGCTCCATCCGAATTCGGCTTTAATTTGCTCGATCAGCTCAACAAAAGAGCCGTGGAGCAGCTGATTATGCCGATAGTAGCGCTCCGCTGCGCCGGCCACAGCCGAGAAGGAAGGCACCATGCCCCGGATTTCTTCCCGGAATCGACGTCTGATTCTGGGATTCGGATGATTCTTGTATCGCCTGCGGCCCGCCAGCGTGGTGCGAAGAACACGCAGGAGGCTGGGGCCGTTAACCTCGAAGTCGCACCGGAAAGCTTTCAGCAGCATCTCCGTCTCCATCCCGGCCGGGATATGAGCATGCCGATAGTTGAACCGGTATTGCCCATGAGAATCCGGCAGGGAGCATTGCGTCTCGTCCAGAATCAATCCTTTGGATTCAAATTCGCGGTAGAGAGGAGTACCGGGAAGAGGCATGTACAGCATGAACTGATGGAAGTCCGTTTTATGGCGGACGGCGTATTCGATGGCTTCATCAATATTTTCCGGCGTGTGGTGTTCCAGACCGATGATGGTGGATCCCAGCACACGTATGCCGTGCGATTGAAGCTCCCGGACCAGCTCCATTGTGTCGATGCCGTGGAGTTTCCCGTATCGGCTGTTTTCACACTCCAATCCAACCCATACCCAGGAGATTCCCAGCGCTATCAATTGCTCCATGGTATAGGAACGAATTGCATTGGCGGAGCTGAATACGTAAAAAATCCATGCCTTGTCGTGCTTCTCCATAAGCTCAAGCAGGCGGAGCGCTCTCTTGCGATAGAGAAGGAAATTTTCGTCCATCACAAAAAAGGACTGCGTGCCGCGAAGCTCTTCGAGCCGGCACAGGATATCAAAGAGCTCATCTCCCGAATCGTAGAAGTTGACCCACTTGCCCTTTCCGCCGAAAAGAGAAGACGTCGAACAGAAATTGCAGCCCAGCGGGCAGCCGACTGAAGGCAGGATCGTGACGGCGGTTTCGTCAGGTTTTTCTTTTACGGTGATCCCCATGCTCCGGGTGCCGACACGGGTGGGGATGACGGGATGTCGGATCAGTTGTTCCGGATCCTCGCCCAGAAACCGGCGGAACCATTGCACACCCTCTTCCCGAACGATCCAGTCTGCGTCCAGCCGGGAATGCAGATCAGAAATGCCGGCAATATGGCCTCCGACCACGATAGTTGCATCCGGCTGCAGGCGGCGCACCAGATCGCACATATGCTTCACTTTCAGAATGTTCGCCGTGATGCTGCTGATTCCGATTATGTCGTAGCGGCGATTGCGGATTTCGTCAATAAAGCGGTCCAGCGTCGGGAAATCAAGCAGCGTACAAGGGGCGGACACATTCGCCTGCATCAGCATGAGCCCCCAGGAACGGTGAAACATCCGCAGCGAGAATGGCCCCTGGAGCCGCGTTACCTGGTTGTGATAAAGCTCCATTGGATTGATCAGCCGGCTGCCGAATTTGTCGTCCTGGGCATAGGGACCAAACACGCTCGATAAAAGAATCCGCGCTTTCGTGCCTAAAGGATGAGGAAATTTCGAATGCAGGCTTTCACTATATTGCCGGGCCTGGTTCCCATCGGTTGCCATTGGACGCTCCTTGATTAAATTCAGATTACCATACTCCGGACCGACATGGTTCCATCCATTGCCGGTGTCGAACCGGGCAACTTGCCTAAAACGCAAATTCCAATAAATCCTTTGGAAATGCTTTTGGGATTCAGGCATCATCAGAGAGAATCGATATCATGCGACTATTTGTTGAAATCGACTTGGCAGAGCGTGCGCTCTCAACACACCGGATCTGCCTGATCCGCCTGGAAGAAAGGGATCTCGGGCAATGATGCGAAGCCGGATAATCAGCATGGGGCACTATGTGCCCGAGAGGATCGTCAAAAACAGCGATTTGGAAAAACTGCTCGACATCAGGGACGAAGATATCGTCAAGCGTACCGGAGTGCGGGAGCGGCGCTATGTAACGCCGGGGACAAGCTGCGCGGATATCGCCTGTGAAGCGGCGAGAAAGGCTCTCGCTCAAGCCCGTATGGAGCCGCGGGGCCTGGATCTTATAATCCTGGCTACTCTTTCACCGGATCACTTTTTCCCGGGCTCAGGATGCTTCCTCCAGGCAAAGCTCAATGCTCCAGGCATACCGGCCATCGATATTCGCGATCAGTGTTCGGGCTTCCTCTATGGCCTCAGCATCGCGGATCAGTTCATCCGCACTGAAACATACCGCAACGTTCTTGTTGTCGGATCGGAAGTTCATTCAACCGGGCTTGATTTTTCGCCCGAAGCAAGCGGCGTCAGCATTATTTTCGGGGACGGCGCCGGCGCCGCCATTCTGGGCCCGGCCGCCGATCAGCCCGGAATCATTGCATGCCGGCTTCACGCCGACGGGCGCTTTGCCCATGAGCTGATGGTGGCAGCTCCGGGAACCCGGCACCACGTGCAGATCGATCACGAGATGATTGATAAAAAAATGCATTATCCCAGAATGAACGGCAGGGCGGTATTCCGCTCCGCAGTCACTCATATGACGGAATTGGTGGAAAAAATCCTCCAGTCGGAAGGTTTGAATCTGAAGGACATTGCATTATTTGTCTTTCACCAGGCCAACCTTCGCATTATCGAGGCTGTGGCTTCCCGGCTTGGCATTGAAGATGCGCGCCTCTACAACAATATCGACCGCTATGGCAATACAACGGCCGCAGCTGTGCCGATCGCGCTCAGCGAAGCGGTCGGTGAAAAACGCATTTCGCAGGGCGACCTGGTAATGCTTGTTTCCTTCGGATCCGGCTTCACATGGGCCGGCGTTCTTCTTCGCTGGCTGGATTGCGATTCCGGGTGTTAGACCCGCATCGCCGATCCCCCTTTGGCCGGGATCTATGTCTTATCTCCTATCAGGGGAAGGACTTTATCGATCGAGAAGTAAACCAGAAATCGATTCTGTTTCTGATACTCTTCGTCGACAGGGTAACGCTCTCTCCGGCTGATCTTTTCGATCAATGGATCATTCATTTCCTCTTTCGTTTTGGTGAGATAGAGGCGCTTCCCCGCATACCCCTCGCCGGATTCCATAAAAAGATACACAGCATGGGGACTGGATTGAAGATTCTGATGCGTCAATCGATCGGCCATAATGAAGGCGATCGAATTCTCTCCGAAGAAATGAGGTTTGGCATATACGGCCGCGGTCAGGTGTCCGGTTGAATCTGCTGTAGCCATAATGCCCCGGCCTTTTGCTTTTTCAAAGTATTCGCTTATTTGCATGATACATGCTCCATGAAGGAGCACAGGATACATGATGAGCCTTCATGTTTTCCACTGGGGATATTCCATCGGCAGCCAATATGCTCCTGTTCGGGGTCGGGGTCGGGATCGAAACAGGGAACGATCTCAAATGCGAAGCGCATTGTTTTGAGCTCATTTCAAATGCCGACCCCGATTCCGATATCGACCCCGACCCCGAGAAAAGCGCACTGCCCTGCAATAACGCGATTACCTTATTGCAGCTGATCCCGCGGCCTGGGGAGCGTCCTCGCCGGCGCTCCCGGGTCCAGCCTTATTCATAAAGATCGAACATTCTTTGGCGAATTTGGCGGCATTTGGATAAAAAATCCGTTACAAATAGACAAATCCAGCACAACCGGTTGTCATATCCAGTGAAAGAACGGAGAACGCAACTTGGATCAGGAAGCCGTTGCCAACGAAATCCGATCCCGTCTCGCAGCCAATGATCCGGCCGCCATGGAGATGATCTGGACAGAATACGCTTCGGATCTTCTGGGCTACCTTGCAGGGATCCACTGCTCGCGGAGCGACGCGGAAGACAGTTTGCAGGAAGTCTTTGTCACGATTGCTAGAAAGCGGGCGGCTGTGGCCGGCGCTCGGCAGTTGAGGCCCTATTTGTTCCAGTTGGCTCGGAATGTTGCGTTGAATCGCCGCAAACAAATGAAGCGGATTCGAGACCGGGCTGAGCCCATGTCCGACTGGCTTGTTCCAGTCGCACCGGACGCGCCGGATGAAGATCGGATCCAAACGCTGGTTGAAGGGCTGGCAGAACTGCCGGAAAAGCAGCGATCGGTGCTTGTTCTGAAGTTCTATCGTGACAAAACCCTTCGGGAAATAGGAACGCTGTTGGGCATATCGGAAAACACAGCCGCCAGTTGTTTCCGATATGGAATTGAGAAACTGCGGCGAATGGTGACGGAAGGTCGAAATGAAGAAATCCATGGAGCAAGATCCACGCATCACCAGGGAGTTGGGTAGCTATCGGCTGGCTCCCCCCTCCCCGGACCTGCATGACCGCGTTCTGCGCGCCGCGCGCGAAGCCATGGCAAGCGAGGAAACAGATCTGCATCGCTTGGATCGCTGGCTGCAAGCGTTGGCAACGTTTCGGGAGGAGATACTTACTTATGCTTCGGCACTCCTGTTGTTGATGGGAATTGTGATGCAATTCGGCGGCGGTCAAAACGTTCTGGCGGATACAGTCGAGCGAGTGAAGCTAATGGTAACGATATCCGGGCGCCTTCATCGTGCAACATCCATGGACTGCACCGTGCTGAAAAAGGGAGCCGGAGGTGAGACCTTCCAATACCGCTTGCGCTGGAGCGCTGCCGGCGTCACTCGTGTCGATATGGAGTCCCCCGGCGCCGCAGGACAGACGCTGTGGATTTCAAATGGAACTGTTTCAGCAGCCCAAAATGATACCGGCACAATGAGCGCTGCGGATATTGACGCCCTGCCTTCCAAATGGCAGCTGTCGATTGAATTCCTCACACCAACAATTCTGGCTCAGCACATGGAGATGAGATACGGATTGAGGCAAGCTGAACGTCCGGAGAGTGCAGGGACGGATAGGTTTCTGCTTATCGGCCGGGAAAATCAGCAGGTGGTTGAGATCGCCGTTGATGCAATGAACTATCTTCCTGCCACGCTTAAAAAATTTTCGGCGGATTCTGCCCCGATGGGCAAGGATCGGGACTGTCTCGAAGATGTTCGGTTCCAGTGGAATAAATCTATTCCGCAGGAGCTGTTCATTCCCGCATCGTCGTCAAAACGGCAGGTTAATTGAGAAAGGGTTCAACCCGAAAAGGAGGACAAAATGTCATCCGCACATGCCAGTAAAAGGATTTTGCTGATTGCCGGGAGAGTTTTTCTTCTGTTGATGGTGGTAATCGGCGTGCTGAAATCGGGGGGGCCGGCGAGTTACTACGAGCCATATGGATTATTCTTTATCCTGGTCGGCGGAATCGCCTTGATAATGATCAGTTTCCCGGGCGTCGAAATCCGGCGGGCGTTACGGCATGCGGCCGGGGGTTCCGGCGATGAAGCGGAAATACGAAATTCCGTTCGTTTCTGGGAAGCTGCGGGCCGTGGATTCTGGATACTGGGGGGATTAAGCAGCGTCCTGAGCATGGTCATAGGTTTTGCAGGTTTGAAAACGGCTGAGACGGCAGGCTTATGGATGATTATGCCTGTCCTGCTCCGACCTCTCCTGTCTGTTTTGTATGGCAGTTTGCTTGCCGTGATGTGTTTCATTCCCTGCTGGAAACTCATGGGAAAACACCAAAGCCCGCCATCGACGCCGAGCGCAATGAGTGGCGATAAGCCTGGATCATATGGGCGTCCCGGATGGGGATTCGGTGCTTTGATCGGGTATGTGCTTTTTCTGGCCGCCCTGGTTTCGGCGGTTCGCCTGCCCGGCATATCTCTGTCGGGGGTTCTGATTGCATGCATGCCTTCATTCCTGGTGGTTTTGGGGGGATCCCTGGCACTGATGCTGTTTATGGAAGGAAATAATGCAAGGCTGACGCCATCTACAGCTTTTGCAGGCATGGGCCTGATCGGTTGCCTGATGGGATTCATCCAGATGCTGCACGGCGCCACCATAGCCAATATCGGTTATATTGCAGGAGCGATTGCATTTGTTATCGCCGCCTGTTTTACCTCTCTGCTGGGGATGGCTCTGATTGGTGCGCCTTTGGAAGATCGCGCGATACGAGCAGGACGGATCAACACGCCCTCGTCGTTCAGCCGCGTGTCCTGGTATGTCTTTCCCCTGCTGTCATTGATCTTCCAGATTCTGGTCTTCATCAACACGTACTTACCTCTGCCCCCTCCGCGCTAGCAAGCGGATCGGCTTTGCCGGGAAGGTGGCAACGGCTTAATAATTCTGAGTTCGGAGTTGAATTAGCTCCAAGCCGCAAAGACTCCAAGGCTCTAAGAAAAAAACACCAGAGTGACTGGAGGTTGACCATGCTGGAAGCGCAGCGCCTGACGAAATACTTCAGTCGCAGACCGGTCGTAAAAGATGTCAGCTTCATCATACGCCCGCATGAGATTGTCGGCTACCTTGGTCCTAACGGGGCGGGAAAGAGCACAACCGTCAAAATGCTCGTCGGACTGATCAAGCCTTCGGGCGGCGAAATATTGTTCGAAGGGCATCCTGTAGAAGAACAGATCATCGAATACAAGATGCGCCTTGGATATGTGCCGGAGGAAGCGCTTCTTTATTCTCACCTCTCCGGACGGGAATATCTCCAACTGGCCGGACGGCTGCGGTCCATACCCGAAAATATGCTGAATCCGAAGGTTGATGAGCTGCTGCGGTTGTTTTCGCTGAGTGTTGCCAAATACTCGCCGATTTCCTCCTACTCAAAGGGCATGAAGCAAAAAATCATGATGATCGCCGCGTTGCTTCACAATCCGGACATTTTACTGTTTGACGAACCTCTTTCAGGACTCGATGTCTCCTCGATACTCATCGTCAGAAGTCTGCTCAGATCTCTTGCCGCCCAGGGCAAGGCGGTTCTCTACAGCTCCCATGTGCTCGAGGTGGTCGAAAAAATATGCGGCCGGGTGCTGATCATTCACAAGGGCAGCCTGGTTGCCGACGATTCTGTGGAGAATCTCCGGCGCCTGATGCAGACTCCGTCCCTGGAGGAAATTTTCACGCAGCTGGTCCAGAACGAGGATACAGAACAGATCGCGCATAAGATGGTTGCAGTTATTCAAAACTGAATTATGGGACGAATATGAGCCATCCGGATGCAGCCGGCCAATATAAATGCCTGGTGAAGCACTTCTTCGGCCGCTTTTTTGATTTCGAAGCTATCTCTTCGTCTCAGGTCGATTCCATCGAGAAAAATGCGCTTTTATTCCAGGTCCTGGCATTGCTGATTCTGCCAGGCATGGCGAAATGCGCGTCTTCGTTTTTTAAGTACGGCTACTATATCTATCGCCCGGTCGCCGAGCTCGACGCGGCCACGATCACCGACAAATGCTACTTCCTGTCCCTCTCGATGATCCTCCTCGGATTTCTTGCGGTGTTCGAATGGGAAACGCTGTTTCCGGATCAAAAGGATTACCTCATCCTTACGGTATTCCCGGTGGCAACCCGGACGGTATTTTTTGCAAAGGTTGTCGCATTGGCCGCTTTTCTTCTGCTGTTCACCGTCGCCGTCAACATCATTCCGACGCTTCTGTTCCCGAGTGCAGTTCTGGGCAACAATCCCTACAGCCACACCGTTTTTGCCAGAAAAATTCCAATATATCAGGTTATCCGCTACACCCTCAGTCACGGGATCAGCGTACTCCTTGGCAATATCTTCATATTCCTCGCCGCGATTGCATTGCAGGGGATTCTCCTGATGATGATCCCATCGAAGCGGGCGCGGACGATTTCGCGCAGCATACGCTTCCTCTGCCTTCTGCTGCTTCTGGGCGCGCTGCTCTCTTTCTGGGCACTCTCTTCGGTGGATCAGCTCATACAGAATGAAAGCCCAGTAGCCGCCTTCTTCCCTCCGATCTGGTTCATCGGAATCTATGAAATTCTCCTCGGATCGCATGATCCCGCAATGTGGCGGCTGGCAGAGCGCGCCGCGGCTGCCCTGTCTTTCGCAGGCGTACTATCCATTCTTTCCTATGCGATGTGCTATCGAAGGTTTATGCGCAGGAGTGTTGAATCCGGTCCTGGCGTTTCACGCAGTTTTGCCGGCATCCGTGCTGCCGGCAATTTTCTTCTGGACCGTCTGTTTATCGGGAAGCCCGAAGAACGGGCATCCTTTCATTTTGTAGGGCAAACGATATTTCGCAGTTCCAGGCATGTCCTGTATATCGGAACGTTTCTGGCCGTCGGATATATCATCGCGGCCGTGAGGCTGGCAACGGCGACGCTCAGCCGGGATCCTTCAGTTTTCGGTTATCTGAATAGAGAAATCCTGTCCATCCCGCTTATTCTTTCGTTTTTTCTCCTGGTGGGAATGAGAGTGAGTTTTGCCATCCCTGTCGATCTGGAGGCTAACTGGCTTTTCCGGATTGCTCCGATGCAGCGGATCAGGAGCGGATATAAAGGTGTTCGCAAATTTCTTATTGGCGCGGTCATCGTTCCGCTTTTTGTATTGGCCGGCCTTTTCAGTGGGCTTGTATTGGATTGGAGCATCGTGCTGCTGCACGTCTGCTACGGCACCACGCTGTCGTTGATCCTCATTGAATTGCTTTTTTTCAGATTCCCCAAAATACCCTTCACCTGCTCTTATCTTCCCGGAGCGGCAAAAATTGTGATCCTGTGGCCGCTCTATTTTCTGGGTTTCACAAGCTTCGCCTATGCTGCCGCGAATATTGAAGCCTGGTTGCTCGGCAATCCTTCCCGCTTTTTGTATTTCTATGCGGTGGCCGCCGCTCTGTGGATTGCCTTGCTCTATCAGAACAATAAATCCGCCGGCGCCGCGATTCGATTTGAGGAAGAGTCGAGGACCGCTCCCGTATACCTTGATCTGAACAGCTAGGAGTTCTGCTCTTTTTTAAAGCGATTTCAGCAGGAACGAGCAGATCCGGTAACCATCGATAAACTTGAAAGGGCTTTCGCCCATGGCGTAGTGCCGCAGCGCAGGACGACGACTTTATGAGGTATCCGGCGCCGTCTCACTCCCCGGATCATCTGTTCGGAAAATTCAGGGAGGAAAGCCGTATCGCTGGCGCCGAGGGAGTAAAATGCTTACAATCGGCAGTTTGAATAGGACGTACTGGGCTGACATCGTTATTTGATATCAAATCACTGAGTTTTTCGAACGAACGTCTCACGTCCGGTTCACAGGTGCCTTGGCGGGAACCTGCTCCGAGTGAGAGTGCAGTGAATACGCTATCCGGGCTTCCAACCATCTTTGCTGCGTTAAAGAAGGTCGGGCTGCGTCTTAAGAGCGGCATGGGGCCTGTTGAAGTGTTGGTGATTGACAATCTGGAAAGGCCTTCCGAGAACTGACTATAAAATGGGTTTCTTCTGCTAATCCATGCGAGTGCACTGCATGTCCACTAAATGAAAGTGCATCACTTCAAATTATCGCGTCTGCTATCTCCTGCGTCCCAGTGGTTTGAGCAAGAAATCAGCATGCTATTGTCATGATGAAGAGCCTTTCTCGGCTATAGGCATTTTTACCCTGATGGGAAAGAAGGAATCTGAAGAAATCGGCAAGCGAGCAGTGAGAAGCTCAGCGCAAATCGGGAATTCTGCATTCGTTTAATTTCCGGGCAGCTTTCTGGAATGAAAACTGAAGCGGGATTTCAAGCCGCTCAGGATTTTGTTGTCGCGCCCATACAGGTCGTTCCGGAACGGGAAAGTGGCCGCCATAGATGTGCGCGTATTAGACCAGCTTGCCGAGCTGTCCCGATCGCTTAAGCCGGAGGGCGTTTTCGAGATCATTTCCGGCTACAGATCGCCGGAGACCAATGCCATGCTGCGGAAAAACAATGAGGGAGTGGCGGGGCAGAGTCTGCACATGCAGGGGAAAGCGCTAGACGTACGACTGGACGGAGTTCCGTTGTTCCGCCTCAGGTCTGCCGCGCTGGCTCTGGCCTGTGGCGGTGTGGGATATTATCCGAAATCCGGCTTTATCCACCTGGACACAGGGCGAATCCGCAACTGGTAATTCCGCCATCCGAAAAATTTATTGGAATCCGAAAGAATCGGGGTCGGGGTCGGTATCGGGGTCGAAATAGGGAACGATCTCAAATGCGAAGCGCATTGTTTTGAGCTCATTTCAAATGCCGAACCCGATACCGATACCGACCCCGACCCCGAGAAAAGCGCACTGCCCTGCAATACAGGCATCTCAAAATCTCTATTTTGAGACAGGCGGTTCAGAGCATCCAAAGCCCGAGCCGCATCTTCACCGATAATGCTGGGCGATGCGGTGCACTGCCTCGATACTCAGCAATGATTCCAGCTTCTCGACCGCGATTCTTCCCACAACCATCGCGGATTCTTTTGGCCATGAGATGATCTCCAGGCCGAGCGCGCGCAGTTTCGCCTTTACTTGCTCGCTCGGATCGGCAAGGGTCAGCTCGACTTCCGCCTTCCCGTCCATGTATCAAAAAGCAAATTTCAGCAACAGCATTTCGGTGCAAAATAAACCTGCAATCGGATCGAGGCTCTTCAAATTGAAAATTGTTTTGAATCTGGAATCTTCAATCTTTAATTTGAAATCTTAGATGGGGGCGAACCTCGTGTTCGCCCTTTCTGTTTTTTGAATATCTAATCCTTTCCGTCGCCCGCTGTAGTAAAATTAGCCTCGTGATTTCAAGGAAGTTAACGGGATACGCATTATCAGAAGGCGAATAAACCGGTTTGGATAATAATTGAAAATTCAAAACAAGCGTCCATTCTTCTATCCTCTCCGGAATTATGGGAATCATGCGAAATGAAAAACGAACTCACTAACAAAGAATTGGATACCAAAATTAAGGATCTCGAAAAGCTTCTTGAGAAACAAAAAGAAGATAATGTCAGATTGATTGAAGAGTTGAATGCGCTGAGGCAGATCCAAGCCTACTATTATTCTCTGATGCAGAATTCTGAAGATTATATCCTGATTTGTGACAGCAATGGGATCTCTCAGGCGTTTAATGCGAAATACAAACAAAGGGGAGAGGAGCTGCTAAATATTGAAATAACGCCTGGAATTATCCCGCATCAATTGTCGAATGATCCTGAAATAATACAATATTGGGACTCCCTGCGGAAAAGAGTATTAGATGGGGAAAAATTTATCGCTGAATACAGTGATGAAAAGAGAGGTCTTTATTATGAGACCTTGTTTTCTCCTATTAGAGAAGAAGGCAAGGTAACAGGCTTTATTGAGGTTACCCGAGATACAACCGGGCGCAAAAGAGTTGAAAAGGCTTTGCAGGAGAGTGATTCATTCAATTCCAGCCTGCTGGAGCATTCGCCCACTGCAATCCTGGTGTACAATCCCGACACCTCAGTGAGGTATGTAAATCCGTTTTTTGAAAAACTCACCGGCTATTGTCTTGAAGATGTCCTGGGCGTAAAGATACCCTATCCCTGGTCGGTTGAGGACGAAAAATACGGATCTATTGAGAAACGACATAGTCAGGGTGTCAAAAGGAGCGAGAGGAAATACAGAAAGAAAAATGGCGAACAATCGTGGGCTGAGATAGATGTCACCCCAATATATAAAAATGGAGAATTAGTCTACTCCCTGGGAACATGGATCGATATCAGCGAACGAAAGAATGCAGAAGAGGAAAAGGATAAACTGCAAAAACAGCTTCAGCAGGTTCACAAAATGGAAGCCATCGGGAACCTGGCTGGTGGTGTGGCCCATGACTATAACAACATTTCCAGTGTAATAATGGGTTATGCTGAACTTGCTTTAACAGAAGCTAAATCCCATGACCCTCTGCACGGTTATATCACCCACATTCTTGAAGCATCCAAACGCGCAACAGATATAACCAAACAATTGCTCGCCTTTGCGCGGAAACAGCCTATAGATCCCAAGGTTCTCGATCTGAATGACACAATAAACAGCATGCTTTCAATGGTCAAACGTTTAATAGGTGAAGATATCAGCCTTGCATGGATGCCCGGCGAAGACACATGGCCGGTCAGGATGGATCCCGCTCAAATAGATCAGATCCTGGTAAATCTCTGTGTCAATGCGCGGGATGCAATAGATAATGTCGGCAAGATTACTATTGAAACAGGAAATGCTGTTTTCGATGAGGATTACTGCGCCACCCATCTGGGCTTCAAGACCGGCGATTATGCCATGCTTGCAGTGAGTGATGACGGGATAGGAATGACTCATGAACAGCAGGAGAAAATCTTTGAACCGTTTTATACAACGAAAGAGTTCGGGAAAGGAACTGGACTCGGGCTTTCAACGATATACGGCATAGTCAAGCAGAATAATGGTTTTATCAATGTATACAGCGAACCGGGAAAAGGATCCACCTTTAAAATATATCTGCCAAAAGAAAAGACCTTTCAATCTGCCAAACCTGCCAATAAAAAGGCTTTCAGTACCTTTTCGGGACAGGGTGAAACAATAATGGTTGTTGAAGATGATAAGGCTATACGGGAGCTAATTGAAAGGGTGCTGACAAATCTTAATTATAATGTTCTATGCGGCTCAAGTCCGAAAGACGCACTGAGACTGGCAGGCAATTATCTGGGGAAAATCGATTTGCTGGTTACGGATATAGTGATGCCTGAGATGAACGGGCGCGAACTCTCCAATGAATTGCATAAACAATATGCCGATCTCAAGGTTCTTTATATGTCGGGGTATACTGCAAATGTGATTGTCCACAGAGGCGTACTGGATGAGAATATCAATTACATAGCCAAACCTTTTTCAATAGATAATCTTGCAGCTAAAGTTAAGGAAGTGCTGACAGCACAGCTATAGCCATTGCTAATCTTGATTTATGCACGATTACCTTATTGCAAGGCAAATTGGCCGACCTCACCCGCCCGGCTCCATCGCTGATCGTATTCCCGCAGATTGTGGACGGAGGAGGCTGCAGGACGCAATTCATATTCATAAGCCCCGGTGAAGAATCAACTCTGATTTTCAATTTCTATGATGAGGATGGCGAATCTCTATCAGTGGTGGAATGACTCGAGGGTGCTTCAAATCCAACTTATCCTTCTCCTGCATACTTCAGTTCGTATGGTCTGCATCCGCTTCCGATGCATATAAACAAATGCCGCATCACAGGAAGGACGCGACTTCAGGGAAGTCAGATCGATAATTCATCTGATTGGTGGATATTTTGGCAGATGAAAAATTCTGTGAAACGCGCGGATCAGCGGGCAGGATGGTGTATATTTGCATCGGGCAAAGATAATGAAAAGGAGAAAAATGAAAAAACCAGCGCTTGGTTCGCCGGTCATTATGCTTGTCTCTGCCATTCTTTTGGGTGGCTGCGGTGAACCTCGCAACAGCGCCGAATCGACGACGCCGGCAGCTTCAGCCGTCAAAACGAAATTGATACGCATGACGACGCCGGTACCTCCTGGCGACGACTTGTCCAAAATGTGCCAGGAAGGAATGGATCGATTCAATGCGCGCGTCAATGGCGCCTATAAAATGCAGATGTTCGCTGGCGGACAGCTGGCGAGTTTGCCCGAAAGCCTGGACGCAATCAGGACTGGAGCCATAGAGGGCGGCGTTATACCGATTGCCGCTTTCAGCGGCACTGCACCGGAGTTCGGATTGGCGGAACTGCCGTTTTTATATAACAACGGAGAGGCAAATGCTTACGCCGTGATCCGCCTCAATGACATATTCAGTGATATATTGCAGGAGAAGGCTGACCAGAGGTCCTTGGGATGTATTTATGTCGGCACACTTAATTTCCTCTCAGCGAAGAAGCCGATTAAAACACTCGAGGATCTTAAAAGCATGGTTGTCGGTTGCGACACTCCTTCCTCGGCTAACCTGATAGAGGCGTTAAACGGTTCGGGCATCGTGGTGGATTTTTCTGAGGATTACTCAAATCTGCAGAAGGGAATCATAAATGCAAAGACATCGGCTCTCCAGTACATGCTCATGGCAAAATTATATGAAGTTGCCGAATACTATACGGTTTTCCATGGTCTCGGCTCTCTGTATTCAATTACCATCAATTCGGACGTCTACGATGCAATGCAGCAGAGCACCAAGGATATTTTGAATAAAGAGATGAGTGCACTGGCACAGAATCTAAGCCAGTATTATGTGACGCTGTTTTATGACCTGGTGGACGATCTCGAAGCAAAAGGAGTGAAATTCTATTACCTGCCTGTTGCGGAACGCGACAAGTGGAAGAACCTGGCCTATCCGGAAACCATCGCCACATTGAAGAAGTACAACGATATAGGCGCGGGGATAAAGCGCATTGCCGACGAAGCAAACGCCAAATATCCTTACGTGGAATCGGAAAAGCAGCGCTGATGAACAACCACCGGACGAGCAGCCGGATTTGCAGCAACCGGCAGACGGATGTACGTGAATTTATGCGGATTGCCCCGAAAACCAAATGCAGAGCATTGATTGGTGAAGAGACATAATGGCGGGAAAAAGGGCCGCGCGGTCATTTGGTCTGTGGATTAAGCGCGTCAATCAAGGTCTGGTTTCATTTGCCGGTTCACTGATTGTGCTCATGGCTTTCCTGGCAACCTACGGTTCCGTCAGGCGGTACGCTTTCAACGCCCCCGAACCTGTCTCCTATGAGATCAGCAAGATGTTTTTGCTGCTCAGCTTTGTTCTGGCTGTTGCCGCCGTAGAAATGCAGAACCGTTTTCTCCGGTGTGATCTCCTGCTCGAGCGATTCCCGGAAAATATCCGGAATATTATCTCGAATATCCTCAGCCCGATTTTAGGGATCATTTTTTTCGGCATAATCACATGGATAAGTTTCAGCGATACGCTGCGCGCTTTTAGAATTGACCAGCATAGTCAATCGTCCTGGCCGGTACCGTTGTTCCCGATCAAACTTATGATTCCTGCAGGCTATGGATTTTTATGTCTTGTTCTGCTGGTACGGCTGATTGGCGGCCTGCTTCGCCTGAAAACGACTCCCGGAGAACCGAAAGATAATTCCTATTGATAACCATGTGCTGAACACCTGCACCTGTGTGGAAAAACAAATATGGATCCTGGTCTAGCGGCGGGCCTTTGCATCGTCTCCATGGTAATTTTTCTGGTTCTCGGTGTCCCAATCGCGTTTGCTCTGGGATTCAGCGCAACGGTATTCGGAACTCTTGCTTTCGGACCCATGGCGCTATACAAAATGGGCCTGGCCACATTTTCTCTGTTCTATAACTATTCATGGACCCCTCTGCCGCTCTTCGTTCTTATGGCCTGTGTAATCACCGAGACTGCCATAGGAAAAGACCTCTATAAGGCAGCCCGGAATTGGGTCTCCGGCCTCCCCGGCGCGCTGGTAAGCGCCAGTATTCTCGGTGAAGCCCTGATGGCCTCCACTGTAGGCGTCAGTGGCGCCGCCATAGTAGCGGTGGGCAAAGTGGCCGAACCGGAACTGGACAGGTATGGTTACGACAGGAAATTAGCTCTTGGGGGAATGATGTGTGGGGGCGTCCTTGGACCATTGATTCCGCCCAGCACCCCTTTGATAATTTACGGAGTCATAGCCAATGTGTCTGTAGGCCATCTGTTAATTGCAGGAATAATTCCCGGTGCTCTTTTAGCTCTCATGTTGGCAGCTGTGCCTATCCTCATTTGCTGGCGCAATCCCAAACTGGGTCCTGCGGCAGGTTCCGTGAATTGGGTTACACGGTTGGGATCGTTGAAAAATGTCTGGCCTGTAATTGCGGTTCTGACGGCCATTATCGGATCGATTTTCTTCGGCATAGCAACACCCACCGAGGCCGCCGGTATCGGTTGTGTAGTCATAATCATTATTGCCGTCACGGTTTTCAGGCTCCGTTGGAAAGGCTTATACCGAGCCATGGTAGAAGCCGCCGTGATAAATGCCATGATGCTCGTCATCATCGTTGCAGCTTCGTTTTTTTCTTATATGCTGGCCAGCGCCGGTGTCGGAGATTTTCTGAGCAATCTGGTTTTGTCTTTAAATGTTCCTCCGAAAGCAATTGTTATAGCCATAATGGTTCTTTATCTCATCCTGGGCTCTCTTTTCGACTCAATCACTATCACCATGTTGACCATCCCTATTTTCGCTCCTTTGCTGACCGCACTTGGATTTGATCTTGTCTGGTTCGGGATATTATACGTAGTCAACCTGGAGATCGGACTCATAACACCTCCGATGGGAGTGAATTTGTTTTTTGTGCGCAACGTCTTCAATATAAAAACAGGGGATCTGCTAAAGGGAGCGGCTCCATTCCTGATTACACTGACTATTTTCCTTTTTATCCTCTTGTTCGTGCCAGGCCTGAGCCTCTGGCTTCCTGAAATGATGGCAAAACTGTAAGCTCGCGCCTCCGGCGAATGCATTGTTCCCGTGACCCTCTTCCTGTCATTATCCGCCCTTTTTGTTCTCGTCAGGCCTATTGCAGTTTTCGATAGCACGCAATTGGTTTTCATTCCAATCCGCGAATGAGAATTTCTGCAGTATTGCGACAAGCTCTATGCTATTCTGCTCCCGTCGAAAAAAAGCACACTACTATCGACTAATATCAAACAAAATATCAAATACGCCGCCGGAATCATCCGGCGTATTTGTATAGGTTTAATAGAGCGGAGCGAATGCATCATGGCATTGATTTCGCGCTACATCGTCCTCGGTTGCTGGATTATTTTCGTTGCATACTGGCTCATCAGCGGATGGCGCGTGAAAGCGACTTCAGAAAGGCAAAGCATGCGGTCCTCCTTAGCTCATCGGATACCATTGGGAGTCAGTTTTCTCCTGCTGGCGGCCTGGAATGAGGAGACGGGTGGGGGAGGGGCAATAATAGCCATAGGCACCATTACTATAATGCATTTGCCGGAGCCGATGAACATACGCGTGACATCGCATGCGGACTGGGCGTTGGTGATGGGAGGTTTCATTTGTTTAGTGGGATTATTCGTGACGCTTTGGGCACGTTGGACGCTGGCAGGCAACTGGAGCAGTGATGTGACTTTCAGGCAGGGGCACGAACTAATCCGGCGCGGGCCTTATCGATTTGTGCGGCATCCCATTTACACCGGTCTTTTGACGATGTGCCTCGGCACGGCTATTGAAATCGGCCGACTACGCAGCTGGCTGGCATTGCCGTTGATGATGGCCGCTTTGCTGATCAAGCTTAAGCAGGAGGAAGCTTTCCTGCTGCGGCATTTCCCCGATGAATACCAGCCTTACCGCAAACAAGTGAAGGCGATTATCCCGTTTGTGATCTGAAGGCCGACGAAGAAGATTGAAGCAACAGATTATCGGTAAATGCAAAGATGGAAAGGTCAGTTTTATCTCATTGAAGCCGTGAATTCTCGAATAGAGCTCGTCTCATGCCGTGGAAGCCCGGTGCGCGTTCCGAACGCCCTGTTTGCGTTCGAAATCTGCGCACAAACGCCATTTTCCCAGGCTGATGTTCTGATATGACACACCGATCAGGGAGGTGTTTCGTGGAGAATGTCTGTGTGCTTGAAGAGAAGATCTCAGTGCGAAAATTTGTCCTAAGAGTGCTCGCGAGCGGGATTTTCATGATGGCATTGGATTTGTTTCTTAATGCGGGTATGTTTGCCAAGGTTTGGCTCGAGCCGAGCCCATTTCTTCTTGAGCCCGGGGATCTTTTTCGCAGGATTCCGCTGGGCTACATCGCATTTTTCCTGCAAGCCTGGGCATGGGTGTGGCTGACGATCAAGGTTGGGGTTAGAACCTGGAAACAGGGATGTCTTTTCGGACTGAAGTTCGGAAGTCTGCTCGCCATCGCCGCCACCCTCGGGTTGAGATCCGGAACCACGGCAGGATGGCCGATGCTTCTCGCGGGCTATCTGGTCGGAAACACAGTCTTGACAACCGGGGCCTGCCTGATGGCCGGTCTCTCTTCGCAGCGCAGCGAAAAGAGGGCTCTCTGGAGCGCCATTCTCGCTTTGGTTGTTGCATTCATTTTGATCGTGATTCTTCAAAACACCGGACTCGCTCCGGCACAGCGCATGAACTGAGCCGCCGGTATTTTGGAGGATTGCCGCATAACGATCAAGCAGCAGCATCGTGTAATCCTCCCTGGAATTCTTTCCATTTTTTTGACAATAAGTAAATATCACTCCGGCAGAGCTTGAGGCTTTAGGTTGTGAGCCGCTCAAAGCAGCAGGCATTGAAAGGGCTAGACAGCAATGCCCAGGGCGCAAGAGACTGCCTCAAAACTCAACAATAGGGCTGAAAACCCGCCCTATATTGATCCGATGGATCGGGCTTTCAGCCCTCCTTTTCATCCTGGATCTCCCTTTCCTGGGGCGTTGCACCAGGCTGATATAGAGC
>JAFGIY010000068.1 GCA_016929335.1 Acidobacteriota bacterium | reverse complement strand
TCATATCACTCCATGTCAACGGGACGCCGGAACGGCTTAGCCTGTCAGGGTCGCACGGCCCGAGGCCGTGGGTTTAGTGGCACTAAAATGAATCAGCTTATGTTACCTATCCTTCTTATCAGAAGCCTATGAGCCGGCGACTTGGGAGAATTCATAACCGCCAGGCAGCTTATGTTACCTATCCTTTGAACTTGCCTGTTTATCGAATTCAGCGGTGCTTTAAAACAGAATTGCGGCTTTAGATAGGGATTTTGAATAGACCTATGGTGCAGCGAGACGCCGGCGCGACCAGTGACATAAAGCTTGTGTCCGAAGGATAAAAGGTCCTATATATAAGGAATCCTCAGGATTGTCCCCCAAAAAGGAGCCCCTATGGCCGACGAGAATGGAATGGAAACCGCAAGTTCGTCCTTTTCCGAATCCGGCAACGCCCCAATGATCGGCGGATACCGTCTCATCCGCCAGCTCGGCGCGGGCGGCATGGGCGTTGTCTACGAAGCCGAACAGCAGCAGCCCAAACGCCTCGTCGCCCTCAAGGTGATCCAGGGAGCCCGCCTCCTGGACGAACTTACGGTCAAGCAGTTCGAGCGCGAAGCCCAGGCGCTCGCCCGCCTGAAGCACCCCGGCATCGCCGCCATCTACGAGTCCGGCCGCACCCCCGACGGGCAGCACTTCTTTGCCATGGAACTCGTCCGGGGCGACACCCTGGAGGTGTACCTCAAAAAATCGGCCGAGACCGGCCCGTTAACCCCCGCCGTTCTGCGCGAGCGTCTCGCCATTTTCCGCAAGATTTCCGATGCAATTACCTATGCCCACCAGCGCGGCGTCATCCACCGCGACCTGAAACCCTCCAATATCATCATCCACCGCGAATTCGATTCCGGCGACTCCGCCTCCGAATCGCGCGTCCCCGGCATCAAGATCCTCGACTTCGGCCTGGCCCGCATCACCGAGACCGACCTCGCGGCCGTGACCTCCGGCACCGAAATCGGCAAGATCCAGGGCACCCTCCCCTACATGAGCCCCGAACAGGTGCGCGGCAACTCCGACGAAATCGACGTCCGGAGCGACGTCTACTCGCTCGGCGTCATTCTTTACGAAATGATCGCGGGACGGCGGCCCTACAACGTGCACCACGCCATGTGGCACGAAGCCGCGCGGGTGATCTGCGAAGTCCGGCCGGAGCCTCTGGCCAAGACGTGGACCGGAACGAAGCGCCTCGACAAGGACATCGAAACAATTGTGGGGAAAGCCCTGGAAAAAGACGCGCCGCACCGGTACCAGAGCGTCGCCGCCTTCGGCGAGGACGTCGCGCGTTTCCTTACCGGACAGCCGATCCTCGCCCGCCCGCCAAACGCGATGTATCAGCTGCGAAAAATGGCGGCGCGTCACAAGGTGGGATTCGGATTTGCCGCAGCCATTGCGGCGCTGATCGTCATTTTCGCGGTCGTCATGTCGATTCAGGCGGAGCGCATCGCCCGCGAGCGCGACCGCGCCAATCGCGAAGCCAAAATCTCAAAGCAGGTTTCCGGTTTTATGCGCGACCTGTTCCGCGCGCCCGATCCCTTCATGGGCAAAGGGAAGGAAGTGACCGCCCGCGAAATCCTTGACGAGGGCTCCGCACGTATTGCCTCTGAACTCAAGGACCAGCCCGAGGTGCGCATGGAGCTCGCCCTTCTGATGGGAGAGTCGTACCACAGGCTGGGCGTGCAGGATAAAGCCCTGGATCTGGCACAAAATGCACTGGAGATCGGCCGGAAACGGCACGGCGATGAAAGCGCCGCGACAGCCAATGCCCTGAATGTCCTCGGCGCCATCTGGCTGGAGAAGGGGGATCTCGTAAACAGCGAAAAATACTTCCAGGATAGCCTCAAAATCCGGCGGAAGATTTTCGGCCCGGACAGCATCGAGGCGGCCGAAAATATCAACGATATCGCGATGGTCAATCATGAAAAGGGCGATTACAAGAAGGCCGAGGAAGGGATGCGCGAATCCCTGGTCCTCTACAGGAAGGCTCCCGGCGACAACCGCAAGGAAATCGCCGTGTTGCTTGGAAACCTCGCGATAGTCCTGAAGGACCGGGAGAAATTATCCGAAGCCGCGCCCCTCTTTGAAGAAGCGCTGGCAATCAAGCGCAGGATCCACGGCGACATCCATCCCGCCGTGGCCTCGGCCATGAACAACCTCGCCATGCTCCACATGCGGGTGAAAAATTTCAGCGAGGCGGAAAAACTCTTCCAGGACGCGCTCGCCATCGACATCAGGACGCTCGGGGAGTTACACCGCGAGGTGAGTAGAATTCAGAACAACCTCGGATTGCTTTACCTCAGCACCGGCCAGCTGGAAAAGTCCGCGGATTACTTCCGGCAGTCAATCCGCGTAGACAGCAAGCTGCTGGGCGAGAACAATCCCGACATGGGCGGCCCGTATCAGAACCTCGGTTCGGTTTTAGCGAGGATGAAGAAATTCCCGGAGGCGGAAGAAATGCTGCGCAAGGGGCTCAGCCTGCATAGGCTGCGCTTCGCTTCCGACCACTGGGCCATCGCCACAACGCAGAGCCTTCTCGGCGACTGCCTCCTGAATCAGAGAAAGTACAGGGAAGCGGAGCCGCTGCTGGCCAGGAGCTACGAGATCATCCGAAAGCAGTTCGGCCCGAAGCACGATCGCACGCGGGTGGCCGCCGCGCGGCTGATTGCCCTCTACGACGCGACCGGCAGAAAGGACAAATCCGCCGCCATTGAGGCGGAACTGGCGAACGCTATGTAGAATCGCCGATTTACATGATCTGCCCCGGCGGTTGTCGGAATGCTTTACAAAGGCAAACTTCTCTGAAGCGGCTCATATCAAATAACATATTTCCAATGTCCCCTCCGGAGCCCCAGTCCTCCTCCCGCACCTGTGTAAGGACGGTTTGCATTTGAGCGAAGCGCCTCCCGGACAGAACCGCCGCCCCCCGATACCCCGGCGCGTGTCGTAGCGCCTTATACAAATGATTAATCAGCACTTCCGGAATCCCCGTCTCTCGTAAGCCGAATTTGTAACGACTGGTCCGCGTCTTGCTGAAAATATTTTTCAGCTAAAAAGCATTGCTATTTTTGTGTCTCTTCAAGGAGGAAGAGCTATGACCCACCTGAAAAATTGGGCGATCGGAATAATTCTCGCCACTTTTGTGCTGGCGGGTTCGGCGAATGCGGACAGCCTGCTCGTGTCGGGGGAAAATCATACGTCGCCGCCACTGATATCATATGTTACGTCCGGTTGCCGTCAGGCCGGCAATGCACATTTAGCATCAACGACGGAGCGTCGTGCGATGCTCTGGCCCCGAATCGCGAGTCTGGCAATTAGACCTTAAGCAACAGGCGAAAGTGAATTGATGTGAAATACCCGTTGTCGGCCTGCTTTTTACCGGCAAAATCGAGCAAAGGTTACATTTCAGCGCCTATCCTGAACCAATCGAAGTCAGTATACCCGCGCGTTTCGCGGGTGGCGTAATTAAACAGCCCGAAACGATACCCCATGAAGTGCTCCATTAACGTGTATTCCATTCTAATCGCTTCCCCGATACCAACCCACTTTTTCCCATCGAGGCTGTAATAAAAGTAACCGAGATCGGCTTTGTCCCTGAAATCGCAGGCAGCCTTGAGATATGCCGTGTTTTGCCGGAGCGGGATTCTCTGAACTTCAGCCGGATTTCCACTTTCGGCGCTCACCATCACAATCGATTTCATGCCGTTTTCATATTTAACGCCTATCTGTCCGAATTTTTTCTGTAACAGAACAAGGCCGGCAAAATCTCCTTCTTTCATGTTTGAAACATCAACAACTGTTGATCCGGAACAAACAGGGCCGAATGTGCGCTGGGTAAGCGTGTTTCTTGACGATACAAACAAGGAGTCGATTCTGCCGGTTTTGAGGCGCAAAAATCCCTTTCGCTCTGAAACCGACCAAAGCGAATTGTCGGGATTGTGGTTCCACTGCCAGACCATCGGCAATAATGGTTTGCCCTTTTTACGGTCAAATTCATCGGAATTTACAATGCCGGGGATCAGCCCTTTGCCTGCAGGCAGATCGAGCGTATCCGGCGCCTTGCCCTCCACCCCGATCACCGGCCAGCCGTCCTCCCATTTCATCGGGACCAGATAGGGAATGCGGCCAACCGAACCATAATCGCGGAAAAGATAGGCGAACCATTTTCCGTCGGGCCTATCAATGATGCCCCCCTGGGCAACGCCAAGGTCCTGAAACGCCAGTTTGCCTTCCCACGGTCCAGTTATATTATCCGCCCTATGAACAACTACGGTGCGCATGCCGTCTCGCGGCCAGGTGATGTTAAATAAATAATATTTTCCTTTTACCTTAAAAAGTTGCGAACCTTCGGCGCCCAACGCGACGTCTTTTCCGGCCGGGGCACTGGCGTTTTCAATCAGCACATTTTCAGTTCCTTCTTTCACTCCCGTCAGATCGTTTTTCATTTCGGCAATGTTCAGCTTGCCGTTTCCCCAGATGACATAAATCCTGCCATCATCATCGAACCAAAGAGTGTGATCGTGCAACGCCGGCTTAAAGGAGATGGTTTCCCAGGGGCCTCTTTCTATATCTTTTGTTTTATAAACGTATGTTTTGCCGGTCGTCTGGGCAAACGTGGAGACATAGTAAATCCCGCCGTAATAGCGGATACAGCTTGCCCAGGAACCTCTTCCGTAGGTGCTTTTGCCATTTACAAGGTTCATTGCATCCACATCGTCGAGAGTGTCGTAGGCATAATTCACAATTTCCCAGTTCGTCATGTCTTTGGACTTCATGACGGGAACACCCGGACTCATGTGCATGGTGGTGCTGCTCATGTAATACGTGCCGCCGACACGTATCATCGACATATCCGGAACATCCGCAAAAATAATCGGATTCCGGGCCTTATCCGTCTTGCTCTGAGCATGCATGAACAATCCCAGGCAAAGAACCGGCATAATACAAATCAATTTATGTTTCATCATTTAGCTCTCTTTTAATCCGCATTATTCATGAATTATGCGGGTTGAGGCAAGGCCGGATTGTCGTTTAAGGCAAACATACCTCTCCATTGTGAAGCAACATCTAAAACCTTTCCATTGCAGGGAAAGGCCAGATCAATTCCCCGGCTTTTCGTCCATAGTCACCGTTGTAGTTTTCCATTCAGTTGTTCCTGGCCGCCGTATAGTCGCATGGTTTTCCCAAAGGCAATCATCGGGAGTTTTACTTTCACTTTTGTCGTTTCCTTCTGGGCATTCACCCCGGCAACATACCGGGTATTATAATGCCGGCGTGCCATGATCACAAATTTGAGAGTTCAGCAACGATTGATAAAAGAAAATAAATTCCGGACATTATTGCCGCAAACCTGCATTAAGATAATTGAATAGGTGCAGCTTCTCACTGCAATTGCAGCAAATGCGGAATTCGCGCGCTGCTCAAGGAGGCAAGGATGACGATCCGACGGTGGGCTCTACCTTTCTTTGCATCCCTTTTCCTGGCGGGTTGTGACACCAATACCATTGATAGAAACGTAAACATCAGAAAGACCGTGGACGGTGTCGTGATTCGTTTGGCAAAGGCGAAACCGGGCGATCCGGGCATGGTAAAGCTCCAGGTGTGCGGCGACAACATCATTCGTGTAACCGCAACATCCGGCGAGGATCTTTCCACCCGGCCGAGCCTGATCGTTTCCCGCCATGATTGGACGACGGCGCCTTTTTCCTTTCAGGAGAAGGGCGACACCGTACGGATCGCCACCGCCAAAGTCACTGCCAAGGTCTCGGCAAAAACCGGAGAAGTTGCTTTCTATGACAATCGCGGCTTGCCCATTCTGAGGGAACGCGCGGGCGGAGGCAAAACGGTCTCGCCGGCCCTTGTTCTGGGAGAACAGACCTATCATGTCCGGCAGGTGTTCCTATCGCCGGATGACGAAGCGTTCTATGGACTCGGGCAGCACCAGAATGACGTCATGAACTACAAAGGTCACGACATCGACCTATGGCAATACAATCTCGTCGCATCAGTCCCGTTTCTGGTCTCAAGCCGCAATTACGGCATACTTTGGGATAACAACTCACGCACCAAGTTCGGCGACATACGGGACTACCAGCCGCTTTCGAAGTTGATGTTGTACGACAAGGACGGCAAGGAAGGGGGAATGAGCGTAGAATACTTCCGGAGCCGGGACTTCAGCAATTTGTTTGTCACCCGCAGCGAATCCGTTATTGCCCATG
Source organism: Acidobacteriota bacterium (assembly GCA_016929335.1). Lineage (GTDB taxonomy): Bacteria > Acidobacteriota > UBA6911 > UBA6911 > UBA6911 > UBA6911. Next base: position 5,594 of record JAFGIY010000068.1, on the reverse strand, counting down.
AGAATCTCGACGAAATCGGAGGCTATCCGGACGGCTTCGATATGAATCGCGGCAGCATTCGCTGGAGCGGCGAGATCGCCTCCAACGAGTCCGGTGTTCACAAGTTCCGGTTCTACAGCTCGCATTATGCCAAGGTTTGGCTCAACGGAAAGCTGGTTGTGAATTCCTGGCGGCAGAACTGGTGTCCGTGGACACACATCCTACGCATGCCAATAGAGGCGGGAAAGCGATATCCGATCAAAATCGAGTGGATTCCCAACGGAGGTTACATCGGCCTGCGCTGCATGACTCCGGGAAACAAAGCGGACCAAGGGACGATGTCCCTTTGGTCCGAGGTCGGCGATCAGATCGACTACTATTTCATTGCGGGTGCGAACGCCGATGAAATCATTCACGGATACCGCACGATCACCGGCCAGGCACCCATGATGCCCAAATGGGCGCTCGGCTTCTGGCAATGCCGCGAGCGGTACCAGAGCCAGCAGCAGTTGCTTGACATCGTCAGGGAATTTCGCCGGAGGCAAATCCCGCTCGACAACATCGTTCAGGACTGGTTCTACTGGCCTGAGGACAAGTGGGGCGACCACGATTTTGATCTTACCCGCTACCCTGATCCCGACGGCATGGTCAGAGAGCTTCACAACAACCTGCACACGCATATCATGATTTCAGTCTGGCCCAAGTTTTATGCCGGCACGCAGAACTATGATTCGTTCAAAAAACACGGATGGCTGTATATGCGCAACGTTGAGAAAGGGCAGAGGGACTGGGTCGGCCGGGGGTATATCTCGACATTTTACGACCCTTATAGCGAAGGGGCGCGCAGATTGTTCTGGGACCAGATAAACGGGAAGCTGTTCACAAAGGGTTTTGACGCGTGGTGGCTCGACGCGACGGAGCCGGACATCAACTCGAATTTGTCCATGACAGAATGGCGGTTGCGCATCGGGCCGACCGCTGCCGGCTCCTCATCGAGATATCTGAATACCTATTCCCTGATGAACGCCATGGGTATCTATGAAGGACAGCGGCAAACGAATCCTGATCGGCGCGTGTTCATTTTGACCCGCTCGGCCTACGCCGGTCAACAACGCTATGCAGCCGCGACATGGAGCGGCGACGTCGCCACGCGCTGGTATGACCTCAAGGCACAGATTTCAGCGGGTTTGAACTTCTGCCTTTCGGGGTTGCCTTATTGGACCACGGATATCGGCGGATTTGCAGTCGAGCCGCGTTTCGAGCGCAATGTCCAACCCGACGACTTGGAGGAATGGCGTGAGTTGAACACCCGTTGGTTCCAGTTCGCGGCGTTCTGCCCCCTGTTCCGCTCGCACGGCCAGTTCCCGTACCGGGAGATGTTCAATATCGCTCCGGAAGACCATCCGGCCTACCAGGCGATGCTCGCCTATGACAAGCTGCGTTACCGGCTGATGCCCTATATCTACTCGCTGGCCGGCATGGTCACCCATCGTGACTACACGATCATGCGGGCGCTCATGATGGATTTCGGCAATGATGCCAACGTGCGGGATATCGGCGATCAGTTCATGTTCGGTCCGTCCCTGCTAATCAATCCGGTGACGGAATATAAATCCAGGTCGCGTGCGGTCTATTTACCTGCCGGGACAGGCTGGTACGATTTGAAATCCGGCAAGCGTAACTCAGGCGGCCAGTCCGTCAAGGCGGCGGCAGATTATGCCGACATCCCAATCTTTGTCAAAGAGGGGTCGATTATACCGTTCGGCCCCGCCATCCAGCATACAGCCGAGAAACCTGCCGATCCAATCCGCCTGATCGTTTATACGGGCCGCGATGGCGAGTTCTTTCTCTATGAAGATGAGGGTATCAATTACAATTACGAGAAAGGCGCGTTCAGCATGATCCCTTTGAAGTATCATGAAAGCGACAAAACACTGACCATCGGCACGCGCCAGGGGCAATTCACCGGCATGCCGCAGATGCGAACGTTTGATATCGTCTGGGTAACGAAAAATAATCCAATCCGTCTGAACCTGGACAATGCACCTGCTCAGACGGTTCAGTACGATGGTGCCTCACTGGTGGTCAAGAGAACTATTCCCTAATTGTGGGTTCTCATCCGTTGCATGTCATCTCGGAGTAGATATTGGAGCACTCAAGCAGGATGGATAGGAAGCATAAGCTGCTGACTGCTCATGAATACCTGAAATCGGCTGCCGCATAAACTTCCGATAAGGAAAAGGGATCTATCGGAAACCGCGCAACAAGGGATGACGATATGAAAGCAAAATCCTGTTTGCGCGGTTTCTGATAGATCCCTTTTCCTTATGTAAACTATCCTTGATTTTCTGGCGGCAATTTTACTATCGTTTGAGGCAGATTGAATGCAGAAAATCTGGAAATTGGCAGAGATCTCCCTTTTCAACCGAGTGCCTGATTGAAGAGTGACCTGCTAATCGAAATAGTCTTCCTGTACTGCGGATCTTTATCGAGCCTGATCAACATAATTCAGATCTTCCCGTAACGCTTTTGTATCGGGATGATTTTCCCCCAGGAGAGCTTCGTAGATATCCAGCAATTTTCCGTAGTAGTGCTTCGATCTATCAAGATCCCCCATATCGAAATAGATCCGGCCCAGATTGTTCAGGCATGATGAAGCCTGGAGGTCCCGGATATCGGGACCGTACAATTTTTCGAAGTTGTTCAGGGCATACAGAAATTGTTTTAGGGCTCCTTCCAGCTCCTTCCGGTAATAAAGCATTATCCCTACATTCTGCTGGGCGATTGTAGTATACGGATGCGTTCTCCCAAGGGTTTTTTCAAACATATTAAGCGCCCGGTTTAGCATTTCTTCAGCAATTCCTGTGTTTCCCTTTTTATAGAGTAACATCGCGAGGTCGTTCATGGCGGAAGCAACGTAATGATGTCCTTTCCCGAAGGATTTTTCGAGCAGATCTATTGCCAAGGTATATTGCTTTTCAGCACCGTCGATATCATTCCTGATCTCAAGCAGTTTTCCGAGAAGACCGCAGGATACAGCGTAGCCTCGGAGATTAGTGTCCTGATGGTTTTTCAGCAATTCAATCGCCTTCCGGCATTTTTCCTCCGCGCTGGAATAATCGCGCATTATCCAGTAAAGATTAGCCAGATCGAAAATATGATTGGCAGTTGTAATATGATCGGCGCCAAGTTCACGGGTAACTATCTCAACTGCTTTCCTCATGACCACTTCAGCTGATGCATAATATCCGGACCTCATGAAAAAAGATCCGAGGCTGTTGGCAAGAAACGATTCGTCTGCTTTGTTAGGCAGTGTTTCTTTCATAGCCGCGTATACCCTGTCAATTTGTTCCATCAAGCCTGTTTGGATTGAAGCTGATTGCCAGTAATCCAGCAACTCATATCTTGAAAAGTCACTATTCAAATGGTCGAATATTCGCCAGTCGAGCAGGCACTCTGCCAGTCGATGCCAGAGACTGCACTTTTTAAGTTGCCATGGAAGCTCCTTTGTTTTTCTTTTGATATCACCCGAGTTCTCAAAATAGTCGGCAAGCTCTATATGGGCTGTTTGTCGTTCTTTTTCTAAAGAAAGAAACTCTTCCTGAACTGCCTGACGCAAAAAATCATGGCCAAAGATCCAAAGACCGGAACGTTGTGAAAGATGCCGCTCCATTGCCAAAAAAAATGGCGTCCATATTTGTCGCGGAAGAGTCTGGTCCTCTGTTCCTAATAGCTCAAGCCACTCGGTTTCGGCCAATCCCTGCCTTGCTGCCCACAGATGGCAAAAAGCTCGGCGCACCAGGTCTTGGCCGTCGCTAAAATCTTCTTCCCACCGCCGCAGAACAAGACGGAATAGCGACTCGGGTGACTCGGCTTCCAAATAATGGGCTACTCGATGCGGAAGTTGCTCAAAGCTTCCGAACTGCCGAAGCTCTTCGAGCACCGTACGCAGGAAAAGCGGATTCGAGCACGCTCGGGCGCTGGCTATTTGATCGAATAGATCCCTTCGAAGGATCTTGCGATGATACCCCATGAAGGCCCGAATCATCCGCAACCGTTCTGCAAGATCGGGGAGCGGTAGTTTATACTCGCGCCATTCGCGCTCCATCAAGGCATCCAAAGAAATACCCGGAAGGGATGAGGCAATGACACGCAGATGTGCTGAAAAATAACGCGGCAGCCAGGCAAGACAGCGGTCGGGCTCGCCCCCTTCGATCTGGTTCAGGGCGTCGAGCACAAGGACGATCTGTCCTTTACCCACGGTCTGGGCAAGCCACAGAGAAAGGGCCTCACGCAGATTGTCAGATTCACTAGGGATTTCATCTGGTATATCGAATCGCCGTTTCAGCTCTCCCAGTAATCGACGCAGAAATCTATCAACGGAAGCACTTTCCGGTGTGGCGCCGAAGTAGTGCGCAAATACAAAATCATCGGGGTGTTTCTTTCGCCAATGGAGTACCCATGAGGCAAGAAGGGCTGTCTTTCCACCGCCGCTCTCACCCGTAATCACCAAACCCTGACTAGTAGATTCAGCCTCGGCAAAAGCATCTATTTCCGCTGTCTGCTCGGGACGTTCCACATAAGCCTGGAGTCTATCCCAGCCGTAAGACTCATGTCCCATTGACTCCTGGTCCAGAGGATCGGGGACCTCTTCCTTCGGATACAGCTGGTCGATCAGTGCCAAAAGCCGTTCACGGACCGCTTCTGCCATGACATTGGGATTGGCGTAGTTTTCCAGGACTGGCAACCCGCTATTGCGGATCCCTTCCTTCAACTTCTTGAGCTTCTTAGACTTTCCCTCATCGTCTTCAATGAAGTCCTTTCGGTCCTTATCGGGTATGGAACTTACATAGGCAGGATCACGAAAGTAGAAGAAGGCATGATCCGCCATGTCTGGGTTATTGAGGACGCCATGTAGGATCTCAAGTTCTGTCACTGAAGTATGGCCGCCTACATGCTCCCTTAGCCAAGGCTCCCGCTCAATGACTTCCGTCGGCACGGTTTCAGGTATCCAGCCGTAACGCTCACCCAAAAGACCTATAAAATAGGGTCTGCATCTGTGGATCTCCTCAAGACAGATTGGCAGCACCCTACCCTCGGCTGCTTGCTCTTCGGTGATGCCCCAACGCAAGTCCACTTCGGTGAAGGTGACGAAACGCTCAGCGCAGATGCGCCTGAGTTCGGGGAATACATGCTTCACCAATAGTTCGCGCTCTACCTGCATGTCGCGAAAAGTGGAGGATATAAATATGCGGATCTGCCTGTCCTCTTTGGATTTTTGATCCGTCATCGCCATATTTTCCTAAAGCCGCTATCTCGTCTTACTGAGACCGACAGGTTGTTTATAAGTCGTCCGTCGACCTCTAATCTGGTTGATAGTAGTTTGGTTTTTCTAGTGTAAGCAGAATAGCATCGATTGGAGTGGAAATCACTCGGCATTATCCCACACGGCAGTTGAGACCAAGGAATTTCTCAAGGGTTACTGATCTAATAAGCTAAAAGGGAGAAGAGAAGAGCCCCTCATAACTCATGTGATCGACCACGGCTAGAAGCCGTGGCTTCAGCCTGCCCCGCACAGCGGGGCGCTTTTTGATATCTCGGGGTCGGGGTCGGTA
>JAFGIY010000067.1 GCA_016929335.1 Acidobacteriota bacterium | reverse complement strand
GGGCTAGGCAGGCCTACGATGCTGCGCGGCAACTCCTGGGAATGCTCCAGACTCCGGATGCTGAGGCCCACTATCATCGCTCCATAGAGACGCATATGCCTTCAATATCCTCATCGAGTGGTCAATCCGAGCAGGACGCCGCACCAGCAACGGGGATCCCGATGACAGATCTGCAACCAGAAGCCCGGGAAGTGACGCTCTCGAGCCATCCAGGAGAAACGGCTTGGGTCCAAAGCCTGGACACCGAGGTCGTCGTTCTCCTGAGGCAGTCTTGGGTGAGCTCTTTCCTATTTGATGTCGGACCAGAATGGCCCTTTGGCGAGGACGAGGCTGCTATCGCTCTCGCCGCGCATCTCGCTGGATTCTCAAAAGCAGAAAGAGCAGCGTTCCTGAGGGAGAGACGAGGTGACCGCCAGGTGAAGCTTATCCCCACGGGTGCTCAGGTTCTATCAGAGCCCGAATACAATGCCTCATGGGATGTCCCCTGCTTTCTCGTCACCTTCTTCGCCGCGCGGGGCTGAATCTGAAACTGTTTAATCGGGATCGGGGATTTTGGGTCTTCCGTCATCTACCACCACTTCCACCACTTCTTTTCTCGTAAGCGATTTCTTTTCTACTTGCCGACGTAAGTGTGATGCCGTCGGTGCCATGCTTAATAGCATAATCAGTATTTTGCCTGTTGCGCAATCGTTGTACATTAAAGCTGCAGGCTCGTGCGGCAAGACCACTCCAGCGAGTTTTTGAACGTTTTACAGACGGGACACTTTTGCATTTTTGGGGATCTCCGGTTCTATTTATATAAGCTATGCGCGAACCAAAGCGGCACTGATGGATAGCATGGCGTGTTCCCAACGGCTGGCAGTGCTGCAGGAATCAATCAAAGATAAGGACTCGATCATTATCAAGGTTATTCCGGAGTTGCTGCGCACAGCTCCGGAGTGTGCGGTGTCCACCAGCCACTGGGTGGGATTCATGGATAGTCAACGGAGTCGAACAACAGCCATTGCCAACTTAATCATTCACATGCTGGATGCCTCAAACGATCTCGACATCATATTGCCCACCATATACGTCGGTTTGGTCATACTTCGCGTTACAGACAGTGCAAGTTGCTATCCCGATCACCTTTTTAGCCGTCATACCAAGCGCACTTTTCATCAGCACTGATCCGCATTTCGGGCACTGCCAAAATGGGTTAAGATTCTCGGGCCTTTCTCCATTCTTCTGTAAAACACCGGACAGGATACGCAGAGATACCCGAGCGCGCTGCAAATATCCGTCAAGATAGGGCTGTCCAAGCCGCAGGAACACTTCTATTGCTTCAGGATACAAACCGGCTGGCGGAGGCCGAACCGTTGATGCGCCGGATGGTGGAGATTTTTCTGAGGGTCACACGTACAACCGGGTATTCTCATCCGCACTTGCATGCTGCATGGAACAACCACGCCGGTGTGCTACAGGCCATGGGCCATAGCCGAAATGAAATCCTGGATACGCTTCGCAGGATGGCGCCGGAGTTTTTTGGCAATTGAATATTGAAAGCGGCCGCTCTTATGTGGTTACACGCTCAATCCTGTAACCGACCAATGACAGTAGGTGCGGGATCTGACGGACGGCTTCGCGGTCGTATTCGCGGATGTTGTCGGGGAGTTGCTCCCATGGGACGAGGTAGGGGCTCATCTTCTTTGCAATGTCTTTTGGCCCCGGTGTCCAGCCGGAGAGAAAGCGCTCCGCGTTCCAGCGGGCGTGTTCCATTCGTGCTAGAAGCTCCACTTCTTTTTCTGTCAGCACGACAGGACCAGACTCCACCGTGCCGAAGGGAACGCTTCGGCAGCCCATGGCGCGCAGCTTGACGGCGATATGGTCGGCCTGCTGGCGATTTGAATTCTTCAGCGTTTCATCCAGGGCTTTCCAGGGGCGCATGGACGGATCGTCCGCTGCGCGCCCCTCCCTGGTACGCGCGCCCACGAAACTCTCATGAATCGCGCGCGCCAGCACATCCCGCTCACTCCGAAACAGCTTCTTGAGTGTGCACACGCCGCTCATCCTGCCGAAGGGATGCACTTCTGTCTTCCAGGAGCCAATGCCCGCGCGCCCGGTTGCGAGAGACGCCAGTCCCGTCTCGCCGGAAAGGCGAACCCATATAGGGGTGCGCGTGGGAGCCAGCAGGGAGGATATGGCTAAGGCCGTGGAGAACGCCTTCGAGTCGCCGTCCAGGCAGATCGCCACTGTCGCCAGTGATTCCACGTCCGCAGCCCAGCGCGCGATCTGCTCGAGCGCGTCCCTTTCTTCCACGTCATCATCTCTTATTTCAACATCACAAACGCGATTGAACTGAGGGTGGCGGCCGTAGAATGTCTTAAGCCGGATTGTCGCTTCCCTGTCTATGACAGACAGGCGCGGCATCCGTCCGTTTGCGTAATGCCCGGTTCGCGCCGCTTGAAGAGCCAGACTCTGGCCCATCCGCCCGAAGCCCACGATAATCAAATGCGCCGCGCGCGGATCCGTGGGAGCGATCGGCCCCCGGTCCAGCGGGTGGTCCTCCAGTTAAAGGCGCGCACTATCCTGATAGAAATTGAAATAGCTCAGGTTCAGACGCCGGCTGGCGTCTTCGGTCAAACGGCTTTCCTGCAGCATCAGGCAAAGCTCAGGATCCGTCACGTGGACGAAGCAGGCGGAACCGCCCCGGCTCTGTTCAGGCATTCTCAAAACCAGATCCTGCAAGGCAACGGCCGCCGCGATATTGATCCCATCCTCTCCGGCAACGGCAATAAATGCATCCGCGCGATCGGCTCGAGCGCCGGCCAGGACGGCCGCGTCCGTCGAGTCACCGATAATTACGCTGCAGCCGATGTTCTCAACACTTTGCACATAATCGTTTTCATCATCGATTTCTATCACCACGACGCGCCGGCCGTTTGATCGGGCGTCGCGGGCGAGCTCAAGATCCGACCGGCTGAGACCACAAATGACGACATGATCACGCAGCCAGCGCATGCGGAAGCGCTGAATCTGGTCGCGGAAGAGAATGGCAGCCGCGATTACCACAGTCCACGCCGGGACAACAGGCGCAAGCAGCCGGGCAATTTCCAGCTCCCAGGATACTGGCCCAGGGACATTTCCGGACTCCATTATGAACAGCTGGAATGTCACGTAGAGAATATCCAGCGGCCTGCGCACTTCGAGACGGGACGCGGCATTCTTCCAAAAACCAATGTAGCCGAGGACGAGCGCCACCGCGGTCAAAATTCCAATGGCGGGCCACTGCCAAGAGGCGGGCCAGAGCAAATCCGCGGTAGCCGGAGTCCCGACGGATTGTTTTCGTTTTGAGTTGCCCCTGCTTTGTGCGTTAGTGGGACGAGTAGATTTATCCATACTGTCAATAGGCTTTCGCGAAACACGCGTTGCTCTTGTTCAAATTCCCATGGTCTGCATTCGATTTTTGATCAAGGATGTATATGCCTCTTTCATCTTTTCTGAAAGAAAGCTGATCTCGATGAGCTGCTGCCACTGTTCCTTCGCTCTGACAAAATCCTGCAATGTCTGGTTGATGATCTTTTCCGTCAGGCCAAGCCGCTCTTTGCCATAATAGACAATCAAATCATCTGCCGTAATCCGCCGTTTCTTGCCGCGCAATGGGAGGGCAAGTTCTTCGGGCGCGTCGCCCATTGCAATGGATGTATTCAGAAGGTCGTATGCCGGAGAAAGCGCCACCTTCTCCTCTCGTGTGATGAGGCAAAAGCTCTTCAGATGCATGTCTTCATTGCCGGTAATAAAGTTAAAAACCCTCAGCCTGAACAGTTTTGCCTTTTCCATCAAGGGAAACGTACAGTATTCCTCGACGGTCCGCGCCACCTGCTCCATGCTGGAGTCATATTTCGTATCGCGGCTTTTGCCCTGTAACTGCGCGAAGTCTTCCGTTGCGAGCTTCCCCTTCCGGCCGGCTCGGTCAAAGCGCTTAATGAAATAGGTGAACGACCCATCTTTCGCGTATGCCAATCCATGAAGTGGAACATCGAGACCGGCAATCGCCGCCATGCGCATCGTGAGGTCTTCATTCTCCGGCAATTCGGGATACAGATTGCTCTGCGGTTTGAGGATGTACGCTCCGCCTATATCGACGACGTCGAACACTCCTTTTGCCACATTCAGCCTGGCGCTCAGCTTTGGCTGCACCCCCTGGATTGAAATTCTTCCTGCCCTGCGCGCTGCTTCCTGACGCTGCTCTTCCGCGGAATAAGGAAGAGGCTCAAGACGCTTGAGGTTGCGCGCGAGCATGCGCAGCCCGCGCTTGGAATAGGCGCCTTCGGAGATTTCATCATAGGAGATTGGGCAGCGCATCACGGCTCGATTTCCTCGACAGTCACGGCGCCCACAAGGTCATTCCCTACCGCCATGAGCTGCGCAAACAGATCGGAGCGGTCGATCTTGCGGTAACGGAGCAATCCTTCGAGCTGTTGGCCTTCAGGCAGCAGCCCATCGAAGAACGGCGGGAATATGGCAAAAGAGTACTCTCGTGTACCTGACGGCATGGTTAACGAAACCGCCGGGCCGACATAGTCCTGAAGGTAGGTAAATCTATAGAGCTTCCCAGGCTCCTGTTCTTCCAGGATTCCCGCTGGAATGGCATGCATATTAATCCGGGCTTTTCTCATCAAGAGTCTTCCTATAGGAATTCATTAATGGGCTCTGGAACGTGATTTGGATGTTGAGCGCCCGCAGGACCTTCTTGAGAGTATCGCACTGGACGGATGGCTTGTTGTTTTCAATGTCAAACACTGCCGTCTTTCCGATTCCTGCCAGATTGGCAAGCCCAACCTGCGTCAGACCCGCTTTTTGTCTATTAAAACGTACCATCCCGCCGATGTCTTGATGGTTTCCCATTGGAATTCTCAATCCTTTTGGACTTGCCTCAAATTCATACTGCTATGGCAGTAATATTGGCCAGATAACTTGAAAAGTCAAACGTTATTGGCAAAAACATATGCATTATTACTGCTATAGCGGTGTTAATTGACGTTTTTTGGCCTGACCAACCGGTCAATTCCCCCACAACGCCATGCGGTCGGCCACTATTTTGTCCTGTGCGACGCCGACCAAAACTGCTCGCTGAAGTATTGCAAACTCGAAGCGGATTTGGCGCGCCTGCTTCAAGTCGGGGAGACCTTAAGTCATGCGGAGTTCTTCTCCTGACTTTTGCAAGGTCCTAAACCTTGTGTCAGATGCGCCGTAGGAAATTCGCGGAGTAAACCGGCGTCCCTTCGTCGGTCCGGAAAATCCACTCTTCCATCTGGAAGCCGTTCCATCGGCAAGGGCTTGCTTCTTCTCGGAAGTCGAGGGCCGATGGAGAAAGCGCTTGGAAAGATGGCCGCTTGAACTTCCTGGCGCGGCCCGAGGCCGCAACCAAGTATCCGACATTGGCGATGGCCGCACGCTTTCAGCCGTCAGCTTTCGAACAAGTGCCATGATTTCATCCACTTCATGAGGCAAAACTTCTATGCAAGATGCAAAGAAGTCACGGATAGAGACTTTATCCGCTGCGGCAAAATTTCCAATTTCTTTGCCCAACCTATAGTAGAATCGCATTTGAATCGGCTTGAAAATCCAAGCAAGTTTACATAAGAGTATTCCATCGGAAGTCCGGAGAATCCGAGTAGGGAGAACCTTACAGGGCAAAGCCGCTGCAGATATATTAAAGAAGATAATGTATGTATGACCGAATTTTAATTGTATTTGATTTAGATGAAACGCTGGTTCATTCTACCTCAATCGAATCTGAGCGGCTTGCGGATTTTATGTATGGCGATCATTACGTTTATGTCAGGCCGCATTTAAATACCCTAATCCAAAAATGTAACGAATACTACGACATTGCCGTATGGACCAATGGTGGTGAGGCGTATGTTAGCAGCATCTTGAAACAGATTATTCCGCCATCTATTAGATTACGATTTGTATGGCCCAGATCAATGTTTGTCAATGGCACACCCCAATCTTTAGATGCACTAAGAGAACCGAAGAATCTTCGCCGGCTTATCGTAAATGGCCACGATCCATGCAAAGTGTTGATTGTCGATGATAGTCCCGACGAGTCCATTTTAGCATTTGGAAATGTATTGCAGGTTCAGCCGTATCGTGGACAGCCAGATGATTGCGAGTTAATGCTCTTGTCAGAATATCTTCAAAAAATATCACCCATGGAGAGTACTAGTGGTATGAATTGCTTATTGTGGCGAGAGGAAGTCTCCAGTGAAACCAGAGCGGGATCCTGACTTCGAGAGCATTTAAGTGCTCCGTGCCACTCCTTTGACCACGTCAGGCGAGACAGCCGGCCGGAGCCGCACCAGCGGTTTCCGGCTTCACGCGGTCAATCCATTGCCGGCAATATTTCCATGAGTTCGCGATTTCGCCGTTGGCGTCCTTCTCCGGTACGCCTCAACCAAAGTCGATGTCGACGAATTCCAACCCAAGCTGCTCAACGAAATGGAATCGGGATGGCTACATTAAGCGACTATCCACTGAAGGAAGAAGTAAGTGCCAAAGGGAAGCCAGTCGAAATAAGTTTTTTCCTATACACCCACTTCGGTTCACACGATTGTAGTACAAACGGCGATTTACTGAATGAAATTGTATTGAAGGACGCGAAAGTGCTATCACCCTGTTGCGGTTCGAAAGATTGGCAGGTGATCTCTCCCGGCATCGAGATAAAGAACACGCTAACCTACAGCCAGTCTGGCAGGCAGTCAATATGCAGCATTCGAATTCAACCTTCAACCTGCCCGGTGACTTTGCGGCTTAATCAGATTTATGAATACAGTGCTTCGGACTATCCACATGAGGGAGAGCATTTCTCGGAGCGATACTCAATCAGAATTATCGACTGAAAGACATTACCGGGCGCACGTTGGCATTGCACAGGTGACTGTTGCATGCAAAGGCAAGAATTCGGAGCGATAGATCCATCGCTTGTCAGACACAGAAATTCAGGCTACGCCGACGGAGGCATAAGCGTCGCAGACAATCACCAAAGAATGGGTTTCGCCGGCGAGGCCCTATCCAATGTAACCAGGGCGTTCATCCTGCGGCTCATAATTTCCACGGCGAATTTTCAGTTTATCCAGAGATATCTCGGGCATGCAAGGATATTCCATTCTCACCACCCTCCGTGGAAAACCAGTGATCCTTATGGCGAATAGCTACATGGAACCTGCATCCGGAATCGCACAAGAACCGTTGGGTTTATCGTTACCAATGCAATCCGGTTTATTGCTGGCGGCATAATCGCCTTCTTCCTGCTGCTTCTTTACCGCAAATGGAAATCGGATAATGGTGATTTCTCCAAGGGCGGCATACTGTATTACGCGAACCGTGCCCGACAATTGAGGGGCCTGGGCACGCTGGTCAGAGTGAAATTGCTGGATAGAGTTGCGGTCAAGCATTCGCGTTCAATGGCAAAACGAAAAAACTGCGATCATATGGGATTTGAAAGCAGATCAAAGTATATCCAAAGGAAAGCAGGTCCTTCCTATATAGCGGAAAATTGTTTTATGTTCTCGGCCAACAGGTATGACAGGCGTTTAGCTGAGGAATTAGTTAATGGCTGGATGAAATCGGAAGGTCACCGCAGTAATTTACTGAATCCTGAGTTTAAGCAAACAAGAATTGGATTTGTTTTTACAAACGGTTATGTCTACCCAACTCAAATATTCACAGCTTAGGAAACAGGCTATGGAAACCAGAACGGACAGCACGGAAATCTCCTTGAACTCCAAAACATTTCCGTTTGTTCTGCTTTCCCCGGCATTTTCCGGCGTTCCCTTATCCGCATGTCTCGGAAAAGAACATTTGGAGCGCCCCAATCGCCGGCAGCACAGTGATGGGATGTTTGGTATTGACCGTTGATGCGCGAAGATGATAGAAAAGCCTGAATTCTCATTAAATTAGCTTCTCAACCTTCGCTGAACATGAAGGTTCTGGCAGATTTGTTGAAGCGCGAGGCGGCACAAAGTTTTGTTCGCCGGTCTTAAAGCCGCGAAGATGTATCGGGTGCATGATATCCAATGAGGATATCGATAATGGCTTTCCGTCCTTTACAGACCGATAGCGATTTTCTAAGAAGAAATGTTTGTGTTTTATCCGTTGCTCTTCTTCTATCCTGCTTCGCATGGTCATGTCGCAAGCAGCCGCCACAACCGGCCCTTCTTAAGACTCCGTCCCCGCAACGGGCGATCCTGCCCGTTGATTTCGCGATCTGCATAGACAACTCCAGAAGCATTACCGAGCCGGAACAGAAGCTTGTGCGCGAGACTGTTATGCTTTTGGCTGATCTTGCCGATCCTGGCGATCGCCTTTCACTCATCACTTTCGGTGAAGGCGCCAGATTGGTGAAATCAATATTGCTGGGAAGTGATAGGGATAAAATTGGTTTTCGCGAAACCGTCCGGGAAAACGTGAAGTTCGATGAGAAAAAATCGGACATTCGGGCCGGTATCCGTGTTGTGGCCGAGAATGTGCGCGGGCTTTTTCGTCCTCAGGATAAAGCCGTTCGTGTAGCGGTTCTATTCAGCGATGGGAGGATGGAACCGGCAGACGGCGACACGCAACAGGCATTGGAGGAAATGCAAAAGTACATATCCTCTTCAATTGTGAATATTGATATATACGCAGTAGTTCTCGGCGACACCTACAGTAGAATTCCCATCAACGGGCTACGAGAACAACCAATTAACGGACAGCTGTTGATGCAGAGGTATCTAGCCCGGTCAGCAAACCGGTACTACCATGCAAAATCGTTGGACCAGATCTTGGAAGCTGCCGTCCATATCCTGTCGAAAAGCAAAGGGATTACTTCTCTCGGAGAAACCGGCGAGCCGAGCTTTAAAATCGACGAGACCGTTGAATCAATGAGCTTCATCGTGCGAAAGAGGTCCACCGGTAGAGGGGAATTGTATGCTTCGACCGATATACAGTTGAAATGGCCAGGGATGAAATCGGAGGAGTCGATCGGCTCCGGCACCACATCTCTGAATAATACCCCAACCTCTGTCTACTGGAACGATCAGTATGAGTTTTTCGACGTTATTACGGTCAGAAAGCCGATTGCAGGATTATGGGAGATTGGGCTGAAAACCAATAGGCCGATCGAGTTTTTGAGCAGGATAATAACGCCGATTGAGCTTCGCATCGCGGCCAAGGAGCATTATTTCCTCAACGAATCTTCCACCCTCTCCGCCTATCTGTTCGACAGGAACAGCAAATCGATCCCCAAAGAAGAATGCAAAATCCAGGCGAAGATTGCGGCAGATGCCGCCAGTTTGAATAAATCCAATACTTACGTTGAACTCCAAAAGGCCGCGGATAGCAGTGAGTTCCACCTGGAAATGCCTTCTTCCGTCGCGGGGGCAGCCGGACGGAAAAATCTGCCCGGCACTCTCGCCTTGCAGCTCATTGCGGAGAGACCCAATGATGAATGGTTTATCCGCAGATCGACTCCCTTTATAGTGGAACTTCGGGAGCCATTTGTCGAATGGAGGCGCCAGGCCGCTACATCGATAAAAATCCCGCTTTATGGCAATTGGCCTGCCATTCAACCGTTTGCGGGAGCAATTAACAGAGAGCATCCCAACTATCCGCAATTCGAGGCGCCACCTCAAACAATCCTGCTTCTGGAACGTTACGATGATGATTCCCGGGCGTTCCAGCCCTGCTCCCAGACGATTCTGACAAGCGCATCCGGGGAGAGAGCAGTCCTCTCTGATCAACTCTCCAAAACGGGGATTTATCGATATTCATATATGCTGGAGGGCAATGACCGGAGGACGGGGCCATATACTCTTCGCAGCCCCTGGTACTCCATGGATATTCGTTGGGGCTGGGAGTATGCCGTAGGGGAAATCGTGCTCCTGTGGCTGATTGCATGGCTATTCCTCAATTTGCTGGCAAAAACGGCAGGCACGGTCACAGTTTTCCCTGCAGAGGGAAATCGGATAGATACCACACTATCGCGAAAGAGGGCGGTGATCTACGCCGAATCCCAAACGGCGTTTATGGAGCTTAAGGGCGGCTATTCGCTGCTCTTTCGCAAGTTTATCAAGATGAGAGTTCTGTATGGCACAGTTACAGTAAATGGAATCAGGTTGTCGAAGGGCAAGACCAGCAGCTCCCGCCCGCGAAAGCTCAATAGGTTCACCTATCAATTACCTCCACCGAGCGGAACGGCGGGAAGGGGTGTGATTCAGGCCAATGTGCGAATAGGATTTTAAACAATTCTTGATTTTGAGAGAAACAGGAGGAACAACGTCATGGCATCAAATAATGCGATCCTGAATAATACGGAAATCCGTAAGGTGATGCTGATTGGCTTGGGCGGAGCCGGACAAATGATACTTATGAACGTCAAGCGGTTCCTAATCGATACCTATAATATCGTTCCACCCTGCATCCGCTTTCTCTCAATGGACACGGATGGGAGACAAACCAAGCTTGCGTCAAAGACCGGCGATAAGATCCCTACTTTTGAAGAATCAGGGGAATTTCTTCATCTGGTGGTGGAAAACCCGATGACCACTCTGAAGGAGATGAAGGAGATAAAGGAGGGGAAAGAAAAAAATTACGCTCGAGATTGGTTTGTTGGCGAGGGTTCAGCTGCCTCCCTCATAAACGGAACCGGGGCCATCCGTCAGAATGGGCGGCTGGCTCTGTTTGCTAATGTAAATGAATTCACAAAACGTATCCGGCAAATTATCGATGACCTCGATGACCAGCGGCTCAATCGACGGATGAGTAGGCTGATTGAAGAAAAATCCAATACCAATTTTGTGCTTTCCGACAATCCGATCGAAGTCTGCGTGTGCGGTTCAATCGCCGGGGGTACAGGTAGCGGAACGTTCCTGGATACGGGCTTTTTTTTGCGACACCTGTTGCCTCGATCGATAATTCAAGGCTATTTTCTTCTGCACTGGCCTTATAGGAATAAACCGTTCGCACCACGAACGCCGGGGAACGTGTATGCAGCTCTCACGGAACTTGATTATTTCCAGAGTATAAGACCCCAGGATGCCGCAGAAAGAAAAGACCTGGGCGCGGACGCAATCAATTATGGAGGAGAGCAAGCCAAGATTGAATATCCCCCCTTCAGCATAGTTAACCTCGTGGACGGCCGAAACGAGGTCGGGCAAAATGTGAGCTCGCTTGACATGCTATGCGAAATCATCGCACAAGCGGTTGTCTTGTCTGCGGGACCCATTGGAGCTGGACTTCGGAGCGTTACCGACAACCTGGCTACACTTATCGGAGCCCCGGACTTTAACATATGGGATGGGAAAAACGCCTGCTATTCATCCCTTGGCGTGAGTTCAATCTATTACCCGGCGCCCGAACTCCAGCGCGCGGTGGCATCGACGAATGCGCTTGCCCTAAGCCAACAGGCGCTGGCGGAGGCAACGGAAGAATTTTCCAAGGAGAAGGTGAAACTGCTCGAGCAGCAGATCCATACCGATGTTGTGACGTCAATCAAGAACCTGGAAACCTATTTGGGAGTAAAGCAACGGATCAGTCCGTCGGCCATTGATATCTCTTTCAGGCTGCAGCGATTTCAAACCAAGGATGTGGAACTGCTGACTCAGGCACAAAAGGCGGAAGAAGAGATTGTCGCTGATCAGCTCAAAGCCGATTTCCAGACGCATGGCACCGCTTTGATTCAAACCCAGCAAAATGATCTCCAGAAGAAGCTTGACGCCCTTTCGGCAGATCCTAAGATCGGGATTCTTCACAAATCGATGTGGTTGAAGGAAGCGATCGAGATCCTCGAGAAGCAGAAGCAGGAGGCTTCCAAAGTCCTGGCGGATGCAACGAATAAGCTCAACGATCTCCGCACCTCCGCTTCGGATTACCTCCAGCAGATCAGCCAGCATCGATATATCCCAATACCTTATTTTGGCCGTGACAGAACCGATCTTGTGGAGCAGTGGAGATCAACAGTAGAGGAATCGCTTCAGAAACTGGCAGATCAGGTCGCCCTCAAATCCACCATCGACATATATACAGAAATCCTTGCTCTTCTCCTGCGGAATCGGCCGGGATTTGTGCCGCAGGCCGGCGATATCACCAATGCTCTTGCCGATACGGTCCGCGCCCTCAGGAGAAATATGGAAGCCGATTTTGCAGCCATTGACTATCTCCTGGCACAGACCAACCTGATTGTTGTGGGGGATGGGAAGGTCGTTATTGTGCCGGGTTCGGAGGACGAATCGCGTCGGGACCGCAAGACCCGGGAGTCGATAAAACTGGAATACTCCGATTTTAAGGCCGAGAACGCCATACAAAAGAGCCAGGATTATTTTAATGTCTATCAGGAAAAGCCGGAACTGCTTGTAGTTCTTTTTTATCAATGGTGCATGAAGAAGCTGGCCTACCTTGCCGATGAAACCGTGGATTCGGCTGTTGAAACCCTGGTGAACAGAGGATATGAGAGCCCTGGGTATCTCCGCGACCGTCTGGACGATCTACTGCGCTTGTCCTCGCCCCTTTGGCGGTACGATAGCGGCTATCTGAATGAAGAACGGAGACGCAGATATGACAGGGTGGTCAACATTGGAGTATGCGAAGCGGAGCAGGGGAGAAGAAAATATGATGGGATTGTCACGGATCTGAGGGCTCGATACCACCTCACTTCGGACCACTCGTTTTCGTCTACCGGTGATCCATACAGGATTTGGCTGGTCAGTTTTGCCGCTCCGCTGACAGCGTATTGTCTCAGGAGCATGCAAGAAGCCAAACCGAGGTACGAGGCCGCGATATCCATAACCTCCCACATCGATAAACGCTGGGAGTCCGGCTTGCCCGACCTGTCACCCGAAGATAACCAGCGAAGTACAACATTGCGTGCCCTTGGCATGGCGATCGTGACCGGCATTGATGTGATTCATGATCTCTATTTGCGGCCCCAGGGAGGCAGGGGGCACAAGTTCACATGGGACGCGGACGAATTCAAGGCGATCAATCAAGGCGATCCCAGAGTGTGGCATCTGTTCCGCGATATGTATGAAGAGTTCTGCGAAGATCCTCAATGGGTCAAGATCCTTATCGGGCTGCTTAAAGCCAAAGTTGCTTCTCTAAAGACTGAAACGCTGAAGGAATGCATCAGCGCCCACATCGATAAGCTGACATTCAAATTAGGAAGCCGGGATATCACGAAACTCTACAGCGCCCGTCTCACATATCGGGAGATCAAGGCACTAAAGCAATTTCTTAGCGTACGAGGTTACAACCTGAACATAGACCGCTACATTGCGGGAACATGAGCGGGGCAACATGGAAAAGCGGCCGCTGATCTTATGGGGGATTGATTCCCGCTCCCGCATTCTGGCGGAGGATTTCAGAAGATACATATCCGCCATTGGGGACTCAAGCTTTGTCCATATCTTTGGCCCCTCAGACAATGACACCCTTTTTCAGTTGAGGCGGCTGCTCCAGGAGGTTAAGGATTCCGCAAGAGAGGCGAACATTTTCCGGGATCCCGAAATCTGCATCCTGGCCGTTTCGTATCTCCTTGAAGATCCCGATTTTTTCGAAAGCGCGCACCCGGTTAGTGAAATTCTGGCAAAGCACCCCACGGGAACGGGAACCGTTACATTGGTTTTGTTTATCCCGCCCCCGCTTGCCGCGACGCAGGAGCATCTCCGGCAGGTCAGGGAATTGTTTGGCCGTATTGAAAGCTGTCTGGATCAGTTTCCTTACCTCAGCCTCATTTTCGTGAATCAGATCCCGTCCCCACTCTACCCGGATTTTGCGGACAACTCCGGGCAGGTGAATCTGATATGCGAGCAGTTGCACCGTGAGCTGACGGACGACGTTCTAAAGCCTGGCATCGAGAGTCTTGGCCGTCGAAGGTGGGAAGAATGGCCGGAACTGCTGCAGAAGAAAACCTGCTATTCCGCGTCCGGATTTTTTCGTCTGAAATATCCAGCCCGTGAGGCTTTGAAGCATTTGCGGGCGCGTTTCGAGCACAGCCTATTTCACCAGGGTCTATTCCACCCGTCTGCAATCACCGAAGAAGATCGAAGGATGATTCAGGCGCTGGCGGTTAATTTCGTGCAGATGCGCGTGAGGGAGGCCGCTTCGCACCTGTCGACAAGTGTTCCGGTCGCTTCGGTAACCCGGCCTGATTCGCACACCGAAATGGTGCTGAAGCTCGGGCAGCTTCTCCAGGATGTCAACTGGGCAATTGAAAATGAAACGCCTCGTATGGAACAGACCTTTATGGGGTTGAAAGAAACCGTTTCATCGGAAATGGCGCGGTTCTTGCGGGACAGTCCCTGCCATCTTGCAGGTGCCAAGCTATATGCCGATGCCTTGACCGGATCCCGCATCACGACATCAGAAGTTTCGCCGAACATCTCAGAAGACGATACTGCAGTTTCTGATCCGATCAGTACGGTGAAGGATGTACTCAATTCATTTTGCAGAAACGACTTTGTCGAAGCGCTTGTCAAGACATTCAGAGAATCGATCGTTCCCGTTCTTTTGGAACAGGGGGCTCCAATTTCCCCACGCAAAGAAGGGCAGACAATCCTGGATTGGCTTCAATGCGTGGTCCAGGCGCACTACTCCTTTTTCTTGGCACTGCCTGTTGGGCGCTTCTCAGCCGAACGGTTCTGCATCCGATACCTGGAAGCAGCGACTCGGCATTTAAGGCATTCTGGAATTGACTCCCCGACTGCCCGCCAGTTTATCGATGACGTTGGCGCGCTGCTGAAGCTCGAGATGGGAGAAATATTCACTCCTCTGCAGCAGCTCACAACGGAACGCGACCGCCTTTCCAAAGAAATTGCGGAATTCAGCTGGCTTGAGCGTTGGTTTTTCAGGTTTTTTGAATACCACGAAAAGCTTGGCAAAGCGCAGCAACTCGAAATTGAGATACGGGGATTGGCCGCGGAGTTCGTTCGGATGTGCGATATTTGCGGGATGCAGATTGGACGGAACCTGCTCCCTTATTACTTTCGAGTGAAGGCTTCACAACAACTTGAAAAATCCATCGGCAATGAAGCCTGTACACTGACCGCGTTCGTCAGCGGGATTGGCGGGGTTGTGGATGCAAATTGGAAGGCTTTTTCGACCGTTCCTGAGGATAGCAGCGCTACGAGTGCGACAGTTCTGACGCAAAATAGATTAGATATCTTGTATCAGCGGATTACGCAAGGACGAGACATATTGCGATTTGTGCAGGATCTGCTGTCTTCTGTGTCCTTGGAAAAGGGAAAGCCATCATACTCCGACTGCCACGATCTCGGGGATCACTACATGAAAGGAAGTGGAACGGTTATTGACAGGATGGGCGACTTTTCCCAGGCCTTGTTCTCCCCGCTCGAGATGCTGGACATAATGGATATCATTGAACTGGAGGGCGCGGAGGCGGCGATCAGAATTCTCGGAAATGCGGCCCAAAAAGCTCGTGGGCTGATGGAACTGAAAGAGAGCGGGCTTGCCGCCCGACAGGGAAACCATAATCCGACGTTGCACTTCCACGTCAAGATCCGTGGGGGAGAAGCCTCCCGACTGAATGCCAAATACGAGAAAATATTCGGCCCTCTCTGCGAATTCACAGACAACAACGACCCAACCCTCATCGACATTACCCACTTCGCCTTTGGTTTCCCGTTCAGCCTTATCCAGGGGCTCGCGGAGTATGCATATCGAGATTCCGTCTCGCAATCCCAAGCAGCCCAGGCGGGTGAAGTCAACCAAGGGCACCATTAGCAGCGGTACAAGCAATTAAATCGCTGAAACATCTGGCGAAAAGGGTATCGAAATCGTTGCTATTTGCAGAAACTATGTGGCACTGCGCGAAAAGGGAGAGAGCCTCAATGATCACGGGGGCTGCATACCAACGCCAAGGGTGAAGCCAATCTGGAAGAAGACTCATCGTGTGCCCGCAACCCAGG
>JAFGIY010000066.1 GCA_016929335.1 Acidobacteriota bacterium | reverse complement strand
TTAATCCCCAAATGGCTATTCGGCCGGCATTTAAAGGTGGGCCAAATTAAAGTTCCGAAGTGGGCCAATTTAGAGTACCGAAATCATATGCACGATATGCTTGCCTTTCGCTAGGCAATACGTCCGCGTGCAGCACATGCCAAAGGTTGACGATCATCTGCTGCCTTAATAGGTGGTCGGTGAGCGCCAAACCGAAATGCATCTGTTCAAGACGCTTCTCTGTGCTTGAGCTTGGCACCTTGGCACCCTTTCCATTTTCATCAACAAACTCATGCCAGTATGCGTGTTGAAGGTTAGGAAGTAGTTCGAATGGCAATGAGTAATCGTGGATTGTGGCGGCGCGCATCCAGAGTTGTTCGAAAGCCATCAGTTTCTTATCGCCGCCTGGGACGATCCGATCACCTGCAACGGCATGGTCTATTGCTTTAGTCGCAGCAGTATTCCTGCCGTACATCTCATGCAGAATACGCTCGCCGAGCAAAAATACCTTGACCGTGTGCACCAAGTGCTCACGATACTTCCGAGTCCAAAAAAGGACTCTCTCCGCCTCAGCCCTACGACCGAATGATTTTTTTTCAAGGTAATCATCTTTGATCCAAAGACTATCGATGAGATTGATGGCAAGTTCCGCCGGACTATACGCTGGTTGTTCTAGCAGACTGTGAACCTGCGCAATATTGTTCGCCCAAAGTGACTTGCTATACCATTTGTCGTTATTATCCTTGGTCCGCAACGCTAGCGCACCACGTAATGTATCCGGAAAATGGATGCCAGTGTCGCGCGCATGGTCGTACTTGTCGCGGAGCCAGATGGTTCTTGCAACAATTTGGGCTAATACTCCGCGACTAAAGATGTGGCTTAGTCGGGCCAGCAGTTTGACCCACGAAACATTAGGATCGTAGATGTGGAGCCACTTTGCCTCCGGACCAATGTACTTGGGTGTGTGCGAAACTAGATGAGGCGGCAGGCGGAGGACGAGTTGCAGGAATCCAAGGGGATTCGTATCCAGAGAAACGAGTGTATAGACCTGTGGAAACGATTGGGTATCAACTAGAGCCCAGGGATTTTCAGCCTTGAATTTACCCGCTGCCGCTCCGCGTTTTGACGGGCGAATGGGTACAAGAGATAGCCACGGCCTCTCCAGTCCATTTGGGAAGTGATGAGAAAGCAAGACCCCAGATGCGTTTTGAAGGCCGAAGACTCTCTCTCCTATGCTAACACCGTCAAACAGCGAGGCCTGGATTTCACTCCATCGCGATTCTGCGCTGACTTTTAGCGAAGAAGTGCTTCTGCCATAGATTCGTTGGATGTGAGAAATCCACTCAGTTTCTTGACCAAGCAAGTACTGGTACAAAGGAATTCCCTTATCTTCAGCAGCTATCCCAACAAGTCGCAGCCCTGAAACAAGACCGATTTTGACATCAAAATCTGCTCGGATGTTGCTGCTCAGAATCGTCTTAATCGAAAGCTGATTTCCGTATAAGAGGTCGTTTGCGGCATGCTGGAGAAAAATCTGCATATCCCGAATGCACTGATTCAGCCCTTCCTTGCCTCTTTTCTGGATATTCGTCACCTGATCATGGGAAAGAAATTGTTGATCAAACTTCTGTCCCCATTCCCAGCATTTGAAGTCGTATTCCCTCGCTTGTTTCTCTAGGTTTGTCATGTTTTCGCTTGCTCTTTATTTATGGTCTTTCGGGGGTGGATACAACGCCGAGAATTTGCCCTCATGTACGATCATGAGCACTATGGGTTTGATAACAGTTCCTGGATTCACGAATGTAGTTGTGCCGCCTGCACCCGGAAAATCCTTAATCTTGAGAAGGCCGGAACGAATAAGGTCCGGCTCAAGTCCTGACGCCATTGCGGCTTTTGCAATGAGGTGAATAGCGTCATACGCATTAGCAGAAAACATGTCGATGCTTGAGTTAAACTGTTTCCTCAATTTTGCGTCCAGCTTCCCTGCCGGCGATGCTAGATTTGAAATGTCAAGGGCAGGCAAGCCAAAGACCAAACCTTCTGCCGATGCACCGGCGATCTCCAAAAGTTTCTGGTCGTAAGCACCAGCCGTGGATAGCCATTTGGTTTTAAGATCTATTTCTCTGGCTTGCACCAACACCCGCGCAATCTCTGGGGCAAGGCCTGCAACAAAGACGTAGGACGGGCTGGCCACTTTCACCTTGATCAGGATGGTTTTGAAGTCAGTTTGTCCCTCGGCAAAAGACTCCTGGATTACTGCAAGGTCCTTTTCCTGGCCAAGCGCCTCCAGTAAAGCATCTTTATATGAAATAGCATTAGCTGTCGTAGAATAGAGGATACCAAGGCGAGGCGGCTGCGGTTGTTTCAGCAGGAGCTTGGCAACCGCTATCGATTGTAGGTTGGCGCTTTCGCGGTTTCGGAAAACCCATGGGCCAGCTGTCGCTATCTTGTCCGTGCCTGCCGCTGGCGCGAGAATGAGAACCTGTCTGCGGTTCGCTTCCGGCGCCACAGCAAGCACTTCGTCGCTGAGTATAGGACCTATGACGGCGCAGACTTTATCGACATCCAGGAGCTTTTGGTAGGCAGTGACTGCATTCTTTGCTTCGGACAGCGAATCTTCAACGACAAGGTCGATCTTGCGCCCTTGAATGCCGCCAGCCTTGTTCACCTCATCTACGGCGATTTGAATGCCTTGAAGCGATGCCTTCCCGTATTGGCTTCCCCTGCCTGTGAGACTCAAGATAGCACCAATCCTAATTCCATCCTGCTTTTGGGCTCGTCGGCAAGCAATGCCCCCAATAACCAGAAAAACAATCGCGCATGCCGACAAAAACATTTTCTTTCTCATTCCATGCTCCTTGCTCCATTAGCGGCATTTACCTGCCGAGACTCGGCACTTACTGATTCTTCCGCTTCATCGCTTATGGCACAGAGGCCCTTGGCAAAATCGTGATCAAACGCTGCGCGGCTCATGAACGCAGCGTAGGATGCATGGATTGCTTCAGCATACGGAGATCTGATTCGCCCAATCCTTACAAGAGGGAAAGCGCAAATCCCATCAGCAGGTATGCAAGTTGCCGTTAGCATACCGCCAGCGAAACAAAGGCTCCGAATAGATTGGGGAATAGGCCCGAGAGCCATTTCAGTGGCGAGATTTCTAAAACGATTCTGCCATCCCGGCAACAAGGCTTCTTGCAGTTCTTGGGACTCAGTCCACCGTACCCTGCCGGCTGAATTAAAGACAGCGAGATCAAGAACATGAAGATTCACGGAGATCGCATTTCGGAAATCAATACTCCAAGGACTTCCATCTGGCTCCATGCCTTTAACAACGAAGAATCGCTCCTTTAACTCATCGGCTGGCTTACCCATCCCAAGGCAAACAAAGATGCCCTCCTCGCAATTCCGTTTCCCAAGCATGGAGCCCTTACCGCGAACGACGAGGTCACAAGGTTGCGCCAGAAGGATGTATTTTCTTAAATCGGTTTCATGAAGGAATACATCCCCGCAGCATAAAGGCGAATTAACTGGGTTGATCTGGCTCCCGTCATCAAATACTTCTCCAACTCGCCAATGATGCAATGGGCTCACACGACCAGTCAGTTCTGCGGACGGTACGCAAACGATATCGGTCTCTCTTACAGCGCGTATTTGTATTAACCGTTGGAAAATCTCGCCGCATTCTGCATATTGCTCTTGCACTGACATCCGTTGCCTAAGCATTAGTATCCTCGCGACCACGTCAACCTCTGACGCCCCTTCGACAAGGGAGTTCTCGAAAATCGCAGTGTCAATTTCCTCAACTGACAATGTGGCAAGGTCATCGACAGCGTGTTTGGCTGACTCCTCCATGATTCGAGCTGTCCGGTCGGCAATGTCGAAACAGAAACGATGGAGTAGTGTGGTTTTGAGAGCCCGAGCGAAGTATGGCGCAGCATCATTACTCAACTGGCCCAGGCCGCGCTTTGACATCACTGCAAACTGATGGCTCAGAAGACCTACACCACGTCTCCCGATGGCAACTCGCAACTCATCCGACTTGTCGGGACCAACTGTGTGTGTCAGTAAGATGCAATGGGCCTTCGGCGCTATTTCAACTATCTGCGCAATGATGCTATCACCGACTTCAGGACCCTGTCCTTCATTTGTGAACTCGCGATCTATTAGAAACAGCGACTGTTCCCCGGCAGTGCTAAGCAGTTCTTGTTGACGGGTCTGCCATGTTCTGAACGAGAGCGTTGTGACTCCGGTGAGTGAATTACGCAATCGAATGACTTGCGCAGGTGTTAAGTCAGGGGCCTTGTCTTCATTATTGATAAGTAGCTCTGCCAACTGTTTCGTAAGGCTATCCGCAATGCCGGTCAACTTCTCTGCATTTTCGTCGATCACCTTTTCAATCAACTTCTCTCGAATGGCTATTGGAGCATTAGAGTCAATACTGGAGAAAGCGTTATGCCTGGGAACAATCCCCGTACCGTAAAGGCTGGCGAGTTTTCTCTGGATATCAATGCGAAGAAGCTGCTCTGGTTGTTCCGCGAAGCAATCGTCAACCCAGATTACCTGAGTTAGACCGGCTGCCTGCTGAAGATCCGAAATCTGCGCCATTTCGCCTACTCCTGTAGCACGCCAGAGAAATCCACCACGAACTTGAATCGACGCCCTTTAGCATTCCGTTCATCAGCGAGAATAATTTTGCAGCTCTCTTCTTCCAGCAGTTGTCGGGCGATGAACAATCCAAGCCCATGCCCTTCGCCCCTCGGCTTGTCGGTTACAAAGATATCAAAGCAAACATCCTCCATAGCCGGCCTCACCCCGGGGCCGCTATCCCAGAAGATAAGATGTGGCAATGAAAGCTCCGCATGAATTTCGAGCGGAATCTTATCGCCCTGCAATGCAGCTTTTCTCAACCAATACTCGCTGTTCCGAGCCAGATTATCGATGATCTGTGAAAGCCTTCCCGTATTCATCCGAATGTGGAGGTCTTGGCCCTTTTCGCACTCAACGTGGGCGCTAATCCCAAAACCATTCAAGCGGTCTTTTCGCAGATCAAAGAATTCTTTCAAAAATTGTGAAAGCACGATGTCGTGTTTTGTCTCTCTGAATGTTCGGAGCATTGGGTCGATGAATGCCAGCTTCTTTCCTATCATCACCGCGTGTGCGCGGACGTACTCCAGATCACCGATCACCTTAGCATCATGAATCCCAATGTTCTTCAGACGCGAATTTAAGCCACGGATACAGGAACTGATCTCGTCGATTGATGGGTGGATTTCGTGCGCTAGGGCTTGTGCCGCTAGCCCAAGCCCAACGGTTTCGTAAACTTCGCTGATTTGACCTTCCAGTTGCTCAAATCGTTCCTGGATGACACGAATGTGCTCCTCTTTGGCGGCAAACTGAGAAAGTACCGTTTGAATCTCATCGCTTTCGACTGACACACGATCGATAAGGCTCTCGATTTGTTCTAGAGCAGATAGAAATTTCCCTCGTATATCCTTTGTTAGAGCCTGTGAAGACATTGCCTCCTTCAGTTCTGACCGCGCTCTATTGAGGCTGCTGGTGCGAGCCATCGCTGATTCTTTGATCTTTGCATTGACTTCCGCCGACACTCTCATTAATTGAGCGATTTCCTGAGCGCCTTCCTTGGCCCCAACTACTTTGGCCGGACGGCTATCGTTAGCGCGCTGCTCTCGACGATACTCGTTGTAATTCCGGCGCAGAGCTTCAAGGGAATTGTTGGCAAAGTCCTTTACCCTTTCGGCAAGAATCAGGAAACCGGCTTTCGCGGCGTTATCGACAAATCCTTCGCGATCCGATTTCTCGACCAATTCGGGATTATCGCGACTTGAAACTGCAAAGAAGCCGAGTGTGTTTCGGGGTCTTAGTCCGTAATAACTACTTCCAGATGTCCATGCTTCGCCAAGGTGGAGCCAATCGTCGCTGAGACGGATTCTGAAGTTATCGCGATAAACATAGATCCCAGAGAGATCCTTAACTTGTTGCGCATAATCGCGGGCATTCAGCGCCATTCCCTGTATATCCTCTATTGGCCTAGAAAATCCAAACATGTGCAACTCACCAAGAAACGGTCCTGGGTCAGCGCACGGGCCGCGCTGCAATACTCGGGCACCTACATCCGCCCATTCTAGTGAATCGGAGAACTCAACAAACCATTTCTTCGATTTTGCTTTTCTAATGCTGAACTGGCTTGCAGCTGGAGACTTTAGCAAATATGTTAGAAAACCATCGCCATTATCCGGAATAAGGTGATGACTGAAGAACTCCGCATCAAGCCCCAGGAGTAAATCCATCTTGAACCGCCCCTGTAGATTGAACCGCCCGTCATCCCAAACAAAATCAAAGTGCCCAAGTGCAGTTTCAAAGAAACGAGGCGGAAAACTGACCATGTCGATTGCGTGGCCATCCGTCTCTAGGGCGACAGTGAAATTCTCAAAACTCTTAAAAGGCGAGATTAGAGTTGAGAGTTTCATTTCAAGACGCTTGAGTTGAGCTTCACCCTTCCAGTAGTCAGGATCGGACAGTCCACATATCTCAATGGTTGTGCCGGTTTTTCCTGATGCAGGGATCGTCTCGATATTCACGGGAACACTTCCTAACGGCTTGCCAGACCTACAATCATTCCAGAACAGAGTTACTTTAGATCCCGACTTCTTGGCATCGTAGAAAGTAGTAACGACCAATCTATTGCCCAACTTCATAGTGCCAAGGCGTCCAAGACCCTTGTCTCCAAGCGGGGTGCGTTTGAATCGCTCCGTAACGTTGCCTCGGGCTTTCATGTCACGTTTTGGCGAAATACTGACGGTGAGCCAACCACGTTGAATGACTGATGGTGCCATGCCACAGCCGTTGTCTTCTACTACAATTTTGCCCACCAATTCGAAAGACTCTTCCCGCGATACCTTGCTATGATCAATAACAGTGTCGTGACCTTTGCTCGGCACCTTCTCCACATGCTTGGTATCTACAATGATGTTGCACCATTCGGAATCTGCGTCGTAGGAGTTCTTAACTAGTTCAAGCAATGCCTGCTCTGCATCGGTAATGAGTTCTTCACCTAATTGGCGCACTACGTGGGCATCTATATCAAGATGTGGGGTTTCCATTAAATCGCTACCGCCTTCCGCATTACCAATATTGCCTCGGTTGACATCGTATCGGCTATGTTGTTTTTCGGTGCCATGCGCTTCGAGGAAATATGTCTCGTTAGTTTGCAGAGCAACGAGGCGCGATGAGTGGCTAGGAGTTCTGACACGATTGTGTCCAACGGAATACGCTGGCCACCAACCTTCCGATTCCCGAGCGTCCACACCATCAGTCCGCCCGGTCGTAGTCCTTGGAGGATGGATCCAAGACAAGAATCCAAGTCACGAAAGAAGGCAGTAACTCGATTTGAGCGATCTAGCGGCTCTTTTTGCAGTTGAGCCAAACAACGCCTAAAGGCAGGGGAATTATCTGCGAGGTGTTCACGGTCGGACTGTTTGATACGCCAGCTCCCACCCAGACTGCGAGCATCGATCTCGTGCGTGGAGCGGAGATGTTCGGCTCCCGCACCAGGATCGATATCACTGAGATCAATCCACTGTAAAGGGAGATACGAGTATTGGCCGTATGGAACGGTAGTCGCATTATCACCGTATGGAGGCGAAGTCAGAATTATGTCACTTAGAGCACTCCCAGAGGATTGCCGTGTGTCTCCGAGGGTGATATCTATCGGCGTATAATAATGACCTCGGCGCAGGTATCCAGCTTCACGAAGGCACGTTTCTTGGGCCTTCATGTGCCCCAAGTTCCTCTCAATCGCTCTCCTAAAAACGCCAATCGCATCGAAGGTCCGCGCCGCAATATCCTCGGACAGCCGGATATGGAGTTTGAATGTTGACGTCCGCGAATTTCCGGAAAGGCGAACGGCTTCAGCCATACCGATCCAGAAGAATCGCCGTGCCCACCGACTACCTTCTCGAAAAATGGCTCGCCTGATTCTGGATAGAGCGACTTGAACGTCAGATCTAAACCATTTTTCTTGGTTGGCGAAATGTATATCGATGGCAGTGTTCGTATCAGAATCGACCCGAGCCAATAGGTCAGCAGCTTTCGCTGCTAGAGCCTCAACAAAAAAGGGACCAGCTTTCACCCGACAGAGAAGGACAGCCAAAGGGTTAATATCGGTTCCACAAAAGCTCAATCCGCGAAGAAGACTTTCCGTCAAAATCGTGCCAGAACCGGCAAATGGATCGCCCACGCGCTCGATGTCGGGGTGCACTTCGCATAACTGCTGAAGCACCGATCGGGCAACCTGCGGGACCATCATGGCGGGGTATTGAAATAGACCATGACTGTGTTCTCGGAGCGAGTTGCCCTTAAACGACCAATAATCCTTATCTTTCCGCGTCAGGTCTTTCAGTCGCTTCCGAATAGCATCATCATGCTGGCGTGTCGCAGTAATCAATTTGCCATCCTTCTACCGTCTATTCCATCCCATGGAATGTGTCCCGGCTTGATTTGGCCAATCCAATCGCAGAACCCACCAGCCACACATATTCATCGGCTGTTTGCACGCCGAAAGTTTTCGATATTTAACTCAGCGGCATGCCACGTATCTTCATCCAGTGTTTCAAATATTTGACGGGTCCGTTCCGTCGGACTATCTCTTCCTACTTTTGTTGCCCCGGCTCTTTCGGGACTCGGGGTTGCCTTCCTTCGCCACGACGCGAACTGTATTTTGTGGCGATTCGCTCACCATCACGAATACTTTCTTCGGCAGTTGATTCTCGATTGCCTCCAAAACGATGCTTGTCATATCGGTTCCACGTTCGGTTGCATACAGCTTGAGCCGCTTATGAATATCATCCGGCATGTTCATCATAAATTTTTTCATTTGTGTATATAAATATCTTAATATATATATTGCTTCAAGAAAATTCCTTTCACCTGTTCGATGCCAGAAAACAACGGTTTCTGGTTTGACGATGACCAGAACGTTTTTCTATTCAGGCCAGAGCCGGCGGAATAGAATCCACAACATTCGATACCGCATTCGCAGTCGAGGGCGGGAGTTCTTTCGCTTGAGAACGCCCAGTTGTTGGCGGAGTGCGAGGATCTCAAGGCTGAGATTGTATCGAGAACGGGAAAAACTATTAAGAATAGTGAGCGGTCCAAAGAGAGGTTGAATCATGAACGTGGATTTATATTATAGGGGGGCCACCTGACGCCTGCTCTTAAGTGCTTGAGTTTAAGGTGCGACGGGGTTATGTCGACACACAGGAAGCACTGTCCCGCTTGGCGCTGATACGCAAAATCATGGGAGCAGGTCAAACAGAATTATGGTCTAAGCATGGCAGTCGCTGAGCCTGAGGCAATTAGGGATATGAAAGCTACATGCTCGAGCAATTAGTCTCCAGCCTCATCAGGGACGCTATTTCAAAAATCATTTTTTGATTGTGTAGGCTGTGCTCTGAAGGAAGACGATATGTTACAATTGCTCCGCCTATCCATACGCGCATACGAGCACAATAAGCGGCATCCGACCACCACGACGAGAGATTGATATGGAGGACGCAAAAAGCTTTTTGGCTGAACATATCGGAACCATCCCCCCCGACGCGGAACCTCTGCTACGCACTGCTCTCTCACCAGCAGCGCCATTGATAGCATCCGCGACTGGCATCCATGGCGCTGCCCGTATCTGCATATGGGATTACTGGACTTCAGAAATCGTCGGCGAGGTGCTCATACCAACGGATTATCCTGATCTGGTGTGGCCTTGCTCATTCTCGCCTGACGGAAACCACCTCCTGCTGGCTGCGGCGGGCGAAGGCCCCAAAGCCTTTATCGTGTCAGGTCCGTGGGCGACTCCCAGTGCCCCACGGCAAGTACCGATCGATATAGGATCCGCCCTAGATGTGGTGCGAGGCACGGCATGGTTGGATGCGCACACTGTTTTAATAGCCCGTCTGTATGTTGGTCTCGTGTCTATTTGGATTGTGGACATTGCCCGCCGTCGCTCTGCCCTTGTGTTCTCAGCCCTGTCCCACGAAGATCTTCAACCAAAAGGCAAGGAAATTGAGTGGAGTAGAAACCACTACTATTGTTCCGCTATTTGTACGCCGGCGGGAGACGTGGCGTTCGTCCTCCATCCAACCGAAACTGAATACAAAGTGGTTTGGGTCAAAGTGGACCGCGCAAACATCTGGAAAGAAGATAGGCCATACATCGTTCTGCCGTTTCGGTATCCCCGATATCTAAGGCATTTGCCGGTTACCGTACACCTCGCCTCAAGATGCCTTCTTCTATGCCATAATGATGAGCACAGCGCGCTTCCTGTCCTCTCCGCCTATAACTACGCCGGTGAATATTGCTTTAAATATCCATTAGATTTCGATCGCTCACTGGACGTCGGGAACTGCATTTTGCAGTCGGCTAAGGACCTCGTGATGATTACAGATGATCATGACACGACCCATATATATCGCTTGAATTCTCCGGAACTCGAGAAACTATTGACCCTAGAAGGAAGGGTGGTCCATGTGCAGCAGCAGGATAGCAGCATCCTTGCACTCATACGCAAAACCGGAGTCCTGCAAAGGGAACTCGTCGTATTAAAGCTGAAGTCCATGTCATCCCGCAAAGCCCAGCCAGAGCGCGTTACTCCTGAAGGGTTCGCCAATGAACACGACAAAGCTCCAGCACCTCCCTATGAACGCGCGTCCGACCTGTATCGAGAGTTAAGGCGGCGAGGACTACATCTTAGGGGAGGAAACGGTAGAGACGATGCGCTCTTGGAGGATTTGTCCCGTAATCTGAAATGCGATGGAACGCACATACAGGAGTTCTTGGAAAAATCAGATCTATCGGCTGAAGATTTCCTGCTTGCCTTCATGTTGACGGCGATGCCATTCGCAATTATGTATCTTCACATATGGGACTATCTAGCGCAGCACAAAGGCAGCCGGGCTAATGAGTCACTTGCCGTGAGATTCGGCTTTCCCGCTGACGAGAGCAAAACCCCCATTTCACTTGATGAATTTCGGCGCCAGATAACAACTCTCCGCTGGTTCGTATCCACGGTGCGGATATGGTCTGCAGAAGCCATCCGCTGCCTGTACAAGCTCTACAGCATACTGCTGAAGGACGACAAAGGAGGACATGCGTACAAGTATGAGGAAGGCGACTCTCTGAACCTTACTTCTGTTGAATGCCGCGGACACAAGTTTGATGAGCTGGCCAGCAATGTGCGTCAGCTCTTTCAGGATAATATCGACGCATTTAGACGCTTGCGATGCGCTACAGAAGGATGGGCGTCCAATGAACTCAAAATTGCCATTCAGAGGGACGAAGATCGAGGACTTCCGGTGCTTAGACTAGCGGCAGACCTTCTTCCATTCTGGATCCGCGTGTTTGAAATTTATCCGACGCTCCGGGCGGAGATTAAGGATGAAGCGCTCCGGTTCTATCTTACGGAACTTGAGCCACTACTCGTGAACGAACGGCGAATGGCATTGCTCAAAATACGGCTCGCATTGGACATTCTCGACCTGCCGTTTTGGCGCCAGAGATGGCACACATACGAGATATGGGCATCGATTGCTACCTTAGAAGCGCTAGAAGCTTTTCGGCCTACACTGCGTGTTGTGGATGGTTACGTACCACTCGATGGCTATCGGGCGGAGGTTGTGGCGGATCTGGCCTCAGAAACACACAAGCGCGGTTGTGTTGCTATTCAGGTGCAGACCTTGTGCTCGTATGGAAGGCGGAAGGCAATCAAGCCGGACTTGAGGGTCATGTTTTCCGATGCTTTAGATGCGGAGCAGACTGCTGCCATAGTGGAATTTAAACAGCGGAGGCGGCTGTCAAACGTGCATCTTAAGGAAGTTCTCGCGGCTTACAAACATGGTTCTCCGCGATGCGGGGGCGTGCTACTGCTAAATTACGATGAGGTTCATTTCAGCGGACGGCTTCCGAGTGGATGCCATGTTTTGGGAGGCCTACAGCCATGCAATCCTGGGGCAATGGCCGCCTTCAAACAGAAGCTTGGGGAGGCTCTTGAGCGCGCAGGAATGCGCCCTGCCTGTGTGCGGGTGATTGTGCTATTGGATGTATCAAGTAGCATGGGGGACTGTTACCGAGAAACCGGTTTCCAAAAGGCTCTGGCGACGGTATTGGAGCTCCGAGAGGTAAAGGTGTTTGCGTTTAATGACGGTCTCGTCTCTAACGATCCGGTGGACAAGCAATTCTATGAAGGACTGAGGACTTCAGGAAACACGAATTTGGGGAAGGCATTGGAACAGCTCCAATCAATAAACATGTTTCCCGATCGACTTTTGGTGGTAAGTGACGGGAGATATCACTGCATCTACGAGATATGGGAAAGGATCGGCGATGCCAGGGTATGTACACCTGACAACGTGGTGAAGCATGTGGGGTGGCTTGTCAGCAGCAAATAGGAGAGAGCATTCCGGACAGATCCGCTAATCTGATTTCCTGTAATATTGAT
>JAFGIY010000065.1 GCA_016929335.1 Acidobacteriota bacterium | reverse complement strand
GACCAGGCCGAAACTGCCGACAAGTATATTGAGTATCTCCGCGGCTACGAAAGGCGCATTCAGGATATTCGCGGCCGGCAATCCCTTGGCCATGAAGAGCAGAAACATGGCAATGTGGCTGCTTGAATAAGCCAGGAGGAGAGTGGTGGTCATAGTGCCAATGACAGCCCGGCCGATCCGCATGCCGGAGCGGATATGTTCAAATAAATCGATCCCCGGCCGCTTGCGCTTAATCTCATCCATACTGGCGGCAATATCCATGGCAAGATCCATTACGGCTCCCGAGGATGCGATAAACACGCTGGCAATGAATATATCCGTCAAGCGAAGGTTGTAGTAACCGGAATAAAGCAATGTCTCGGCAAAAGGCCGCACGGCGCCGTGAAGACCGAAGGCGCGGGTAAACCAGATTGTAAGCCCGCAGGTAAGCAACACCCCAAGCATAGAACCAGCAAAAGTAGCCGTTCCGCGGCGGTTCAAGCCTCCTACCGAGAATGTAATCACCGCGGTAAGCAGGGCCACCAGGATCAAGCCGGTCAGAATCGGAGGATGCCCAAGCAACAACAGTGGGAAGTACAGCTTCCAGAGCACCATGGCAGTGAAAATGAAAGAAAGCGCAGCCTTAAGTCCGGTTACGCCGGCAACCGCGATTAGCAGCAAACCGAATAGGACAATCAGCACAAGCTGCATTCGGAGTCGGTAGTAACCGCGCGCCAGACCATTTGCGGGCTTCCCGTCAATGAGGCCATATTCAACGAGCACGACACGCCCGGCTTCATAGAATTCATCCAACTCCAGCTTGCCCGTAAGCATATTCGTAATGGATAACTCCTGTCCCCTATGGGGGCCATTGAGCAGCCGCACAGTCAGGAACTGGGCCTCCGTTTTTACTACGAGGTTCTGCCGGACATTGCTGTTGTCCACCGCGAGAATCCAGCCGCGCGCATGAAAGCCGGCAGGCGCCTCGGGTATGCCTGACAGGTCCACAAAAGCAAGCCCGATGCAGACAGCGGCGATCACAAACGAAAAAAGCCAGTTGCGCTTTGCCATGGACATTGGATCTCCTTTCATCGGCAGGGGAAAGAAAACGGCGCACCTTCAACCGGTGCGCCGTTTCGCGATCTATAGACAATCCGCTAAGCAGGATCACTATTTGGGTTGTGGAAGGGTTCGTCCAATGGCCCTAGCCAGCTGCTTGGCTATATCCGTATTATCATAAAAGCCGGCGAAACGCTTGGACTCCCAACCTTCGGCGAACACGGGCACCGGCACGCCCGTGTGGGAATAAGATGTCCAGCCTATGCTGGCCCGCTCATTCAGTATGTGGGTGATGGTAACGATGATCGGCTCGTACCCTCCGTAGAGGTAAGTGTTCTCAGCTGCAGAGTTGTTATTGGTCTCACAAAGGGATTGATCGTAGGCGTCTTCGAGCTTCTCTTTCTGATAAGTATTGAGATCGGCCCATTTCAGTCCGAAGACATTTTCCATCAGGCTGCGCATTTCAGCGTTGCTTTCCAGATTGTCCAAATTGGAAACATAGGGGCAAACGGCATCCTGATAGGCAGCTTCGTGGAGAGGCCATTGATTGGCTCCGAAGTACTGGAAGCTGTTTTTCTGTCCAAGCAACCGGTCGTAGTAAGCAGTGTAAGCGGTGGTTGCATGCCCTATGGTCATGCCGCCGGTTTCATGATCGCCGGTGACAACAATAAGAGTCTCACGCGGATGCTTATCATAGAAGTCAAGAGCTACGCCAATAGCATCATCAAAATCCAGCATATCGCCGATTGTCGCCATGGCATCGTTAGCATGGCAAGCCCAGTCGATCTTGCCGCCTTCAACCATAATGAAGAAGCCCTTGCCCCTTCCACGTTTTCCGTCGTAAAGGCTCTCTATGGCAACTTCGGTCATCTCCGTCAGCGAAAGATTTGAGCCAGGGCGATCGATCGCGTACGGCATGGCTGCAGAATCTTGGAGATAGGGATTGATGCATACGACTTTATCTTTTTTCGCTTTCTTAAGAGACAAGATGGATGCCCGGTCGTTGAGCACCGTGTAACCGTTGGAGGCGAGTAAGTCCCATATGTTGTTGCTGGTATCGCCAGTGGTTTTCGGGCCGGTGGGGGAAGCGAAACCGCCGCCGCCGAAGAACTCGTAGCCGGAGTTGACCAACTGGGTAGCGATATTATTCATATAATTCCGGTTGGGCACGCTTGCATAATACGCAGCCGGCGTGGCGTGATCGAGGGACACGCTTGTCAGGATACCCACCTTTTTGCCTTGTTCATGAGCCAACTGCGCAATGCTTTTGACGCTTTCAGTCGCAGTTTCGTTCATGCCAATGATGCCGCTTTTTGTTTTAATGCCGCAGGCAAAGGCGGTCCCCGCCGACGCTGAGTCCGTCATAAGCGCGAAGGAATCATAGGTTGTCTGCATGCCCTGAACAGGCATTTTGCTCATGTTTAAACGGTTTTCGGGCCTCAGAAGATCTACCGCCTTGGTTGCGCTCCCGCCGTTTATCGTTGTTAAATAAGCCTCCGTCGATTGAATCTGGGCGCTTGCCATACCGTCGCCCAGAAAGAAGAATACGTACTTCGGCAACCCACCACCATCTGCCGCACCTATGGACGAAAAAACCACCGTCATTATAATAACGGCGAAGCTGATGCTGATCCTTTTCCTCATTTTGCTATCTCCTCTCCTTGCTCTCTTTTGATTGTTTTGTTCTACAAGTTGACTGAAAACATCCGGGGCTTTCGCGAGCTTCATTTACTCGCTTCTCCGATGAAGAGCTTCCTTCATCGGAGAGAAGAATCGGCGATTCATCAAGACCTCATCCTGGTTGAATCATTCAGCCACTGGTTCATAATGATTCTTGTAAGAATCACATTCATGCTAGCCAGGCATTGTTTACGGTTGATGAATGATCCGTGAATTAATGGTAAATTTTCCTATCCAGAAAAAACGTTTAGGACCACTGTCCTGCAAAGATCCTCTGTCATGCAGCCCAAGCAGATTTGTGAAATCGCCAGCGGAAGCAGAAAGAACGAAAGATCGGCAAGATGTGATCGGGACCAGACACACGAATGACATCTTCCCAGAAGGGAGGCGTTCGTGCATATGATGCAATTGGGCGAGGTGAGTTCCCTCACCAATTTATACTATCTCCCCTCGCCCTCTTGCATCCCATGAGGGAAGCTCCTCCTGCCGGCGCTTTGCCCGATTTTTGTCGGGAACCGGGTATCCCTTCCCTTTGGCGATTGCCGGCTATAACACCCTGCTCCATTAAAGGAGGTTTTCTTGCAGGACATAAGGTAGCAGCCATTATTTAAGAATTTATGACAAGCACATGAAGAATCAAAAAAGTTTGCCTTTGGCGCCGAGGCATTCCTGGGCTGTTGAAAAAACACGAGCATCAAATACAAAGGATTAATATGACTTCTTTGTTCTCCGATTTGATCATATAGACAAGCTAAAATCGAGACTAAGCTAAATTCTCTCTTTAACAACATAAAAAGAAATGCTGGAAGCGGTTACCGCGCTCCTTCCTGTAAGCAAAAACGCCGTTACCCAGAGCCCTTGAAAGAAGAGCAGAATTCCGGGGAAAAAAAGCAAGTTTAATCCGATCCATAAATTTCCGGGAGAAGGCGGCGAGGCCGGCAAGGCCAAAGCTAAAATAAACCCATAGGCTATGGTGAAAATCGCCATCATTTGGTATGCCGAAATTTTCCCTGCTCCTCGATAGTCTGATCGATAGCATTCGGAAACAGCTCTCCAGATCTGCGTGGTTGAGTTGCAGAGCAGAAAGGCCAATGTGGATCTTCCTTTCAGCAATAACAGGAATCCTACCAGGCTGATTCCGGAATATATAAGAGCGGTGATTGCCTGGATGGGCATCATTCTCTGGCCATCCAGTCCCTGGGCATATGCAATCTTCTTGGTTTTGCCGGAGAAAATAAAGTGATGCCTTGCAAACAGCCTTTGCACGAGTGGATGACAGTGGGCCAGGGGCTTTCCATAACAACACCCGAAGCTTATGCACGATAATCTGCCTACGCCCTCACCAAGCGCATAAGCCGCGGAAGCCGCCGCCAATACTGTCAGTAAATGCACTTGCGAATTCGGCAGCCAGTAGTTGCCAAATGCGACGGCGGCAGGCGCAAACAAAATTGACATGCGCGTTCATTCCCCGTTTATCCGCTTCCCTCCGACATAAGCATAGATTGAGAGGATTAATTTTGAATTAAGGATCAGCTAATTTTTTACAAACAGGATGTTTATGCCAGCTTGGTGGCCGGAAAAAATCTGGAATGAGAGCGCAGTGAATTGGAAACCTTCTGCGAATCGAAGGGATCTATTTCAATGAAGCTCCACTGTACTGTACCAACAGCCCAAGTATCATTGCAGCGGGTTGGACCTAAAGTCATTTTCATGGCTACTCCGCCCAAATAAGGCTTGAAGCGTATGCCGCTGTTGCGTCAAGCTGCGCTTACGTTGATCGGTAATCATCCCTTCGAAATTGCCTACAATTGCATCGCAATCATTGAAATATTCGGTTATGTCCCGTCCGATGCATAGCCGCTTGGAGCCAAGATCCATGATGTCACCGATAAATCCCACTCGAATTTCCGGTTGGATCTCGTTCATAACAGAAACGTGCGGCAGAAATTCCATGTTTGCTTCATTCTTCCTTTTCGGCCCGGAGATGTTCCGCCATAAAGAACCCAGGGTTTCGCATAGGCCGTAGGGTGTCGCGATAAATTTCTTCCTCAATTTGATTGTAGCTGCATTTCTGCCGCAGCAACTCCGGTGAGCCGGAATGTAGGCTTGGCGCAACGGTCCCTTATTAAGGTTCACGGATGGCATTCTCATGCGACTGTCTGGCGAAGCTAATTCCTGCCGCGATATATCACGATCAAAATTATAATGGTTCCCCAAAGGGCGAATTGAAATGCATAGTTCAGCGAGAAAAATATATCTCCGATGGCAAGTGCCCGAATCAGCATTAACAGGTTCCCAGCCGCTATCATCTGGGACATTCCCAGACTAATATCATTCGCCATCCTATTTTTAAGGATCTTCCGGATTTGCGGAAACGCCGAGAAAGCGAAGATGCAGATGGCTATCGATGACAGAACGTCCAGGTAATCATGCATTGAAAAAGACACAACGAACTAGCCAAGACAGGGCTGAGTGCATGCTGCACGAAACCGGAGCAAAGCGTGTACTCGAGATCCGCTATCATTCAGGCCGGTTTTGCGCGTCGCCTCACCTCCATCATTCAAGAGTAACATTGTTATCTCTGCTGGCTGAACAATAGCAAACGGATATTAGGAAGTCGTGAAGAATACCTGCATATTGAAGAAGTTTTTCTTCGGTTTCTCCATAGCCATGCAGAGGGGCTGTCTGTTTGAAAATCTGTCCGACCAGGAATGAAACCCGATGGGAGTGCTCGGGCGGGTAATCGCATCGGGAGGCCATGTCAATCACAGCCTGGAGGCGCATGTCCGGCAAGCCGGTTTTGACGATTGCATTAGGCTTGGGGCGGGTCAGGGCATCATAAATAAGTCCTTCCCGTAATGCCGCCTGGCATACTACGACTTCTTTTGCCCCAACTTGTTTGAGCACTGCATCCAGGCAAAATAGAGCGATGGGAAGATATTCGGATCTGATAAGATCCAGATCAAACCTTTTGGCGCGTTCTATGTGAAATCCTGAAGAATGAAATGCGGCGTTTTCGCGATGGCGACAGCACACACCTCGTCTTTCAGATTGGCCGCTTTCTTGCCTTTGCTGAAGATCGCAAAGCCGAGCTTCGAAAAAAAATCCTGCCCGCAATCAGCGCTTTCCAATCCGCCCTCTTGCGGATATTGTCGGATTC
Source organism: Acidobacteriota bacterium (assembly GCA_016929335.1). Classification (GTDB taxonomy): domain Bacteria; phylum Acidobacteriota; class UBA6911; order UBA6911; family UBA6911; genus UBA6911. Next base: position 194,345 of record JAFGIY010000065.1, on the reverse strand, counting down.
CGATAACGGTTCCGAATCCGCGAGATCGGCCGCCAGAAAAAAACTGCGGCAAAGGAAATTCTGCCGGCATTTCTGAACTTCGCTCCATTAAGAGACAGCCCCCTCTGGCCGACACATTCGCAATCGGCCTGCTTTCCAGGCGATCAGCAGACTGCCTGCAGAGCTTCACATCCAGGCTATCCAAAAACCTGGCCTTTCGCTTCGGAATTTCCAGATTCTTTAACCTTCTGATGCAAGCCATAAATCCCTGCCAATGCCGGGTATGCAAATGCTGCAGAATCGGCCGCCAATTTCAGCACTTTTGCCCGACCGCGTGATGGGGGTTGCGATAGAAAAGCCGGCTTTGCAGCCTCAAGAGGCAGTTCCTTTTTGATAATGCGATGGAGATTTTCATACAAATCCAGATACCGATCGGTTGTTGTTTCCAGGGAAAATTCGTGTGCTGTGCGAAGAGCAGCTTCAATCACTATTTGGCGCTTGCTTGCATCAGCGACCAGCGTTTGGATCATCGATGCAAATGCCTGTCCGGTGGCGTCGGTCAAACACGCATTGGATGAATTCGCATACGCCTTCAAACCACCCGAATCTGGTGCGACAACGGGCAAACCTGAAGCCATGGCCTCCAATGGCGCAATTCCAAAGGGTTCTTGTGGATTTGGATGAATAAAGAAATCGCTATTGGCGTAGAGCCTGGCCAATTCTTCGCGATTGCTTATATGTCCCAGCCACGATAGCCGTCTGCCCAACAGCTCAATTGCCCTGATGAGGAAGGAATCTCTGGATATGCCATCTCCTGCAACAATCAGGTGATATTCCTGATCTCCTGATGGGAGATGCTTCATAGTATCGAGCAATAAGGATAAATTTTTTTCAGGAGCCAGACGACCGACATAAAGAAGCAAAACTGCCCCGTCGGCAGCACCGGCTCGGTGCAATAACCGCACATGCTCTATTTTCGATCGATACCGGGGTGAGAACAGCCGGCAATCGACGCCCAGGGGCAGTTGAAATACTGCGCGGGTGATCTCGTGTCCTTTGCTTGCGGCTTGAAGTTCAAATGCAGTCTGATCACTTATTGCGATATGGTGGTCGAAAAAGGGGAAATAGATATGGCGCATATACCAGGCACAGAATGCGCGGCCGATGGCGCCGGCCGATATATAGGTCTGAAAATTAACGTCCATGCGCTCAAAACTTAATCCGACCACGACAGGACGGAAGGCAATATCGTTCAGCAGTCTCAGCCTGAGAAGAGGGCCGAGATAGTTCAAAGTGTATTTGTCGCTGATTTCAACCAGATCCGGTTCTTCCAGCTTGAGGATCCTGCTTAATCGACCGGTACTTGTTAAAAACTGGCTTGGATAAATGGTTCTATAGCCCGAATTGAATTTGGCCTTTGGGGATTCAACTTCATATATCCGCACAAATTCGCCAAAGGCTTTTTGTCCATCCCTTGCCGCCGGCACTACCAGGGACATTGAATGCCGGCGGCGGTTTGCGGCCTCAATGAGACCGCGATAGAAGGTAGCAATTCCACCGGATGTTTCCGACCATGAGTTCGTTATATGCATTGTCTTCATTAGCAGTTTCCATCAGTAGCACACTGTTGGCGGTGCAGATCGCCATCGATATTTGAATGCCTTGTAGCCAGAAGCAACGCAACCCCGCCGATACAATTTTCAGATGGTCCGCATCCGCCAGTGTGCTTCAAGTTGAGAGCCGGGAGTGATGGAGGCATAACATTTATGGGGCCGCGCCTGCTGACGAAAAATCGCGCCTGACAGTGGGAAAATCCTGGGGAGCAGCAGTGTCTGCCGTCAGCATCTGGCTGTATTTGCCAAACAGGCGGTCAAACACAGCATCCCAGGATTGGCTCAGAGCATAGTTTCTGGCAGCCAGACTCATGGATTGACGCATTTCAGGATTGGCCATCAGTTCCGACAGATAGCGCGAGAAATCCCGGCTACGCGAGACTACAAATCCTGTCTCTTCATGACGCACAATGAACCTCGGGCCGCCTGAGTCGGAAACGATTGCAGGCACGCCTGACGCCAAAGCTTCGAGCACAACATTTCCAAACGTATCCGTGCGGGATGGGAACACGAATGCATCCATGCCCGCATAAGCTTCCGCAAGCTTCTCTCCATGAAGAACGCCCGTAAAATCTGCCCGCGTCAATTTTTCTCTTAAGTGGGGCTCCAAAGCGCCCTGGCCTACAATCATAAAGCGGAAATCCGCTATTCCCGAGTTCAATAATTCCTGTTCCAGATCGATCAACCTTCCGACGCTCTTTTCCACCGTAATTCGCCCGACATAACCGATAGTGAACGGAGCTTCTCGCCGGACTCGGCGCGCCGGAGAAAAGAGCTTTGTGTCCACACCTCGTGACATCAGATGACACTGCTTCCCAGTCAATCGTTGCAGCAAATCCATCAATTCGTGGTTGGGGGCAAATAAAATTCGAGGAATATGATAAAAGCGCGCAAGCGCCACCAGGCTCATCTGCCGGATCTTTGCCCCAAATACTTCTCTCAATCCGCCGGGAAGCCCTGCTAATAGTCTTTTCGCACGCTGTTCTGCGTATTCATGAAGATTGGTATGCCAGGAGGCGGCAAGGGGGATCTTCAACCGATGTGCAAGAAGCGCTCCCATCAGCCCGACATCGCTCGGACCTGTAATATGAATTATATCCGGCCGATACTCCCTGAGCGCCGACTCGGCTCTCTCGTAATACCTCCAGAACAACAAATCAAAGTCATGCTTCTTATCTACGGCGAACTTGGGGAACTTGCGCCGGAATTCCATCCGTCTTACCGTTCCAATCTGCAGATCCCGATCATCGAAACCGCCATGAATCAGCAGTAGAGGCAAATTACGCATCGCTGCATATCGCTCAAAATGGCGAACGGTATTTGCAACGCCGTCTACTTCGTCATAGGTACACGCAAAGAGTGCTATCCGAGGCTCATTCATACAGCCCCTCCATCCTCGCCCAATGGCGGCAAACGAAATGCGTTCTTTGAACCACCCCAGATGTACTGAATCATTGCCTTTATCGGTCTCGCCTCAAGCATTTGAAATGCCCCAAGAATAGTCTTGATAAAAGCCGGAGGCTTTTCCCAAAGCTGTGAGAGGGGTTGTATTTCACCTGCGGCATCCGGGTGAAAGGTTCTGTCTTCCCAACCCGGGCCGAACGGGTGTCCTGAGATGGGGCGAGCCACATCGTTCACCGTGTGAAGCAGTCTCAATCTCAATGATTGTTGGTACTGCGGCATAAGCAGCAGGTGTGATTTTTTATGCTCGCGAATTTCCTGTACAAATTCGGGAAAGGTGCTTGCGTTGGTCAGATTCAAAACCGCGTTCGGCTCAAATCCATGGCGGTCTCCTCCTGAAACAATCATCTGGTTCCATGAATTCGCCAAGTCCACCACTCTCTGATTTTCAGACCAACTCCGCAAGCCGCCCAGCTCAAATGCATGCAGAAACCTGTTATATCGACGGAGAAAATGCTCAAGCGCCGCCAGATGAGACGGTTGCCCCACGGCGCATAAATCCCACATTGGATGATTCAAAACTATCAGAAGATCCTTGATCTCATACAATCCTTGCAGCAGGCCTGGCAGTCGTTCCTCTTTCATTTCATGAGTGTATTCCTGCATTTCAGACAACCATCGCCGCGCAGAACTGCTGGGCAAATTGTGGATTCCGAGATGTATCTTGATACTCTCGAATGGAACCGTCCATTCGAGAGAAATGGGGATATGTCTGGTTTGCGGCAGCAATCGAAGCCTAATCGGCGCGTCGATGTTGTCGTGATCGGTGATAGAAACCATGCCGGAAAGGCCAAGCCGGTTTTCTATCTGGTTGCGCTCTACCTCATAGGCGCCGCGTGGTGTCAAGGGAGGCGTCCAATAGGCGCGCGCAAAGTCGGCCTTTGGATTCTTGCAGCGTTTCACCTGTGTTCCCAGCGCCCAACGCAGCACTGCGGACTGTTTGGCTTGGGCAATAATAAAATCCAGACTCTCTTTGGAGAAGAGAGTGTGCCCGTGCAGCGAAAGTGCGCTGGTGTATGTCTTGGCAACTCCGGGCGTCTTCCAGAGATAATCAATAGTGGCCAATTATCCTCCTTGAATGCAAAGTGACTGATTGGATTTGAATATCGGGACATGGGCGCCATGCAAAGGCGTTCGGCAAACCTTCACGCAATTTGTGCTGAATGGATCTCTGGTGATGTGATACTCGAGCTTTACTATGGGCTGCATTCATCGTGGGATTCTCAGATTGCATTCGCGAGCAATCGGCTTAATAAATCAGAAGGGTAAGGATATATCCGCAATGTAAAGAGGGTTCTAACGGGATATTAAGAGTTCATTAATCTCACTCTATCAGCGTCCCTAGATATGGATTGGGCAATTGCATGGTTCCACCGCTATCGTCAGCGTACCGTTCGGCTTAAAAAAGCCGACCATCCCGATATGGAAATTTATTTGTGCGGGTATGTGTAGGCGTGGATTTTCAGTCAGTTTGGAATTCAACATTACAATATATTGCTGGCAAGCTCGGCCAATTCAGATCTCTCTCCTTTTTCAAGGTTGATGTGGCTGTATAAGCTCTGTCCCTTAAAATGATCGATCAGATAGGAAAGACCGTTGGACTCTGCATCCAGATAGGGATGATCAATCTGGTAAATATCCCCGGTAATCACAATCTTTACGGCATCTCCGGCACGCGTAATGATTGTTTTAATTTCATGAGGCGTCAGATTTTGAGCTTCGTCGACAATAAAGAAAATCTTCTGCAGACTTCTGCCGCGGATATAGCTTAGGGGCTCGATCACCAGTTTATCTTCCCTGATCATCTGGTCGATCTGTTGATACTGCTTATCATCTTCCGAAAACTGGTTTTGTATAATTTTCAAATTATCCCATATGGGCTGCATGTAGGGCGCCAGTTTACTTTCAATGTCACCTGGAAGGTATCCCATATCCTTATTGCTCAAGGGGACCAGCGGCCGCGCAACAAATATCTGGCGATAATCCCTTCTTACGGCAATTGCGCTGGCCAGAGCCAGCAGGGTCTTTCCCGTGCCGGCTTTGCCCGTAATCGTGACAAGCGGGATGGATGATCGGGTAAGCGCATCCACGGCAAATATTTGTTCCGCGTTGCGCGGCCTGATGCCGGAGGCCTGTATTTTCTCAACTTTGCGCATCATCCCGGTTGTCGAGTCATAGCAGGCCAAAACCGATCGATTCGGATTGCGCAGAATGAAATATTTGTTTGGTATCAGTTCAAGCCTGTGTTTGCGGGAAATCGTTTCTGCCGGCAGTTCGAAAGGAGCTTGATAAAACGCGCTGATAACTCCATCATCCACATCCTCCACAATTTGCTTTCCGCTATAAAGCGCCTCAATACTATGCACCCTGTCTGTTGTATAGTCTTCTGCCCGTATGCCAAGTGCTTTTGCCTTCATCCTCATGTTGACGTCTTTTGAAACAAGCACAACACTCCTGCTTTTGCCGGCAGCCTTTTGAAGATCGTATGCGACACTCAGGATTCTGTGATCGGCGCTGTCTTCACTAAAGATCACGCGAATCTCTTCACTCAGGCCTTTCGCGATAGCCACCTGAACCTTGCCTTTGCCCGGCCCGAGGGGTACGCCGCCATTAAAGATGCTGTTGCCTGTAATCGAATCGAGCGTCCGCGCAAATTCCCGCGCATTCAAGTTAATTACCTGACTACCCCTTTTAAAGTGGTCTATTTCCTCGATGACCGCCAGAGGTATGACAATGTCATTTTCATGAAATTGGTGGATACAAGACGGATCATGCAAAATAACGTTTGTATCGAGAATGAAAGCCTTGGATGAAGAGTGTCCTGGCATCATTTGATCACTTTCCCTATGATGATTGCATGCAGTATGGATTCTTGAATTCAGAGGCGCGCGTTTCCCATCGCAGCCCGTACGCCTTGTGCCGGCTGCAATTGAAAGCGGCCAGGGCTGAAGTACCGGTATTCCCTGGCCGCCTGGAAGGAGTTGTTTTTGAGCAGTTGGCACGTTATCAGACGGATGTAAACTTGCAGTTAAGAAATAACAAAGTTAATGTGAATTCTGACTCCCCAGGCATTTCATCGTCCAGAATTCCTTGCCCTGATGCGCTTCAGGGAAGTCGGATTGAAACAAAACCATAGATTGCCCTCAGCTCTCTCACTTTTCCGAAGAGAGCGCCGAATTTCGGAGACCATTCTCAGATTTTGGAATATTGAGCAAAGAGGGTTTCCATGGGGGTCTGGTCATCAGGATTCGTTCCATCCTGAATGCTACGATACGCCCATTCCAATATGGCTTCTACCATGTCGGGAGTCAGATCCTCTTCAGAATCAATAAAATCCTCTGGAATAATCGGCAGTTCTATTCCGGCCTTAATCTTAGCCATACAGACTCCTTGTTCACATTCAACTCAAATATCAATCATTAATCCCGCCCAAGGACGGAAAACCTTGATGCAATTCACTGGCTAAATGTTAGTGCGCAGATATAAAGAGGATGTGAAGGAATTATGAAGATTCTTATTGCGTCAAAAATATTTGCGATTTTTACCGGCATGATAGCGCTGTTGATACCTGTAAATATTGTGATTTACATGACACTTGGATTGCGACTTCGCTCCGTACTTAGACAAGGACAAACCAGTTGAAGGCCTCCGGCTCCATGTCGAAGCCCCGGGTCAGGCCTGTTTTTCACATGAAATAAATCCTGTTATGGGAAACTCAATCAAAAATAAACCGCCATCTACATCAGACAATCGTCTGCGGGATTAACCAGCTTGCAGCAAGAAATCCGGTCCTGGCGCTTATAATCCCAAGGCATGCTCCGGCCGCCACATCCGACGGGTAATGCACGCCAAGATAGATGCGAGAGAGTCCCACAAGTGCAGCCCAGAAGTATCCAGGAATTAGGAATTGCGAATAGCAGATACACACTATTGTAGCCACAACAAAGGCTCCGGCCGTATGCCCTGAAGGAAAGCTGAATACATCTTTGGGTGCAACTAAGTTCACCAATCCTACAAGCTGCTGGAACGGCCTCGGTCTCTTTACTGCCTGCTTGATCAGCTTGTAAGCAGCAAGCTCAAATGCAAAGGAGATAAAGCAGGCGGCCAGGATCCGCCATCGGTTATCTTGCAGGATGGAAATCAGCACAAGAAAGACCGGATAAAATTGGCCGTCTGCCGCCCGCGATAGCCATCGCATGGCTCGAATGGTCTGATCCCTTCTGCAGCATCCCGTCAAACTCGCAAGTACAAGGGAATCCCATTTTAGGATATATTGCGATAATGCAATCATGGACCGATTCTCATGTATTGAATAGACAGTCTGTTGTTTCCCATCATCAATTACATATGAATTCTCTGATAAGCATCATGAGCATTAGGCGCTTGCCCTTACTCCCTCAACCGAGCTTGCCGACAACCGATTCAGAATATTATCCAGAGCCCCCCCAGCAATAGGTTCCAGGCGGCCAAGTCCTTTTACAACCGAAAATATGCGGGCTTCAGATTCCCAACCGCTCCAGAGCACATCCTTGATGGAAATGACAAAAGACCGAAGGCGTGCGCCGTCTCCCCCCGCCAAAATCACACCGCATCGCTGTGGCCTAAAATTCAGAGTACTAATAACAAATATCCTTTAATGCGACACATTCCTCGATTGTTTTGTATCTCAGCCTCTAATATGCCTCCCAATAAGCCTCGTAATGCTTGTTTCGGTAGTAATTGGGCTTTCTGCTGTGCATAGCCGTGGATAAAAAGAAGCGAACAATGGTCCAATGGCCCATTTTTAAAAAGCGTCGATTTGTGCTGTATATTCCGCCTCGAATAACCCTGAAACGGCTGCGATGAATCTGGCGCGTCAGCTGGTAATCCTCGGCATAAAGAGCCTTTTCATCAAATCCTCCGATCTCGTCAAACTGCTCTTTGTCCAGAAGCATAAACATGCCTGTCGCGAATGGCCTATGAAGGCGGGATAGCCTCTGTACAACATTGTTGCATCCATAGAGCAGACGATCCAGAAACGAACCATCCCGGCACCAAATATCCGTAGTGACGCAATGCAGCGATTTTCGTTTCATCAACTCGACGGCGCGTCGTATCAAAAAGGGATTTGCCAGTTCAATATCTGCATCTAGAAACAATATGTAGCGGCTATTGGAATGCAAAGATCCCCGGTTGCGACCAACTGATGGAAGGCCGCCCTGTATCACGGTAATGGCCAAACGCCGGCTGAATTCCATAGCAATATCGACAGTGCGGTCAGTAGAATCGGCATCAGCTATAAACACCCGTGTAATTGCCATAAGTGGATAATCCTGCGCAGCCAGCGAGGCCAGAAGACGGGGCAGCAATTTTTCTTCATTCTTTGCCGGTATAACAATCGACAATTCATCGGAATAATTCATTTATCGGAACCTCCTTCTCTCGCAAAATTGAGATGATCCTCCCAAGGCCCCAGCCACGTATCGTTGCTTCCTATGTTCTATTAAGAATGCGGTATCCATCGCACTTATTCTTACAAAGGATTATTATCTTGAGATTAAGAGATGATGAAGCTTCCACGAAGCGACGCAATGCATTCGAAGTAGCTTTCCATTGCCATTTCATCGGAGTCATCAAGAACCCAGTGGATCCTCAGCTCGCTCAGAGGAAAAGGGACACAAAGCTTTACGCCAACGTAGAAGGATTCCTAAATAAAGCAAACCGGTCCAGGGAAATCGCAGGATCGCGCAGCAATAGGTAAAAAGCAGGCCTGGAATCAGCTTCAGATCGCCGGCGAGGCTTCTGCTATTTTGTTGCGTAATTAAAACTTCTCTCCTCATCGCGAAGAGATTAAAACCTGTAGAAAGGATCGTAAAGCATACAGAGGCAAGAATGCTTGTTTTCAAATTTGCGGTTCCAAGCATCCAATGAAGAAGGAATTCGGCGCTATGATTCAGTATGGGCAGGGACACGAGCACAGTAAGCGTAGCAGCCCACCGAGGCTTAGCAAGCCGGAATGATTCCGTTATACCGCCATAGAATCCGGATGCTACGGCGCGGAAGCTGAACTCGCGAATCATGGCTGCAAGTGCTGCCGTATGCCCGGCGGTGAGATTCACCGCAAAAAAAATAGCAGCCCGTACTATCGAGCTGAGCAGAGCAGATTTCCAATTCCAGCGTCTTAGCAGGTATCTCTTCGGCTCACAACAAAGGCTTCGCAATACTTGGCCGACTGTTTCTTCAATGCGCTCCGTCTCTCTCCGGCGGTCTTCAATTAAGCTCGGTCTGCAATGCTCATTCGTATTCATGGCGGTTCTGATCCTTTCACTTCTTCGCATCAATGGTCTCCTCCATATCCACGAGCTGAAGGCGGACCTGTAACCACCAGCGCGGATTGCATTGAATCTGTATAGGAATGTTTTCAAGCGGCCCTTCAAGAGGAGACCAGCACAAGAAGCTTTGTCTTTCTCCATTATCCGCGTTTACAATCTCAAGGCCTGCTTCAACCACATTGTGGAATTGGTTCACTAAAGGGGAGCCCGTCTTGGTTGCAGACGGTTGGGCGGGCTTGAAATCCTTATGTAGCTTGATTTTTTTCAGCTCCAGATAATAAAGCTTTGCATTATAGACATACGCCGAGCGTATGAAGGATTGGAGCCGGACTTTTGAATCATGCAGCTTATTTACCTCTTTATTTATCCCTGCAAGCATTCGCTGAAGACAAATCAAAAAGCCCTGGGGCGAATCATATCTGGCCGGCTGGTTAGTCAGTCTCCGGGATTTGTCTGGGACTCCGGACATACTGCGCGACTGGAATGCATTTTCCGCCGCATTCATGCGCTCCACGGTCGCTTCTTCGTTGAGCGGGAAATAAAAAACCTGGGTTTGCGCCTCATCGGGTTTCACGATACTGATGATGCCATCATACCAATACTGATTGCGGCTGTTTTCCCGTTCATTGGATGAGGAGAGCTGAGAGATAGATTCTTCCGGGGAATGCCGGATGAATCCCGCAAACCTGGAGCTTTTCAATATTGAGCATCCAGCCGGTTTCTCAAAATCCCACTGTCCTGTTTCCTCACCGTAGCCCCAGCGGTTGATGCGCCATGGAACTCGCTCGGGCCGCGTACCAAAAAGCACCGTGATTTTCTCTGTCCGCATTGGAGATTCGAGCCCCTGGCTTTTTTCAATTGTCACTCTTCCGCCCCCCACATTGTCTCGACCGATCCAGAACAGAAGAAGCCGGACTCGCCCGCTCATGCTGTAAATAAAAGTCCTCCTATGACCGGCAGAAGACAAAGGACCGGAGGAGGCTGCGGCCAGGTCTCCGACATTAAGGAGATAAAGAATGACTAGAACTGAAATGCCAATACGCAATTTAGATATCCAATTCTTCAATCCCTCTGGCATTACCGGGTCCCTTCCTACATCACTGCTCATGCATGTTCTCCAAGCATCCTCTCAAAGGCATTTGAATGCTTGTCATATCCGCTTTATTCGCCGGGCTCGATAGCGGCAATTTTGTGGTTCGCTGGATCTTGAACCGGCGAGAAGATTAGCAGGATGTTGTTGTTCTGTGATTAAGCTGATATTAAATTCGTATGAAACGGTCTTTGAACAATAAAAATAATTTCGGCCCGGCGCTCGAAGAAGTGTAGAATGACTTGGCGAAAAACAAGGAATTGACAGATGGGAAAAGGCCGGATTCTGGTTATCGATGACGAGAAGGATCTTATTGAGCTGGTGCGCTACAACCTGGAAAAGGAAGGATTCTCGATCCGGAGCGCGCAAGACGGAGAATCGGGGCTGGCTGCAGCCATGAAAGAAATCCCGGATCTGATTGTTGTCGATCTTATGCTGCCCGGAGTCGATGGACTGGATGTTTGCCGATCGCTCCGGCTTGAAAAGCGAACAGCCCATATTCCCATAATCATGCTTACCGCCAAGGCTGCAGAATCGGATCGCATTTTGGGACTAGAACTTGGTGCCGATGATTACGTCACGAAGCCGTTCAGCCCGCGCGAGCTTATTGCGAGGATTAAGGCGGTGTTGAGGCGTGCTACTGCTCCGCAAGAGCCCGCGGAAATGATACAACGCGGCAAACTCACCATCGACCTAGCCCGGAGGGCGATCAGTTGCGCAGGAGAACCTATCGTACTGACTGCGACCGAATTCCGGCTGTTGCAGTTTTTCGCTACCCGTCCGGGCCGCGTATTTTCGCGCTCGGAATTGATCGATGGAGTTCTGGGAAGAGACGTATCGGTCGAGGATCGTACCATAGACGTTCACATTACGGGATTGCGAAAGAAACTCGGGCAATGCGCGGAATGGATTGAGACAGTTCGCGGCTTCGGCTACAAATTCCGCGAGGAATTCGAAGACACGATGGGCTGAAAAGCAATCACGGACATGAAAACTCCTATCCTGCTTTATTTCGGCTCCAAGGGGAAATGAATATAAAATGTAGATCCCTGCCCCACTTCGCTCTCCACCCGGATCCGGCCGCCATGGGCTTCCACAAGATGTTTGACAATCGCCAATCCCAGACCGGTGCCGCCCGACTCCCGGGACCGAGCCGCGTCGGCACGATAGAATCTCTCAAAAATCCTATCCTGGTCTGCTTTAGGAATTCCAATCCCTGTGTCTGAGACCGAGACAATAACCTCAGGACCGTCCACCTCCGCTTTCACAAGGACCTTCCCGCCGGGAGGAGTATATCGCACGGCATTATCAAGCAGATTCTGGAGAATTTCCTGAAAAGACCGCAGGTCGCCAAACAACGGAGGCACATCGGCGCCATATTCGGCATTCAGGATAAGTCCCTTTTGATCGGACTTTATACGGCCAACTTCCATGCATGGGTCGATGATCGCGGAAATATTCACAGGTTGAATTTCGGGCTGCATCTGTCCGGCCTCGATTTGAGCCAGCTTGAGCAGGTCATCCGTCAGCCGTCCGAGCCGCAGTGCATGTTCCCGGATAATCTCGAGGAACCGACGCCGGTTCCCGGCATCCTCAAGAGCTCCGCCAAGCAGAGTCTCCGCAAATCCCTGAATCGCCGTCAAAGGAGTTTTGAATTCATGAGAGATATTTGCGATAAAATCACGCCGGGCGCGCTCCAGTCTGCGTATCTCCGTAATATCATGGAGTACCATGACGGCGCCCGTCGTTATGCCATCATTCCGGATCGGAGCGGAAGTAACGGAATAGCTCCGAGTGCGGATCGATCCTACAACAACCTCGCCATGAATCGTCTCCCCGCCGGCCAAGGCTTTTTGTATGATGAGAAGAAAATCAGAATGCCGTATCAATTCCGTGATTGGGCGTCCCTGGCAAGACATGCCTGCAATGCCCGCGGCACTGCAAAATGCATCGTTGCAGTAAAGCACTTTCTGATCTGTTCCGATAACCGCGACGCCTTCTCCCATGCTGGCCAGTACTGCGGCAGACTGATTCCGCTCTTCAGTCAAAGTCCGGATGGTCCGATCCAGTTTCAGGGCAGTCTGATTCATGGTGCTCGAAAGATCCGCCAGTTCATCTTTGTTCTGGTCCAGCGGGAGAGGTCGAAAATCGCCATCCGCGACGCGGCTCGAAAATTCCTTAAGCCGTCCGATCCGATTGGATACAGTTCTGAAAAAGAGCAGCGATGCGCCGCTTGCAACAGCCAGAATCAGCAGGGAGATTACCCAGAGGCGGCTGCGAAAATCAAATTGGGCTTCCTCCAACCGATTAAGAGGCAATGAGAGCCTTATGACCAGATCGAGCCCTTCCTTAGACTGACAACTCTGTGCAAGATAGACAAGGTCAGATCCCAGAGTAGGGCTTCGCCGCACAGCCCTGCCGGACCCCTGCATTAACGCATCTCTGATTTCCGGCCTGGGGAGATGATTCTCCATTGTTGCCGGATCTTCGATTGAATCCGCCAGCACTCTTCCATCTTCAGCGATTACGGTCATACGAACCCCGCTTTGGCCAAACCGCTCCGCCCATTTTTTAATTGCGTTTTCCTCCGCTGCTTGCGGTGGATTCAGGACTGCCAGCCGGGCAAGGGATTCCAGCTGCGAAAAAGCCGCATCCAAAAATTCCTTTTTTATTGCCCGGACGACGTAGGCGTCCACTGCAAACACGACCAGCAAAAGCATTAGAAGATAAAGGAATCCTATTTTCCAGAGGAGTCGGTTTTTCATGAGTCGTCCCGCATCATTATATCGCATGAGCGAAACATGCGGGCGACTCTAATACCGGAATGAGGAAATCGCAAGTGCGGCGTGAGCCATGATTCTGGACATAAAGAATCAGCGCGGGTGTTACTTGAGTCCCTGAATGAAAAGCGCCCAGTTGCGCTTCGGACCCTTCCAACCCTACCCATTCAGGGCAGCGATAGCCCAGGTTCTCAAGCACCTGCCTGGCGCCATTCTCAAAACCCTTTGTAGACTGGCCCTCGATACTCAAATGGAGCCAGTAGTTCGGATAAAGCGAAAAGAATTTTTCCAGATCGGACATCCTTTTCTTTTCACGAATGGAAACGCGAATACTGCGCCCTGGATGACAGATCTTCAGCACATGTCCAAGAAATTTTTCCATCAGGGATTCAAAGCCACTTTCGCTCCAGCTAAGTTCGGAAAGGACGGAAGGGACCGACAAATAAACGGGAGATCCGGCTTCGGCGGATTTTCCACTTATCTTGAGGATGATGTCGGTCGCAATTCGTTCTGGATTCATCTTTTTCAATGCCTCTTGCATAATATTTAGGCGAAGTCTTGTTAAGCGTTGATGATAGGGATATGAAGATTTGATGAAGCTTGCACGGTGCGGATGGATTCCTTCAGGAACAATAAATGCACAACCTGGCAAAGCAGTTATCGAACTGCCGCACTCCATATGCATGATTTCTAAATAGTTAGAAGTGTTTTATAACCACCAGGCTTATGTCGTCGGTCTGCTCAGCTGTCGTATTCCGATCCTGAAGGATTGCATCACAGATTTCTTTAGCATTTCCATTCTTTGCCCGCGAGACAGAGCGCTCGAGCTTTTCCCGTGTGTAAGGCGAGAAGGAATCAAGGAGGCCATCGGTATATAGCAGCAGCACATCACCTTGTCCCATCAGATTCAGCTCGTTCACCGTATACCGTTTTTTGTAGCCAAGCGATCGCTCGTAATGGCTGGCATCCGCAAGATCTTCGGTTGGCTGGAGTCCGATCGGCGCATAGCTTTTTAATCTGTCCGGGCTGATGTCGACAAACCGGTCGTATTCCCGCGAAAAAACCAAAGGCATCGGGTGTCCGGCGTTTATAAACCGGAACCGCCCCGTGTGGGAGATTTCCCCATAAATGAGGGTAATATAACTGGCATGGTCCGGGCTTGCGGCGAGGTTGCGCAGAGTAATGGATTTAAGAAAGCGCGTGTTCACCTGCTCAAAAAGGCGTACGCTGATCTCGCCGTTCAAATCCATTTCATATAGCGCCGCCGTGTGAAAAGCCTGGTTCAACATCAGCGCACGAACAGCATCGGTAAACTCATGTCCGGCTACATCGGCAACCAGAATGCCTCCGCAATACTTAAGCTGCTGGAGCGCCAGTGCAACAGATTCATGTCCCTGAGCAACTGCCGCGCGTATTCGGAAATCGAGATCAAAGCGTTCCTGAAAATTAACATAGGTTATAAGATCGCCCCCCGCGATACCATTGAATGGAATCATCACCCCGAAAATATCTGTGCCGGGAATGCGCGGAATCGCCCCGGGCGCAGGCATGAGTCGCTGGGCCATGTAGCGCGCACCCATTCGCAGTTCCTGATCGAGAGCAGGATCGGACTTTTCCATTACGTCACCAAAAAGGAATTAGCATGAATAGCAGAATCGCGCGTCAAATTCAAGGAATGACTTCCAGCTTACGAACACCCTAATTGATGAAGTGAGGAACCAAATTACGGTTCTATTCCTGCGAACTCGCCTCTCGAAATTTATATCCAAATCCCCGGATGGTTTCGACCCACAGACCGCATTTGCCAAGTTTCTTTCTCAGCGACATAATATGGACATCAATGGTTCGTTCCAGTACAGTAATATCTCTTCCCAACGCGCCGTCAATGATTGAGCTTCTCGAATACACAAATCCCGGATGAGAGGCAAGGAATTGCAGAAGGCGGTATTCCGTAGCAGTAAGATCGATTCGTTTGGTGCCGCAGCGGACTTCATGGCTTGTCGGATCAATGGATAAGCTGCCGTGCCGTATAAGTGCAGGTAATTGCCGGAATCCCCCTGAACGTCGCAGCAAAGCCTTTATGCGTGCCGAAAGCTCCCTTGGGCTGAAAGGTTTTGTCATATAATCATCTGCCCCAAGCTCCAAACCTACAACCCGGTCCGCCTCGGATGCTTTGGCTGTCAGAATTAATATCGGAATGCTTGCTGTTCCGCTGTTCGCGCGTAACCTGCGACAGACTTCAAGTCCATCGATACCCGGGAGCATCAAATCGACCACGATGATGTCAGGCTTTTGAGTAACAATCAGCGAAAGACCGGATTCTCCATCGATTGCACTGACAACAGTATAACCCTCATGTTCCAAATTATACCGGACAAGCTCAATAAGATCCGCCTCATCGTCAATTATCAGAACGATTCCTTTAGCCATAGCTGCATCTCACGACTTTGAAGCTCTTATACTGCTTTCGTACCGGTGGCGCACTTCGCGCCCCTCGACAAGATAGATGACTTCCTCGGCAATATTCGTTGCGTGATCGCCTACCCGCTCCAGATTGCGCGATATCAGGATCAAAGCCAAAGCCCGTTCAATCGTACCAGGGTCTG
Organism: Acidobacteriota bacterium; assembly: GCA_016929335.1. Lineage (GTDB taxonomy): Bacteria > Acidobacteriota > UBA6911 > UBA6911 > UBA6911 > UBA6911. The sequence continues at coordinate 178,505 of JAFGIY010000065.1, read as the reverse complement.
CCATCATGTAGGTCAGGAGAACCCGGAAGATATGATCACGGTACGCATCGACTTTCTTTTCCTCTTCCAGTACGCGATTGGCAACTGAGCAGTCCTTTTCAACCAGCGCTTCGAGGCTGTCCCGAACCATTCTTTCCGCGATCTCTCCCATCACCGGCAAATCGACCATCGGCTTCAGTGGCGGTGCTTTCAGAACATGATGGGCATTCTCGATGATATTCACCGCCTGATCTGCAATCCGCTCCAATTCTGTCGCTATCCGGGAAGCCATAAAAAGAAATCGTACATCCGTACCGACAGGTTGTTGCAGTGCGGTCAGTTTAACAGCACTGTCATCTATTTCGATCTGAAGGTTATTGACTTCCTCTTCTTTGCGCTTGATTTCCGCGCCAAGCGTTTCATCACGCTCGACCAGAACTCTGAGAGCGGTCTGTATCATCGATTCTGCCAGCCGGCCCATCAGTAGAAGTCTTTCAAGCAATTCTTGTATCTTTTCGTCCAGGTGGCGCATTAGCCGAACCTCCCCGATATGTATTGCTCCGTCCTCGGATCGGAGTGCTTCGTGAAAATAGTCTGCGTTTCTCCCATTTCAACGAGTTCTCCCAGCAGCATAAAAGCAGTATCGTCGGAAATTCTGGCCGCTTGCTGCATGTTGTGGGTGACAATGATGATCGTGTAGCGATCTTTGAGCTCCAGCATAAGCTCTTCAATCCTGGCTGTGGCAATTGGATCGAGCGCAGATGCAGGTTCATCCATCAGGAGAATTTCCGGCTCAACCGCGATCAGTCTCGATATGCAAATGCGCTGCTGCTGCTCCGGCGTCAGCGACAAAGCGGACGCCCCCAGGCGGTCTTTCAGTGCATCCCACAATCCCGTCGCGCGCAGGCTTTTTTCGACACGGGCAGCAAGTTCATCCCCCTTTGCAAGATTATGGATCTTCGGACCGTAAGCAACATTCTCGAAGACGGAAAGCGGAAAGGGATTGGGTCGCTGGAAAACCATTCCAATCCGCTTTCGAAGCTGCCTTAAATCGATATCGCCGGCGTAAATTGATCTTCCGTCGAGCAGAACATCGCCGGTAACTCTCACGTGCGGGATCGTTTCATTCATCCGGTTGATAACCCGCAGCAGCGTGGATTTGCCGCATCCGGATGGGCCGATAATTGCCGTAATTGCCCTGGGACGGATGGAAAGATTCACATCGATCAACGCGTGGAATTTCCCGTACCAGAGATTCAGAGATTTGGTTTCAATCTTTGCGCTCATATCAAAGGGCTACCGGTAATTCAAGCGAATGCCACAGGAATTAACCGAATCTTCCTGTGATGTAATCCGCCGTCCGCTGGTCGCGCGGAGTGGTAAAGAGTTTTTCAATCGGCTCAAGCTCTATCAATTCTCCAAACAGGAAAAACGCCGTCCGATCCGAAGCCCTTGCCGCCTGTTTGACATTGTTGGTCACGAGGATAATGGCCAGGCTTGATTTCAGACTGCGCAGCGCCTCTTCGATTCTTGCAGTTGAAATGGGATCCAGACCGGAGCAGGGTTCATCGAGGAGCAAAACTCTCGGTTCAAGCGCAAGAGTACGCGCCAGGCAAAGACGTTGCTGTTGCCCGCCGGACAGGTTACGAGCAGGCTCATCCAACCGATCCTTCATTTCATCCCACAAGTAAGCCGCCCGCAGCGCCTTTTCAACGCGCTCATCGTTATTGTTGCGAGAACTCGAAGCAAGACGCAGCCCGAATGTCAGGTTTTCGTAAACGGTCATGGGCAATGGAACCGGGACGGAAAACACCATCCCAACCTGGCGGCGGAGCATTGCCACTTCACGTTTGTAAATAGAATGCTCATCCAACAGAATACTTCCGGATATTTCCAGGTCCAGGTCCAGCTCCGCCATCCGGTTCAGACATCTAAGGAACGTGGTCTTACCGGCCCCGGCAGGCCCTATAATCGAGAGGATTTCACCACGCTGTGCATCGAGGCTGATGCCTTTCAGTATTTCCGTGCCGTTTAACCGCACGCGGAGATTTTCGGTCCGTACGTGGATTTCACCTTTAAAATTTACATCAGACAAAGCATGGTTTGCACTAGCGCCCATAGCGAAGCCTCTTGCGAATTTGAGCACGTATCATAATCGCGCTGAAATTCAGCAGGAATGTCAGTGCGAGAAGCACCAGAACGGTTGCATAAAGAATCGGCTTCGTCGCTTCGACATCCGGCGATTGAGTCGTCATGACATAAACGTGATAGCCAAGCTCCATAAATTGGCTATTCAGAGTCTTGGGAAGCTCGGGAAGAAAATAAGCTGCTCCAGTAAACATGACGGGAGCAACTTCTCCCGATCCGCGGCTTATTGCAAGGATGCCTCCCGTAAGGATTCCGCCGATCGCTTGAGGCAATACCACGCGGCGGATCATCTGCCAGCGAGTAGCGCCCAGAGAATAGGCTACCTCTCTATAGCTCTGCGGTATTGCCCGGAGCGCTTCTTCCGTAGCCACAACTACTGTCGGCATTGTGAGCAAAGCCAGGGTCAAGGAAGCCCAGATTATGGCAGGTTGTCCGTAAACAAGCTTGCCTCCGTATAAAGTCTGATCTATGCCTCGGCCGACAAACTCAATGAAGAATCCCAATCCGAACAAACCGAAAACAATCGCCGGAACTCCTGCCAGGTTTTGAATTGCAAGGCGCACGAGATGAACGATGCGGGATCGCTTGGATGCATATTCATGCATGTAAATTGCCGTTGCCACGCCTAATGGGATGACAGCCACTGTCATCAAAACCACAAGAGCGAAGGTTCCGAAAATCGCGGGGAAAATCCCGCCTCCGGTCATTCCCGATTCCGGAGCCTTTGTGAGAAAGTCGAGAGTAACAGACCCGATCCCGTGAGTAATGATGTTTCCGAGGATGATGGCCAGCATCGCAATAATGACGACACAAGCTGCAATGCAGAAGAACTGGAAGATGCCTCCAACCAACTTTGTGCGCTCCAGCATTGTCTTAGGATGCCCCCTGCAGCTTTTTCTGAAGTCGGCCCACCCACCAATGGCCGAACAAATTAATGACGAAGGTGATCAGGAAAAGGAAAGCTCCGATAAAAAAGAGCACGTGGTAATGGGGACTGCCTACGACCACTTCGCCCAGCTCTGCAGCAATGGTAGCTGAAAAAGTGCGAATGGAGTCTGTAGGGGCGAATGAAAGGATTGCGGCGTTACCCGAAGCCATCAGCACAATCATGGTTTCGCCGATAGCCCTGCCGAAACCGAGCACGCAGGCAGCCAGGACTCCGGGCATTCCTGCAGGCAGAACCACGCGCGAGGCGGTCTGCCAGGATGAAGCGCCCATGGCGATCGAGCCTTCTCTAAAAGCTTGCGGCACAGATGAGAAAGCGTCCTCGCATACGGTATATACAATGGGGATCACGGCCAGACTTAATCCGATGCCTGCGGTGACTGCGTTCAGGCGAAAAGTCCACCCAAAAGCGCTCTGCAGCCAGCCCGCAACTACCATCAGACAAAAGAAGCCGACAACCACACTGGGAATCCCCGCCAGGATTTCGATAGCCGGCTTGATTGTTTCTCGCGCCCACGGAGGCGCGAATTCAGCGGTATAAAGAGCAGCCAGGACAGCCAGAGGAATGGCTATAATCACAGCAATAATCGTTACCTTCAACGTGCCGGCCAGAAGCGGCAGAAGCGAATATTTTGGGATTTCGGATACAGGCTGCCAGGTATGCTCCGCAGCGGCACCCTCGCGTGCCGGTTGTGGCAAAAACAGCTTCGCAAGATCTGCTTCCTCGCGTATTTCAGAGGATGTGAAGATCGGAAGAGCTTCTTTGCCGATAAAAATGAAAATAAGTATGAGCGAAAGAATAGCCAGAAGGGCGCTGCCTTTGATCAGAATCCCAGCAACCCGATCGCTCAGCGCACCGCTGGACCGAACTGATTCGCTCGTCCTCATCATCATTACTTCCGAACCAGAGGATAATATCCCACCGCTTCGCATATCTTCTGACCCTCGGAACTCAGCACCCAGTCAATGAAAATCTTAATTTCTTCTGAAGGCGGGCCTACGGTATAAAAGAAAAGCTGCCTGGATAGCGGATATTGGCCGCTTTCAACCGTTTCCAGCGAAGGGATTACCCCATCGGATTCTTCATCCTGCTTTATGGCAATAGCCTTGATCCCGCTTGCGTATGCAATACCTCCATAGCCCAGAGAAGCAGGATCCTTGGAGACTGCATTTACGACAGCCGCGGTACCGGGAAGCGTTTGTATATCGCGGGCAAAATCTTCATTGTTCAGGACATGCTCTTTGAAGAAGACATAGGTCCCGGAATTGTTTTCACGACTGTAGGCTACAATCCTCCGATCGTCTCCTCCTACATCGCGCCAGTTGGTTATCGTGCCTGTGTAAATCGATTTAAGCTGTGCCTGAGTCAGAGTTTTGATTCGGGAGGACTGCGGGACATAAACTGCAACTCCGTCAAGCGCCACCGGAATCTCCGTTACATCTTTCCCGTGACGCTTCCGGACCATTTCCTTCTCTTTTTCTTTCATGGGTCTCGAGGCTTCACAAATATCCGTCCCTCCGTTAATCAGGGCAGCAATTCCGGTCCCCGATCCGCCGCCGGTCACCTGAATACGCTTATCAGGATGAATCTTCATATAGGTTTCCGCCCAACGCTGCCCCAGTATGACCATGGTATCCGACCCTTTAATCGTTATGGACCTCGCGATGGTTCCAGATCCCCCACTGCCTCCACATCCCCAGATTGCCAATAAAAAGATAAGGGAAAATCCGTATCCCAGCTTTTTCATCATTCCTCCTAATCCTAATTTCATGAGTTATTTACAGCATCATTGTGAAGCAATGATGAGAATTTGGTTAAGATTTGATTAAGATGATTCAGGGATGCTCACGCTGAAAGTAAATGAAATTGCTTAAAATTATTGTGGTCAGGTTGACAACCGGAGCGTGCCTCTTATACTATTGGCACTCGCTTCGGGAGAGTGCTAAACGAAGCGAGTACTCATTTGAATAGCTATGTCTTATAAGCAACCCATATGAAGAGAGGAGATCATGTATGAATGTTAGGCCTTTGCACGATCGGGTTCTTGTAAAACGGGTGGAAGAAAAAGAGGTGGTTAAGGGTGGGATCATTATCCCCGACACAGCCAAAGAAAAACCCATGGAAGGCGAAGTGATTGCAGCCGGACCGGGAAAAGTCCTGGATGACGGCAAGCGAGCTGGAATGGACGTAAAGGCAGGAGACAGGATTCTGTTTGGAAAATATTCCGGTACCGAAATCAAAATCGACGACCAGGATTACATCATTATGCGGGAAGAGGAAATCCTTGCGGTTATCGGATAAGTCAAGTAGTACCAATACATAGAGATAAGGAGCGTTGATACTATGGCAAAGGAAATAATTCATGGCGAGCAATCTCGCCAGGCGATTCTCCGCGGAGTGAACCAGCTGGCGGATGCCGTGAAGATTACGCTGGGTCCCAAGGGACGCAATGTAGTGTTGGATAAAAAATTCGGATCCCCTGCCATCACCAAGGATGGCGTTACCGTCGCAAAAGAAATCGAACTGAAGGATGGTACGGAAAACATGGGAGCCCAGATGGTACGTGAAGTGGCTTCCAAAACATCGGATGTTGCAGGCGATGGAACGACAACAGCAACCGTGTTAGCTCAGGCCATTTTCCGCGAAGGCGTGAAGAATGTTGCGGCAGGCGCCAATCCAATGGCTCTGAAGCGCGGGATTGAAAAAGCCGTTGAAGCGGCTGTCGATGAATTAAAGAAGCTGAGCAAACCCGTGAAGGGTGAAATGATATCCCAGGTTGGTGCGGTATCCGCAAACAACGACAAGACCATCGGCGGAATCATCGCTGAAGCGATGAAAAAGGTCGGCAAGGATGGAGTTATAACGGTTGAAGAGGCCAAATCCATCGAAACATCGCTCGAAGTTGTTGAAGGGATGCAGTTTGATCGTGGATACCTCTCTCCCTATTTCGTGACGGATCCGGAGAGAATGGAAGTTGAACTGAACGATTGTCTGATTCTTCTTAACGAGAAGAAGATCAGCTCCATGAAAGACCTTCTTCCACTGTTGGAACAGGTAGCCAAGAGCGGCCGTCCCCTCTTGATCATCGCCGAAGATGTTGAAGGTGAAGCACTTGCAACTCTTGTGGTTAATAAGCTGCGAGGTACGCTGGCAGCGGCTGCAGTAAAGGCTCCCGGATTTGGCGATCGTCGCAAAGCAATGCTCGAAGATATCGGCATTCTCACCGGCGGCAAGGTGATATCCGAAGATCTGGGAATCAAGCTGGAAAATGTACGGCTTGAAGACCTTGGACGCGCCAAGAAAATAACGATCGATAAAGATAACACAACGATTATCGAGGGTTCCGGGAAGCATGCTGATATCGAGGGCCGTGTAAAACAGCTCCGCGTTCAGATTGAAGAAACCACCTCGGATTATGATCGTGAAAAGTTGCAGGAAAGACTTGCCAAACTCGTCGGCGGTGTTGCCGTAATTAAGGTCGGCGCCGCAACAGAGACCGAGCTTAAAGAAAAGAAAGCGCGTGTTGAAGATGCCATGCACGCCACACGGGCTGCCGTGGAAGAGGGAATTGTACCCGGCGGCGGCGTTGCCCTTCTTCGTTGCATTCCTCCACTCGATAAGCTCAAGCTCGAAGGAGACGAGAAAGTCGGCGTCAGCATCGTTCGCAGAGCTCTTGAAGAACCGCTGCGAATGATCGCAGCCAATGCGGGCCATGAAGGCGCCGTCGTTGCCGATAAAGTGCGGCAGAATACCGATTCCAACTTTGGATTCAACGCCGATACCGAAAAATATGAAGACCTGGTTGCATCAGGCGTTATCGATCCGACTAAGGTTACAAGAACCGCTCTGCAAAATGCCTCCTCCATCGCGGCCCTGCTTCTGACGACAGAAGCTCTGGTGAGCGAGATTAAAGAAGAGGAAAAAGCGCCACCGATGCCTCCCGGAGGCGGCGGAATGGGCGGCATGTACTAGAGCCTGAAAGACAAATCGCGCGGATTTCACAGATTACTTTTGTGAAATCCGTGCGATTTGTGGTTATATTCCCTTCTGTGCAACGTTCGCTTCCTTCCCTGATTCTTCTGGCATTCATTTCTGTTGGCTCTCTATTTTTCCGCATCGGCTCGCTGCCTTTATCCGGTGCCGATGAGCCACGCTATGCTCGGATCGCTCAGGAGATGTACCAGCGCGGAGATTGGATCACGCCTTCCCTCGAAGGCAAACCCTGGCTGGAAAAACCACCCTTATACTACTGGATAACCATTCCCTTCCATGCCGTTTTCGGCGACAGTGAAACCGCTGCAAGACTGGGACCCGCCCTGTGCGCTTTTATCACTGCATTGGCCATATTCTGGTTGGGATCAAAGCTTGGAACGAAGCTGGCTGGATTAATGGGAGCCTCCATCCTTCTAACGAGTCTGGGATTTGCCGGCTATGCCAGGAGTGCTTCTACCGATATGCCGTTTACGTGCTGCTTTTCTCTCGCAATGGCAATACTGGCGGCAGCTATTGAACGGGATATCGGGCTAAAGGTTTTGGTTGCCTATTTCTTCCTGGGGCTTGCGATACTTGCTAAAGGCCCTGTAGCCCTAATCCTGGCTATAGGAATCGGTCTTTTTTATTGGCTGCTTAGTGAACGGAGAGGAATTCTTCATCGCTGGCATGCGGCAACAGGCGCTCTGATCATTGCGGCGGTATCCATTCCATGGTTCTGGTTGGCTTTTAAACAGAACGGCTACGCCTTTATTTCGACATTCTTCATTAATCACAATCTTGCCCGCTTCGTTACAGACATCCATCACCATTCGCAACCTTTTTATTTTTACCTGCCGGTTCTGGTTCTGCTGATATTCCCATGGAGCGGCTGGCTCTTTATGCTGGTCTCGAAATCTGCCGTGAATGAACTCCGCCGCTGGCGCGAGTGGAATCCGTGTATGGTCTTTCTGGCTTGCTGGTTTCTCGTTCCTATATTCTTTTTCTCATTTTCGGATTCCAAGCTCGCCGGCTATATCTTGCCGTCATTCCCTCCTCTCGCCTCGATTCTGGGGATTCGTATTTCCCGATGGATTGAGGGATTTCCTCAACCGGCAAAGCTACGCGCCGGTGTGGTGCTGAACCTGCTCTTCTCGGTCGCGATGGCTATTGCAGCGCCGCTCTATTTCCAGAAAGAATATGGAAGGAATTGGGAAATAGGCTTGTTGCTATCGTTCGCAATCCTGATCCCGGCGGTTTTCGCATTCGGATTCAGAGCGAACTGCAAAAGGGCTTTCCAGATCACGGTACTGCAGGGATTGATTGTCCTTATTACAGTCGCGCAGTTCGCATTCCCGGTTCTCGGTGCTTATCACTCAACAAAGGAAATAGCTCAACTGGCGTTACAATCTCGCCGTAAGGGCGAATCCCTTGCCACCTATCGATTCTTTCATCATTCCCTTCATTACTACACAGACTACCAGATCACCGATGAGTTGAGCGACCTGGGATCGCTGCAGAAATTTTCCGGGACGCATGACACGGCGCTCATAGTGACGAAACAGGATGGATTGCGCGAAATATCGGAGAGTAGCAGCTTTTCGATCACGCATTTGGGAGAGCAAGGCAATTTCCGCCTTTTCCGGCTTTACCGCAAGTGATTATGGTGGCATTTCTGAAATCAGAGGTTGCATTTTGGGAATGATGTATACACCATTCCCGTTCGGGAGATAAGCTATGCTCAAATTGCACAATACTCTTGGCAACAAAGATGAAGAATTCCATCCCCTTGAGGAAGGTGTAGTACGCTTTTATACCTGCGGACCCACCGTTTACGATTACGCACATATCGGCAATTTCAGGACCTTCGTATTTCAGGACATTCTGTGCAGGTATTTGCGGTATCGGAATTACAAGGTTATCCATGTGATGAACATTACGGACGTGGATGATAAAACCATTCAAAATGCCCGCGCTCAAGGAATGACCTTGAAGGATTACACAACAAAATATACAGAAGCTTTTCTGCAAGATTGCAAAACGCTCCGGATTCAGCTGCCTGATTTGCTTCCTCGGGCCACGGACCATATTCCCGAGATGGTTGCATTGATAGAAACACTGGAGAAAAAGGGCTACACCTACCGTAAAGACGGTTCCATTTACTTCAGTATTTCTCATTTCCCCGGCTACGGCAAACTCAGCAAAGCCGATTTTAGCGGAGCCCAATCAGGAACACGCATCGACACGGACAAATACGACAAAGAAAACGCACGGGACTTTGTTCTCTGGAAAGCCAGGAAAGAGGGAGAGGATTTCTGGGAAACCGAAATCGGCCCTGGAAGGCCGGGTTGGCATATCGAGTGCTCGGCAATGAGTATGAAATACCTGGGTGAGACGTTTGACATACATTGCGGCGGTGTGGATTTGGTCTTCCCTCATCATGAAAATGAAATTGCTCAGAGTGAATGTGCGACCGGGAAACCATTCGTGCGTTACTGGATTCATCCGGAATTCCTGATTGTCGAAGGTGAGAAAATGTCCAAATCCCTGGGCAATTATTTCACATTAAAAGATCTCCTTTCCCAGGGATATTCTCCCGAAGCTATTCGCTATCTCCTGTTGTCGGTTCACTATCGAAAACAACTGAATTTTACAAAAGACGGCCTGCACCAGGCCCAATCATCCATTCAACGGCTTGAGGACTTCATCCTTCGGGCAAAAGAAATCGCAAAACCTGAAGAGCCCTCGCCCGATTTTAATGCGGAAGTACAGGCGGTCCGAGAGCACTTCACGGATGCTATGGATGCGGATCTAAACACTTCGGCAGCGCTCGCCGTCATCTTCGACTTTGTTCGCTTTGCATATCAGAAGGATAGTCAAAAGGCGTTTTCGGGAGGAGATGCCCAGGTCGCCATCGATTTTCTAAAGGAAATGGATGGCGTATTCGGCATCCTGCGCACTCAATCTGAACTGCTGGATGAAGAGATTGCTCAGCAAATCGAGGCACGCCAGGATGCGCGCCGCCGCAGAGATTTTGCGGAAGCGGATCGAATCCGCCAGTGGCTCCTATCCAAGGGAATTCAACTTGAGGATACGCGCGAAGGCGTCCGCTGGAAAAGGATCTCCTAAACGATTAAGTGAAATAGAAAGCCGCATTCCTAAACAACGTCTGCATGGCTGAACCACACCTTCTTCAGGGCCGCAAGGGAGAGCGAATTGCCTGCAGGCTCCTTTTGAAGAAGGGTTTCGACATCCTTGCGCGGCGATACCGAGGACGCAGAGGAGAGCTGGATATCATTGCTTTTGAAGGTGATACGCTTGTTTTTGTTGAGGTGAAGTCCAGGAGCTCAAGCAAATTTGGCGAGCCATGGGAATTTGTCGACTGGCAGAAACAGCAGATACTGCGCCGGACCGCTGAAGATTTCATCGCCGACCATGATCTGGGTCAATATGCGTATCGATTCGATATAGTGTCGGTCTTGGGGAAAGAGCCATCGCTTTTCAGGAATGCATTTTAAATCTGCATGATCTCTGTAATCTGTGGTTGAGTTTTTTTGCCCGTTTGGATAATATCCTTCCGCTGCTTTCGTTCTGAGCGGGAATAACTCAGTGGTAGAGTGCAACCTTGCCAAGGTTGAAGTCGCGGGTTCGAATCCCGTTTCCCGCTCCAAAAAAAAACCACAAATTTTACAAATCACACAAAATAGCCGGTCAGTGCAATCTGCAAAATTTGTGGCTTTCGGCAGAACCTAAATCACTTGCTATGCTGCAGCCTTACCAAGCACGCGTGCCGTCATGCTGTACAACTCATCCGGCGTGAATGGTTTCGGCATATAATCGCTCGCGCCTTTTTGGATCGCTTCGACTGCCGTATCCACTGAAGCATATCCGGTCACGATAACTACCCGCAAATCAGGTCTCTTAGCCTTGATTCTCTGCAGCACATCAATGCCGTTCCCATCCGACATCTTCATGTCCAGCAGCACCAGATCATAGTCGTGTGCAAAAACCTGCGCCAGTGCGTCTTTACAGGTAAATGCCTCCTCGATGGAAAAACCTTTCCGTGTGAGGATCTTCCGGATGCTATTAACCACGACGGCTTCATCATCCACTACCAGCACCTTGCGGGCTGAAGGAGCAAATTGACCCCAATGACCTACAACAGGCATGTCGGATGGACCGAGAGCAGCGACATAGGCTTCGCTGGTGAGCGCTGTAACCTCGGCAGCGCTGAATGGCATATCTACATCGATTGGATCGAACACAAACTCGGTTGCCGCAGCTGCACGTCCCTTCTTTTTCTCGGCTGTAACAATGGGACACTCATCCTGCTGGCAAACACCTTTCTTGACAAACTTTTTGCACGACCTTTGTCCAAGAGGACAATAATCCTCTGCAGGAAGAGGCTTGGCCGCAACAATCGGCATATCAGATCTCGTCAGATGCTCCACATAGCTTCGAGAGGTTGCCTTTTCGATTTCCTTCGCACTGAATGGCATATCCACATCAATGACTTCATCTGTTTCTATTCCTGCGGATTTGGATTCTTTGCTCGAACTCCGAAAAAACACGTTTTCAACCGCCTTCTCGAGTTCTTCCGGAGTGAACGGTTTGGGAAGATATCCGGCAGCCCCCAGCTTCGTAGCTTCAACCGCTGAGGCTATAGATGAAAACCCGGTGATTATAAGCACAGGCAATTCTGGCCAGCTTGTCTGTACCGCAGATAAAAGCTCCAGTCCGCCGGCTTGCGGCATCATCAGGTCCGCAATAATCAGATCATACTTGTTCCCGGCATCCAGAGCCTTAAGGGCATCGGCTACACTGGTGACCGCATCAATCTTATGCCCCTTTCGTTTTAGTATCTTTTCCACACTCTGGCATAAGATAACTTCGTCGTCCACAACCAGCACGTTGAGTCCATCCGTTTTTGGCATTGTCTGTGACATAACCTGTTTCCTCCCTCGGAGTTCTTCCGGTTTATAATTCTTACAATCATTACATTGCTCTATAATGCACGATTCGTGCCAAGCGGTTTGCTCTGCTGATTGGATTTGGTAAACGATTATTTTTCAATAATTTACGATTGAATCCGTTTAAGGCAGCTGCATACGATGGATATGCCGTTAAAGAGCATTGGAAGGCCAATTAGAAAGATATCAAGCTATTCAATTGATAATATTATACTTGGAAGGTGCATATGAAATATATTCGATTGGGAGGCAAAATATACACCGGAAGGCTCATTGAGCCGGAGATTTCTGCGGTTGAGTCGGAGCAGCAATCAATTGCTATTCAATAGCCCTTAGGGGAATCGCCGATAGCACGGATGATCGAATGGTGCCAAACAATGCAAAGGAAGCCAGCGGTTTATTTGAGATAAGGCGGATATGGCCATTGCAATGTGCCTTTCCAATCAGAGAAGGAAAGAATTCAGTGAGCACTTTCGTTATTCTCTGGCCGGCCGGGATATACAGGTCTCTATAATCCAAAATTCTTCCATCAGGAGAATACAGCTGCATCAGTACCGTAGCTGCATCTTCCCCGGGATTGACGATTGCCAAGCCGGTAAACATCACATCATCCGAAGCCACATGACTGAAGATTACGGAATCGTGCAGCTGGTAAATCAAGGGCAGCGCCGTAGTGTATGACTGTCCATCACTATGTCCGAAAATCGTACTTCCCGACATCCGAACTCCATCACTCGTTATCTTGATATAGCCCTGGGCCATCCTACCCGGTTCCAGCACACAGAAAAAGTCCACATCATCAATCCTCAATTTCCCATTCGCCGCAATCGGTAAAACCCTCTTCATGCCGATCTGCACGCCATCCTCTCCAAGAAATTGAAGCTCCACCGTTCCCGCTCTCGAATCCAGATTGATAATCGATAGGGTAGTATGCATATCTCCGCCGACTACATATTGCGGAGAATAGAGTGTGGTCCCACCTTCGCTCATATCCTGCCCCGCCAACAACGATACATCTCCTTCCTCCTGCTCCAGCAGTGCGAAGGAATGCACTCTCTTTGTTGAGTTCATCCGCACATAATCGCCTGGTTCCGGCTCTACCCCTTCGAATAAATCTTCATATAAATCCGCTATTAAGGCTCCACGCCCGGTTATCATACGACTCTCATAACTGCGCAGAGATCCATCCCCCGTCATCAGCTCGAATATTACCTCCGCCTCCTCACTGTTTTCGTTAATGATGTTAATCCGGGTTGATCCATTCGGCTCAATATCAGTGAAGATAAAATCACTCAAAGGAGCATTCCCCAAACTGGTCCCATCCATGTAACTCAGCTTGCTGTCGAACAGCAGGAAAAAACCATCTAATGCGGGCGCCGAGCTTTCTATCGCAATCCACCCTTTAGTACCGTAGGGCTCCAATGCAAATCCGAATATCTCCACATCCAGCATCGCATGCTGTATCTGCGGATTCATCTGAAACGGCCGCGGATTGGTAATGCCCGGCCCGCTCATTAATTTGCCTTCTTCATCTAATGCAGAAAAGAGCATATCCGCATCTTCTGTATCCGAATTTGTCAGTGCCACACCAATTGCATGTTCATCCCCTGGTTTCACCTCCACCTGCCTGTCGGCAAAGCGAGGCACGGCCTTGATCCAGTAGCCGCTTTCCTGGGTCGTGAACACATACTCTGTGGACATGGACTGGAGGTTATCAAGATCCGCCGACTTGATTCTGAAATAATATAATGTCTTCCTCTGCAGATTATTCAGCCGTATCGAGTGATGCGTCCTAAATGAATCAAGCGCCGATCTGCGCATAGGTTTATCCAACTGCCAATATTCAACCTGCGAGTCTGCAGCCTTATTCGTTTCCCAGGAAATCAGCGCACTTCGCTCCGTGATTTCACTGATTTCTACCCCGCTGATTATGGGCGCCCCGCCTGACGCTGCCGTTGTAAATACATGGTCGCTCGAAACAGCCAGATTGCCTGCGGCATCTCTCGACCTAACCCGGTAGTGATATAGCGTGCTCTCCGCAAGACCTGTCAGGACCTCAGCATGCGACGTAACCAGGCTGTCTCTAAGAATCGTGCTGCTTCCGTAAGCGGCAGTGGGTCCATAGTCAACCTGTGTATTGGCGGCCTCGCTGGTTTTCCATGAAATTACCGCTCTTGTACCTGCGATACCCGAACTGGTTACTTCGGTTATTACGGGAGGAGTTGTATCATTTTCCGATTGCTCCGTTGATACAATTCGCGATACTTCATTGGAAAAATCGCTTTCGCTTCCATCCACATCAACGGCAGTAACCGCAAAATACCAGGTACCCAGACCCAGATCGGTCACTCTGTATCGGGTCTGATCTACGACTGCAACACTGCTATTGTAGGCTCTGGAGTAATTTCCGAAATAGACTCTGTATTCAGATATATTTGCGGAAGGGCTGGGATCCCATTCCAATAAAACGTCTGCGGCTAGTGCCCATATGTTTGAGAACGGGAATAATATCAGCAGGATAATAAAGCTTCGGACAGAGTTACTGCAGATTGCCATAAACCCTCTTGCGATGTGCAGAGGGTTTTATCGGCGATCAGGAAGAAAAAAAATGTATTCACCATCACAATCGCCTGAAGAAAATATCCAGCCACCGATTGTGTGTGCAATCTGCGACTGGGTTCCAGCAATTCTATGTTAGAATTTCGCTACTTATGAAAGGGCGGGCAAGGATGATCCCATGGGGAAAAATGGTGAGGGATTTCCCAATGCGGATTGTTCTTTTCCGCTCGAATCAGGTTGAATTTCGCCGCCCGCCGGCAAATACCGAGTGAAAGAATTTCTCTACGATCCCTTTTTAACGATTACTGTCTTGATGGTCTCAAGCAGGATCAAGGTATCAAGCGCCCATGACATGTTTTTAATATAGAACAGGTCGTATTGCAGCTTTTCTACAGTATTTTCAAAGGAATTGGCGTATCCATAATTGATCTGCGCCCATCCTGTGATACCGGGCTTCACGATATGGCGAAGCGGGTAGAATGGTATGGATTCCACAAGCTGTTGAACGAAATGGGGACGCTCCGGTCTAGGGCCGACCAGACTCATGTCTCCTCGCAACACATTATAGAATTGCGGCAATTCATCAATCCGGGTCCGGCGCATGAACCGGCCAACGCGTGTAATGCGGTCGTCCCCTTCTTTGGACCAAATAGGCCCCGTACCGTTCTCTGCATCCTCATACATGGAGCGGAATTTTACGAGAGTAAATGTCTTTCCGTCCTGCCCGACACGTTCCTGTCGATAGAAAATCGATCCTTTTGAATCCAGTTTTATCAGTATCATCAACAACAGGATAATCGGCGAAAGCAATAAGAGCAGTACCGATGACACTATTAACGAAAGGATGCGCTTCTTCAGCAGTGCGCTTTTTGTAACGCCGAATCCGGTGTTGAAGACCATCCAGCTGGGCTTGAGGTTTTCGATAGGGATTTTTCCGGCAACGCGTTCATAAAAAGTTGTGGCGTCCTCGATTGCCACGCCCCGGGTTTTGAAATCAAGAAGCTCTTTTATCGGGAGCTTACCGCGCCGATCCTGCAATCCAACCACGATGCGATCGACTTTATGATTCGCTACCAACTTCGGCAAATCCTGATAAACACCTATTACTTTAGGGTTTACAATTGAGACTCCCACCAACTGCGGGTTGTCATCCACGAAACCGAGGACCTTAATTCCCAATTCCGGATGGGCCAATATTTCCTTTACCGCTTCTCGGGCAAGGTTGCCCGTTCCGAGTACAAGGAGATTGGTATGAGGAGCGCGTGCTCCAAGATAAAGGCGCAGAAAAGTATGCCATAGAATTAGGTAAAGTGAGCTAAGAAGGATCGAAATGCCAAATACTCCGCGCCCTACGATCAAAGTCGGCGCTGCATAGTAGACAACACAAAGAAAAATGATAGCGATTATCAATGCCTGGACAAGCCGGACTGCGTATTCCTTTGAAGGACGAGATCCGCGGAAACCGTAGATATCGTTTAAATGCAATGAAAGCTGAAATACAATGGCAATCAGAACGGCCTTAAGAAATATCTCATTCCGATCTGCCATATCCAGCGGCATCTCGTTCAGGCGGATAAAATAGGCGCTGAGAACGCACAATACCAGCATCAGCGTCTCAAAAAAGACCGCACCCAGTTTTCGCAATGCAAGATAACGCCACATAGAATCTACTTCTTCGCTCTAGTTTGAACGTTTACGAACAGCTCATCGACAGCTTGTGTACAAATGTTTCCTAAAAACTATGTGCTCGGTCTTGTTTTGATAAAATCAACTTGGCTATTCGCCAATTAAAGGCAGAGACTTAGGTAAGGGACAACTAAGTATAGTAATTCGCATAGACTTGGTCAATAGGAACATCAAACTTTCTCACTGCCAGTGATCGAAAAAATATCTGGACAGTGACCAAACATGCATGCGGCTGTCTCAACCACTGAGAATCAGGATCAACTCACGGCAGGCTTTACACTCGAGGTCTGATAAGCCAAAAGCTGCGAACAGACATTTGAAACCGTTGAAAAGCGGAAATCTCGCAGCAGACATTCTATCTTGCTTTGCATTCTCGAGAGATTTGTATAATGCCGGATTTTCGAGCGCAGCGGAGCAGAAATTCTTGGCTGGCCGGGATCAAGCTCCCATGGATGGAAATAAACCATTACGGCCTGTTTCTCCTCCCTGTTGATTTCCCTGATAGCCCAACGAGTGAACCTATAGGGCAGCAGTCGCAAATAGCCTCCCCCTGCTACACCAAGATTGGTTTTGGCTCTCCGTATGGTTGTCGCGGGAAATTCAAAAATTTGTCTTCTCCAGTGCGGGAATCGTTCGCAGTTTGGCATACCATAAAGATCATGCCGGACGGGGAATATGGATGAGTCTATTTTGAATCCTTCATCCGCGAGAATATCCAATGCCCACAGCGTTGATTCAGTGATGGAAAAACTTGGCGCCCGATAGCATTCAACCGGCCTTTGTACCAGATCCATCAAGCATTGCTTCGCAGCGCGAACATCCTGCCGGAATTGTTGGGGTGTCTGGCGGCTTATGTGCTGATGCGCATAGCCATGACAGCCTATTTCGTGGCCTTCTTCTGCTATCCGCCTGACCAGGTGAGGAAATAGCTCAGCGACCCATCCTAAAATAAAAAATGTCGCCTGCGTGTCGTGCAGTCTCAAGATCTCGAGAATAAGGTGGACGTTTTTTTCGACTCTGGGTTGGAAAGAGCGCCATTCTTCAGGCAAAATACGGCTTGCGAACGCCTCAACGTGGAAATAATCTTCCACATCAATGCTGAGAGCATTCAGCATCGGCGGCGAGTCGGAAGACACTATTGACTACTCCTTGCTCGGTTTTGAGCTACGGTAATAGTATTGATAATAATAGCGGGAGGAGTGGATTTTTTTCTGGCGATTGATCACCACGCCGCAGATTTTGTCCTTCCCAATCCGGTCTATTGAATTCTCGATGAGTTTTGAAGGCGTAGAGTTCGCCCGGAGGACGAGCACAACGGCGTCACAGAGAGGAGAAATCAGGGTAGTATCCGAAAGGGTGAGTATCGGCGGCGAATCGATAATTACCCAGTCAAAATCATCAGCTGCCGTTTTAAGGGCGCGCTCCAGGTTTGGAGAACTGAGCAATTCGGATGGATTGGGCGGAAGCGGACCGGAAGGCAAAAAGTAGAATTCAGGATTCATCGACATAACAAGTGCGTTGCGGAATTCTATCTCGCCACGAAGCACGTTTGACAAGCCGATGCCGGTACTTGTGCCATTCAGACCAAAATTCAGGCCGGATTTGGCTTTCCTCATGTCGGCATCAATCAGAACAATACGCTTCCCCGGCTCTTGAGCAAAAACCCCTGCCATGCCGGAAGAGGTGAATGTCTTTCCTTCTTCTGGGACAGTACTTGTAACCAGGACCGTTTTAATACCGCGCTGCTTCTGCATCAACCCTAATCTGGAACGTAACAACCGGAATTGTTCTCCGATCAGCGTAAGCGGATCCAGCGCGCTCTTAACCTGCATGCTTGCAACAGTTAGGTCGAATTTGTCCGCTTTTACGAGTTCTGCCTCGATTGGGATCGATGGTTGGCTGACCGGCTTTTCCTCAGAAGCGAACGCCGGCGAGTTGACCGGGGCATCTATCTGAACTTCGGGAACCGGTTTCTGCACCGGGATTTTTTTCTGTTGCTCAGCTTCGGTTCTCTTTAAAAAATCGAATATTTCGCTCATATCACCAATGCAGCTACTCGCTGCCGCCTTCGTTCAAATGATCATCTCTGTAAGGCTGCCGTTATCGCACCACGTCTCTTGTCATATCGGCAGTCTCTCAACCGGTCTTGCTTTCTATCTTACGCGCTTTTGCGTATCTGTATCCCGCCGGATATACGCTTTGGCTGCTTTTTGGGAACCTCGGAAATTGTGGCCAGCACAGGTAGTTTTAAAACGGCTGTTACTTCATCCTCATTGGAGAGTGTTGTATCCAGCAACTCCCGCCCAAATGCAGCTGCAATGCCGAGCAGAAGGCCCGCACCCAATCCCATGACAAGCAGTTGCAAGCGGTCAGGGAAGGAAGGCTTCTCCGGGAGATTTGCCTCGTCGAGAATCTTATAGCTGTCGTTATTTCTATTGGCTTCCAGATTAGCCGTCATCTGCGCCTGGAATTTTTTGCTTTGAAGATTGGCGTATTGCTGTTTGAGGGCTTCGTGTTCCCTGGATAATCCCACCATTGCCTGTTCGAGAGCAGGAGCCAGATTCAGCTTGGCCTGATAGCTTCTAATCTGTTTCAGATAGGAATCCCGTTCCTTTTCCCGTTTGGCAATCTCGCTCTGGATCGCCTGAGCTTCAATTTTAATTTCAGCCGACTCCATATCTAGTAAAGCATCCGTCACCATTCCCGAGCTTCCCGCTTGCCCTTCATTACTTTCTGCTTCAAGGCTTGTAAAATCAGGAGTCCCGCCGGCTGAAGAACTCTCGGCCAGCGATTGCCGCTTTAGCTCCTCCACCTCTCTTGCAAGGCGAACAACTTCAGGATGCCTTGGGGTGTATTTCAAGCTCAGCGCAGCCAGTTCGGCCTGTTTCTTTTTGAGCAGAGGATCTTCGAGCGCAGGAGCAGCGTAATCCTGTTGTATTTGCGGCGTCGGGTTGTTCAAGGTTAAGGCTGCCAATCGCTTCTGCTCCTGCAACCGAAAGCTAATCAGCTTCTCCTGATCCCGGGCGCGCTGCAATGCATTTTCCACCGCGGCCAACTGTGAGTTCAATCCATTCAGGACGTTCATATTCGCTGCATTCTGTTCCGGGAGTTCACCAAGATGAGACAGCTTGAACTGCTTGATCTTCTCTTCATGAACCTGGAGTTCTTGCTCGGTCTGGCGCAATTGCTCATCCAGGAATTGATCGGCTTCCAGCGCTCTGGTTTTTCTTTGAGAAGTGCTGGCACGGATTAAATCATTAACAATGCGTGTGGTAAGATCCTGTGCAATATGAGGATCTGTAGCCGAAAACGATATCGCGAAAGTATCCTTCGACAGACCTATGATCTGAATATTCCTGCTCACCGCATTGATCGCTTCATCCATCGAAAAATCCCGATCACTCCCATATCCGAATAAATTCTTATCCTGGATTATGCCTTGCAGGAAGGTCCGGCTTTGGACTTGCTGCTGGATTGTGGCAATTTGTTCCTCAGGAGTGGAACGATCGGATGGGCGCACGTAGTCCTGGGGGATTATTGTGGGTATTACGACGATCCTCGAAATAGAGCTATAAACGTCAGGCGTGCGCCAGCTGTAAATTGCCACGCCACCACTGATCAGAATAAAGCCGGCCAGGGCATACCATTTTCTTTTCCATAGAACGCTAAAATAGTCGGATGGAGAAAAGTTCTTGAAGTCCTTCATGCGCGATACCTCGCAATTTCTTTCTCAAGATCCCATTTAATATCCATACAGGCCATAGTCCGGGGTTCCTCTTCGGGACGGCCAGACGTATTGAATCCCTATAGAACCCGTGAATCGATTTAGTCCAAGGCCTGGGATGGAAAAATTGTTTTGAGTTCGCTGGTTTTGATAATATGCATTCAATGTCATCATGAGGCTTCGGCACAGTGCGAACTCCAACCCACCGCCGCCGGAAAGGGTTTCCAGGATTCCCTTGCCATATTCTTCCGTGCTTCGATAGTAGTACGATTCCAACCTCGTGCTCATCCATCTGGTCAGCCGATATCCCAGGCTTGCATTGACAACATCCGACTGCAGGAGTCTGGAAAAGCCTATTAGCGAAGTGAATCCCCTCTGGTAGGTAGCGCTGAACATCAGATTTTGGGCAGTATAGCCTATCCCGGCACTAATATTCTCACCGGTACGGGTGCGGTGCTCATAATCGGATAGGTTTACTCCCCCGCCCGCCCAAATCCGCCAGGAATCGGTTGGATGGAATTCGAGGCCTCCGACCTGCAGTCTATAAATGCGTTGTTCGAGATAATCCCCGCTAACATTCACATAGGCGGAAGCACTGTTGGTAAGATAAAGCCATTTGGCTACCCGATAATAAAAACTGCCGCCGAATTCAATTGCATCGGAATCGCTCAGAGTGCCCCGCGAATAGCGATAGGATCTGAGCCCGCCGAAAACTCCCAATCGAATCTTGCGGCTGGGGCTATGGTCCAGCTGTGCGATAAACGAGTTTCTGGTTACTCGTTGCCTGTTGAACAGAACTTCGTTGGAAAAATTGTGATTGTAGTGCAGAGGCGAATATAAGGACAGGAAAGACCATGCATCATTCAAAGAGGATGTGAATTGATCTGAAAGCTGAAAGGATGTTCGCCGTGATATCCGGTAGGAATATTGCGCATCTCCGTAATAATCCAGTCCGCTTAAATCCCGTCGATTATTGTAATGCCGGTAGCCTCCGCCCAGATCGATATGAAACCGGGACTTCCTCTTGCCGAAATTGAAAAACGTCCGGGGGATAAATGCGGTGATGCCCGAATCCTTGCGCGAACTATCGTTGGAAGCAAGATTGCTCGTATAGGCCTGGTAAGCGCTAAGAGAGAATCCCCAGCGATTTTTCACATTATGGAATACATCATCAACAAATGTCAGCCCGGCAAGCGATTGAGATTCCTCGCCCGCTCTGATCGGTATGGGGATAGGTTCCTGCTCCAGAGGCTCGTCTTCTTCGGGTGGGCCAGAATCAATCTGTCCTTGATCTCCTGGTGGTTCGTTCGCAGGCTCCTGCGCAAAGCAGGCTCCGATCGCCCAAAGGAAGCATAGGGCCCAAATCCACAAGTGCCTTCTTTTGAGTTCTGCACCAACGGTGTTAGGGGACAATGACCACATCTCCATTCTTTAGCACGATATTCTGCTGCAGGTTTCGTCCTTTGGAAACTTCCTTGTAATTGAACGAGAAATAGGATGTCTTCCCGTTCTCCTTACGCACGATGGCAATCTTTTTGGCATTTGCCTCTTCACGAAAGCCGCCTGCTCTCGCCAGCAACTCCAGCACCGTCATGGGAGATCCTAAAAAGTAGGACCCCGGTCTTGCCACCTGTCCGACTATCGAGACGGACTGGCTTGCAATTTTCAGCACGCTGACCGTTACAGTGGGAGAGGCTACAAATTCCTTTAGCTTTTCGGCAATTCGATCCTGCAATTGCTTTGGAGTAAGTCCGCTTGCCTGGATGTCGCTGATCAATGGAAGGCTTATCTTTCCATCGGGGCGTACGACAACTTCTTTCACGGATAAATCCGGTTCTTTCCATACGCCGACGGATAATACGTCTTCTAATCCGATCACAAAAGCTTCGGGTACATCTGGTGCAGGAGAGCTCGGGGCCTGATTCGACAGAACAACTGATGTATTTAAAAGCAAAATGAAAAAAGCAGCCACCAATATTTTCATTTCCCACTCCTCAATAAAAGTATCTATCGGCGGAACATAAGCAAAGATGACTTTTCTTTATTGTATCGTTGAGGAACACGCATAAGATCGCGTAACATCCTTACGGTGAGAGTGATCAATGCTACCGCAGGCCGAGTCAGCAGGTCAATTACAATATCCTTTAATTTGGAGCTTTTGCGCTCGGCAGTTCTCTATCCGAACTGACTTGACTCTCCTGATTTGATTGCTACACAATACGCGCACCCTCGCCGATAAATCAGATGCGTTGTTGAATGGCAGCATCTGCTTTCCCGTTGGCAATGCAATAATCCTGCTAAGTTATTTTGATATAATAGCTTGGCAATTTCTCAAGCTGTAAGTAAAGCGGCGAAGCTGTCTCCGGTTTTCGAGATCGTGAAAAATCCCCCCGGCCGATAACCCCCCACTAAAGCAAACAAATCTACCTGAATGAACGAAGAAGCGGGAATGACTGTCCGCTTGATGGATCCCATTGATGCAGGACTATGGGACAACTATGTAAGGACGCATTCTTCTCCCAGCATTTATCACCTTACCGGTTGGCTCAAAGCCTTGGAGCAAGCCTATGGGCACAAGACCTACTATTTGGTCTGCCTTACAAAATCCAATCAGCCATCTGTAAATGAGCAGGTTTCGGCGATATTGCCCCTTGTTCACATGAAACATGTCTTTTTTGGGAACAGATTGGTATCTGTTCCTTACTGCGATTATGGCGGGATATTATCCACTTCAGAGTCTTCCGCGCGATCTCTGCTGATCGAGGCCGCTAGGCTAGCAGAGCGTCTTCAATGCGATGAGATCGAATTCAGACACCGGGAGAATCTCTCTATATTTAATGATTGCAGTCCGCTGAATGGAAGCTTTTTGCCAGTCACAAAATCGCATAAGGTTCGGATGGTTCTTAAATTGCCGGATTCTTCAGATACACTTTTCGGTTTATTCAAACCCAAGCTGAGAAGTCAAATTCGAAGGCCGCAAAAGGCCGGGCTATGGGCCAGGATTGGGGGGCTCGAATTGCTGGAGCATTTTTACCAGGTATTCTCGGCTAATATGCGTGATCTGGGATCTCCGGTTCATTCCCGGAGACTTATACAAGCAATCATGCAGCACTTGGGAGATGCGGTTCATATATTCATCATATATCAGGACAATGTTCCTCTCTCATGCTCGATGGTGATCGGACTGGGCAACCTGCTGGCTAATCCATGGTCTTCTTCCCTGAAAAGCTACAATTCACTGAGCCCCAACATGCTTCTATATTGGAAGATGCTGGAATATGCCTGCGATAATGGATTCGGTTACTTTGATTTCGGCCGTTCCACGCCTTCTGAAGGAACCTACCGGTTCAAGCAGCAATGGGGCGCCGATGCTCATCCCTTGTTTTGGCAGTATCTCTCGATCGGCAAAAAGTCATCCGTATCAGCGGATAGAGAAGATGCCGGAAGGAGCGTAGCCGTCAATCTTTGGAAGCGGCTCCCGATTCCTCTGGCAAATCTCTGCGGGCCCTGCATTCGGAAACGCATCAGCCTATAAAAAAATAGGCACTCCCGGTCCTATGGATTTTTCCTTTGTCATTTTGACCTGGAATTCTGAGAAACATATAGAGAGCTGCCTTCAGTCTATATTGGCTGGATCTCCACAACCTCACGTTTCCTGTGAAATTTTGATCATAGATAATGGCTCTGCAGACAGGACTCCTCAAATATTGGAGGACTATCGCAAAAAGCACAGTCAAGTGACTCCTATTTTCCTGAAAAGCAATCATGGGACCACCTACCCGAGAAACATAGCCCTTAAAAAAAGCTGCGGTGATTTTGTTATTGTGATGGATTCCGATGTGGAGGTTGCCTGGGAATCCATCCTCCGGCTTCGGAAACTGTTTGATGCCAATCCGGAAATTGGACTAGCCGTTCCCAGACTGCTTTATCCGGACGGACGGCATCAAAAATCAACCGACCGGTTCCCTACGCTCCATTCAAAATTGCTCCGATATTTCTTCTTAAGGAAGATTGAAACCAGAGAAGCCGAAGGCAATTCGCCCCAAAATCCGATTGAGGTCGACTATGCAATCTCCGCCTTCTGGATGTTTCGGCGGAATCTCCTTGATGATGTCGGATATCTGGACGAAGCCATTTTTTATGCGCCGGAAGATGTGGATTATTGTCTGAGAATTTGGGAAAAGGGCTACCGGATTATTCTTGATCCTGACTGCACTGCCGTTCACCACACGCAGGAGTTCTCAAGAGGATTTCGATTCAACCGACTTGCAGTTGAGCATATAAAAGGGTTGGCGCATTATTTTTGGAAGCATCGTTATTTATTTAGACGCCCTCAAAGGGCCACAGGAAGCATTCGCATATGCCGCTAAGAGCCGTACTTATTCTCGCCATCAGTTTCGCCGCCTGTCTGCTTTCTCTCCGGAAACCCTTTTGGGGACTCTGCTTCTTTGCTTTAATCACTTACATTCGGCCGGAAAGGTTTTCCTATAACTATCTGGCCGATTTCCATATTCCGCTCATCGTCAGTATCTGCCTGGTAATTGGATGGCTATTCCAATATAGGAATTTTTACCCTCCAGAGAGATCCTCTTGGACTGTCCTATCGCTTTTTGGTCTTTCCTTTATCCTAATTCTCGCTTCATTTTTTGCAGAATACAGCGTCCGCCTCAGTTTCATGTGGGCGGAAGAGCTTTTCAAGATTGCGATCTTCTGTTTCCTTATGGTGCGCCTGATAGATACAAAGGAAAGGCTATCAAGATTCGTCGGCATCAATCTTTTTGGAGCCGCCTTCCTGGGAATCTGGGGATTTGAACAGCATTTCAGGGGGAATCCTCGTCTCGAGGACATGGCAGGGGGGCAATTCAGCGAATCCAATTCGATGGCTGCGCTCTGGGTATTAATGCTGCCCCTGTTTATAGCAATTTTCTTTAAAAAAGGCATCAAGTATAAGCTGATGGGAGGCCTGCTTTCATGTGTTCTCCTATCCAGTATAGTTTTTACTCAATCAAGGGCGGCAATTCTTGGACTTGCGGTTGTAGCGTTCATTTTGTTCCTCATGGCAAATTTGCGCCTCAAAATTGGGCTATTGGCGGCAGCCGCGATCATGTATCTCGTATTCAGCTGGGCTGCCAGTGGTACTCCCGGATATCACAACAGGATGGACAGCATATTTAATGAGGAAGAAACGGGTGGCAGATATGAGATCTGGGAAGTGGGATTTGAAATGTTCAAAGACCACCCCTTTCTAGGTGTTGGCGCTCAGAATTTTCAATACATGGCAAAAGACTATTTTATAAAACTGAATAAACAGATCTTCTTTAAGCAACGAGCCGACCCCCATAACACTGCGCTGCTCTTTTTATGTGAGGGAGGAATATTTGCGCTCCTATTCTATCTGCTATCAATCTTCCTTGCTATCCGGGATCTGTTAATATTGAATCGTTTATCCAGGACTAATCCTTCTGTTGCCGGATACAGGCCTTTTATCTGGGCATTAGCGTCCGGTCTCCTTGGATTCCTGGTTTGCGCGATGCTTCATTCCTATCCGGTTTATGAGGTATTCTATTGGTGCCTGGTAATCCCCTCAATAGGAAAAAACATATACTATTTAAGATTAGCCGGTAAGCAATCTGCAGATAAGAACAGCCCGGCGAATATGCCGATAGATCCGGTTCCGACTGTATAGCATTTCAATCCATAGTCTCTACGGCCGGACAAGCAAATAGAAAGCATTGGTCCTGCAAATGAGTGGATTTTCCCAGGTCCTCTATCTACCTGTAGATCTCTACACTTAGACGCCATTCTATTGCTGAAAACGATTAGGCAAATTCAGCAAACGATTTATTACATCTAGCGACTCATTAAACATCGAGAGGTCCTGTATGTCCCTCAATATATCCGATGATGCAAGAGATCACTTTGTCGTAAAGAAGTCCAGGCTGGAGGGCAAAATTCGCGTCAGTGGAGCAAAGAACAGTGCGCTAAAGCTTCTGACTGCTTCTATCCTCACCGATGAACCGATAGAAATTATCAATTATCCATCCAGCCTTATTGACACTCAGATCCACGTGGAAATGCTGCGGATGCTTGGAAAGCATTGCAGGGTTACAGAAGACAGAATTTTCATCTCCTGCGACAAAGAACTTGGGGAAGAACTACAATGGAAAGGACCGTCTATAAGAAACACACTTCTTATATTCGGAAGCCTTCTTGCGCGAAAAGGCAAGGCTAAAGTTCCACTGCCCGGAGGCTGCAGTATTGGAGACAGGGATTACGATTTGCACCAGATGGTACTCGAACATCTTGGAGCAAAAGTCTGGGAAGAAAATGGTTGTCTGTGCGGTGAAGCCCCCCTGGGTCTGCACGGATCCGAAATTACTCTCCCCATCCGATCAACGGGAGCTACCGAAAACGCTATCCTGGCAGGGTCCCTTGCACAAGGCACGACCGTCGTATGGGGTCCCCACTTCAGGCCGGAAATAGCCGATCTAATTGCCTTTATGCGTTCGATGGGAGCGGATATCGAAGTACACGGCCAGGAAAGTATACGGATCCATGGAGTTCGGGACCTTGCCGGTACAAGGCATACCGTTATTCCGGATAATATGGAAGCTATCACCTTTCTTATTGCAGCGGTGATAACCCAGGGAGATATTGAAATTGAAAACTTCCCGTACAGGGATCTGGAAGTGCCGCTAATCCACTTAAGAGAAAGCGGAGCTAAATTCTATCGTGGAGAAGAAACACTGATCGTTCGGGGAGGCAGGTGCTTTCCCGTTGACATCAGCACCGGTCCTTATCCGGGCATCAATTCGGATATGCAGCCACTCTTTGCAGTATATGCTCTATGCGCAAAGGGTGAATCCAGAATCATTGATTTGCGTTTTCCTAAAAGGTTCAGGTATGCCGAAGAACTAAGCAAGCTTGATGCAGACCTCTCCATTAGAGACAACATACTGATCGTGAAGGGAGGAAAGCAGCTCCGGGGTAATACAGTAATAGCTTTGGATCTCCGCTGTGGCGCAGCCCTGTTGCTCGCAGGATTGGTCAGTGAGGGTGAGACACGAATAACCAATATAAGCCAGATTGAAAGAGGCTATGAGCACGCAGATGCAAAACTCCGCAGCATTGGTGCCGACATATGCCTTTTCAGAGCATCCTCTTCACAATCATAGGAGGCAAATTCAATGGGAGCTATTGCAGGTATTGCCGGAACTCGAACTCATGGCACAGCGGGAGATGTCGTCCAGTCGATGATTGAATTTCTGGCGCCCGCCTCCGGGATATCGGGAAGAATATGGAAAACATCGGAGGTCTGCCTCTGTCACGTTCCTATCGCATCCCAAGATAGCGCGGCCGGCGCATCTCAACCCATACATGATTCCAAGGCATCTGTAACATTGGTATTTGACGGCAATTTATATAATGCTCCTCAACTCGTGAAAGAACTATCCGCTAAAGGCTATGCAGTACAAAACGATCGGCCGGCTGAATTGCTGTTGGATCTCTACCTGGAATATGGCCTGAATTGTCTGAATTATCTTCGTGGAGATTTTGTATTTGCAGTCTGGGATTCAAGAGTAAATAAGCTCTTTCTCGCAAGAGATCGATTTGGGATCAAGCCTGTCTTTTATTATCATCAAGAAGGCGAGGGGAAATTGCTTTTTGCATCCACCCTGGATGCATTAACGCATGTCAAAGATATCAAAAAGGAACTGAACCACGAATCAATATATCACTATCTATTTCTGACATTTGTTCCTCAACCCCAAACACCCATATGTCATTTTCATAGCATTCTGCCCGCCTCCTTTCTTGAATACGACATCCGAAATGATCGAGTAAGGATTTCAAAATATTGGGATTTTCCCTGCGTCGATCATAAACCTAAATGTGATGATGAAGAGATTATTGAAGAATGCCGCCGGCTTCTTACCGAATCTATAGCTTTAAGGAATCCGCAGAGAGGAGCGCCGGCTATCTCTCTTAGCAGTGGGATGGATTCATGCACAATAGCAGCCATATTGGCCGAATCCAGGCAGGATTTAAAAACCTATACGTTTGGATTTGGAGATAAATATAGCAGTCTCAATGAGTTTTCACTTTCAAATCTTGTTTCGAAGAAGATAGGCTCATACCATACGGAGATTCGCATATCTGGCAATGATTTGTCAGCCGAGCTTCCCACTCTTATCAGGAGTCTGGACACCCCAACTGCCGGAGCCATACTCCCGTATTTTTTCTTGAAGGCCGCAAGGGACAATGGAATAGAGGTAGCGTTTCGCGGGGATGGAGGCAATAGTGCATTCCAGTACCTTATCGATGATAAAATGCCGGCTCTCCATGCGAGTTTTACTCCTATCCATAAGCTTCCCAGATCAGCGGCCGTGATGATCTTCCGCTCTATGGATACGATCGTTAACTCTCTTATAGAAAACCTTCACATAAAAAGAGGCCGAATAGCAGGCATGTTGGGCTTGCTTTCACGCTATTTCTCATTTCAGGCAGGCACGGCGAACTTTGACACAATGTTTACCAAGGCTGAACGCCGACACTTCTTCCGCTGCCTGCAATGGGCTCAGAACGAAGGCTTCGAGGAAACACATTTCAAGGTTCTTGCTTACTATGACAGCAATGTGAAGAATATATATGAACGCTATAATTATGGTGATTTCAGGATATATCTTGATCAGGGACTGGCTCATCTGGGCAGCGTAAGCAGAGCGCATGCCGTTGATCTGAGACTTCCCTATTTTGACCACCCATTGATAGAGTTTATACAAAATGCTGTCCCAAGTAAGCTGCGCAAGAAGGATGATATTGATAAATATATTCTGAAGCGCATCGGGAAGTCTATTCTTCCGCCTGAAATTATAAATCGAGCGGCCAGAGGCTTTTACATGCCCTTCAAAGACTGGCTAAAAACAGATTTGCGGCCTATTATCGATGACGTTTTTTCGGATAGCACTATAGCCAAACGCGGCCTTTTTGATACTAAGGCTCTGAGAGCCCTGTACACCCGGTTTTATGCAGATAGCAATCATTCACTTTCCTGGCGGAAGATATGGATCTTTGCCGTCCTCGAAATCTGGCTCAGGCATCATTATGACTGATGACTCACATCACTCCCTGAAAATCCGGAATCTGCCTCCATCTTTGAATTCGTATTTGCAGGTACACCCCAATATCTCTTAAAGGCATCCCAATGATTGACATCAACCATGGTTTGCGATCAGTGCGCGTTATCGGAGTACCACTGGATCTTGGCGTCGATAAACTTGGAGTGGATATGGGCCCGACCGCCATACGCTATGCAGGCCTTTTGGATGCTCTGTCGTATGCTCATATGCCATTTAAGGATATGGGTGATTTGGAGGTATTAAGAAACTTTGTTTTGGATACGTATCCCGCAGAACAGCAATCGAGCGCACGATTGCATGAAATAGCACGCGTCTCTGAACAACTGGCGAGCATCGTTTATGGCGCTATTCAGGAAAATGCAATTCCCATAATTCTGGGAGGAGATCATTCAACGTCCATAGGCGGGATAGCGGGCTTCGCAAAAGCGCATGATCGCATTGGTTTGCTCTGGATTGATGCACATCCTGACTCCAATACTCCACAAACAACCTTAACCGGGAATATTCATGGGATGACCGTCGCCATTTCTCTGGGCCATGGGTATGATGCTTTGGTAAACTGCTTCGGCCTCTCTCCCAAGATTCATCCCGAAGATGTTTGTATGATAGGTGTCAAAGACATGGATTCAGCAGAAGCTAAATTCCTCTCAGATATGGGCGTCCGCATTTTTTCCACATTTGATATTGAAGATCGAGGCATCGCCAGCGTAATGAGAGAAGCTGTCATTCAGGTAAAGAAACATACCGATTCCATATACGTAAGTCTGGATGCGGATGTCATGGACGCACAAATTGCTCCCGGGACGGGTATTTCCAGCAAAGGAGGCCTCAGCTATCGGGAAATCCGCTATGTTGCCGACTATATCGGAGCAAATGTTCCGGTATCAGCCCTGGACATTATTGAAATAAATCCCTTACTGGATTCTCATAATTCAACCGCTGAAATCTGTGTGGAACTAATAATGGCCTTGCTGGGTGTCAGATACACAGATTATGAAAAGCATTATCTTAAAAACAATTTGCTGCAGTTGAACCGCTGCAATGCAGGTCGACATTCTTGATACAATTTTTCTATTCACATAAGATGACAATGCGACTTATATACCGGTTCGGGGGATAATAATTTCCATATGTCTTTAGCTAGAGATAGCATCAGCGTTTTCATTGTTCGCATTACCGTTATTATACTTTCGATCGCCTGCAGCATCATCGTTACAAGAATATTGGGACCCTCGCAACGAGGCGCGATGGAGATTCTCCTTCTGATGCCCGCGCTTCTTGTAAACTTTGGGAATCTTGGAATCGGGAATGCCAACCTTCATTTTGCAGGGAAGAAGCTATATTCTCTAGATGATATTGTATCCAACTCCTCCCATATCTCCATATTTATGGGTTTAATCCTGATGGTCATGGCCTATGCCTTCTTCTATGCCAATAGCAGCCACCTTTTCCTTGGAATCCCATCCTATTACGCGCATCTAGTCTTTGCCGTTATACCGCTAATGCTGTTTCAAAAGTTCATTCAATATACCTTGCTGGGCAAGGAAGATATAAAAAGTAGAAATGCTCTCGTATTGTTTCCATCCCTGGCATATTTAGCTGCCACTCTCATCCTGGCAGTAGCACTAAAGATGCGTCTTCCCGGTGTGTTGACCGCCATTCTTATCAGCAATGCTCTCGCTACACTTCTATGTCTATATTTTATAAAAAATAAGGCTTCCATCAGGCTCAGGTTTAATTTTACGCTTCTTCGTAATTCCATCACATTTGGTATTGTGCCGTTTCTTGTTCTCGTCGTCATGAATTTGAATTTTCGAATAGATGTATTTCTTTTAAGGTATTTTTGGAACAATGCTGTCGTA
This sequence comes from Acidobacteriota bacterium, assembly GCA_016929335.1. Taxonomy (GTDB): domain Bacteria; phylum Acidobacteriota; class UBA6911; order UBA6911; family UBA6911; genus UBA6911. Next base: position 147,522 of record JAFGIY010000065.1, on the reverse strand, counting down.
GGGTATTATTCCGTCGCCGTCTCAGTTGCAGAGAAATGCTGGCTTCTTCCGGAAGCCGTTGGGTTGGTTTTATTTGCCAGAGTCTCCAACACAAGTGTCGCAGAGGCAAACAGAATTACACCGCTCCTATGCAGATTTAATTTTTTAATAACGACGGCCGGCAGTATCCTGCTTGCCTTGTTCGCTAACCGGTTAATCCCTTTAGCATTTGGAGACGAATTTATTCCATCCGTCCGACCAATGTTATATTTGATACCCGGAATCATAGCAATGACGATTTATCTTATTCTGCACTCAGATTTGACTGGTCGAGGGAAGGCGATAATCACTTTATATATATACATCGGTTCCTTGGTCTTAAATGTAGTAATGAACCTCATTTTGATACCTATTTTAGGAGCAGAGGGTGCAGCGATATCCTCAGCCATAAGTTACTCAGTGGGAGCCATTATTTTGGCATGGACGTTTTCGTCAAGGTACTCCATACCCTTAAAAGAGCTGTTTTTACCGCAAAGCGGTGACTTCAGGAATTATGTCATGCCGATATTTCCCCAAATTAGGCTGATGCTGTCATCCAAGCGATAGTTCGTAGTATTGCGGATTTTTTATTCCATAATATGGTCAATATTATCTCATTTTTGAGGTAATCCCGGGAATTGATGTAAATTTCCAAATAGATATGATGATGCAAAAACAGCATGAAAATCCTAATCCTGATTGAAATTTCCAGTCTGGGCGGCCATGTGCTTTCAGCACTGACGACCGGGAAAGAACTGTCGAGAAGGGGCCACTCCATTCAATTCGCAGGCGGAGACGGCCCTATGGTTGACGAGATTCGCAAATACTTTCCTTTTACTCTGTTAACCTATCATTACAATCACGGATCTCGCCAGACCTACTTCACCTGGGGGAGCCTGAAAACCTATTCCCAATTATCCCATATGATCGATGGCAGCAGGATTGATCACATTCATGCCTTTGATGCCAGATCTTATATAATTTCATCTATTTTGGGTGTTCTAAAAGGGATTCCCGTTACGGGAACATTGTGTGGAGGAATTACTCCATATTACGTAATCCCCAAATCGAAGAAGCTAATCGTTTTCAGTCCCGAACAAAAACGCAAACTAAATATCGTCTACAAATGGAATCTGGCTAACGTCGAAGTCCTTCCATCCCGTCTCGATATGGAACAATTTGTTTCGAACCCTGAAGAGACTGCCTGTTTATGCGGGCATCATGGGATTGATGCATCGCATAAAAACATAGTAATGATCACCAACTTCCTAGGCCCGAAAGTGGCGGCTGTTCGTCAAGTTCTGGAAGGCATCCAACCTGTCGTGCGGAAATTCCCGGATGTCTCGATGGTATTTGTTGGAGCAAGAGGAGAGTTTTACGAAACAGCCCGGAGCATGGGTGAGGCCATTAATAAAAGCATCGGCCGCCAGGCTTTGCGGTTCACGGGCCCGATCATTCAGGCACACAGAATTTTGCCGGCTGCATTTGCCGTAATCGGCACGGGCAGAGGAGCTTTTGAGGGTATGGCTTATCGCAAACCGACCTTGATCGTGGGAGAACGCGGATATGCCGGAACCGTCGGCGAGGATAATATAGAAGATATCAGTTACTTCAATTTCTCCGGCCGCAATAATTCAGCTCCGGCATCACCGTCCTTGATTACGGATGAAATATCACGCTTGCTCACAGATCCGGAATATTATAAAAGGACGCAAACGTTCGGGAGGCATTTTCTTGAACAGAAAATTGATATTCGGGCAGGCATAGGAAGAATTGAATCCGTTTATGAAGAAAACAGCACTTTTGCACGGAGCGCATCGAAATTATACCGAGTCTGGGACTTGACCAAAACTCTGTCAGTTATTATGGCCGACAATTACTACAATCAGTTCAAATTGCTTTTCAGCCGCCATTCGTGAAGCAACTAACCATTCTACATTTAGTTCACAGACTAGGATTTGGCGGCACTGAACGGGTCGTTGTCAACCTGCTCAATCATGCCGGCGACCAGTATCGAAACCTCATTTGCAGCTTTTTCCCCTGTGATGAAGAGTTCTTAAAAGAAATCCACGCCAATGTGGATTCCGTTTTCCATCTTGGGAAAAAACCCGGGAACGATCTAAGCATGCCCTTCAAGATTTCTGAGCTTTGCAGAAAAAGGCATGTCGACATCATTCACTCCCTTGGGTGGGGCACTTACGCAGAGGGCATTGCTGCTGCCCGCCTTCTCGGAAAAAGATACGCCTTCATCCATTCTTTCAGAGGGATGACGCAAGAAGATCTTATGGGGATACCCAGGAGACGGCTGCTTGCAGAAAAAGCTTTTTCTCGATTCTGTGATGCAATTATCTGCCCCTCTGAGCTATCCCGCCGTCAATATGGCGAAATGATCGGCATCGATCCAAAGAATATTACGGTAATCTATAACGGAGTAGACATTCATAGATTCGCCTCCGCCGTAAATGTCGGGAACGAATCACTCAAAAATGAATTCCGTTTGAAAAAGAGCGATTTTGTCATCGGTTACGTTGGGCGTATTGATCCCGTTAAAAATCTTGAGTCATTGCTCAAAGCATTTTCGGCATTTTTGCCCATAAGCAAAAAGACCTGCATGCTTTTGCTTATCGGGGATGGCTCCGATTTCAATTCCATTAAATCCATGGTGGAAAGCCTCGCCTTGACCGCAAACGTGGTTATGCCGGGCATACGGAGAGACGTGCCGGAATGTCTTCGCTTGATGGATCTGTTTGTGCTTCCATCCAGATATGAAGGAGTTCCAAACTCCGTTCTTGAAGCCATGGCAACAGGAGTGCCGGTAATCTGCACGAACGTAGGAGGTTTGGCAGAAATCATACAGGATGGAGAAAGCGGACTTCTAGTGCAAGGCGACAGCGAGAACGATCTGGCCAATGCCATTAGGCAATTATTTATTAACAGAGAGCAGCGACTCCTTTTAGCGAAAAAAGCTCGCGATCGTGTTGTTTCCTTGTTCTCGATTGAAAGTATGGTAGCTAACTACGAAAGGCTTTATGAACGGCTGATCGAGCGATAATGACAAATATGAATATATGTTTTTGCTTAACCGCCATACCGAGAGAATCGTATAAAAAGCAAATAATGCGGTTTTATGAAAACATTTAACTTGAGGGTATCGGGGCAGATTAACTCCTGACAAACGCCATACAAAGAGATAGCATCGATATGTTTGCAACTCTTCGGGAAGATTTGCTGAGATTCAGCGATTCAGACAAATCGAATTTCAGAGTTTTTATTGCAGGACTTTTGTCCCAGGGATTTCAGGCAATTCTCGTTTACCGTTTTTTTCGATGGTGCTACATACACCATATCCCGGCACAACCATTCCGCTTTTTTGTGGAGAGGTTTATAGAAATCACTACGGGAATATCGATCCCCGCCCAGTGTCAGATCGGCAAAGGATTTCGGATTCATCACTTTGGAGGGATCGTCCTCCATCCCGAAACCGTAATCGGGAATAATTGCACAATATACCAGGGAGTTACCTTTGGCGACCGCGGCGGATATGGAGGCGCCCCTAAGCTAGGCAATAATGTTCTGATAGGCGCCGGAGCAAAAATCATCGGCGCGATCCGCATAGCCGACGATTGCATCATTGGAGCTAACGCCGTTGTAACAAAGGATATGGCTCCCAATACTATCGCCTTCGGCAATCCAGCCGTTTATAAAACCAAAGACAGTGATACAAATGAACAAAGATAGGACCCGTCCCGTTCAAATAATGGATTTTCGTGGGACCTATAAAGGAGGAGGAGGGCCGGACAAGACGATACTATTGTCGGCTCATATTCATGACAAAGCAAAAGTCCATGTGCTTGTTGCCTATCTGCGGGATCCGCGGGATTCCATCTTTGAAATCGGGGACAGAGCCAGAAAGCTGGGATTGGACTATATAGAATTCAATGACCGCCATCTGCTGGACCTGAAGTGCCTGAGGCTTTTGCATTCAGCCACCAAATCCAGAAACATAGAGGTTCTGCATGCGCATGATGATAAAACGATGCTCTACGCATGGCTCTTAAAGCTTTTGAACCCAAAACTCCGGATTGTCTACACGTGTCATCTCCTCCTAGAATATGGCCGCCAGGATTTTTACAATCTGCGGGCTTACCTGCTCTATCTTTTGCGACAAAGCGTTGCGTATCACATTACAAAACGCTTTCTGAAACCCATCATGGCGGTTTCTGAAGCGACCAGGAAGCAGCTCTTACAGCAGGGCTTCAAAAACGGTCAGGTTGTCGTTTTGCACAATGGGATAGATATCGACACATGGATGCGGAAGAACGGGCATCCAATACTCCGAAGCGAGCTTGGGCTCAGGAGCGACGAATTGCTTGTGGGCACCGTTGCCAGAATAGATCAACAAAAGGATTTTCCAACGTTTTTCGCAGTGGCAAAAACCGTAAAATCCCGCGTTCCGAACTGCAGGTTTGTTATTGTGGGAGACGGAAAGGAGGATGAGCTTTCCAAAACGAAATCTCTAGCCAAGGATCTTGGGCTGGCTGAATATCTTCATTTCACAGGCCACAGAAATGACCTGCTGGATATCTATGCTTCGCTGGACCTATTTTTAATGACTTCGGTAGCAGAAGGACTGCCCAATACCGTGCTTGAATCCATGGCTATGGCAGTTCCTGTGGTCTCCACATCCGTAGCCGGCGTTCCTGAACTGGTTTTGGACGGCATTACAGGTTATTTGTGTCCGATCGGAAACACGGACGCTCTCAGCAATCGAGTAGTGGATTTGCTTATAAACAGGAATCTTCGGCAAAGTTTTTCGGATGCATCACGAGAGCGTATTATCCAGAATTTTTCCTTCAGAGACAGGGTTCGAAAGCTTGAAGAGCTATATCAATACTATGCACAGGCCCGATAGCATTCCGATTGAATTGGAGATCCCCATCACACTCATCGAGCGTGATGGCATCAAACGAATACAAGAACCGGTTACCTTTGGAATCCCTTTTCCTAAAAGCAGTATATGGGCATGTGAATTGCTGCAGGTTGTCGACGAATTGGGTAATGTAGTGCCGTGTGCAATAACGCCATCCTCTTTCTGGTCGGACAATAGCCTTCAATGGCTGCTGATGGACTGTCAATTTACCATCTCTCCCAGAGAACAAAAGAAATACATCCTGAAAGCATCAAGTCATCCTCATTCAGAGTTGCCCGCATTTCCACTGGCGGTTGAAGAAACGGAAAAGCACTTTATTATTCAATCCGGAGGAACCGAATTTAAAATCGACAAAAAGCATTTTAGCCCTTTGCCGGCAGTTCGTTTCCTGGATTCCGGCCTGACTATTCTGGACAATTCTCAATTTCTGCTCACAGACGCTACCGGTGTCCAGTGGTTTCCCCATATGGCAAAATGCACTATAGAATCCTCCAATCTCTTTCGAGCGGTAGTTTATTGTGAGGGTTTGTTCTCCTCTTCCGATCCGGCCGGCAATAATCCTCTAGACTTTTCAAGCAGAATCACTTTCTGGGCAGGACATAACACGGTTTCATTGGAATTTACAATTCATAATCCCAACGCAGCGCGGCACCCCGGAGGCCTTTGGGATCTGGGAGATGAGGGATCGTTTTTTTTCAAGTCGCTGGATTTTGAGTGTTTCATGCCGAGCGGCGGCAGCTATACCACGGTCTATAAATCTGAAATGTCCGGAGATGAGCGTTCGGGCAATGATATATGTATTTATCAGGATTCAAGCGGCGGTTCAAACTGGAATTTCAGGAATCATGTAAACTGTCGAGGAGAAATAAAGACCTCCTTTCGAGGATATCGAATTTTTGAATCGGGGCAATTGATAGGACAAGGCCTGAGAGCAGAGCCAGTCCTATCCCTTTGTGACGGGCATTCTACGATAACGGCAGCGATCCGGAATTTCTGGCAAAACTGTCCTTCGGCAATAGAATCGCGCGGTAATTGCCTGAAAATCAGCCTCTTTCCTGCCCGATATGCCGACCTCTTTGAGCTTCAGGGAGGAGAGCAGAAGACCCATCAAATCTTCTTCAGATTTGGCTTAGCCTCGGATCCATTGGATACTATGTCCATTTGCCAAAGGCCTTTGGTTGCCTTTGCATCTCCTGAATGGTGTTGCGCTTCCACTGTTTTTCCTCATTTCATTGCCAAATCTCAGATTCCAGATCGATTCCCGTACAAACAGTGTTACGAAATGATTGAGACGGCAATCAAGGGTGACAATTCGCTATTCCAGCGACGGGAATTCATCGACGAATATGGATGGCGAAATTTTGGAGAAATTTATGCAGATCATGAAAATCTGCTGTATTCAGGCGAAAAACCCATTGTTTCTCATTACAACAACCAGTACGACCTGATAAACAGCTTTTTAAAGCAGTTTTTAAGAAGCGGCGATTTGGACTGGTACATACTGGCGGAACAGCTCGCGAAACATGTCATGGATATTGACATCTATCACACAGAAAGAGATCGGTGCGAATATAATAAGGGTCTTTTCTGGCACACGGATCACTACTGTGACGCAGCAACGTCTTCCCATCGAAGCTACTCCAGACATACCATGGCTGCGCGTAAGCTTTCCAGTTACGGGGGAGGGCCATCCTGTCAGCATGTCTATTCTCAAGGACTTTTAAATTATTTTTATATGACAGGAGATCCTAAGGCGAAGCAGTCTGTCCTCGATTTTGCCTCTTTTATAATAAGCAATATAGACGGGCCGCAGATGCCGATTGGCATTCTCAAGGAAATAGCCAGGGATATATTCTATTGGCTTCATAAAAAGATTAAGCCCAAGGTCGAGGCTTTCGGCTTGCTTGAAGGCCCCGGCAGAGCCTCAGGTAATGCGCTGAGCGTTCTGCTTGATGCTCACCAGCTAACTCGAGACAAGGCTTATCTTTTTAAAGCCGAATATCTGATACGGTGCTGCATACACCCATCGGATGATCTGGCATCTAAAAGCCTGAACGATGTGAATATGCGCTGGCCTTATACCATTTTCCTTCAATCCCTTGGGAAATATCTCGACATAAAAGCCGAAAGAGGCGAATGCGACGAGATGTATTTTTACGGCAGGCAAAGTCTCCTTCACTATGCGAAGTGGATGCTGCAAAACGAAGTGCCTTTCCTGGACAGACGTGAAGAGCTTGACTTTCCCAACCATGCCACTCGCGCGGCAACAGATGTCAGAAAGGCTTGTGTTCTTATTGAAGCTTCACGATACTGCGACCAGCCTTTAAAGATTTCTTTCCGCGATAAAGCCAGGGAATTTTTCTGCAGATCGATTCAGGACATATCAACGCTGGACAGCAGTTCTTACGCAAGGCCTCTGGCAATACTCATGCAGAATATGGATCTGCCCCTATGGGACTCCCTGAATATCGATGAAAAATATCTCGAAATGTGCAATAAATTGAATTTTGGCTCTCCCTTGCAAGGCACCTCATTTCATCGCCTTCTGAGAGATAATGCCCGTCTTCTTAAAAGACTGTTGGCTTCCTCTTTTGGAGACAGGAATATCAATCAATGATGAATGGAATCAGCGCTGAGGCACTAATCCATAAAGCGGGAAACGAGATCGGATCCGAAGAATCATTTCCATATGTGTCCATAATTATTCCGGCAAAAAATGAGGAAAAGATACTACCTCTTTGCCTGGATTCGATACTGGCAATTGACTACCCTCGGAATCGTTATGAAGTCATTCTCGTCGACAACGGATCCACAGATCGTACGGTGGCATTAGCGCAAGAGCGTGGGGTGCAGGCTTACAGTTGTCCGGAACTCACAATCGGAGCGATGAGAAATTATGGAGTATCTGCTTCAAAGGGTAGTATTGTTGCTTTTATAGATGCCGATGTAATCGTTGCGAAAGAATGGCTGGATTCCGCAATCCATTGTCTCAGGCGGCATTCAGATGCAGTCTGTCTTGGATCATTCCCACTTGTTCCGGAGGAATTTGGATGGGTTGCCAGAGCCTGGTGGCAGCTTCAACGCCCTATCCATGATGGCGAGGAATTTAAAGTGGGATGGCTGCCATCCATGAATATGATAGTGAAAAGAGAAGCTTTTTGGGAAGCAGGTGGATTCAATCCGCAACTGGTGACCAGTGAGGACGTCGACTTATGCTATCGCATATCTGAAAAGCGCAGTATCCTTTACTGCGCCAGCATAAAGGCCTATCATTATGGAGAGGCAAGAACGCTAACTCATTTATTCCAAAAGGAGAGATGGAGAGGCCGGAGCAACTACGATGGGATTTTTTCGCATGGATTGAAGGTTGCAGAACTCCCAAGCCTTCTTATGCCGATTTATTTCATGATTTTGTGCCTGGCTATAATTTGGGCAGCTTTTAGTGTTAATGGATACTTGTTGGGAATTCTTGCTATTATGCTAATGGCGCCATCGTTCATTAAATGCTGCCTAAGCACAAAGAAAGGCAACTACAGGTTTATGCCTCAAATGGTCGTTTGTTATACCGTTTATTCATTTGCCAGAATGGTATCAGCAATTGACTGGTTTAAGGGAAGAATCATTGCGGTTTGATTATTGATAGGTCAGGCTCGGATATGAAGGCTATAAAGAATATTTTGTTGCTTCTCCTTCTTTGCGGTTCTGTAGCTCAATGCCAATTATTTGCTCAAGGCGCAACCTCGGCAAATTCTATTGAACCGAATTTCCGTCGTCTTCTGATCACTTATCCAAGAAAAGCAAGCATTGTCAATCCTATGGTTCCCAGGATTTCTCCGCAAGCAGCGTTAAGCCTTTATAAAAGTGGGAAGGGAGTTTTTATCGCGGCAGGACAAGGAGCGATCCAGGCTAACCTTCCAGGCGCTTTATCATTAACAGAGGAGCTTCGCCTCAATCCCTCCCTCCTGAAAGTTCCCAAGGACAGATTGATAGTTCTTTTCTGCCATTGAGATGCAGAACAATATAGCAGCCAGGTGGCTCTGAGTTGGATGCAAAAAGGAATTCGCAATATAACCACGGTATATAATGGAGAGTGGGGCATGTCTGGTGCCGGCTTCCCTTTTCTTCGTAACAGGAAATAAACTTCCATTCATGCCTGCGTGACACTCTTTCGAAAGATTGTTAAAAAAGCAAAAGAAATTATCGCATCCAGCAGTTCAATAGTAACAAAAGCTGTACCTATAGACAGAAACACAATCTTTATAATGGGCAGACTCCCTCGTGAGAACCCATCCTAAATTGTTTATCCCCCTCTGACCTCAACCCGCGCATCATTATCTAATGCGTATCAACCAGCAAACTTTTTTCTATTTGCCTATCATTATGAAAACTATCACATTAACACTGATGCTTTTGATACACGTTTCCGCTTATGCGGAAACCCCGACAATTATTCCCTCCAATGATATGACCTATCTGGGAGCTTTCAAGCTTCCCGCACCTCCTGATGGGTATTCTTGGTTGGGGATTGATCCAGGCGGCAATGGGATGAAGGGCATGGAATATAATCCCACTGACCAAAGCCTGATTGTGCTTTCATCACGCAATCTCTATAGATATCTGACCGAGGTATCTATACCCACTCCGGTAATAAGCAAATCTATTAGTATGCTTCCAACTGCCAACTGGATTCATAGTGCCCCCGTAGATATAACAAACGGCCTCCAACAACAATACACACACTTGGGCGACATTCACTATCTTCCCAAAAGAGGCAATCAAACCACGGATAAACTATATTGGAGTATCTACGGATCCTATAGACCTTGTAATCCACTTGCATTTTCCAACGGCCATTTCGGCTGGGCTGAGACCGATTTGGAGGATTTAAAATCCACCGGCATGTGGCGTTTCCGCGATTGTGGCTCTAATTGCTGTGCCTTTTCAGGCAAATATCTTTTTCACGCGCCACAAACTTGGGCTGACAGTTATACCGATGGCAAGTCTCTAATTCAAGGTTATACACGAGCGGGCGGGTCGACATCAGAAGGACCGGTGATGTTTGCGTTTGCACCATGGCAAGAGGGCAATCCCCCTCCAGATGCAAATGACGGTATGCCACCTACCGGGACAGGAAACAATGAACCTCCTGCGTTGAACTACCTTTCACACAAAGTTTTGCTCCAATATGGCGGTCCCCCTTCGGGAGGAAGCGTCCCCTACCACATACAGGATGAAAAATCACCGAATGACTCTGTTAACAGCGGACGGTGGATCACTATTGGAGATAAACAGGCTATTGTGTTTAATGGAACAAAATGCCTTCGCAACTACGCAGATTATAATTGGTCCTATCCTGCCAACTACTATCCAGCCGCGACGATATATGGCGATAATGAGGGCTATCACGCAGATCCATGCAGCCCGGTTTTATGGTTTTACGACGTAGACGACATTACGGATGTTGCCGTTGGGAATAAACAGCCTTATGAACCTCAGCCATATCGCAGGATAGAGTTGGGTCAGTATTTTCTGCAGCCCGCAACGCGCAGGGCAGCAGGAATGGCATATGACGAAGCCAGCGGCCGCCTTTTTATAGAGGAAGCCATAAACAGCACAACTGAGGTAATCCATGTCTTTTCGCTGACTGATAAAGGAGCAGCTGCTCTCGATGCAGTACCCCCTCTCCCGCCATCAGTAACTTTGGATAATGCAAATAAGAACTCCGTCACATTCCGCTGGAATTCGGTAGCAGACAATAGCGGACTGCCGGTGCTTTACCGCGTTTACAGGAATGGGCAACCTATTGCCATACAAACGGAAACTACATATACCGACAGCTATATGTCGTTTTATCCGTCACCGGTTGAATATAGTGTGCGAGCAGTAGACTTTGAGGGCAACTTTTCAGAAAGTAATCCTCTTCCTATTGACCAGCGAAACGGTGGAAATGCCCCCATTAATATCTATATCCCAAGCCTCTGCCCACCCAACGCGCACGAAACTTCGTGTATCAAATTCAGGCTTAATCAATTCAACACGGTACCGATTTATATCAAGGGCGGGACTCCCCCATACATCTGGTCGGCTAATGGGCTGCCGGATGGGATGGTGATTAATCCAGACTCAGGCATAATAACCGGCACCCCCATAAATACATATGTGAGTTATGGTGGTGAACTCATAGTTCGTGATGCCGACGGGAACTTCGCAAGAAGGAAAACTGCCATTCACGTTGCAAGCCCAGGGTCGTCTTATTATAACGATAGGGATCAGGATGGTGTCAGTTCGCTTGATGCCGGCGGTTCTGATTTTGATGACCTTAATTCGGACAATACGCCCGGTATGATCTACAGCCAGCCGGCTCCATCGGGAGTGCAGATTACTGAATCAACTGGGACTTCCATAAATCTTTCGTGGATTGCGGCGGGAAAAAGAACAGATCCTACATGGTGGATTCAAAATGGAATTGCAACCGGAAGAAACAACCAGATTGGTTTGGACATTACCTATCATATTTATCATGGCATGCAGCCCGGAGTATATGATCCCAATCCCACTTACGTTGGCAGGGCTACCAACTACACAGCAACAGGGCTGGGGATAGGGACCCACTACTTTGCGGTTACTGCAATCGACTTCCATGGCTTGGAATCGATAAAATCCAATGTAGTCTCACTCACATTGAATTCAGGATCTTCATCCACTCCTAGCCTTAATGGCCAGGCATATGGGGCATATCATGCTGAAGGGATGGATGAAACAAACAAAATCGTGCAAACCAGGGATGGAGGTGCTGTCATGGCGTCCTTCACAACAAGTTATTCGTGGCTGAACGGACCTGGGACAGAAGCCCGGCGAGTCTTCTTGGTTAAAATGGATTCCGCCGGAACAGAGCAATGGAGAAGAATAATCGGGCCCGAAAGCTATAACATCAGGGCAAAAATGCCTCAAGCTACAACCCATTGGGTTGCGACTTCAATTGCGCAAACAGAAACAGGAGATCTTTTCATAGCCGGCTACAGAACATTTAAGTCTCCATATAATGATGGATTCCTGATGAAGCTGGATTCATCGGGGAATCTTATCTGGGATAGAGATTACACAGGGCCGTATTCCCATGACTGGATAAACGATATAGTAGCAAAAACGGCGGGCGGATTCGCAATGGCGGGTCAATCCTATTCCGCAGCATCAAATGTTGATGCGTGGCTTGTGCTAACAGATGCGGATGGTTTGAATCCGATTCAAATGCATTACAGCTCCAATGGCAAAGGCTATGAAACCGTCAAAACCGTTCGGAAGACATCCGATGGCGGATATGTGATGGTGGGATATACAGCAACCAACGCATCCACCGCCGATGAAGACTATTATATAGTTAAAACCGCTTCGGACGGGACTTTGCAATGGGCGCAAAAATTCGACAATGACGGCCGGCGGGATAAGGCACAATCCGTCGAAGAAGATGCAAACGGGAATTACTGGATTTTCGGGAGAAGCCAGAAGCCCGACGTGGAAAATACGAAGATATGGATTGTAAAAAGCAACAGTCAGGGAATCAAGCAAGCAGACTATTTCATTGGAGATGACGTAGAATCAAACGCCTATGTCGCAAAGAATTCAATAAAGCTTCCCAATGGCAATTTCCTGATCCTGGGTTATACAAATGTCTCTCACGGAGGAGGATATGACGGATACATTGCACAACTAAGCACCGCAGGAACCGTTCAGGGAAATGCCAAAATGGTAGGTGCAGATACAGCGAACCACGAAGATTACCTGTTTCATGGCGTGATCTCGTCAGACGGAACCAGATATTTACTCGCCGGGACCAATAACGGGGGATTTAGCACCTATTACGATCTCTGGTTTCTATCGCTTAGCGTTTCAGATTTGTCTGTGCAGAATTTTACCTCATGCGGGGTGAAGACGGCTTTCTACTATGACAAGGATTTGGATGGGATCGGGAATAACAATCAGTGGCCCGATCCGATGGGGGGAGCTTGCTTTCAGATGCCAGGTTTTGTATTGAGTCACAATGATCCTGATGATGCAGCTCCCAAGCCTGCGGCTCCTCCAGGTTTAAGGATTTCTCGGTAAGCTTGCGATATTGTCAGATTAGGAGACTAAAGAAACAGCTATTCTTTTACCTGTCGATAAACAGCCTGTGCCAGAGCTCCAGGGTCATTAAAGAGATGATCGTGGCAGCGGAGCCTGATGCATAATCCGATTTCTCGGCAAGAAACCGCTCGACCATTTCAGTCAGTCGCTTGCCAACAAAATAGTTGCGACTCAAACTGCGGGAATCGAGGAGCAGTTCTCTCACGTATCCCGCGGATCTTTTGATCAACCATTCATCGAGAGGCATGTCAAAACCCTTTTTCTTCTTCAATAGAGTATACTCAGGCAGCATGGGCCTAAGAGCCTCTCTCATAATGTATTTGGTTGAGCCACTATGAATCTTCAATGCAGAAGGAATAGATGCTATAAATTCTACAATTTCGCGATCATGAAACGGACTCAGAGCTATTAATCCGTGCGCCATAGTCATACGTTCCACCTTGACCATCAAATCGTCCGGCGCATAAGACAGGCTGTCGAAATAGAGCAATTTATCCAGCAAGTCTGAGTCTCTCACTTCCTCATAAAGAGATCTTGCCCATCGCATCGAGTCATGCTGCATGTTTATGCGCCGCAGCTCAGGAGTATAGAGCCATCTCTTCAGCAGTTCAGGCACCGGCATATTGAGAAGGATCCTCTGTTCCTCCAACGAGAATGTTTCTCTATAGATCATTCTCTTAATTTTGTCGCTGAAAGTGGCGCCCCCGGCAGAAAAGGGCAAGCGGGTAACGGCCCGATTGAAAAATCTATTTCTCAACAACCGATAGGTTGCAGGATCGGACCTGAGGCGAGCAAGTGTTGTAACATGATGCCCGGATCCGCCAATGAGTTGATCGGGGAAATCACCGGTTAAAACTACCGGCACATGCTCCCTTGCCAGAATGGCTGCGAAATAAGACGGGATGGCGGAGGTATCTGCAAAAGGAGCATCGTGATGCCAAACGATTTTTTCCAGCAATTGCGGCAGATCCTGACGGAAACCGATCGTTACCGAAAAATGCTCGAGGCCGAGGTGATCGGCGACTATTTTGGCATCCACCGTTTCATTAAACTGTTCTTCTTCAAAGCCGGCTGTGAATACCTTGAAGCGGGAACCTACCAGCTTATGCATCACAGCCACCACGGCGCTTGTATCAAGACCGCCGCTTAGAAAGGCGCCGCAAACCGGATGACGCCTCAAGCGGCGATCAACGGCTGTTCCCAACAGCTCGATGAATTTTTCCTTATATTCCGATTCTGTATATACACGGTCAGGTCGCTGATATTTGAACCTCCAGTACGGTGTTTCGGATATCGAGTTATCGCAAAGAATAAGGGAGTGACCGGGTCTTACCTGGTATATGTCCGCAAACAGAGTCTCCGGATTGGGAACATATCCGTATGAAAGAAAATCGTTTACAGCAACCAGGTTGACGGATTTGCGCAAGTTGCTGCCGGCCAGGATGGATTTGATCTCTGAAGCAAAATAGAACGCATTTCCGGACTTAAGGTAAAAAAGAGGCTTGGACCCGAGGCGATCTCTGGCTAAAAGCAACCGACGTTTGCCTGCATCCCAAAGAGCTATGGCATAGGATCCATCTATCTTGTCTAAAAATTCATCGCCATATTGTTTATAAAGATTTAGGATGATTTGGGCATCAGAACACCCGGGCGATGAAGTGGTCAGATGGAAGGGCGAATTATAAATTGCACCATCGATGATAGCTGCCGCTTTCTCTTTTCCGCCTTCCAGGACACGAGGAGGATCCTGGAAATCATGGAAGCGGACGCCAAATGCAATTTCGCCCATGTCAAGCACTTCAGCCAAAGGAGCGCGGTGACATATCGCATCGAGCATCCTGTCAACCGTTTCCGATAATTCCCGCGAAGTCTCTTTTGGTGAACCAAAGGCACCGGATATACCGCTCATATAAGTCCTATTGAATCATTATTTAAAGCGACAAAATCTCATAGTTGCCTGAAGAAGTCAAACAACAACAGCGCCCGTAATAAGAATCACGGGATTACCAAAGCCTAAAAGTCATAATATGCATGATTCCAAATCAGGGGTTCGCATTGAATACTTGGATTCGACGCGCGGACTGTTGTTTCTTCTTATGACATCAAGTCACTCGATCATGTTGTCAAGGATACCGCCAACCAGTTTCTTATATTCAGATTATTGGCTGCCGCGCGGATGGGCAACATTCGGCTTTATCATGCTTTCCGGCTATACCATCGCTTGCGTTTTTAACTGGGATGCCAATGGCCGTATAGTTCATCGCAAAGTCCTGCATCGCGCTTGGATGCTTTTTGCTGTGATGGTCATTTCCAATGCCGCGATGATGTTCCTTCATCAGACTTCGAGACATGATCTGAGCCCAATACTAAATTCAAACTGGTGGATTGGATTATTGACCGGCAAAACCCCTTATTCAATTTCGGCAATTCTGCTGCCGACAGCACTTTTTCTTTTGGCAAGTCCTCTGGCCCATAAAATGATTCGGTCTCTCGGCATAATTACCGTACTGGCATTAGCTCTTATCGGCGGCAATGTGTCCATAATGCTCGCGAATTCACTTTCAGCTGATTCAAATCATAATCATCTCATTCATATATTCATTACTCCGGGATTGGGGAATTTTAATATTCTCAATTTGTGGTTTTGCGGATGGATTGGCTACTCAATTGGCGAGATCAGCAAAAGCATTGCGACGAGGATTAACCGAGTCATAGTCTCAATCTGCATAATAATGACGATATTCCTCCATTTTTATGATTCTGCCGGAGGGATACATTATCTGAAGGATTTTGCTTTTAGACCATGTTGCTTCGTCTTCATAATAGCTCTTTCAAAGATAATTGGGCATTCTATTCCGACGCGTCCGATCTCTTCCTTTCTGGCTTGCATCGGGAAGTATGCCCTATTCAGCTTCGTCATGCATCGCATTCTACTGCAATCACTGCATCTGGTCCTGACAAGGGTAATGCCAGATTTATCATCAGTTCCAAGCTATTGGATAATGCTTATCGGCGCCACGGGCATAATGTTCTTCTTTTGCAGGATAAGAGATGAAAAACCATCCATTGACAGGATATTGAAATCTGTTTATTTGTAATCTGGAACCTTGCTGATACGAATTCATAAAGATTTTTTTTATAGTATCATGGCGATTGATTCTATGCTTTCGCACTGTTACCCCAAACAGCATGAACAATCCGGGCTAGCATCATACAATTTTCAGATCAGGTCACCGATTTACTCCTCCGCAGGTCTCACGCGGTCTGTGAGCCCGATCTAATTTAGGGCTTGCTGTGTACTTTTCTATCCGGTTCTGATGATGCATCGATCACATTTCAAAACCCTATTTCTTACAAAAGTGAGGTCCAGACCAAGGGGAGAAGCAGGCGTCCGGAGTTACATCTCTGCTTTGTTAAGATTCCTCTTTATCTTCTGCCTTTATCTGGCTTTTGTGATCGCATTTCAGTGGATCGGGGGAGCCTACTCCAGCGAGCTGGGAGGCCATCCCGATGAACCGTCTCACTATGTCACAGGATTGATGGTAAGAGATTATTTGGAGTCCTCTGACTGGCAGCATCCCGGCAAATTTGCGGCAGAATTTTATGCGCATTATCCAAAGGTTGCCATCGGTCACTGGCCTCCCCTATTTTATTCAATAGAAGCAATCTGGATGCTTCTCTTTTCATCCTCTCGTGCATCCGTGATGATAATGATGGCCCTGTTGACATCTGCCTTGGCCTATATTATTCAAATCACCGCCTCCAAGTATTTCGATCGTACCCTTGGATTTGCCTGCGGTTTGTCGATAATCCCTCTGCCTCTGATTCATGCATTCAGCAAAATGGTGATGACAGAGATTCTCGTATCCATCTTGGTATTCTGTGCCGCCCTTTCTCTCATACGTTTCCTTGAAACGCAGAAATGGCATTTTTCGTTGATATTCGGATTTTCTGCGGCTTTGGCCATTCTTTCAAAAGGAACTGCTGTAGCTCTCGCGCTGCTTCCCTTAATAGCTTTGATACTTATGAGAAAGTATCGAATGATTAAAAGTATTTCTTTCTGGATTGCGCCCATTGTCGTAATACTTCTTTGTGCCCCATTTTATATCTCCACTTTGCAGATGGTACAAAATGGCTGGGTGTATTCTACCCCCGATATTCATTTTACTCTTCGTGCCATACCGTATTATTTTCATGCTCTCTTTCACTGTGTAGTTCCGGTCTCCGCAATATTTATCCTAATTGGATTATTCTATTATTTATTCATTCCCTATGTAAAAAACCGAACGGAGGCCAGATGGTGTGTTCTGGCGGCTCTTCCCGTATCGGTTTTGCTTTTCCACTTTTTTATCCCATGCGGTTTTGAGCGAAGACATCTTATTGTCGCCATACCGGCGTTGATGATCTTGATGGCTGCGGGAATAAACGTAATCGTCAATAAATTGAACAAGATATTCCCATGGTTGTTTGCAAAGACAACTATCATTGTAATCATTTTGGGAATCACTGTGCTTTCCTCAATTCCAAATTGGCAGCGAAAGTCATGGGATGGATTCGGTCGTGCAGCCCAGGAACTGCTATCACTTCCCCAGTTTGCAAATTCCATTTTCCTTATCTCATCCGATCCAACAGGCGAAGGGATATTCATATCTGAGGTAGCGATGAGAGAAATCCGCCCAGGCCACATCGTTCTTCGCGGAAGCAAGGTTCTAAGTCAGAGCAAATGGGGTGGGGCAAATCACCGGGTTCTCTTCGATAATCCTGCGCAATTGATGGAATTTCTGGATTCTCAGCCGGTTGGTCTGGTTCTATTGGATAATTCTGTTCCTGTTGAGGATCAGCTACCCGAGCATGAGCTATTGAGCAGCACTATTGCAGGGTTTTCAGACAAATGGGAAAGAATATTTTCTTTCAATGTCATCAGGAACAGCGCTTTCTCCCAAGGAGGTATCGTTGTTTACCGCTTGAGAGGACACGAGCAACGCCCGATTCGTCCCATAGTTATAGATATGGAAAAGATGCTTGGAAGGAAAATCGTGTTATCACCAGGATCCTGAGTTCCACCGTTAGAGGAAATCTGCAAGTCCTTGGTTTGAAGTTATACTCAGCCATGCTCTATTTTGCTGAGAATATAAAATGTCGGTTGGTTTAGAATAATAGGCCGATACCAGATTCAGAAGAGCCTGGAAGCTGAATAATGTTGATCGGCACCGGGTCTAACATAGGTATAGTGCAAGTTCGCCAAATCCGCTTTAGAGAATTTTATCAGCATTACGGGATGACAGATGATCCATTGGATTGATGCGATGGCGTTTATCGCCGGATTGGGGCTTTCTTTCCTTCTTGCTTTGTTCCCTCGCTTCGGACCGGGTTCGCGATACCTTCTGTTTTTTGTGCTGCCGGCCTGCTTTTCTGCCGTGGTGCAGACATATGGAATGGATATCGCCGGCCTGTCACGCCAGAATTCTCTCCGACTCTCCTTCGCGTTCATTATAGCTACCGCAGCAGGCGGCTATCTCGCAAGCAGCAATCTTAATCGAAAAGCGAAGCGGTCACCTATTGCTGCTGCATGCATCGTTTCTCTTCTTCTGATAATCTTTCTTTATCAGATAACTCCGCCGTATGTTGACGAATTACAGGTCCCGGAAGGATATCTTGCACTGGGATTGGTAGGATATATTTCAGCGCTCTTTCTCCTCATTACGTCGGTCATTGTCCTTGCCAATATTGAGCAGATTCTTCGGAGATCCTCGGAAACAGTGCGCTGGGAGTTGAAGTTTTTGTTCATTGGGATGGCGGCTCTTTATGCAGCCATCATCTACATGAGTGCTCATACACTTCTCTTCGCTCCTCGCAATGGATATCTGCTTTCGGAATCCATTGAGCTTTTCCACACCATATTCATAGTCTCCTGCATCCTGATCGCCATCTCCTGGAAAAGGGGTTCGGGTCGATCCAGAATTGCCGTTTCCCATGGCGCGATTTACAGCTCCATTACGTTGCTGAGCGTCGGAGTCTACCTGATTGCATCAAGCCTGATTGCGCGCTGGGTAAGCCGGTATGGCGACATCGGCCTGCCGGTCGAAGCCTTGATCTTTCTTGTCTCCGCCGTAGTCCTGGTGGTTCTTTACCTCGGCACCGGATTCCGGCACCGCACGCGGGCATGGATACGACGAAACATATTTGCGGGTAAATACGATTATCGGCAGTTCTGGCTGGAGGCGACGGAACGGGTGCGTTCAATCGATCCACAGGAGGTGACCGCAGCCGCGATGGCGGATATCGTTCACAGAGCACTTGGCGCAATCGATATCAGCGTTTGGATTCGCCATTGGAATCCCAATCGCCTGCATCTCCTGAGTTCCACAGGAACTATCTCGGATTCTTTGGATAGTTCGGCGACCGGTGTGATTGAACAATTATTAAATGCGTCGGAACCATTGTCTGCTGACGACCTGGAATCCATGGAGGGCACTGCAATTGCCAAGGATTTCATGGAAAAAACCCGAGCCTCTCTTCTCGTGCCGCTCCTGTCCAGCAACCGGATTGTGGGCGTGCTTACGGTTGGTCCGGACCGAAGCGGGCATCCTTATGACTGGGAGGCGCGAGAGTTTCTTCGTGCGCTGGCAGGGCATGCAGCGGGGGAATTTCACAAGTCGGATCTATTGTCGACTCTGGTCGCTGCTAAGGAAGATGAAGCATTCCGGACATTTTCAACGTTTTTGCTTCATGATTTGAAAAATTTTGCATCAACGCTGTCTTACATAGCACAAAATGCGCCTCGGCATCAGCATAATCCCGATTTTCAAAGGGATTCCTTCCAATCCGTCTATGACACCGCGGAAAAGATGAAACGGCTATGTAATAGTCTCCGTACCTTTTCCAGTAATCTTGCCGCCGATAAAAAGCTTGCGGATTTAAATCAGATTGTGCGCTCCGTTGCCGATACTCTTAATGCGGGAATTTCAAAGTATTTGCAGCTCGAAACCGGGGATCTGCCCCCTGTGTTGATTGATTCGGAAGAGGTGAAACGGGTAGTTCAGAATCTGCTTTTGAATGCACGTGAGGCTATTTCGGATAATGGAGCTATAATCGTCAGGACAACAGACCGGGGAGGACAAGTAGAATTATCGGTACAGGATAACGGTAAGGGCATGAGCAGGGATTTCATGGATAGAGAGCTGTTCCAGCCTTTTCATACGACCAAGAGCGGCGGACTTGGTATAGGATTGTTTCAGTCAAAGAAGATTATGGAAGCGCATAGGGGATCGATCCTTGTGGAAAGTGAGGAGGGCAAGGGAACAAGGGTTATCTTAACATTTCCGACAGCAAAGGAATAAAGCTCGTCACAAATTTCGCAAAATAAAAAACCGTGAAGAAAACACACATCGTGGGAAAGAATAAGGCTAAGGAACTGCTGCCTAAGATCTTAATCGTCGATGACGACGAACAGATCCGGAAACAGATCCAATGGGCACTGTCAGACGAGTTCAGTGTCTTTTCGGCGGGCGACAGACATTCTGCGATAGATATTTATCGCATAGAAGAAATACCCGTCGTTCTGCTGGATTTGGGACTTCCTCCCCAGCCCCGTGCGGCGACAGAAGGACTGCAGGCACTGGAAGAAATGATCGGCCAGAATCCGCTTGCCAAGATTATTATCGTGTCCGGCAATTCCGAGCGTCAGAACGCCCTGGCTGCCATTGATAAGGGCGCCCACGATATCTTCCCCAAACCTGTAGACCTGGATGAACTGAAAGTTGTGCTGCATCGCGTGTACAGGCGCATTGATCTTGAAAAAGAAAACATCGAAGAGCGGAATCTTGCGCAGAGGGTGTCTTTTGAGGACATCATCGGATCCAGCCAGCCAATGCAGGAGATTTTTGCCACCGTTCGCAAAGTCTCCACGACGGATATACCGGTATTAATCACGGGCGAAAGCGGAACGGGCAAAGAGCTGATCGCAAATGCCATTCATAATTTAAGCCGGAGAAAAAGCGGTCCGTTTATTGCCATCAATTGCGGTGCTATTCCTGACACTCTTCTTGAAAGCGAGCTTTTCGGACACGAAAAAGGCTCCTTTACCGGCGCTACCACTCAACGCAAAGGCAAGCTGGAATATGCGAATGGAGGCACGCTTTTCCTGGATGAAATCGGAGATCTTGTGCCGGAGCTTCAGGTGAAAATCCTGCGTTTCCTTCAGGAAAAGGTCATCGAGCGTGTGGGAGGCCGACAGCTCATCCCTGTTGACAGCCGGGTGATCGCTGCGACCAATCAGAATCTGGAGGAAGAGGTAAAGGCAAACCGTTTTCGAGAGGATCTGTATTTTCGTCTTGCTGTGGTCAAAATGTCGCTTCCGCCACTGCGCGACAGAGGAAACGATGTCGTTCAACTGGCAGAGCATCTGGCGTCGGCATTTTCAAAGGAATTGAAAAAGCCGCCGAAGAAATTTTCAAAAGCGGCGATCGAAGCCATCCGAAGACATGGCTGGCCGGGAAATGTTCGTGAATTGCAGAATAGGGTCAAGCGCGCTATTGTGCTGGCGGATGGCCTTACCATCAACCCCGCCGAGCTTGAATTGGAGACGCCAAACGGGAGCATTCCCAACGCCAGTTCAACTTTGAAGGAAGCAAAGGAAACTCTGGAGCGCGAAATACTGGCAAGTACGTTGCGCGAAAACAATGGGAATATATCGAAGACGGCAAAGGCGCTGGGAATCAGCAGGCCAACTCTCTATGATCTGATGTCGAGGTACGGGCTTTAAAATAACGCAGCCATATATCACAAAAGATATGAAAAAATCGATTGCGGCATTACTCATATTGCTTGCAGGTAGTTTTGCATTTTTATACCAGCACGTAATCGCAAAGCTGGTGAAGGATTGGTATGTCGACGATAATTATTCTCATGGTTTTTTGATCATACCCATTGCTCTCTATTTTGTATGGGAGCGCCGAAAACAGCTGAAGGATGCTCCCCGAAAGCCCAATTCGTGGGGCATCGCGATCGTTCTGGGCAGCATGGCATTATTGATGGCCGGCATCCTGGGATCCGAGCTGTTTCTGACCCGCGTTTCGATTCTTGGAACGATAGCGGGATCCCTCTTGTTTCTATACGGCTGGAATCACCTAAAAATCCTTTTGCTTCCTGTCGCATTCCTGCTATTGATGATCCCCATACCTGCCATCATCTTCAATCAGATAGCCTTTCCTCTCCAGCTTCTGGCTTCCCGTTTTGGAGAACTGGCCTTGCTGGCGTTTCAGGTTCCGGTTCTGCGTGAAGGAAATGTGATAAATCTGGCCAATACCAGCCTGGAGGTTGCCGAGGCCTGCAGCGGCATTCGTTCGCTCATCTCGTTGCTGACGTTGGGAATTGTGTACGGCTATTTTGCCGATTCCCGTATCTGGGTGCGCATAATCCTGGTTCTGGGAACCATTCCTATCGCGATAGCAGCCAACGGGATCAGGGTCGCAGGGACCGGATTGGCTGCTCATTACTACGGCCCGGAAGCTGCTCAAGGATTTTTTCATAGTTTTTCCGGCTGGATTATCTTTATCGCAGCCTTCATCATGATGTTCATTCTGTACCGCATAATTGCATGGATCGTGCCGAAAAAGCGGCGAGAAGACGATGCATCTCAAGAGGAAATATGAAAATTCGCATAATTCTCTTATGCCTTGTGCTGCTGGCGACTGCTGCATGGGTCGCGCGGGCCTCGAGACCGGAAATCACTCCGATACGGGAACCCCTATCGGAAATGCCGCTGAGGATTGGGAATTGGACAGCGCAGCAATCAGCGGTTATTGACTCAAAAGTAATGGACGTTCTGGGGGTTGATGATTATGTCAGCAGGTATTACGCCAGCCCCGATTTGTTTTACGCTCATTTATATGTCGGCTTTTATCAAAGCCAGCGGGAAGGAGACACAATTCATTCGCCGTTGAACTGCATGCCGGGTGCCGGATGGAATCCTACAAAGCGCAACCATATAACCATCTCCATCAATGACAGCACCTCTATCAAGGTCAACCGGATTGTCATTGTGAAAGGTCTTGATAAACAGGTGGTGTTATATTGGTACCAGAGCCACGGACGGATTGTTGCCAGTGAATATTGGGGGAAAATTTACACGGTGATCGATGCGATGCGCAAAAACCGCACGGATGCCGCTCTCGTCCGGATCATCTGTTCGGCGGAAAGCATGAATGCCGGATCCGAAGCGCTTGCCGAAGAGTATGCAATAGATTTTGCAAAGGCCCTGTTTCCCTTATTAGAACGCTTTTTACCGTCATAAAAAGCCTGCCGCAGATTGCCCGGCGCGGCCGGAGGAGATCTATTCAAATCAGCATGAGTATATCACCGGGCCTCACAGACGGGCTGACATCGGCCCGGGTAGAAAAAACACGAAACTGAAGGATTATTTTCACATTTCAAAAAGGCTGTCCTATGAAAAGAACAATTTGCCTGGCACTTGTGCTTGGGATTCTCGCAACGATCGGATGCTCGCGGAGCCCGGAGAAATATCTGCAGCGGGGTAAAGAATTCCTGGTCGAGAAAAAATATAACGAAGCCGCGATCGAATTCAGAAATGCGCTGAAAGCCAATCCCAGATTTGCAGCGGCGCATTATGAACTCGGCATTGCTTATCTTGCCATGGGGGGAATCGAGGAGGGGGGGCAATCCATTCTGCAAGCCGCCACACTGGATCCCAATAACCTCGAGGCACAGTTTGATGCAGGCAATTATCTTTTGCTCCAGCGCAAGTTCGAAGATGCCGGCAAGAAAGCCAACTTGCTCCTGAACAGAGATACGAGCAATATCCGGGCGCAGATACTGCTTGGAAACAGCCTTGCCGGGAAGATAGACATCAATGATTCGATTGGCGCATTGAAGCGCGGAATTGAGTTTGAGCCTCGTCTTCTGCCCGCATATTACCCTCTGGCCGCTACCCAGGAGGGCAAACTGAACCCGCAAAAGGCTGAGGAGGTTTTCAAAAAAGCAGTGGAGCAGAACCAGCGATCGGTTGAAGCCCGGCTTGCCCTTGCCAATTTCTATTTGCTTTCAAAACGCCTGGAAGATGCCGATCAGCAATACCGCGCTGCGCTTGAAATCGATCCCGAATCACGCGATGCGAACCTCTCCTACGCATACTATTGCGTGCTGAACAACCGGGTTCCGGACGCTGAGATGATTTATGTGAATCTGAAGAAGAAAAATCCGCAGGAAACGCGATTCGGCATCATTCTTTCCGATTTCTATTCCGGGACTGGAGGCATTGAAAAAGCAATTCAGACCTGTCAGGAATTGCTCGCGACTCATCCGAATCTCCTCCTGGTTAAAAAACGATTGGCTAATCTCTATCTCAACCAGCGGGCGGTCGACAAAGCCGAGCAAATCGCCGATGAGATCCTGAAGCAAGATGCCAAAGACGGCGATGCACACCTCGTAAAGGGCAAGATTTTGCTGTCGCAGCGGAAGCTGGCCGAGGCTGTGGCGACGCTTGAAAAAAGCGTCAAGTCCCGACCTCGCTCGGCTGAAGCACATTATTTTCTCGGTATTGCTTACCTCCAATCCCGAAGCAGTGCTAAGGCTGAAAAAGAATTTGCCACGGCCGTCAGAATCAATCCGACCCTTGTCCAGGCTTACATAGCGCTTGGCGAAGTCAAACTGGACACTGGAGATCCGGATTCGGCAATCGGTTACGCCAGGGAAGCGCTAAATTTGAATCCCAATAATGCGGAAGCCCGCCTGATCCTCGGAAGCGCTTACGCAAGTCAGCGGAACTACGCTCTTGCAGCTCCGGAAATCGAGGCGTTTGTTGCAGGGAATCCAGGAAATCCTTCCGGTCATTACCGACTTGGCCTTCTCTATTTACAACAGGGGAAGGCGGATAGGGCCGAAGCTCAGTTTGAAGCAGCGCTAAAATCCGATCCGCAAAGTGCTGAAAGCCTTCTTGCCCTTGCGAACGTTCATACAACAGCGAATAATCCGGGCAAAGCAGTCGCAAGAGTAAACCAGGCCATTTCCGCTCATCCGGACAATCCGGTTTTGCATCAAGTCCTGGGTCAGGTCTATCTGATGCAGCGCAATCCGGCAAAGGCAGAGGAATCCTATAGGAATGCGGCAGCGATCAATAACCAGAATCTCGCGCCGAGGCTGGCGCTTGCAGAATTTTTCTCGACTACCGGGCAACCCGATAAGAGCATCGAAGTGCTGCAAGCTATCCTGAAGGACGTTCCCGGCAATCCGGATGCCGCAATCAGTCTAGGCAACCTGTATCTTGCGCAGCGATCTTTTGACAAAGCCAATGCTGTAGTGGGAGATCTTCTGAAACTCTATCCGGATCTCCCACAAGGTTTGATGTTGAAGGGCAGAGTTCTCTTGGCTCAAAACAACTCCGGCGAAGCGACAAGCATGCTGCAGAAAGCCGTCAACATTGAGCCGGATTCGCCTGCTGCCCGATACTATCTCGGCATCGCACAGCTTCAAGCCAAGAATTTACAGCGCGCAGAGGCGGAATGGAATGAGGCAATCAGAAACTCGGGGAGGTTTACTCCGCCTTATATTGCGCTCGCCCGCCTCAAGCTGGATTCCGGCAAGCCGGATGAAGCCATCAAACATGCGCAACAGGCTTTGAAGATCAATCCTAAGCTGGAGGACGCGCAACTGCTCCTGGGAAGCGCCTATGGCGCCAAGAAGGACTATTCGAACGCCGTTATGCAGCTGGAACAGTTGGTAAAAAATGATCCCGACAACTTGACCGGAATACTGCGTCTCGGTCAGGCATATATTGCGCAGAAAAAAGCAGCTCAGGCAGCCGCCCAATTTGACAAAATAATTGCCAAGGATTCGCGCAACGTGGAAGCATGGGCGGGAATCACAGCGGCTCTGCTGGAGCAAAAGCAACCCGAAAAGGCAATCCAGCGCCTCAACCAGCAACTCGCAAGCGGACCGGCGGTTCCAAAGCTGCATGAATTGCTGGGAATGCTTTATCTGTCGCAGAAAGATCTTGCGAAAGCCGAAGAATCCTTTGTAAAAGCCGCAGAACTTGATCCCAAGAACGTTAATCAGCAAATCGTGCTGGCGGATTTCTATGCAGGAATCGGGAAACCGGATAAAGGGATCCAGAGATATCAAAGCTTGATCGCCGGGAATCCCGGAAATCTTACGCTCAAGAAGCGGTTAGCAGGTCTATATCTGCGGCAAAAGGTTTACGATAAAGGTTTGATTCTTGCCGATGAAATTATCCAAGGCAATGATCCGCAGGGAAGAATAATTAAGGGAGAATTCCTGCTGGCTCAGGATAAGCGGGCGGAAGCCATCAAGGAATTGCAGGCGGCTGTCAATGCGAACCGGGATTCCGTGGAAGCCCGTTATCTTCTGGGCAGGGCTTATCTCCTGGACAAAAAGGTGCAGCAGAGTGAGGCGGAGTGGAATGAAATCCTGAAAATCAATGACAGATATTTACCAGTTTATTTTTCACTGGCGCAGCTGAAACTGACCTCAGGAGACCCCGATGCCGCTATACGCTATGCCCAGCAAGGGCTCCGGATTGATCCAACCCGGAACGACCTGCAGCTTATTCTGGGCAACGCCCGCATAAGCAAAAGGGATTTCAGTGGTGCGGTAAGCGAGTTTGAGGCAGTGCTTAAGCGTCAGCCCGAAAACCAACAGGCCAAATACAGACTCGGAGTCGCCCAAGCCAATTTGTATATGAGCCAGAACAAACCGGACAAGGCGATTCAGGTGATCAATCAACAGATAAAACAGTTCCCGAATCAAAATGAACCCTATGAAACGCTGGGACGGATTTACTTCATTCAAAACAATTATGCCAAGGCGGAAGAATTATTCCGTAAAGCGCTTTCCATCGACAAGAATAGCTTTACCGCCTATAGCCTTCTCGGCCAGCTTTTCATAGCGCAAAATTCGCAGGATAAGGCCATTCAGGAATTTTCGAACGCACTGAAGGTGAATCCCAACTCCATTCAAGCCCATATCACTCTGGCTATTCTTTACGAATCGATAAGCGACCGGGAGAAAGCCAAGGCACACTATCGCGAAGCATTGAAAATCAATCCGAAATCGCCCATAGCGGCAAATAATCTGGCATGGATATTGGCGGAGTCCGGTGGCGATTTAAATGAAGCCCTTAAGCTGGCCCAAACCGCATCAGAACAGCTCCGTGATGCTCCTCAGGTTCTGGATACCCTCGGCTGGATTTACTATAAGAAAGGCTCTTACAGAGCAGCGATTGATTCGCTGAGCGACTGTGTAAATAAAGATCCCAAGAACGCCATAGCTCGATACCATCTCGGAATGGCCTATTTGAAAAACGGGGACAATGCCCTTGCCAAAGCATCTCTCAGCGAAGCGCTGAAGCTTAATCCGTCATTCCCTGGAGCGGACCAGGCAAAGCAGGCCCTTTCAGGACTATAGCCACGAATTTCCCCAAATAGTCATCCGCCGCATTGCGGGCACGAGCATGAGCACAATGCGGCGGATGGGAATTCTCCTTTGTTCTGGAGATTTATGGAATCTGCTCTTGGCCTATTTCATTCGTGTGAGGAGCACCCCGGCAATGCCTATTCCGGTCAACGCAATTGTTGAAGGTTCCGGTACCGGCGTTGAAACCGGGGGAGTGAATGGTGTTCCTGCAACCACGAGGTTGTCGATCCTATTGTTCCCGGAGGAACCGGATGCGCCTCCGAACACGATGCGAAAACCTGCATACGGATTGTTACTGAGAGTGGGAATCGCGCTCAGATTAAATTCCTGTAGAACAAAACCCGTGCCGGGCATGAAAATGTCTCCAAAATTCAGCCATGTAACTCCGGCGTCAAAGCTGTATTGAAACTGGTTGGCGCTAAAACCGGTGCTGGTGCGCTGCGTGGCAAAACTGACATCTATCTCTTCATAGCCTGTTGTATTGACCAGCCAGGTGAGGTTTTCTCCATTATTCGCGTTTCCACTCAAGCGGAGTGCCTGTCCTGCAGGGTCGCCATCACGGCTGTTCAAATTACTGCCGGTGGTATTGCCGATACTTGCTGAAATGAAACTGCTGGTCATTACTCCATTGCCACGATCTACAAGGAATTCAGACAATCCTCCGGTTGTTCCGGATACTG
Organism: Acidobacteriota bacterium; assembly: GCA_016929335.1. GTDB lineage: Bacteria > Acidobacteriota > UBA6911 > UBA6911 > UBA6911 > UBA6911. The sequence continues at coordinate 119,325 of JAFGIY010000065.1, read as the reverse complement.
CATCATTAAAGTTCCAGATGGAAATCGATTCTCCATATACATATGCGGAGAGAACGAGACACAAAAAGACGCCGAGACCGATGTTACGCATAGTCATTCTCCTTTGCTGTCCATTGGCCTTAATATTTCGCGAGCCTCACTTATATTTCGCTAAAAATGAAGCTGCGACATTTTTTTTGCGGCATCTCCCGCTTCCCTCAATCTCCATACATTAGCTGCCTGATCTAAATGATTATTCGAGAACTCAGATTGCAGGACATAATAGTCATCTTCTGATATCTGAAGGATGATTCTTCCTGCATTGGACTAATTGGATTCGGAATCGGCGGCATAATACGCCGGCAATGGCAGGGGAACCCGGTCTCTGTAGAAAAAGGCTCGGCTTAAAACCGGGCCTTTTTTATTGCTGATTAGCAATCCGGTGGCGGCGCTTATTCGGACTTATCCATATGATTTGGTTGCCGCTGCAAGCTATCACTTCATGCTTCTGTTTTCTCCATGCCGCAAAAGGCTGCATGAATTTATTTCCAGCGGTCTGAGCCTGCATCAAAGTGCTGAGTGAAGAAAGCCCTGCCTGCCGCTGGTAATGATTTGCCTGCAACATTTTTTCATGCAAACAGGGCTACGATACAAGCCAGCAACCATAAAACCGCAGACAGCCTTGTGAAAAAATGATTCCCTTTTGCTTTCATATTACGCTCCAAATCATAGCCGAGCATATCTGTAAGAGCTATCGCCCGAAGCTCTTTACCTTTCTCATCGGGCGTGAACTCCTGCGGCGGTGTGACTGAAGTCACGCCCCGGAATGTTTTTGTAGTGGGTTTGATTGGCAGCTTTAATCGGGGGAAGCAAAAGTGCCACAGATATCCTTTGCACTCTCATGGATATCTGTGGCGGCTTAGATAAATCGGGCAATTGATTGTGCTTATCTTACCCTTAAAATTCTATCCGTGGTCTTACGCTTGACGGATTCCGGAACAATGACAGTCACGCCTGCCGAAACGGAGGTGTTGCCCGCAGCGTCGTATGCTTTGGCTCTAAGTGTGTGTTCTCCCGCAGCAGCCCTGACGGTATTCCATTTTGTAGTGAATGGCGCTGAAGTCGATACTGCCTTAAGCAGACCGTCCACATATAGCTCCACTCTGGTAACGCTTACATCATCCCAGACATTGACTCGAATGCTGATGTTGCCCAAAACAGTAGATCCCGCCACGGGATAAGCAATGTTGATCGTTGGGGGAGTGGAATCCGTCGGCTCTTGCAGCAGGTTCACTGCAACCGATGCGCTGGTCTGGTTGTTCAACTGGGGATCATATGTGTAGCCCAAAGCCGATACGCCGGTTACGGTAAAAGTGAATGTCCCGGACACGGAAGATTGCGGAGATGAAAAACTCACCACCCCCGATGCGTTGGTGGCGCCAGGCGCCGTTCCCTGAACGATGCCGCTCCACGAACCGGTGACGCTCGCTCCGGAGACGGCATTCCCCGCCTTATCCTTTATTGTCACCACAGCACTCGCGGATACAGCTGTCGTGGAGCTGCTGGAGGACAATACGATAGAATATACATAAACATCTCGCCTGACAGTTATCGTGATTGAAGAGCTTCCCGTTAAACCTTCATTGTCGGTAACAGTCAACGTTACGTAATATGCTCCTGCAGCGGTAAAAACATGGCTTGGATTCGGATCGCTGGAAACATCCGAACCGTCGCCGAAATTCCAGACATAGGAAGCAATCGTTCCGTCATCGGTTGAAGCTGAGCCTGAAAAGGCGACCGCCAGCGGAGCATCACCGGATGTGGGCGCGGCAGAGATAACCGCAGTCGGAGGCATGGAGGATCCGGGATTAACAATGGCGCCCGTAACAATATATTGCCCAAGGCTGCAATAATCCGAGTAGCCGGTGGACACAGGATCACCGGATCCGACACCGGAAATCGACAAATAATAAGTTCCGGCGGGAACCGTAGAGCTTATACTTGCCCCCATATCGGTGAGGCTCGAAGAAGCTATAAGATTCCCGCCGCTATCATGGAGTTCAGCCAGGATCTTGAGATTTGGACCGATCGGTGAAGGATTGACTCCAAGAGAAATGGAACCCGCGCCGGTTATGAATTTGAATATATCAACGTCGGTGTTCCGTTCAATGAATCCGGATCCGCTAAGGGTGGTTGATCCCGTAAGCGTGGTTGCTGTTCCCGGGATGTTGCCATGATCATCGGGATAATATTCCAGACCGTAATTCCGCATCACCTCAAGCTGATCTTCGGTATTGTTTGCCTCGGCATATTCTCCTTTAGCCCACTGAGTCACATTCTTGTAGTATGAATTGCCCATGATCGGAGCCCAGTCCCCCTGCCCCTGATAATAGGCAGTGCCGCCGGTCACTCCTTGATGATGCAATCCAACCGCGTGCCCGTTTTCATGAGAACACGCTTCGGCGATATATTTTTCGCCATTGGCAAGCATGTTGGAAAAAGCCCAGGAAATTTTGTAATAGTCTCCGATATCATTAAAGGTTCCAACGTAGGAGACTCCCCCTGCATTGGGATAGAAATTCGTCGGCGTAATTATCACTCTGTTTCCATATGTTGTATCGGTGCTGCTGCTTCGGTTGAGAGCTTCGGGAGCCGGTTCCTCTGTTGTTACATCTATGTCGAAGGGCGAGTAGTCTTCTGCAACCCTCTTCCAGATATTCTGGATCCTTTGCAGTTCTGTTGTGTTGAATGTGGCGGGATTCGCATCCAGATCGAATGGCGCCGCAACGATATCTGCTCCGCCGTTGTAGCCTGCATTCCACGCGGTGCCCGATACCGTAGCTCCGTTAAAATCCAGATAAAGAACTGTATTGGAGCCGGGAAGGCTGTGCAGATTGAATGTCTGATCCAGAGGATAGCTGGCAATATGGTCGCGGTCTACCGCGGATTCCGCCTCCGGGCCTGCTTCCAAGGGGACTTCCAGTTCGCAGGCATACATGAGGCGCCCACTTGGACTAACCCACAAATTCCGATCCCTCCGGATGAGCCTTGTCATTTCTCGGGGGGTTTTCCCATACCACTCCGCCACGGCCGGCAATTTATCACCCAGCGCCCTGATGGCTGCTTCATTGCGTACCTGTCCTGCCAGTCGAATTGATGGGAACGGCCGCTTTCTCCGCTCCGCTCTGTCTGTTTGACCGAATAATGGGATCAGACCTGCCAACAGCCATAATACTGCGGATAAACTAAGCCAATATCGGGCTTTTCCGGCTTTCATCATGCACTCCTGAAATGTGGATCAGTTCTCAGCGCACAGACTACCTGCTAAGCGCCATCATTCTTATCGGATGAAAGTGTCGTCTTGATGTGACTGTAATCACATTGCAGGGTGCATTCTCATATTTCACAAAAAAGAACCACATCAGGGATAATCTGTGTAATCTGTATATATGCGAATGTCCACAGATCACGCGCTTCCAAACCGATTGTTTGGATTGTGCAGAATTGGATTCTATTTATCTCTCTTGCTCTTCTTTTACGGCACGCTGTTCCCATTCACTTTTGACCTTTCTTATCAGGGGTTGTCGGAGGCTTGGAGCAACGCAGGCCGAGTGCCCTATTGGGATACCGCCCGCGGGCGGATTCATAGTCTGCCCGATATGGCAAGCAATGTCCTTTTGACCGTCCCGCTGGGATTTTTCGGATTTCTCCGGTTCGGGCAGAAAAGGAACCGGTTGAGGATTGCAGGATGGTTCGTTAGTGGATTCCTGTTGGGTTTGCTGTCAGAAATCGTCCAGCTGGGAATTGCATCCCGGCTCTCAGGCATCACCGACGCCCTCAATAACGGCTTAGGCATGTTCCTGGGCGCCTTTATTGCAGCAGTATGCGGATCGAAGATCCTTGATCTGCTTTCCGGTTCTCTATTCGACAAGCAGATGACCGGTTTCCTCATTCTGGCAGCCATAGTGACCACAACTATGCTCCTTCCCCTCGATTTTGGGCTGGATGTCTCGCATATAAAATCAAGCATTAAAGCGCTATTGGCAAACCCGTGGGAATCGGGAATACCTATTGATGGCGGATGGATTCTAATGGCCGAATTTATGCTGATCGGAGGAATGACCGGGACTATGAAAAGGAAGCAGAAGAAACTCATCCTGTTTGCCTTTCTTCTTCCCGTCATGCTGGAACCGGCTCAGCTGCTTGTAGAATCCCATGCCCCTTCCGTTCGGGATCTTGCCATGAATATTGCAGGAGTTGCCGGAGGTTTTGTCTCTGTGCGGTATATTCCCTGCGCCGCACGACCGATAACTGGATTCGTCCTGATGAACATCGCTCTGATAGCTGAGGGGCTCGGTCCATACCATTTTGGCAGGCCGTCACGCTTCGAGTGGATTCCGCTGGTGGAGTATTACAATCAGACGACCGGGATAGCCCTGAACGATGCCCTGTCAGGAATATTGAGCTATGCGCTTCTCGCAGCCTTGTGGCCAAGATGGGCGGTCATTTTGTGGGCTGCTTTGCTGGCAAGTGCTATTGAGGCGACTCAGATTTTTATTCCCGCACGCTTTGCCGGGATTACAGATGTCGTTATCGCGGCCATTGGCGCATGGGCGGGATGCGGTTTGGCAAAAGCAAATATAAGCGCCGCTGAGAACGGAATGGGCATACAGGATTACCAAAAGTGATAAGCATCGCGGGCGACGATCCAGATCCCCAGGAGGAAGTTGGTAATTGCATGGGCGGTGATCGCATCCCCCAGGCGGTTCTTCTTCAGGACAAGCCATTGGAATGCGAATGCACAAAGAATTCCCGGCAGCCATTCATAATGGCCGATGCCAAAAATTACTCCCGCGATAAGGAATGCTTTCCAATCCAGGCGGTTGAGCGGAACCTGAATGAAGTCGGATTTGATGAGATATCGATAAATAAAGGAGCGATAAAATATTTCTTCAAGCGGCGGAACAACCAACGATGATCCGATGATCCGGACGGCAATGCATATCAGAGCCATGGCACTGCCATCCCCAAATGTGCGAACAGGATTGAAACTGCCTGAACGCTCGGCAAACATCGGGTAGTAACCATCCAACCCAATCCATGCCACTAAAACCGCCACTCCGACTACCACAGCCTCCCAGGAAAAAGCCCATTTCAGCTCTTTTATGTATGGACGCATCAGCCAGAGCAGCCAGGCGCCGACAATTGTTTTAAGGGCGTAGATCCAATATTGAGAAGCATCTCCCAACCGGCCCTGAAGCAGCGTCAGCGCAGCAAAAGCAGCAAACGGAACGACTCGAACAAGAACAGGTGAAGTAAATATCTTATTGAACATAGGAAATTCCAAGTCTAGTCTGAGACTGTATCGGCAGCAAGTGTTTAGATTTATAAAAAATATGCTGTTTCCCAGATACAGGCTTGCGCGTCTGTTTTCGCACCGTTTGATAAAGGTCGAAACAGGATGCCTCACTGCAGAACCGGGAGCGCTAATTGCTAAGGACACAGGCAATTTGGCCGATTTGAATGCCGAGGAGAAGACATGACTATGTTCTCAAAAAAAATCGCATGTATCGGCGCAGGATATGTAGGCGGGCCAACGATGGCCGTTATCGCAATGAAGTGCCCCCAATACAAGGTGGACGTAGTCGATGTCAGCGAAGCCCGGATTAAGGCGTGGCAGACCGATCAGCTGCCTATTTATGAACCGGGGCTCCTGGAAGTCGTGAAAGCGGCGCGGGGACGGAATCTGTTCTTCTCCACGGATATCAGCACTGCGATCCGGGAGTCGGAGATCATTTTTGTATCGGTGAATACTCCGACCAAAACCTTCGGTGAAGGCGCAGGCAAGGCGGCAGATCTTCAATATTGGGAAAAAGTGGCGCGTGAGATTCTGCGTGAATCCAAATCCTCCAAGATCGTAATCGAGAAAAGCACCCTGCCCGTCAAAACAGCCCAGACAATGGAAAACATCCTCAATGCCAACGGGAAAAAGATCCGTTTCGAAGTGATCTCAAATCCTGAATTTCTGGCGGAAGGTTCAGCCATACAGGACCTGCTGGAACCGGATAGAGTTCTGATCGGTTCTCGTGAGACTCCGGAAGGACTCCGCGCAAGGCAGGAAATCGTCGAGATCTACGCCAACTGGGTGCCGAGAGAAAAGATTCTTACCAGCAATATCTGGAGTGCCGAGCTTTCCAAGCTGGTGGCAAACGCTTTCCTGGCGCAGCGGATCTCTTCCATCAACAGCATCTCAGCGCTTTGCGAAAAAACCGATGCAAATGTCCAGGAAGTCGCTCGTGCCGTCGGCATGGACTCGCGGGTCGGCAGCCGCTTCCTCAACGCCAGTGTCGGATTTGGCGGATCCTGCTTTAAAAAAGACATCCTGAATCTGGTGTACATTTCCGAATCCTATGGCCTCAACGAGGTTGCCCGTTACTGGGAATCCGTCCTGCAGATGAATGAATTCCAGGAAGCGCGCTTTGTCCGCATGATAATACGCGAGATGTTCAATACCATTGTTGGGAAGCGCATTGCGCTGTTCGGCTTTGCATTCAAGGCAGACACAAGCGACACACGGGAATCCCCCGCCATCCATATCGCGCGAAAGCTTCTGGAAGAAAAATCTCATGTAGCAATAACGGATCCCAAAGCGCTCGATAATGCGCGCATAGACCTCGCGGGATCAGGATCCGACGCGGATTTCCTGGAAGATCCCTATAAAGCGGCACAAGGGGCACATGCCATCGCTATCATGACCGAGTGGGCCCTCTATCGCTCTCTGGACTGGGAAAAGATTTACAAATACATGGAGAAGCCGGCGTTTCTGTTCGACGGACGCAATATCCTGGACCACGAGCGGCTCTTTGAAATCGGCTTTAATGTCTATCCGCTCGGCCGCCCGCCGCTGAAGCACTTCTAGCCAGGGATTGCGGCGGCGAAAAGATAAAAACCGTGCAATCCGTGGCCGTTTTTTAAGCTTTCCAGACCTGGCCGGGACGGGCTTTGATTCCCGCCATCGCGTTGCGCGTATCCACGATGCAGTCCGCCGAATCCGCCAATTCCTGATAGTTCACTGCCTCATGGTTTGTGGAAATAAGCACTACGTCAAACTTGCGCAAGGTTTCTTTGGACCAGGGTATCGACTTTGTCCCGGCCCAGTGACTGTGTTCGCGCGACGGCCGTATCACAGGGATGTAAGGATCGTAATAGCTTACCTCTGCGCCGCGCTTCTTAAGCAGATCCATCAGCACATAGCTGGGAGATTCACGATCGTCATCCACGTTTGCCTTATACGCAATCCCCAAAACCGCTACCGACGATCCGTTCAATGCTTTGCGCCTGGAGTTTAATGCCTCGGCAACCCGGTTTACCACATACTCCGGCATGGATGTGTTTATCTCGCCGGCCAGCTCAATAAAGCGTGTGTGCTGCCCGTACTCCCTTGCCTTCCAGGTCAGATAAAAGGGGTCGATCGGGATGCAGTGTCCGCCAAGGCCCGGACCGGGGTAAAAAGGCATGAAACCGAAAGGTTTTGTTTTTGCGGAATTAATGACTTCCCAGACATCAATACCCATCGCACCATAAACTATTTTCAATTCATTTACGAGAGCGATATTGACACTCCGAAAAGTGTTTTCCAGAAGCTTCGTGGCTTCGGCCGCGCGGCAGGAAGAGACCGGAACGATTGTCTTGATCGCTTTGCCGTAGAGATCTAAGGCTCTCTTCAGGCATTCAGGCGAGTATCCTCCGACTACCTTGGGAATCAGCGCCACCTGACTGTCCGGATTTCCCGGATCTTCCCTTTCCGGCGAAAATGCCAGATAAAAATCTTTGCCGGCCTTCATGCCGGATCCTGATTCCAATACTTCACGCAAATCTTCGTCGGTGGTGCCGGGATAGGTAGTCGATTCAAGAACAACCAGACATCCTTTCGCCATATGGGGGGCGACGGATTTGCCCGTATCGACGATATAGCTGATATCGGGTTCGCGGTTTTTGTTCAGCGGTGTCGGCACACAGATAATGACGGCCTCGGCTTCCTTGATTCTGGAAAAATCAATAGATGCCTTGAAATTCCCCTCATTTACCGCCTTCTCGATATCCGCGGATTCAATGTGCTTGATATAACTCCTGCCGGCATTGAGGGCGTCCACTTTCTGCTTATCCACATCCAATCCCAACACGTTGACGCCGGCACGAGCAAACTGCAGGGATAGAGGCAATCCAACGTAACCAAGTCCCACAACCGCTATTTTCATGCGCCAGTCCTTTCTATAAGGGGCCGTATGGGGCCACAAACTTTATCGGCAAAAGCATTGAAATAAGAAACTTTTTTGAGCCCGGCTATGGTTTGCACAAATAAAAAAAGAGCCGCCCGAAAGCGGCTCTTATTTTACTATTATTTCGGCGCTCAATTGCCAGTTAGTTTTTCTTTAATCTCCAGGCAGCTAATCCTATTAGGCAGGATCCTATCAAAAATATCGTAGCCGGCTCCGGCACAGGCGGAAGTTCGCTTGGCTTATTTACAGTCACATCCACATAAATATTGTCGAGATAAAAATGGCACCCGATTCCAAGGTAAAAGGCATCTCTCCCGGCAAATGATGCAGCAGTAACATACTCAAGATTGCCCACGTCCACTAAAGGATCGGAATTCTTTGCATACAACAGGTCCTGGTTCTTTATGTCCAGCACCAGGGTGAAAGGAACGCTATTTGCCACATTATGTCCGCCGATCTTGCCTTTATCCGATTGATAGCTGTTAAACCAATAAGTATGGTCGCCATTAAAATCCAGGAAAAAGTCAATTGACTGGCTATCATTGTCGTTATGGCCTTTTACGGTAATAGTAAAGGACACGAGATTATCCAGATAGTACTCATCATACTCAAAAATACCCTGGGGATAAGTACTCGTGGGCTTTGTATCCGCATCGGGAAAATCAAATTTGGGGCTCCACCACTTTGGCTGACCGTTGGCAACATCTATATATTCGCTGCCGCTCCAGCTGTCATTGAAAGTAAGGGTGTCGGCAAAAACAGGCGTCGAGAAACCCGCCAGCAGTCCACATAGGCAAATAATCTGTATAAATGACTTCATGAAATCCTCCTGAAGCATATGACATAAATATACAAGCAATAAAGAGTCCCGAAAGCCCTAACCTGTAAAAAAGGGCTCGCCTCCATTATATCCCTTTATAAATTAATGGTTTAGCTGCCGGTATTTCATGAAGCCCGCTCAATAATTGAATGCTAATGTTGTAAAGGAATTTTCCAATTTGCGGGGACAGTGTAAAATATCTCGACACTGGAAGCTGCCCGCAAAACCGCTATTTATGCGATCACATGCTCCGGCGAGACGTGTCCATTTCACTACAGGAGGAATATCCGCTATCTGGAATAAGGAGGCTAAACAGGAAGGAAACTTCAGTTGCGCGATACCTGGTTGAGGGAATCAAGCATGTCGGCGACTGCAAGTCTCCAGCGGAAATCGATTTCACATTGTTCCAGAAGATCCGACAACATCGCCAATCCCCTCTTCAAAGTATCCCAGAAAACACCGTTCTGAATGCGGTTTTGTGAATTGATAAGCAGCATCTGCAAGCTTAAACCAATCTCATAAAGCGAATTGAATCCCCAGCTGTCCGCTTCTATACAGAATTCTTCAAGCATTTCGGATGCTCTTTGCAGACTGGCGACATTCTCGGAATTGGATTCGAAAAGAAACAGGTCTGTTTTAATTTCGCGCAAAACAGCCTGATAAACTTCAATATAGTTGTATAGCTCTCGCAGCTTTAGTTGGGATTCAATGGACAGGGTAGCGCCCCTATGATCGAAGTCAACACGACTTCCAAGCCTAAACCTTGCATCAGACTTCGGATCGGGACCAATCGGCAGCTGCATGGTTACATCAATCCAAAAATCTTGATCTGATACTGGGGCACTAAAGCTATCTTGTATGTACAGCTAATTATTACACTACATATTGTGCTTATGTAAAGGTATTTTTAAAGGAGTTAATTGCTTTTGGAGAGGGCAAATAGGAGAACGGAAAGCAAAAAAACCGCAGGTATGAGGAAGGGCATCAAACGACGAAACCAGCCTTGAGAGAGTTTCGGCCCGGCATCTTCCAGACCTTTTAATGCCAAGGCTCCTTTCCGGACCAACCTTGGGGTAATTACGGCTGCACGCTCTGCATAACCGGCCAACAACGCGCGATCGCAAATCAGGTTAATCATTCGAGGATACCCCCTGGAATACCGCCAGACAGCCCGGAAGGTTCCCGATCCGAAGCGCAGTCTCGGCGCGCCGCCGGCCACAGCCAGCCGATGACGGATATAGCGTTCCGTATCCTCCCTTGAAAGGGTTTTGGTTTCAAAACGAACAGAAATCCTCTGATTCAGCTGGCGCATGGACAGAGCCTTGAGTTTTTGGTTCAGTTCCAGCTGCCCTACAAAAATGATTTGAATCAGCTTTTTTTTCGCCGTTTCCAGGTTTGACAGAAGTCGTAATTGCTCGAGCAGCGTCGTTGAGACATTCTGCGCTTCATCCACGATCAGGACGCTAAAAACGTTTTCCTGAGCCCGTTCTGCGAGGAACATATTCAGCCGGTCCAGAAGCTGTTTCTTGCTCATCCCCTCCATCCAGTCGGCATCGAAGATTTCCTTCGTTTCATCTCCAAGCCCATCAAAATCCAGGGACGGCTGCTTTCTTTTAGGACGAACGCCAAAGTCCTGCAAAATCGACCTCAGGATATCCAGTTCGGAAAGCATTGGATTCTGAATCATGGCGGTGCGGATATCCTTCCGCGCAAGTCTTTCCAGAAGTGCCCAGCACATTGTCGTCTTGCCGGTCCCTATATCCCCGACAATGACGGCGAAACCTTCCCGGCGCTCGATACCGTAAAGGATCTGATCCAGGGCATCCTTGCTCCGTTTGTTGAGGAAGAGGAAGGTGGGATCCGGAGTAAGGTTAAAGGCGGGTTCTCTCAAACCGTAAAATTTCTCATACATAGAAGTATCTTATCGGCATCAAAGCATCCATGGATTTCGCAGATTATTCAAATTTATTCTTCGTGAGATTTGTGAAATCCATGCATGCGATGATATGATCGCTGAATGATTATCCGTCTAGTTCTTCTGCTCCCATTGTTTGCGGTGCCGTTATTTGCTCAAACGGCAGAGAACGTGCTTCTGGTTCTCAATGAGGCAAGCCCAACGTCAATGGAAGTCGGGATGTATTATGCGCAAAAGCGCGGCATACCCCAATCGAATATTCTCCGGATCAAGATCACTGTGGATGATAGCATCTCCCGGCAGGATTTCGAACGGCAAATCGAGCTGCCGGTCAGGCTCTGGTTGTCACGCAATTTTGCGCAGGATCGCATTCTCTACATCGTATTGACAAAGGGCATTCCGCTTCGCATAACGGGCACCCCGGGGAAGGATGGGACTGCAGCCAGCGTGGATTCGGAATTGACGCTTTTATATAGAAAGATGGCAGGACAGGCGATCCCGCCGGCCGGCCAGGTGAACAATCCGTATTTTCTGGGCAATGCACCGCCTGCACAAGCGAGGCAATTCAGCCACGCGGATTGCGATATTTACCTGGTCAGCCGTCTGGATGGATACGACAATACCGATATCCGAGGACTGATCGATCGCGGATTTGCTCCAGCCAAAGAGGGATCGATAGTACTGGACGGCAAGGGATCAAGCGACGAGAAGGGAGATATCTGGCTCGAGGAAGCAGCAGATTTGCTGGCAAAAGCGGGTTTCAGCGATCGCACCATCTTCGACAATACCAAAAAGGTTATAACCGGGACAAAGAAGGTTCTGGGCTACTACTCCTGGGGCTCCAACGATCCCGAAATCCGGATACGTCGCTTCGACTTCGAGTTTATGCCGGGAGCGCTGGCAGGTATGTTTGTAAGCACCGATGGCCGAACATTCAAGGAATCTTTGGCTGCGCAAGCTCCTGCCGATTCGGGCAATTCTCAATCGCTGGCGGCTGACTTGATACGCGAAGGCGCAACCGGAATATCGGCTCATGTATCGGAGCCTTACCTTGAGGGCACCGTTCGGCCCAATATTCTGTTCCCGGCATATCTGTCCGGCTTAAATTTGATCGAGTCCTACTATCTTGCAATGCCCTACTTGAGCTGGCAAACCATAGTTGTGGGAGACCCCCTGTGCGCACCGTTTCGCACCAGATCTCTCACGGCACAGGAAATTGACAAAGGGATCGATCCAGATACGGAGTTCCCCGCATATTTCGGCACACGCCGGCTCCGGGCTATCTCCGTGACGGCCTATAGGAAAGCAGGGATTCATCCGGACACCATTCGGCTGATGTTGCGTTCCGAGGCGCGTCTCGCCAAACAAGATCAGGCGGGAGCACGCCAATCGCTCGAGGAGGCGATCGCGCGCGACGACCGGTTGCCGGACGCGCATTTTGTTCTGGCTTCGCTCTATGAGGTCGCTCAGGAATATGACAAAGCTATTGGTCGCTACAGAAGGCTTCAGCAGCTTTTGCCCGATAATCCCGCAGTGCTGAATAATTTGGCTTACGCTTTAGCCGTCAGAAAAAATAATATTGAGGAAGCGCTCCCATTAGCAGAAAAAGCATATGGTTTGGCCAAAGGAAATCCTACGGTTTCCGACACTCTGGGATGGATCTACTACCTGGCGGGACAGAATGAAAAGGCCGCCAAGCTTCTTGAAGATGCGGTCCGATCGGCACCCGGAAATCCTGAGATGCATTTGCATTTTGCCGTTTTAAGCGAAGCTATGGGCAATAAGCTTGCTTCGGAAGTCGCACTGCAACGTGCGCTTGAGATCGATCCCAAGCTGGAATCAAGACCGGAAGTCAAGCAGCTGAAGGAAAAGCTGAAAAAATAATCCGGAGTGTGGCGGGCCTTTCGCCGTTTGGCAGCCTGCCTTTTGGAGGCCGGGCTTGCCGGAGATTTATGCCACACGTTCGCTGCAACGCTATTGAATTTCAGATGTAAGCACACTTTCTGAGTTCCGGGATACTTATGGCTCGAAAATATGGATTCTTAATCGCGCTTTTCGTTTTGATTCTACTTGCAGCTTATCTGGTCTATTCCGGGCTGAGCAACCGCTCGGATTCTCCACCGTTTAATACGGCCAAGGCCGTCCGCCGCGATATAAAGGTTGCGATCAGCACCAACGGCATTATCGAACCTATCAGTCCCAGCGAAATCTATGCTCCCATTGATGCGTTCGTCGCAGGCGTTCAGAAGCAGGAAGGATCGGAAATTGCGGAAGGACAGCTGCTGATTCGACTGGAATCGCGGGAACTCAGAACCTCACTTGCGGAAGCGAAAGCGGCCTTGCTGCAAGCCAGGCGTCAAGCTCAGGCAATTCTGGGAGGGCCGCTAAAAGAAGAAGTGGCTGCGCTGGATGCATCCATTGCAGAACGGGAGTTGCAGTTGGAGCAGCAAGAAAAGGATCTGCAATTGGAGGAATCTCTTTTGGCAAAACAGGCCACTCCTCGAGCGACAGTGGAAGCCATGCGGAAGCAGCGCGACATATTGCAGCTTCAACTGAATGCGCTCAGACAAAAGAAGCAGGATTTGCAGATGCGCTATTCCACAGAGGAAAAGCAATGGGAACAGGATAAAGTCAGTGAACTAGCCAAACAGGTTTCGCTGCTGGAACGGCAATTGCAGTTGGAATCCATTGTGGCGCCGGAGAACGGATTGATCTATTCGCTTTCCGTAAAACCGGGATCGTATGTTACAAGGGGCCAGACGCTTGCCCAGATTTACGAGCCCGGCAAGATAAGGCTTCGCGCCTATGTGGATGAACCGGACCTGGGTCGCATTCGAAAGGGACAATCGGTGCTGATTGAATGGGACGGAATGCCGGATCAACAATGGAGCGGCGCTGTACAAACGCCGGCGGAACAAGTTGTGGCGATGAATAATCGCTCCATAGGCTATGTGTTGTGCTCTATTGATAAAGGGCCGAATGGACTGATCCCGAACCTAAACGTCAAAGTTGAAATAGCGACGGATTTTAAGGCAAACGTTTTGATCGTTCCGAGGAGCGCCGTTTTTAATGATGAAGGAAAGCCCGCGGTGCTTTTATTGGAGGGCACTGGAACGAAAGCAAAACCTGTGAATCTGGGACTCTTTACCTCCGAAGAAATTGAAATCCTGCAGGGCATTGATGAAGGAGATTCGATAGTTTTGAATCCCGGCGAAGCCGATACCGGTTCCTAGGCTGATAGTGCCCCGGATTGCACGGATCTTGCAGGGAAACCAACGGGCCTGCGCAATCCAGGCAAACGTTGGAGTCTCACTTGCTTTAATGATGAAATACAAACTGCCAATCACGGAAATTCTTCGGACAGCCAATCAGGCTTTGCTCCGCAATTGGGTTCGAGCCGTATTGACTTCGCTGAGCATGGTCATTGGCACGGCTTCGCTCGTTTTGGTTGTGATCGCCGGGATCAGCGGCAGGACTTATACGCTGGAGCAGATCCGGGGAATAGGCACCAATCTGATATACGCTTACAACGAATCGGCCGATACCGCTGCCGGAATCAGAACACTTGCCGACAGAATCAATTCCGATGACCTGAAAGCCATACTGAACGAAATCAGCGGGATCCGGAATGCGGCGCCGATTGCCACAAGCCATCCCGCGATTAAAATCGAGGGATTAACACGCACCATCTCTTTGATCGGGACCACTCCGGAATATCGGCTGGTCCGCAATCTTGAGGTTGTTCATGGAAGTTTCATCACCGAGAACGACCTGAGATTTCGCAATAAGGTCTGCCTGATAACCGAGCTTTTTGCTCAAAAGCTGAAACAGGATCCTTTTTATAAAGGCTACATCAATCTCTACGGTATCCGTTTTAACATCATCGGCGTCTTCCGCGAACGGGTCAGCTCATTCGGCCAAATGGAAGTAACGGACTATAGTGCGATCATTCCGCTCACCGTCATGCGTAATTTCAAACAGAACGACAGCCTCGACCAGATATACATATCTGCGGAAAGCCTGAATGATGTGGACAGAATAAAAACCGAAACAATGAATCTCCTGGTTCGCCGGCACCGGAACCAGGCTTTTTACAAGGTGGATAATCTCGCCGCGATTCTGAGGGCTGCCGGCAAAATCAGTATGGGCCTCACCGTGGTGCTCCTGGTGATTGCCGCCATTTCACTGATCGCCAGTGGAATCGGTATCATGAACGTTATGCTCATAACCGTCACTGAGAGGACCAGAGAAATCGGCATTAAGAAAGCCATCGGCGCCTACCGCAGGGTACTGCTGGCGGAATTTCTTGCGGAAGCCCTGATTCTCAGCGGTGGAGGCGGGCTGGTCGGCATTCTTCTGGGCGTAGCAGTCCCCTACTCCATCCGCTTCTTTACCGACGCGATCCGGATCGAGGTCCCTCCGATAGCCATTGTGCTTGGTTTTGGTGTAACCGTGCTCGTTGGACTGATTTTTGGAATGATACCGGCATTAAGAGCCTCGCGTATGAATCCGGTTGAGGCGCTAAGATACGAATGACACCATCCCGATGAGTACGGGATCTCCATAACGGTCAGCACATGCAATATCCTTTAAAGCCTTTGGTCATAATCCCGACTTACAACGAGCGTGTGAACATTTCTCATCTCATACCGGAAGTCCTTCATACTGATGAGCGTCTTCATGTTTTGGTTGTGGACGATAACAGCCCGGACCATACCGGAGACGCTGTACTGGAGCTCAAGGAGAATAATTTTCCGGATCGAATAGACCTGCACACCCGGCCTGCAAAACTCGGACTTGGCAGCGCCTATGTATACGGGTTCAAGTGGGGAATTGACGGGGGATACGACTTTGTCATTCAAATGGATGCGGATTGGAGCCATAATCCGGCAGATATCAAAACAATGCTTAAATTTGCCTGTGACTTTGATTTTGTAGTCGCTTCACGTTATGTAAAAGGCGGAGGCACTCTCAATTGGGGGCTGGGCAGAAAATTTCTTTCAAAATTTGCCAGTGTTTATTCCCGCTTCATACTTGGATCGAATTTTTCCGATTTCACCGGCGGATTCAATGGATGGTCGAGCGAACTGTTGCGAGCCGTCAAATTGGATTCGCTCCGAAGCGACGGGTACAGCTTTCAGATAGAGCTTAAATATCTGGCGGACAGGCACGGTTACAAACACATTGAATTCCCCATTACATTTACAGAACGCCGGGCAGGAACAAGCAAAATGTCTTCGGCCATTGCTCTGGAAGCGGTCTGGCGCATCTGGAAGTTCCGTCTGGATTGGCACAAATCGGGCAGTCAGAGGCAGCCGCGCTGATTCAACCGAATTCACCCGCAGGAAGCAGGGGGAATAATCGACACCAATATGTCATACAAAATCCGCTTGTGGTTACCGATCCTCTACCTTGCTCTTTTCGGCAGCTATTGCGGGCTGGAAATCGATACGTTTGTTGCCGATACTCCGTTCTTCCGGATAGAGACACTCCTGTTGTTCGTCGACACACTCTGGATCATGCTTGTCCCGCCAATTCTCTATGCGGCTTTCCGATCCATTCGCCCTCTTCATGCAAACCGCGCAGTTGAGATCCTCCTTTTGATTTTAGGTGCGCTCTGCTTCCATTTCGCGGCATTTCTTGCGATTTATAAATCCGTACGAAAGATAGATTTTGACTTTTACTTTTTTTGGTACAACACGGCCGATGCCCTTCCCACATTATGGAAACTATTCGCCCCCTGGTTTCCCGTGGTCATCCTGTCCATCGCGGCTTTCACCCTTTTTCAGAAGCCGGCCTTCTCTCCGGTGGTCTATGGCCTCGGGAAAATGCCACGCAAAACATGGCTTTTTCTCTTGATCCCCTTCCTGTTCAGCGCCTTTTGCCAGCTGGCCACGATTCGCAATATCCGGGGATCCGCCGCAGGTTTCCTCTATGCAAGTTTTTTCAGTGACCGCCGTCTCCGGAATGATTATACGGAGCTTTACAGAAAACACGTTGCAGAACTCCGCTCCAACGCGCCAAAGCCCAACGGGGCTATGGATCCTTCGAAGATGGGCGAAGTGGTCTTTTTCATCAAACAGGAGAGTCTGAACGGTTTCCTGGTGAATCCCAATATCACCCCGCAGTTGCTGCGCGCCTCATTGAACGGCATCCTGTTTCCAAAGTTCTATGCCAATTCGATTCAAAGTTTACGCGGCTATGAGTGCGTTCTCTGCGGAATAGCCCCAAGTATCACACTTGATATGGTGGATGAATATCCATCCAGCGTTCTGAAAGAACTCAATTGCCTTCCAAGGATATTCAAGGCGCTGGGCTATCATCCCCTCTATTTTTTTGGCGGGAGCCGCAATGTCAGAATTATGCGCTTCGCCGAGTCCATAGGATTCGAGGAGGTTCTGGCGGACGATATTGTGCAACCGGCGGACGCAAAGTTCGACTGGGGGTACCGCGAAGATGTCTATTTTAGGCGAATCCATGAATACCTGCTGAAAAACTATTCCGGCCAAAAGCTCTTTGTCTTTATTGATACAGGCGCAACGAATCATACCCCCTTTCATGTTCTGGACGATGCGCTGCGGGACAAGGTGCCTTTTCCTGATCCGAAGAAGTTTAATGAGCATCTTTCGAACACGACTTTCGTACAGGATGCATATTTCGGGCAGTTCTATGACCTCTTTATAAAGCATTACGCACATCGCGGCTCTCTGGTAGTTGTGAGCGATCACGCGTGGCCGATCATGAGACACAAGGATAATATTTATAACGAACGCGGCGCATATGAAGAAAATTTCCTTATTCCCTTCCTTTTTGTCCCCCCCTATCCCCAAAAGGATAAATTTGCGGCAGGAGCAACCGTCCATGAACGGTTCAGTCAGATGGACATTTATCCTACTGTTCTGGAACTGCTGGGAACGGATCACACGCGCCTGCTTGGGGAGTCATTCGCGCCATGGATGTTGTCCTCGCCGACGCGGCAGCTGTTGCCTCCTCAAAAAACAAAAATATCCGTTCAACCATATGGCGGAGGATTCATCTCTGCGGTCCGCTATCCGGAAAAATTTCTTTTCGATGTGCTCGGCAGAAACGTCAAGGTTTATAACCTGGGAATCGATCCGGACGAGCAATCACCGGAAATCCATGATGTAGGGGAATACATGCACCTGATCAGGGATTTCTTCCATTCTGATCCGGGCGATTAACCACGGATTTCCACCAATGCGCACGGATAGAGCATTGAATTTCCCGTGTGAATCCGTGCATATCCGCGGTTGATTTCATCCAAGAACAGAACGGATGCGGGCAAGTCCCTTTTCTATCGTTGGAATCGATGTGGCATAGGACAGGCGCAGATAACCCTCTCCGTACTCACCGAAACAGGAACCGGGCAGCAAGGCAACCCCGGCCTTGTCTAGAATCAGGTTGGCCAGATCGCCGGACTTCATTCCTGTACCCGTGATATTCGGGAAGGCATAGAACGCACCCTGCGGCATTTGACAGGTGATGCCCGGAATGGCATTCAATCCCGCGACAATGACATCGCGCCGACGCTGATATTCTGTCACCATGGTTTCCACCATGGTTTGCGGTCCGATTACGGCCTCCAATCCGGCAAACTGGGAAAAATGCGCCGTGGATCCCAGCGAATGAGTGAGGAGCAGGCCGACGCATCCCGCGAGCTTTTCAGGCATGATGCCGTAGCCCAGCCGCCAGCCCGTCATGGAATAGGTTTTGGAGAATCCGTCCACGATGATGGTTCTTTCCTTCATGCCGGGCAGAGAAGCAATGGATGAGACCTGCAATCCGTCATAGGCTATGCGGGCATAGATTTCATCCGACATGATCCAGCAGTCGAATCTCTGCGCCTGCCGCGCAATATGCTCCAGATCGACGGCCGGAATTACACCTCCGGTTGGATTGCTTGGAGAGTTCAATATGATGAGCTTTGTGCGCTGATTGATGAGCTTGTCGAAAGCTTCCAGATCGAACGAAAAGCTATTGGCTTCCAGAAGCGGTACCGGAACAGGGACGCCGCCCGCGACTCCAATCATTGCCTCATAAGTCGGGAATCCCGGATTCGGATAGATGACTTCATCGCCAGGCTCGATGAGCGCCAGTGTCGGGAAGAAAAGATTCGGCTTCCCGCCGGGACTGACAACAACCTCTTCCGGATGTATCTTTATTCCGCGCCGTCTGCCGGCATCCTCGGCGATGGCTTCCCTCAAAGGCAAGATTCCCGCAGGATCGGTGTAGCGTGTCTTCCCTTCGCTGATGGCCTTGATCCCGGCCAGGCTGACATTGCTGAATGTTTCGTAGTCCGGCTGCCCGATCTCGAAGTGTATGATTTCCTTCCCGGCAGCCTCCAGCCGGCCGGCTTTGGCCAATACCTGGTAGGCTCCCTCAGGCGCGAGGTGACGGGTGCGTTGAGCGTATCCCATGCGGACTCCTTGGTAATAAGGGGATAAAGGCCATTAATACTTGCTGAGGCTGGTCTCAACCGAGCAGTTTCTTCAGCGCATCAAATTCCGTATCCTGCATGCCGAACCAGTTCTCGCGGGCAGGGAAGGCTTTGGCTTTAACTTCGTCATGATAGCTTTTCAGCCCGTTGAGAATGACTTCGCCGGCGTTACCAAACATCTTAGCCATTTTCGGCTTAAATTTTGGATAGAGGCCGAACATATCGTGATAGATGAGCAATTGCCCATGAGCATGAGGTCCGGAACCAAGTCCCATGATGATGCAATTCTCGGCGCGTTCCATAATGATTTTGCAGAGTCGGTCGGGAACGAGCTCCAGCAGAATCGCAAAGGCTCCCGCCTTTTCGATGGCTTTTGCATCGTCGGCGATTGTTTTGGCCAGCGCCGCCGATTTGCCCTGCAGCTTAAAACCTCCCAGCGCCG
Source organism: Acidobacteriota bacterium (assembly GCA_016929335.1). GTDB lineage: Bacteria > Acidobacteriota > UBA6911 > UBA6911 > UBA6911 > UBA6911. The sequence goes on along the minus strand of JAFGIY010000065.1, from coordinate 99,432 downwards.
CTACGGACTGCGGAGTCAACCCCAAATGCCCTATAGTGGGTATACCGGCATCCGTGATAGCCCTGACGCGAGGCGCCATAGCCACTCCACCTTCCAGCTTGATGGCATCGCATCCGGCTTCAGCCATGAAGCGTCCTGCATTAAGCACGGCAATTTCATTGCTGGGCTGATAGGACATATAGGGCATATCTCCGACAAGAAAAACATTCGGAGCGCCTTTTCGAACCGCGCAGGCATGACGGATCATGTCATCCATCTTAACCGGCAGCGTGGAATCGTAACCCAGCATTGTCATACCCAGGCTGTCACCCACCAGAATCATCTCAATGCCGGCCTGTTCCTGCAGGCAGGCTGTAGGGAAATCGTAACAAGTCAGCCAGGTGATAGGCTCGCCACGTTGTACCTTCTCGAATAAATACGGCAGGGTGATTTTTACTTTTGCATCGATCATGGCATGCTCCTTCGCTTCGCGAATGAAAGCCGCGATTTTACCATAGGTGCCTGATTTCCCAACAGTTTTCGCTGTTTCAGGGAAGATAATTTAACCGCGAATTTCCGCCGATTTTCACAGATAAAAAACTTTATCCGTGAGAGTCCGTGAAGATAAGCGGCTAAATGTTTTTGACAAGGCCTGCTTGAGACGGCAGGGAAAGCGCGCAAGCCTGTGGCTACTTTTTGTCGGTGTAGTGAAACTCGTATTTTTCCGTCAGCGACACCGCCATGCACAGGAACGGCTTTTCAAATTTCAGCGTCTCCATTGGGCAATGCCATATTCCTTTGGGAATCACGACGGCCGTTGGAACTGAGAAGATGTGATCCTCTTCCTGCCCCTTAGAGCCTATCTTAAAATTAACTTCCGCGCCCAAATCACCGATGTTTTTCGGATCGGATCCGATGAAATAAATGACTTCATCATGATCATGGACATGCGGTTCCGTCGACATGCCCAGTTGCCCGACTCTGAGTCCAAACGCATAAATAATGTTGCACGGGAAGCCATTGAGGATATCGGCACCCGCTGAAAACATGGAAGATTCTCCCATTTTTCGGATCGGCAATTTTACAAGGCATTTCCCGTATTTTGTCTTGCCGTCCGAAGTCTCGGCGGATACATGCTGCAAAAGCGGACTGGCGTTCGCTGTCCAATGAAGGAGAGAGCCCGCCGACGCCACAGCGGCCCCGCCGACAGCAATGTTTTTCACAAAGCCTCTTCGCGTTGTATCTTTTTTCATAGAACTGCTCCTCATGGGAATTGAAATTCGGAATTCGAAAACAAGCACAATCCTCGAATCAGTATTTATGCCGGGTCCTTGAACTCCGCGGTGGGATGTTCATTCGCTTCTATGAGGATGCGTGCATCGACCACTCTTGCGCCGGACCCGGCCGGGAGGACAATCAAGGGATTGATGTCCATTTCTTCGATCTCGGGGAATTCGGTTACCAGTTGAGAAAGGCGCATCAGAGATTGGGCAATGGCATCAACATCAGACGGAGGCTCGCCCCGGAATCCCTTGAGGAGTTTGATCCCTTTGATCCGTTCAATCATGTGGCGCGCGCCGAGTTCCCGGATGGGCGCGATGCGGAAAACAACATCTTTAAAGACTTCCACATAGATACCCCCCAGACCGAACATCAGCAGAGCGCCAAAATGCGGATCGCGCTTCATGCCCAGGATTGTCTCCTTACCGCCGCGAACCATTTCCTGAATCAGAACGCCCCAGATTTCTGCGCCCGGCTGGGCCGTTTTTACGCGCTGAATCAGGTCAGCGTATGCCGACTTAACATCCGCCTCAGACTGCAGGTTCAGCCGGACACCGCCCACATCCACCTTATGCACAATCTGCGGAGAAATAATTTTCATGACGACAGGAAAACCGATCTGCTTCGCGGCATGGACCGCCTCGGTTTCGTTTTGAGCATGAATCGAGCGGGACATCGGCAATCCATATGCGCTCAGAACGGCGTGCGCCTCCGGTTCCGGCAGGAATCGCCGCCCTTCGCTTTTTGCCTTTGCAATGATTTTGCGCACCGTGTCGGGTTGGACATCGTCAAAATGAACTACCTCCGTGCGCGGTCGCTTCCTCCAAAGAACGTAGCGGGACATGGCTCCCAGAGCGCGTGCTGCATCCTCCGGGAACCGGTAGCTGGGAATCTGGGCGTCTTCCAGAATTTTCAGCGAGCTTTCGATATCTCCCGTTGCCATGTAAACTGCAGAGACCGGCTTATCAGAAAACTTCACCTGCTGCGCGATCATTTTGGACGTGGCTTCCAGATTAGTCAGCATCTGAGGAACGCAGATAGCGACGACGCTGTCCACGTTGTCATCCGCCAGCACCGCCTGCATCGCCAGCTGGTAACGGATTTCGTCGGCATCTCCGACCAGATCCACCGGATTGTTCAGGCTGACGGTCGGAGGGAGATTGGCTTGAAGGATCGATATCGATTTGGGTGTCAGGACAGCAAGTTCCAGGCCATGCCGCACGGCGGCATCAGTCGCCATAATTCCCGGTCCGCCTGCGTTGGTTACAATTGCCACTCTGCGGCCTCGAGGCAGCGGTTGATTGGCGAATGCAATCCCAAAACGAAACAGCTCTTCAAGCGTCTCCACACGAAGAACCCCGCATTGGGCAAAGAGCGTATCATACACGTCATCGGATCCGGAAAGAGCACCGGTATGAGACGCGGCCGCTTTCGCTCCTTCTGAAGTCCGCCCGGATTTGACTGCGAGAATAGGCTTTTTTTCCGAAATTTTCCTTGCCAGGTTGATGAATTCCTTGGGATTTTCCAGATCCTCCACATACAGGAGAATCACATCGGTCATCGGATCCTCGGCCAGCGCTTCCAGCAGGTGATTCTCGTGTATATCCACCTTATTTCCTATTGATACGAATTTGGAAAATCCGATCTTTCGCCCGGCAGCGTATTCCAGCGCAGCCACGCCGACCGCACCGCTCTGCGAGATAAAGGCGATCTTTCCCATCAGAGGAAAGCTCCGGGAAAAGGTCGCATTGAGCGAGACGGACGGATCGGTATTGATGACGCCGAAACAGTTCGGCCCGATAACCGCCATGCCGTGGCTCTGCGCGACTTCGCGCAGCTGCTGCTCCAATTCTGCGCCCTGCCTGCCTATCTCCTTGAAACCTGCGGTGATTACAATTGCGCCTTTACACCCTTTGCGTCCTGCATCCTTCAGAACGTTCGGAACCATGCCTGCGGGAACCAGAACAACCGCCAGGTCCACTTCATCCGGGATATCCAGGACAGAGGGATACGCGCGCACACCCAGAACGCTTTTGGCTTTTGTATTGACCGGGTAAACGCAGCCGCTATAGCCCGCGAAAAGCAGGTTGGCAAAAACCGCGCGGCCAAGGCTCTGCTGTTTGGCAGAAGCACCAATGACGGCAACCGAACGGGGAGCAAATATTGTCTTAAGTTGTTCTGCTTTAGTCACTTTAATGATTCCTTTGAATTGATCCTGTGGACTTACCGGCTTAAAAATGGGGGGTTTTGAATTCCGAATCTTACCTGGCATCAAACAGAACTATAGCAGAACTCGAGACACCAAAATATAAAAAGTACATCGCGAAAAAAGGGACGATCCCCTCTCTCGCTTTTGTCTAGGCCGTTTGCCGGCCCGCGAGAAATCGGGAAGCGTCCCTCAAAAAATCAAATCCCAAGTCAGAGGATTAGCTTGGCGGCAGTTTCCCTATTGCAGGCATTGGATCTTTCGGCCGGTCGATCCTCGCAAATTCGAATCCGCCCGCTGTTAAGGGGTCGAGTGTCCCGGCCGCCAATATCGAAAACCGGAGGCAAAGCCCACCGAACAGGCCCAGAATCGAGGCAACAGCGGCCGCACTCCCGTGTCCTGCCAGCAAATCCAGGAGAAACGGGATGACCAGTCCGCACGCAATAACGCCCAGCCAGAAAGCCGGTGCGACGGGTCCCGAAAGAATTCGCTTGGCCGAGAATCTCGATTCGATTGTTCTGTAAGCGTTGTAAATGAAGACGACCAGAACAAACAACTCGAGAACCAGAATAGCGGCATCGATCTTAGCCAGGAGAGCGAGATAATTTTCCGCAACTCCCAAGAAGAGGCCGGCCAGGATGATCGCCATTATTCCTGTCGACATGGCTGAAACGAAGAACAGCACCGGCAGGAGCGCTGTTCTCCATAGGGCAATGGGCTGGCTGTATCCGAGTAAAAGCCCCGTATAAATCACCGTGAGAAATCCGAAAACAGCACCCAGGATGGCTATAACGCCACGGGCGTTCTCAATTGATCCGGGGAAAGGCCAGATCCAAAAGGCGGTTTGTATGGCGGCAAAGATCATGAAAAGAACAATGATGATTGTTCCCCGTGCTATCCAGGAGGTCTTCGGCTTCATCCAGACCCTCCAGGAATTGATCGGTGTGCCCAGATCCGCAAGCAGAAACAGGCAGCCTATGAGAACACAGGGCATACCCAGAAACACTCCGATCTTTGATACGGTTGTCCATTCCGCGCCGCCGGCAAAGTCGGCTATGACACCGGCCAGGTAAGCCCCGCCGCCGACACCGGCGAGAAAGAGATATGCGGCGATTAGCCAGCGCCACTCTACCTGAACCTGGCCTTCCATTTTTGCTGATCCCATAGAATTCTCCTATCCGCAACTTTGTCTGTTTTCCGGGAGCCGCAATGAAACCTACCTCGGAGGCAGATAATATACTTTGGGCTCGGTACCGACCTCAGGCCGCAAGACAAAACCGCGTTTTGTCTTGATCAGATACGATATCTCGCTGTTCGGGTCGTCAAGATCGCCAAAAACCCGCGCTTTGGCTGGACAGGCCTGCACGCAGGCCGGTTCTTTCCCCTGCGCGCGCCTGTCGATGCAGAAATCACACTTCGTCGACACTCCGGTCCCGGATTTCTCTTCCCACACCTGCTTGCAGTGCTCTTCGTACGGGCTGAGAGGAAGCCCTTCCGGGAAATAGCTTTCCCATTCCCGTACTGAATAGCGCGCGCCGTAAGGGCATGCCATCATGCAGTATTTGCAGCCAATGCATTTGTCCTTGTCTATACGCACGATTTTATCTTCTGTCTGATACGTCGCGCCTGTAGGACATACTTTCAAGCAGTCCGGCTGCTCGCATTGCATACACAGCACCGGCAGCGCCTGCCGGACTGTGTTGGGGAAAACGCCCATTTCGCCTTTCAGAATCCGGCTCCAGAATACGCCGGGCGGCGTCCGGTTCTCTACTTTGCATGCCAGCACGCAGGCATAGCAGCCGTAGCATCTTTTCAGGTCTATTACCATTCCGTAACGTGCCATATTCCACTCCAGTTTAAATTGACCAGTGCCAGCAGCGATGCGTTCACGGGTCCTCTGTCTCTCCTTACGCCTTGTATATCTTCACGCGGCAACAGATATCCTGGTTTAAAGTCAGGGGATCCGTGTGCGATTTGTCCATCATGACAAGATCATTGAAAAATGCTCCCTTGCCTTTGGCAATCGGAGTAAATTCCCCCCAATGACCGGATATAGCGGCGATAGCCAGGTGGTGCGGCTCTATCCCGTCTGTAAGCGCGGCCCAGCCCTTGATGCGTTTGCCTTCGGGATTTTCGAGCCAGATTCTATCGCCATCTTTGATCCCTTTTTCCCCGGCAATTTTTTGATGAACCTGGACGCCGTAGACAAAGGGATCTTCCTGGGATATTTCGTCCAGCCAGGGGATCTGCTGAGTCATGGAATTGCAATGCATGACAGCGCGCCAATAAAACGCATACATGTCAAATTCCTCGTTTTTCTCCGTATGAGTCGGACAGGGATACCAATCCGGGAGCGGTTTGAATACCGACCAATCCAAATCAAAGAACTTTTTCCCGTCGAACTGATTCCACAATTTGGATATTTTTTCTCCGGCATCGATGAAGTATTCGAAATATACCGGCACTCTTGAGGGATTAAACCATTTCCAGTATACGTCTTCCTTGCGTTTCGGCCATGTGAACACGCCCTTTTTGCGGACATGCTCAAGCCCGTGCTCCGGACCGAACCTGTCTTTAAGAAGCCGGTCGCAGACTTCTTCCCACGAATGCTCGACACTGCCGTCCTCGCAGAGTTTGTATTCCTCGCTCATGGCTCCGCCGTAACGCATGACGACGGCATCGTTTAATCCTTTGTAATACTTGTGGAGAATGCCGAGCCGCTTGCATATATCCATCATGACTACGTTGAAATCCCGCCGTTCATACATCGGCTCAATCACCGGCTGTCGGATTGTCCAACCCCAATCATCTTCACCCGTCGGGTGCGAGAAAGTGGATGGGAAACTCACTGCAGGAGTGTAGCGTTCGAGGAAACAGGTGTCCGGCAGAACAATATCGGCTACCGCTTCCTCAAACTCCGTGACATAAAGCTGGAACGAAAGGATGAAATTGAACTTCTTCAGAAAGTTCTCGGTCACAATCTCGGAATTCCCCATGGTCATGACTGAATTGGATCCGAAATTAATCATGATGTCCGGCTTGTAGGGGATTTTGAACTGATCCAGCAGCTCAAACCAACGGGGGCTCGTAATGGTAAATGCATTGTAGATCGAGGTAGGAAACATATCGTGCAGATCAAGCCGGGTTGGAGGCTTGGGTACGCGCAGCGGATATGGCACGTGATCATAGACCCAGGCCTTGCAGACAAGCAGGCCGTCTTCATCGGGGTATGGGATCTGATACGGCTTCCCGGTCGGTTTGTACCCGTCGCCGACTGCCGCGCCCAAACCGAGTGCGGAACCGTAAGTGTCAGCCGCTCCGACCATGTGATTGATCATGTCTATGGAAAGGCAGGTCCATCCCGAATTGACATGGCCTTGAGCCCCCCGGAAAAAGTGGGCTGCAATCGGCCGTTTCGGTATCTTTTTCGGGCCCTGATCCGTCTGGATGGTGACAATGGAGCCGATTTCCACATTATCGACAATTTCTTTGGCTATGCGGCGGATGGTAGCCGCAGGCACCCAGGTGATCTTTTCCACATACTCCGGAGTATATCTTTTCACGTGCTCCTTGAGCAGTTCGAAACCAGGACGGCATTTTACGCCATCGACCTCGTAAGTGCCCAACAAAGCAACATCATGGGCCTGATCCTCATACTGAACACGGGTCACCGACGGATCATTGTGAACCTTGGGACACTTATCCACCAGATCCCATACAACGGGCTTGCCGGTTGATTTGTCCCGCATGTACCGGCCATCCGAGGGACGGACCAAATAAGGACCATTGGTTTTATATTTCAGATATTCGTCATCCCAGACTCCGAGCTCATTCAACAGAACATTCACCAGTCCCAGGGCCAGCGCACCGTCCGTGCCGACACGGAGCGGAACCCATTCATGGGCTTTGGAAGCCTGTGCGCTCTGCATCGGATCGAAAGTGATTGTTCTGGACCCACGGGCACGAGCGTCGGCGGCTTGAGTTGCGTTCTGGACTGCGACATGCCCGGCGCCATGACCTTTGGAACAGCCGAAATTCAAGGGAAGATTGCAGTGCGCAAAATCAGGGATGATAGACCAGGCAACATGCATGATGCCGTTCATGAAATGAGCGCCGTTGCCGCAATGAAGACCTCCGCCGGACACCCAGTAATTTGGCGTTCCGAAAGCCTTCATGAATCCGATGACTCCGAATCGAATCTCGGACGCCTGCGTGGTCGTGGCCTGAAAATATACGCCTCGCGGATCCTTTTCCTGACAAGCTTTCAGTTTCTTGATTATGGTATCGAGAGCCTCTTCCCAGGAAATGCGCACAAACTTGGGATCTACTCCGATGCCTTTCTGTGGATTGGTTCGCTTCAGAGGGTAGTTCAACCGGTACGGGTCATATAGAAGCTGTGGCGCCGCCAGACCCTTGACACAGATTTTGCCGCGTCCCGTCGGAGCATCCGGATTCCCCTCTATCTCCGTCACAACGCCGTTCTGACGTCGGACCTTGATTCCGCACATGCAATAGCAATCACCGCAACAGGTGGGGATCCAGACATCTTCCTGGACTTTGGATGTATTGGTAACAGCCATCTAAAATTCCTTTCCTTGAATTGCGAAACTGGTTTGAGTTCCTGCAAAGGATTGTTGGAGCAATTCGACACCCCAGATAAAGTGTCCACTGGTTGTGGCGCGATTATAAAAGCGCCGACTTGGGGCGTCAATAACGAAAGAAGCAAGAGAAAGCATCAGCCTGCGAACCGAATGCCGCCTACAATTTTGTCCTTGCGCAGGTCGGACAGTTACGCATAGTTTCTTGATGGGACTTGAAGCCCCATAACTTTTAGGCATCGTGAGGATCATCCATTGAACGACCCGGCGAAAAAGCCCGATTGGGCGGAAATTGAAAAGCGGTTGGAACCGCAGTATGTCTCTCTTTTTCAGGAATCCATGAGCATGCCTGAAGAAGCTGCGCGCGAAATTTTCAAAGCTTTGGCGCAGGAACAGAAAGAAGCGGCACAAAGGGAAGGCACCGATCGCTTCCCTGAATCGTTCGGCGATATTCTTCTGGAACGAGAACAGAGCGATGAAAAAGTCAGAAACGCCTTCGCTCCCAAGAGAGCCGAGGGCGTTACCGACAAGGATATCGCCCTGTGGTGGAACATGCATGATCTGGAACGTCGCATGATATGCAGAGTCGACGAAATGAACCGCATATTGCTGTTTGAGAATCTTGTTCAAAGCAACGGCGTGTCCGAACCGGAGGCAGCTCGCATGGTTGCCCGGCGTTTCCCGATCTACGGCGATCCGGAACATCTCGTCCTGGACACTGTTGAAGACCGGCCGCTGCCGTTTGAGTTGAAATGGCGCATCAACCGATACATAACGGAAAGAACAATATCCGATGCGGCAGCATTCCATAAGGAAGTGGGGGATTTCACTTCTATGAATGCGCTTCTGCGCAGGGAGCTCCGGCTGGGCAAGCTTTGATCCGGCAGATTGATGTCGAAACATCAGACTGCCGACAGCATATCCCGCTGGAATCCGGAGCAAGTGCATTGTTTATATCACTCCCGCAGACCTTAATTCCTCAATGCGATTATCATCGCATCCCAGAACTTCCCTGAGTATCTCGCGCGTGTGTTCTCCCAGAAGAGGAGGAGGCCGGCGAATAGCCGCTTTGGCTTCGGAATACTTAACCGGAATCCCGACCAGCTTGATTTTTCCGGCCTTAGGATGGTCCACTTCCGCAAGCATATTGCGATGAAGGACTTGAGGATTCTGGAAAACCTCATCCATGGTATTGATGGGAGCACAGGGGATTGCCTCATCGTTCAGCAGTTTCACCCACTCGTCCCGCTGACGCGTTTTCATTATCGGGGCAAGGATTCCTATGCATTCTTTGCGGTTTTGAACCCGGAGCGGATTCGTTTTAAAGCGCGGATCCTCGGCCAACTCGGGCTTGCCTATAACCTTGCAGAACCGGTTCCAAAGCTGATCGTTGCCAACCGCCACAATCACATACTTGTCTTTAGTCTCAAATCCCTGATAGGGAACGATGGTCTCATGGGCGGTTCCCCATCTTTTGGGGATCTCACCGGATATCAGATAGGAACTTGCTATATTCACCAGAGCCGAGACTTGAGTTTCCAGCAGAGACAGATCAATACGCTGTCCCTGCCCTGTCTTTTCCCTCGCATAGAGTGCGGCGCAGATAGCGCCTTGCGCTGAAAGCCCCGTGGCAACATCGGTAATGGCGACACCGACCTTGACGGGCGGACCGTCCGGCTCGCCCGTAATGCCCATAAGGCCTCCAAAAGCCGAGACCGCCAGATCGTAGCCGGCGCGACGGCTGAAGGGTCCATCGGGACCATAGCCGGTTATAGAACAGTAAATGATCCCAGGATGAATAGAGCGCAGAATTTCATAGCCGAGACCCAGATCCTCCATCGTGCCGGGAGCAAAATTCTCAAGGACAACGTCGCACTTGCCCACCAAAGCTTTGATGATTTCAATACCGGCAGGCTTTTTCAGGTCGACGGTGATGCTTCGTTTGTTGCGGTTTACGCAAAGGAAATAGGCGCTTTCGCCCGGCGCGGCGAAAGGCGGGCCCCAATGCCTTGTTTCATCGCCAATGCCGGGGCGCTCGATCTTGATGATGTCGGCGCCGAGGTCTCCCAGCATCATAGAGCAGTAAGGACCGGCCAAAACTCGGGAGAGGTCCAGGACGCGTATACCGGCTAATAAACCTTCCATGCAAAATCTCATTGGGAGGACGAACCTTCAGGTTCGTCCTCCACCCATCAATGGTTAATCTACAAGACAGCGCTAGTACGCCGTCCGCTAAGCCTTTTGAAAAACGTAATTCAATTGGTCGTTCGGCAACTTGTTTGCCACCGCTTTCATTTCCATGCCTATGTGGATTTCTTCGTCCGGAATATCTTTGGCGATTCTGCCGAAGACTTTAAAATTGCCGTAATCCAAAACGGCTATGCAATATGGAAGATCCCCTTCGAAACCCATCGGGCCATATTGAAGTTTGCTATACGCCATAAGCTTGCCCGCGCCACCGACTTCAAACCATTCCATATCGCTGGCTAGGCACTGATAGCAGTCCGCTCTCGGAGGGAAAAACTGAAGGCCGCATTTTTTGCATTTGGTCCCCATGATTTTGCCCTGTTCCAGATGCCCGACGAAATCGTTTGTCTTCGTTATAGCCGTGAAACTCACAGTGCCGAATTTTTTGAATCGATCGTCGACTTCCTTTTTGGCCATGTTACGCCCTCCCGAGAATGGTGATGTTTGCATAAAGGCCCACACCGCCGATGTTATGGACCAGACCGATCTCCGGATTTTTGACCTGTATGTCTCCGGCCTCTCCCCTCAGCTGCAGCACAATGGTCCGGATCTGCGAACCGCCGGTGGCGCCGATCGGGTGCCCTTTGGAAAGCAGGCCTCCATCGACATTAACGGGAATGCTTCCTTCCTTGTAGGTTTCTTTGCTTTGGATGAGGTCTTTGCCTTCACCCGGTTTGGCAAAGCCCAGACCTTCATAGGCCATCATTTCTGCGATCGTAAAGCAATCGTGGACCTCCGCGACATTGATGTTTTTGGGTGTAATCCCTGCCATTTTATAGGCCTGCTTGCTGGCAATATCCGCCACATCCAGTCCGGTGAATACCTTTCTGCCGGCCATGTTCACGGGCGCAGATGCGGCGCCGATCCCAAGTATCCAGACCGGCTTCCTGCATAGCGCTTTTGCCTTTTCTTCGCTGGCCAGAATGAGGCAGGAGCATCCGTCAGCATTGGCACAGCAGTCGCCAACCCTGAGAGGGCTTGCCACGGGTCCTGACATTGGATTCTGAGGATCGGAAAACATGTCCAGTGTCACAGCTTTCCGATAAACGGCCTTATCATTGACCTGACCGTACGTCGATGCCTTAACCCGTATGAGCGCCAGGTCTTCCAGCGTTGTGCCATATTTCTCCATATGAGCCTTGGCAAACATCGCATAATAGGCCGGCATCATTGTCCCAAAAGGGCTTTCCCATTGAACGTCCGTACCGCGTCCCATTCTTTCCTGGGATTCCGCCGAAGAGATTTCCGACATTTTCTGAAAACCTATGACGGCCACAATATCATGCAGACCGGACTTGATCATTGCATAGGCCAGCTTCACCCCGGTACTGCTCGAAGAACAAAGGCTTTCGACGTAAAATGTCGGCTGAGGCGTAAGACCGAGATATTCTGCAAATACTCCGGATGGTGACCGCTGTTTATCATATTCGGGAGCGGAACAGACTACTGATGCGTCAATATCCTTGATGGCTATCTGCGCATCGGCCATGCAATCTTTAAAACCTTCAAAAGCCAGTTCCCTGATGGATCCGGGATAGCCCCGAACAAACGGTGTCTGGCCTACACCGATAATAGCCACTCTGCCCATGGATTACCTCCCCCTATTCGAGACAACCTTCATTTGCGTTCATTAGCAAATTGCCTTCATCATTCCAAAAATCACGCACCTTGCAGGCGTTTTGCAATTGTTTAAGGGCTATATCGGATCAGATATACTGCCCCCCATCCACTTTGATTACCTCTCCCGTCACATGACGGGCTTTTTCGGTGCACAGGAAAGTCACTAACCAGGCAACCTCCTCCGGCTGTCCCATCCTTCCAAGAACAATTTCGGCAAGCGCCTTCTGCCGGACATCATCGGGAGCCTGCCTGACCATGTCGGTTTCAATCAGGCCGGGCGCAACTGCATTGCAGTTGACGTTGGATTTTGCGAGTTCCCTTGCCACGGTTTTTGTCAGCCCGATGATTCCAGCCTTGGCGGCCGTGTAATTTGCCTGACCGAATTTGCCGCGCAAGCCGTTTATGGACGTTACATTAACGATCTTTCCGCTGCCCTGCTCCTTGAACAAAGGGGCGACCGCGCGAATATAGTTGAAATAGCCCTTGAGATTGATGTCCAGGGCTTCATCCCATTGCTGCTCCGTCATTTTCCAAATCACAGCATCACGATTCACCCCGGCATTGTTTACCAGAATATCGATGCGCCCAAATTCCTTCACAACGGTAGCCACCATTTCCTGTGCATCCTGAAAACTGGCCACATCCGCACGAACCGCCAGTCCGCGCCTTCCCATAGCATTGATTTGATCGCAAATTGCACGCGCCTCCGCATCATGCTTGCGATAGTTGATGGCGACATTAGCGCCGTTTTTGGCAAGGTCCAGTGCGCATGCACTGCCGATTCCCAGACTTGCCCCCGTAACGATCGCCACTTTTCCTTCAAGTTCCACTGTTTTGCCCTCCGGAAAATGGAGTTTATTGTTGGACCACTGCGTTATGATTCTTCAAATCGGGATTTCTAAAAACTATGCTCCACTTATATCCGCATTCGGCAAAAAAAGCTACTCTGAAGAACCACGCGTCAAAGCGCGCAAATACGTTTGTGCGCTTCAGGGCAAATGGATAATCGCCCTTGCACCAATAGCACTCTTCAAGGGAATCAAACTCAGCATTTCCGCCTACGCCTCCATACAAAACTCAGGCGGACCGAACGAAAGACTCACAATGCCCGGGCGTTTCTACCCTCCCTCGCATTATACGGTAACCGATATTGGTTACCCTTACGGTAGTCGATTGAAATTCTAGCTGTCAATAAAATTCTGAACCACGGGGCAAAATTAGTCCCAAGACGGACAAAGAGAGAAAAAATGCCACAGGTTTCATGGATTTCACTTCATCGAAATCCGTGAAACCTGTGGCGCCGGCAGGATCTGATTGTGGAGGCTATTCGGCATGCTCGCCTAGGAATCCTTCCAAACTGGCTTACGGCGTTCAATGAAGGCCGTAATCCCTTCATTGCCGTCGTTGCTGGCAAGCACCTCGTCGACATACTGCCGCTCAATTCTGGCCAGCGGCTCATCCAGCGCCGTTAGAAGGCCGGAGCCGATACGCGCTACGCGATTTCCCTGGCGTATTGCGGATGCCGAAAGCGGGCGGAGGTTTTTGCGATACCATTCCACCAACTCCTCCTCGCTATTGCCACTGGCGAAAATTGCTGAAACGAGGCCGGCTTTTTCAGCAGCCGCGGTATCTATTGTTGCCCCCGTCATAACGAGGTTTTCGGCCAGCGGACCGCCCAAACGGTGAGCTCCTATAGCGGCAAGCACCGGTGGAAAGACTCCAAGTTTGATTTCGGGACAGCCCAGAGTGGCGTTCGGAGCCGCAAACACGAAATGACATGCAAGGATAAGCTCGAATGCACCGCCCAGGCATGATCCTTCAATCAGGGCAGCTATCGGCACGGGATAGCCGGCGACCTGACGGATCATTGCATGAAAGCCGGCCAGCATCGAGGGGGCCTTCTCCTTTGTATGTTCCTCAACGGATGCCCCAAAAGAAAAATGACTTCCGGCGCCGCGAATGAATACTAATCGCAAATGTGGATTATGGACATTTGCTCGCAGCGCGTCGGAAATCGCATTCATCATTTCCAGCGTAAGGACATTCCCCTTGGGACGGTTCAGTACCAGCCGAAGCAGCGTCTCATCTTCGAGGAGAGTCACATCCACGATTGGGGAAGTTGATTCTGCAGCCATATTAACTCCTTTCGTATGAAGTTCCCGGTTCCGTATTTCCAGTTCCCGGTTCTCCAACAAAATTCAGGCATTTAAACTGCGGGCCGGGAAACGGAAACCGGCGACTCCTAGGTGAGTGGATCCATCACCATGCGCTTTTCAAGCTTGTGCGCAGCCATATCCGCAAGATAGTCATTCACCTTGGACATCGGCCCATAAGCAATGAAAGGACCCAGTTTCACTTTGCCTTCCTCGATCATACGCAGGACTCCCGGATATACCTCGGGAGGACAACCCCAGGTGCCGTGCAGCGTGGCATCAAATGCCATGAGGTTCGAAAGCCGCACATCGATCTTGTTCGGAGTGTATCCCACCTGCATCATCGTGGCTCCGCGTTCCAGCAATCCATAGGCCGTAGTCTGACCCGGTGCGCTTCCGCTGCATTCAAAAATCTTATATTTCAGCGTAGGCACGCCTTTGGCAAACGCTCGGACCTGTTTGCGGAGTTCTTTCGGATCCAGGTTTGTCAGGTTTATGGTTTGTGAAGCTCCATAATCCGAAATAAGTTTCAGGCGCTCCTCAACGATATCACAGGCAAGTACGCGGGCGCCCAGTGCATTGGCAATCTGGACAACAAAACTTCCCACTCCGCCGGACCCGACAACAACTACCGCATCGCCGGCGGTGACATTGGCTCGAAGGATAGCCTGATACGCGGTGGACACTGCGTCAGCCACGACCGAAAGCGCCGCAACATTGGATGAAGCGCCTATCTTGATCAGCGGGCGGGCAGGTACCAGGAAGTGAGTCGAAAATGCTCCATCGATATCGTTACCCGGCATTTTTTGATTCGGGCATGCATTCCCTCGCCCCGCCAGGCAGAATGGACATTCTCCGCAGGGAAGGACTGCCGGCACCAGAACGGTGCTGCCGACGAGAGATTCATAATCCTTTCCGGCTTCAACGACGCGTCCGACGCCTTCGTGTCCAAGGACGATAGGGATGCCCTTTTTCGTCGGAACGGACCCATCTGCATAGCCCAGATCCGTGTGACACAGGCCACACGCAATTACCTCCACGATGGCTTCTGTTGCTCCGGGAGTGGGCACCTGCAAGGGCTTGCGTACTAACGGAGCCTTCGGAGACTCCAGAACATATGCTTGAGCAGTGACGGCCATAACCTCTCCATTTCATAAATTTTTGGTTTATAGATGACAGCTATAAAAATCAGAATCGACAACACGGCAAATTAAGTGTTGCCGATGAACAACGACCGAAATTTCTATTGCTTCGGTTTCGCCATTACTTTATCCATAAAATCATCATCCACAAGAGCCCCCTCGGCCACGAGTTGGCGATATTTGAGAAAATCAACCGTATCGAGGCTCGTAATTTTCTTTGTATTGAAAGCTCCGAAACCCAGGAAGGCTTCGCCCATCATATTGGCAGCCAGCCAGTGCCGGTTTGGATTTTTCATTTGATCCCAGAAAAATTTCTTCTTGTTCCGTACTCCGTCAATCGACATCATCAGGCAGCCCGGAAAAAGGTTTGCAAAGGTCCACACAGTCTTGTCGATCTCGGCATCAAGAAGCGAAAGATCGTAGTCGTTGTTTTTCAGTTTGTCGCTTACCCATGCCCTGGCTTTCTTAAATTCATCGCCGGTCTTATATTCGCCATAGACAATTTCTCCATCCTGCACAAAGGCATCGGTGATGACCTGCGGATTGCGCACCCATTTCCCATTTTCATCTTTCAGCACCGGAACCACTTTGGATACAAGGTTCTTGGCTTTCATTTTATAGGCGCTCCACATTTCGCAGCTAATGCAGTTCCACATGGCATCTTCTGCGGTGAGATACCAGGGCAGGAAATCGGAAGCGCCGCCCACGGGAGCGGATCCGTGTCTCGGACCGGCCTGCCCAAATATTGCAAGGTCCGACGAAATTGCAATATCGCAAGCCAGTCCGATTTCCTGTCCTCCGGCGACTCTCATGCCGTTAACGCGGCAGATAACCGGTTTCTTGCACATCAGGATGGAATCCACCATGTTGTTGAAGAGTTCCATATAGGCCCCGTATTCCTCGGGCCGCTTGCTGTAATATTCCGAATATTCCTTGGTATTGCCCCCCGTACAGAAGGCATTGGCTCCGGTTCCCGTAAAAACCGTCGCGACCACTTCCCGGTCCACAGAGGAATTTTCAAACCCGGCAATGACTCCTTTTACCATCTCCGTCGTGTAGGAATTATATTGAGCAGGATTATTGAGCCTGATCCAGGACACAAAAAGTCCGGGAACGACATTCCCCTTAGGATCTTTTAAAGGCTTCTTCTCATATACAACACAGGGGGCTTCCGTCCCCCAGTGTTCCGAGCCAAATCGATAATGATCCTTTTTACCGTGTTCTCTCGGCATCCAATCAAGTCCCATAGCTATCTCCTTAAAAATCGTAGAGCATGGTTTTCAAATATCTGCATGCGGGATCTCCCGCAATGAACGTTTCTTTGATAACAGCGGTATTTCGTAGAGAGTGCAGATTATCACTAGCTTGTTTTCAGGCGTGCTGTCAAGAAAGGAATAAAACATTCCTCCAAAATTTCATCGCCGATTTCACAATGAATCAATTACGTGTAGAATCCTCGATGGGGATTTTATCCTCCGGATTCAGGCAGACTGAATATGCCTTGAACGAAGCGCAGAAGCTGATAATTACGGCATCAAACAGGGATTCGAACGCACATTTTATCGAGGGCGATCGCCGGCGCAAAGCCTCGGAATAATGTCGTTGATTGGATGAAACCGGCGGCCCGGCTCTTTGTAAAACTTTTGTATCTGTGGTGATTTGTCATATATGGATATTTTGGCTGGATTAAATCCTCAACAGCGAATAGCGGTGGAGCATGGGCAGGGGCCGGCACTGGTTCTCGCAGGAGCCGGCAGCGGTAAAACTCGTGTCATTGCGCACAGAATCGCTTATTTGATCGGCAATATGGCCGCCCGCCCCGAGAATATACTGGCGGTTACATTTACGAATAAAGCGGCCAGGGAGATGCGCGAAAGAGTCCAGAAGATTGTCGGCGTCTCGCGCAGCGCCGAACCGTTGATCTCAACCTTTCATTCCTTTTGCGTGCGCCTTCTGCGCAGAGAAATCCCTCATATCGGATACAAACGTGACTTCTCGATTTATGACACGGACGACCAGAAGCGCTTGATCCGGCAGATTCTGGATGAAGAGAAAAATCCCGACTTGGATATTTCTCCCCGCGAGGTTATCAGCCGGATCAGTTATGCAAAAAATCACGGAGTATCCCCGGATCAATACACCGCACGATTTCCTTCGCAGATCGCAGACGACGTGCAACACATTTATGGACAGTACAATGCGCGGCTGCAGCAATCCAACTCGCTGGATTTCGACGATCTGCTTCTGAAATCGGTGGACCTGCTCCGGAAAGTGCCGGAAGCGAGGAAATACTACGGCGACTGGTACAAATACATACTGGTAGACGAATACCAGGATACCAACCGGCCCCAATATGAATTGTTGCGGCTTCTCACATCTGTCCACAAAAACCTGTTCGTTGTAGGAGACGAAGACCAGTCCATCTATAAATTCCGTGGCGCAGACATCCAGAACATCCTGAAGTTCGAAAAGGACTTTCCGGGCGCGCGAATTATCAAGTTGGAACAGAACTACCGCTCCAGTCAGAACATTCTGCGCATTGCGGGAGCCGTAGTCGAAAATAATACTGAACGCAAAGGAAAGACTCTCTGGACCGAGAATGACAGCGGCGATATTATCACCTGCCATTGTGAAAAATCTGCCCGTGAAGAAGCCGGTTGGGTTGCATCCCGCATAAGAGAGGTTCTCCTGGAGAATCCCGACTGTCATGTAGCTGTCCTGTATCGGGCCAATTTCCTCTCCCGGAATTTTGAAGATGCTCTAACCGAGAAAGGAATTCCCTATGCCGTTGTAGGGAGCGTTGCCTTCTTCAGCAGAATGGAAGTAAAGGATCTTCTCGCCTATCTCCGCATCGTTTTTAATCCGGAGGATGACGTCGCGCTTCTCCGAATCATAAATACACCCCCGAGAGGCATCGGCAATGCCGCCATCGATATGCTCACCGAAGCCGCTCTGAACCGGAATCTCCCTATCCTGCAGGTGCTGCGCGAAAAAGCCCGGGATCCTCAAGTCTCCCGCAGATTTTCCCGGCCGCTGCTGCGGTTTCAGGAACTTGTGGATAAATGGACGGCCATTCAGGAATCCAGCTCGATCGCCCAACTGCTCGAGGCTGTTCTGAATGATACTCAATACAGAGAAATGCTTCAGAAACAGGAAACTGCGACAGAAGCAGAAAATCGTATGGCGAATATCGACGAGTTGATTCGTGCTGCTGCCGAATCCGAAGAGCGAGGCGAGACCATTGCCGATTTTCTCGACCGTGCGTCTCTTGCATCCGAGCTGGATCACCTTGATCCCAATGCACGTGTTGCACTTATGACTCTGCACAGCGCGAAAGGGCTGGAATTCGATGTGGTCTTTCTGGCCGGAATGGAAGAAGGGCTGTTTCCCCATTCGCAATCGATGGATTCCAACGAGGATATCGAGGAAGAACGGCGTCTTTGTTATGTCGGGATAACCCGGGCGAAACGCAAGCTCTTTATTACCTGGACGCCTTTCCGAAAGAATTATGGACCAGAGGCCGGTTTCGCCTCCAAAATGTCAAGATTCCTGAAGGAGATGCCGCAGGATTTGATCGAGGGACTTGATGAGCCTGACTATTTTGATCAAAGGCCGCAGCATCGAAGCTATTTTCACGAAGCGGGCGCCCGATATGAGGAAATCTCGAAGCACAAAGGATATCAGGCGAAGATCCGCGAAGAAGAGCTCCCGCAGCCAAAGACAATTGCCGAGCTCAAGGCATACCTTCAGCAAAAAGAACGCGCATCCGAGGCAGCCGGATCCGGCGCATCCGCCGGGCCCGTGTTCAAAGCCGGAATGAGAGTGCGCCATGAGCAGTTTGGTGAAGGGATTGTTCTCAGCCGGGAGAGAACAGGAAATGATATCAAGCTGGTCGTTGCATTCAGCCGTGTAGGAAAGAAATCCTTAATCGAAAGATATGCTAAATTGAAAGCTCTTTGAGACTGAGAGACGGCAAACCGTGCAGCTGTTCCAAAGAAAAACCATTTCGGATCTGATGACCGGAGGCGAGTCTCCCCATTCCCTGAAACGGACGCTCGGAGCAGGGGATCTCATCATGCTGTCGATCGGTGCGGTGATCGGAGCCGGCATCTTCGGCGCAATCGGAACAGCCGCGGCGGGCCAAATGGATGCGGCCGGGAACGTGATTCGGACGGGTGCGGGGCCGGCGCTGGTGTTCTCCTTTCTGCTGCTCGGAGTCGCCTGTGCGCTTGCCGGATTATGTTATGCAGAACTGGCATCCATGATTCCGCAGGCAGGCAGCGCATACGCATATTCCTATGCAACGCTCGGCGAACTGGTGGCATGGATTATCGGCTGGGACCTTATTCTTGAATATGCCGTAGGAAATGTAGCCGTTGCCATCTCGTGGGCGGATTATTTCAATACGCTTCTCCGAGGATCCGGCATCGATTTGCCGCTCTGGATAACGACGGGCTATCGTACGGCTTTGCTCAGCCCGGATCCCCATATTCACAATCTCCTGGCGACAGCACCTCGGCTGTTTGGGGTTCCCATTCTGATCAATCTTCCGGCTTTTGGAATCGTCATGATTATTACCTGGCTGTTGTTGCGCGGCGCACGTGAAAGCGCAACAGCCAACAACGTAATGGTCGGGATCAAGTTGATTGCCCTCGGGCTTTTTATTGTGGCGGGATTGACGCATCTTGAAGCAAAGAATTACCACCCATTCATGCCCAACGGCTTTGCCGGCATCCATCAGGGAGCGGCCATTGTATTTTTCGCCTATATCGGGTTTGACGCTATTTCGACCGCCGCGGAGGAAACACGTAATCCTCAGAAAAACCTGCCGATCGGAATTCTCGGCGGACTCGCTGTCTGTACTGTCATCTATATCATTGTGGGCGCGGTGTTGACCGGAATGGTTCCCTACCGTGAACTGGCGGTCGCGGATCCTTTGGCGCGCGCACTGGAAATATCCGGATATGCACGCGTAAGCTGGATTGTGGCGTTAGGAGCCGCCATTTCGATGTCGGCGGTTCTATTGGTTTTTCAATACGGCCAGCCGCGCATATTCTTCGCCATGGCGCGCGATGGGCTTTTGCCAAAGTGGGCCGCACGCGTCGATCCTGTTCATCGCATCCCCTATGTCACAACGCTCATCACAGGAATTGTTGTGGCTCTCGCGGCTCTGATCGGGGATGCCGCCGAAACATATGATCTGACAAATATCGGGACTCTTTTCGCGTTCGCACTGGTATCCATAGGAGTCCTGGTGCTCCGATATAAGGATCCTCATCGCCCGAGGCCTTTCAGGGTTCCCTTTGTCTGGCCTGTGTCTCTCTCAAGCGCCGCTGCCTGTATTTTTATTATGAAGGGATTGCCTGAACAAGCATGGGAACGTTTCGGCTTATGGCTTGCCATTGGACTTGCCGTGTACTTCCTGTACGGATATCGGCACAGCAGGATTCGAAATTCGAGATTCGAAATTCGAAAATCCAATTGACGAGGCTTTTATCTGCGGTTTGGTTTCGAACTTCGAATCCTGAATTTCGAATCAAGCAGAGACCGAAGCGTGGCGAGGTTGCGTCTATCTTCCTGAAGATCTTTGCCTTTGGGGGTTTCGAGGATTTTCGGAACGGCTGCGAATCGGGCATCGTTAACCAGCAAACGAAATGCCTGAAGGCCCAGAAATCCTTTGCCGATGTGGCAGTGGCGATCCACGCGGCAACCGAGATCTTTGCTGCTGTCATTTACGTGAAAAGCCAGTATTTTCTCGATGCCGATGAGACGGTCAAACTCTCTCATAGTCTTTTCATAACCATCTGCCGTGCGAATATCATACCCTGCCGCAAAAGCGTGACACGTATCCAGGCAAAAACCGACCCGGCCCGGGTTCCCTATTCGTTCAAGAATAGAAGCAAACTCCTCAAATCGGGAACCCAGGCTGCTGCCCTGGCCCGCCGTATTTTCAAGCAGAACCATAACCGGCGGCTCGACCTGATCCAGCGCACAAGTCAGGGCATTGGCCACCCGGGCAATGCCCGACTCGGCTCCTTCCCCGACATGAGCTCCCGGATGAAGAACGAGATAAGGGACTCCCAGGAAATTGGCACGCCTCAGTTCCTCGACAAATGCGCGGAGAGACTTCTCATAGAGCGATCGATCCGGCGATGCCAGGTTGATCAGATAGCCGGCATGAGCCAGAACAGGATGGATATCGCTTTCTCTCATCGATTTCTGAAAGAGGATCCTGGCTTCCTCCGTCAGAGGCTTCGCTTTCCACTGATTGCTGTTTTTAAGGAAAATCTGAATGGTTTTACAGCGGACCCGCTTGCCGCGTTCGAAGGCTTTGTGCATGCCTCCGGCGATGGACATATGCGCGCCTGCCAGCAGTTCCTTCATTATCCTAATCTCAGATCACCGTTCCGCTGCGGATCCAGGCGTCTTTCGGAATGACGATGATTCCGTCCCGGATGCAGTAGTTTTCGTCGTCTCTTTCCTGCAGGTTATGAGCATTGATAATCGAGACATTGTCGCCGATCCGGACGTCCTTATCGATAATAGCATTGATGATCGTGCAGTGATTTCCAATTCCGATATGCGGCGCCTTATTCGCCGCATTCTCCTCCAGTTGCGCAGAGGTTTCGAAGCGGTCTATCCCCATGATGATCGAATGCTTGATCGTCGTGCCGTTTCCAATCCGGCTTCGAACACCGACAATGGAATGCTTGATATCGGATCCGGTAAGGATGCAACCTTCTGAAATGATCGATTGATGAACATTGCAGTTGTTCAGTTTCGATCCCGGCAGATTTCTGGGGTGGGTATAAATGGGCATCTCCGCATCGTAGAAGTTAAACTTCGGCGTAATTTCCGTGAGAGCAAGATTGGCATCATAAAACGAACGTATATTCCCGATGTCTTCCCAATATCCCTCAAATATGTACGCCGACAGTTTATATTTATGGACTGCCTGGGGAATAAGCTCCTTGCCGAAATCAATTGCCGTTGATTCCGTCAATAGATCCACAAGGAACTGCTTGCGAAAAACATAAATCCCCATGTTGGCCAGATATTCAAGGCCATCTGATCGATCCGCATAGCGCAGTTCAGGCAAATCTTCCGGATTCGGTTTTTCTCTGAATGTGATGATTCGTCCATCATTTTGGATCTTCATGATCCCTAAGCCGGAAGTCGACTCGGCAGCAACCGGAGAAGCAGCCACAGTGATGTCTGCATTGTTCTTAATGTGAAAATCAATTACCCGGCGAAGATTCATCTGGTAGAGCTGGTCTCCGGAAAGAATGATGACATATTTTACATCTCTGTACGGCAACAGGTGCTTAATGCTCTTTCGAACAGCGTCTGCTGTCCCCTCAAACCAGCTCGTATTGTCCGGAGTCTGTTCTGCGGCCAGGATATCCACGAATCCGCCATTAAACATGTCGAACTTATAGGTCTGAACTATATGTTTGTTGAGCGACGCCGAATTGAACTGAGTCAGAACAAAAATCCTGTTAATCTGCGAGTTCAGGCAGTTGCTGATCGGGATGTCGATCAGGCGATACTTGCCTCCCAGTGGAACGGCAGGCTTGCTTCGGAATTTGGTGAGTGGAAACAAACGCTGCCCCTGACCTCCGCCCAAAACAATTCCCATTACATCCCGCATATTGGCTCCTAATGAATCGATTATATCAGCCAAATAGTGGCTCGCCACAGCACCTCATGCACGAGGCGCACATCCGGGTGCATGTAAATACTTTTCAGCAAAGGGATTCAACCCGCTCCATGAGACGAGCTGTCGGCTAGAACATCCCATTCGTGTTAGCGGACTTTTCCGGAATATCCTGAATTGTATCCCAATGCTCTACAACCTTTCCGTTGTCAAATCGGAAGCAATCGAAAATTGCCCGGCCTCTCGCACCGGGCACGCGGATTGAATGCACGTGAATAATGACATAATCCCCATCTGCGAAAACGCGCTTTACTTCGCTATGGGACTGCGGGAAATCCCTCTTCAGCATCGCAAGGAATGCCTTAAACCCGTCCTTGCCGTCACCGACCAACGGATTATGCTGAATGTAATCAGCTCCGATATATTTCGACGCCGCCTCATAATCCTTTTTATTGATTGCCAGGTCATAAAATTCCAGAGCCGCCTTTTTGTTTGCTTCCATGATTTCTCTGGAGACCGGTTTTGGCGAGAAAGGAATATTTTTGAATTGCGCCCATGAAATTCCCAGGGCAACAGCCAGAAAGGAAAGGGACACCAGAAGAGACTTCTTCATAGCAATCCTCCTTAATCCGCATTTCTCACAGAGTATCTAGCGCGGCGGCGGATCCGGGCATGTCTGCCGCGTTGCGCTCGGTCGGATTCCTCGACGTACTGTCGAGTACGACTGCGGAATCCGACCATCGCGCGCCTTGCATCCATGCCCGTCTGCGCCGCCTCGCTACGAAACCCTGTGAGAAATGCGGGTGAATACTCTCCCGAGCTTACTTTTGGGAATAATGAAAAGCAAGAATTCTTCAAGATGCAAGATCCTTGCGTTTTGGTTTTAGATACCTTCCACTTCCTCGAAGAAACAGGAGCGGGCGCCTGTGTGACATGCGGGCCCTTTTGGGTGGACGAGCATAACGATTGCATCCTGATCGCAGTCGGTCTTGATACCAACGACAGTCTGAGTATTGCCCGAAGTTTCGCCTTTGTGCCAGAGGCACTGCCGGCTCCGGCTGAAAAAAACAGTTTCTTTCAGTTCCAGGGTCTTCGCCAGGCTCTCCCGGTTTACATATGCCACTGTAAGAACTTCGCCTGTAGTCGCGTCCTGCACCACTGCGGGAATCAATCCGCTCGGCCCCCATTTAAGCTCTTCAATCTTCTTCATAACCTGTTCTCTTATGCGCTGTTGATGTTTTTGATTTATTCCGTCAGCCTCATAGGAATCCCGCGCTCGCTGAGGAACCTTTTAGCCTCCGTAATGGTGTGATGTCCGAAATGAAAAATGGATGCCGCCAGAGCAGCACTCGCTTTCCCTTCGATGAAAGCATCCGCCAAATGCTGCAGTGATCCGCAACCGCCGGAAGCAATTACAGGGATCTCAACTCTTTCGGACACTCTGCTGTTGAGCAAATTATCATAGCCGGCCTGTGTTCCGTCCCGATCCATGGAGGTCAGCAGGATTTCTCCCGCTCCCCGCTCGGCCGCTTCCTTCGCCCAGGTTACGGCTTCGAGCGCCCGCGTTACTCTTCCGCCGTGCGTAGTTACTTCCCATCGCGGATTTTGCGGGTCCCACGGCTTAACCCGGCGCGCGTCGATGGCGACGATGATGCACTGGGATCCGAAAAACCTGGAGGCTTCCTCAATCAGAGTGGGATTCTCGATAGCGGATGTGTTGAGAGATACCTTATCGGCACCTGCTCTGAGAATGGCCTGTATGTCTTCGAGTGTGCGCAATCCTCCGCCTACCGTAAAGGGAATGAATATACGATCGGCAACCGCCCGTACCATCCTGGCGACTATCTCTCTGCGGTCGGAAGATGCGGTGATATCCAAAAAGACGAGTTCATCAGCCTTTTCGTTGTCGTATCGCTCCGCTGTTTCAACCGGATCTCCGGCATCTCTTAAATGGACAAAGTGAGTCCCTTTAACCACGCGTCCGTTGCACACATCCAAACACGGTATGATTCTCTTGGCCAGCATACATTCCAGTCTCAGATCGCAGAATCCTGTGTGCTCCCCTCCCAGGAAAGCATCTTCACCCGCAATTCGGCAAAATCGATTTTCCGATCATATAGCGATCGCCCGAGGATTACTCCCTCAATTCCGCAAGCGCGCCTTTCCCACAGCGCCCGGATGTCCTTCACGCTCGAAACTCCACCGCTGGCAATAACCTTGATCTTCGCTTCGCGGCAGAGTGATTCCGTCTCCTGGTAGTTTACTCCACTGAGCATTCCATCCCTGGCAACATCGGTATAAATAATCCGCTCAACCCCAAGGTCTTTCATGCGCTGCGCCAACTCAGTACCGGTTAGTTCCGTCTGCTCAACCCATCCTCGTAGCGCGACCTTTCCGTTGCGCGCATCAATTCCAACAACCACAGAATGAGGGAAGCGGTGTACGGCCTCCTCAACAATTTCGGGATGATCCACGGCAACCGTCCCTAAGATAGCCCTCTCAGCTCCCAGATCCAGGATTGCCTGTATCTGCTCCAGAGTTCGAAGTCCTCCTCCGAATTGAACCGGAATTTTCAATGCCCGAAAAATCGATTTCGCAATCTCAAGGTGTGCCGTGCGACCCGAAAAAGCCCCGTCAAGATCTACCAGATGAAGGCGTGCAGCGCCCTGCGCTTCCCAATGAAGCGCCATTGACAGCGGATCGCTGCTATACTCGGTAGATCGAGAGGCAATGCCTTCCTGCAGCCGCACACACTTGCCTCCCTTCAGGTCCACGGCCGGTATCAGTTCGAATTCTTGCGACATACCCGTTACTCCGGTTTGAGGGGTAGAGGAAGGGGTAGAGGGGTAAAGGGGAAAACTGCATCTCGATATGAGTTCCTTATTCCCTTTACCCCTCTACCCCTTCCTCTGCCTTTGACTCCTGGCTTACTGCTGAATGGACAAGAAATTACGCAGCAATCTCTTCCCGACATCCTGGCTCTTCTCAGGATGGAATTGAGCCCCCCAGACATTCTTTCTGCAGGCAATGGAACAAAAGCGGCGGCCATAGCTGGTCCAGCAAAGAACATCCTCGCAATCCTCCGGCTCCACATAAAAGGAATGTACAAAATAAAAATAGCTCCCCTCCGGAATACTCATAAGCAGGGGATTCGGGCGCGCGCCTTCGATCTGGTTCCACCCGACATGAGGGACACGCAATCCGGGCTCATTAAATTTCAAAACCCTTCCGGGTATCAGGTTCAAACCGGCATGGCTTCCGAACTCCTCGCTTTGAGTAAAAAGCAATTGCAGTCCGAGGCAAAGACCGAGGAGTGGTTTCCCTTCGCGCACGGCGCCGCAAATCGCCTCATCCAGGCCGCTCTGCCGCAGATTATTCATGGCATCGCCAAATGCTCCGACACCCGGGAGAATTAATCGTTCCGCCGCTCGGATGGCATCCGGATCCTGCCTGATTGCCGGCCTGCCACCCACAGCTTCCAGGGCTTTCTCCACACTTCGGAGGTTGCCCATCCCATAATCGATAATTACCGTTTCAAGGTTATCCGCCAATCTAAATTACTCCCTTGGTGGACGGCACTCCTTCGACGCGGGGATCGATACGGGTTGCCAGACACAGTGCGCGGGCGGCTGCTTTGAAAATGGCTTCAAATATGTGGTGCGTGTTGCGTCCATATAGCAGCTCTATATGAAGATTGATCCGTCCGTGAGCGACAAAGGCTTTCCAGAATTCTTCAATGAGCTCCGCATCCAGGCTGCCGACGCGTTCGCGCTCTATTTTCGCGCTGTAAATCAGGTACGGTCTGCCTGAGAGATCGGCAACCACGCGGGCCAGAGTTTCATCCATGGGAAAATACGAATGCGCGAACCGAACCAGTCCCTTTTTGTCACCGAGAGCCTTTTCAAAGGCCAGCCCCAGACATATGCCTATATCCTCGACAGAATGATGAGCATCAACCCCCAGATCCCCCTCGCAGGAAATATCCAGATCGAAGAGTCCATGCTTCGCAAAAAGGTTAAGCATGTGATCCAGAAACTCCACTCCGGTTTTCACGTTGCTCAGCCCGTTTCCGTCAAGATTCAGGGTGATGGCAATTTTGGTTTCGTTTGTTTCTCGGCTTATATCTGCTTTTCTTTCATTCATCTGGATTCTCTCGCGCTTCGGGCGCCTGCCGGCTATTTCGTCAGGCTGGCGCGCAGCGCAGACAATAATCGGTCGTTTTCTTCTTGTGTCCCTATACTTATTCGCAAGCACTTCGAAAGCATCGGATACGACGATACATCACGGATAAGGATTCCCCGTTCATACAGCTCATCAAAAAGAACTCGCGGCACAACCGGAACTTCGACGAGGAAGAAATTTGCTTCCGACGGATAAACCTTCACTCCGGGAATCCCAGCGAGTTCTCTGTAGAGGCGGTCTCTCTCCTTGAGGACAGCCTCAATAGGCGGACGGAACCGGTCAATGTTTTCCAATGCGACTTCGGCGGCGGTAAGACTGAACTGATTGACATTATAGGGGAGCTTCGCCTTGGAAATCTGAGTCGCCAGCTCTGGATGAGCCAGCAGATATCCAACTCTCAGGCCGGCCATACCCATTGCTTTTGAAAAGGTTCTTGTGATGATCAACCGCGGATAGTCTTTGAGGACCCGAAGCCCGCTATGTCCCCAGAACTCATAGTATGCCTCATCCAATAGGACGAAACCGGAAAACCGTTTGAGGATTTCTTCAAGTCCATCTTCACTCAGTACCGATCCTGTAGGATTGTTCGGCGTATTGATGATAATAACGCTTGCACCGGATTCCTGCGATTTTGATATGAGATCGTTTGCGTTATAGCTCATATCCGGATTCAGCGGAATATGGACAATCCTGGCGCCCAAAACAGTCGAAATCAGTCCGTAAACGGTAAAAGTCGGCGAAGGGATGGCAACTCGCGTCCGGCTCTTTACCAGAACCATGAGAGTGGATTGAAGAAGTTCATTGGAGCCATTGCCAACCAGCACGCCTTCCCTTTGCCAGCCGACAAAATCCGCCAGCTGCTGACGGAGAGAATCCGGCACAAAATCCGGATAGCGCGACCACTGGCGCTCCCGGTAACGCCGGAAAATCTCGTCTTTAAGGTCTTCGGGAAAATCGAAGGGATTCTCGTTCTGGTTGAGTTTAACGTCCGCCTCGAAAGCGCGCAGCGTGTAGGCAGGCACCTTTATAACCTGGGACTTTACACCATATAGGGGAGAGGTTCTTTTCACAGCTACTTTTCCTTACGCGATGATGACTTCTTGGATTGCTGCCGGATCGAAACGGATCTTGCGTGCGCATCGAAACCCTCGGAACGCGCCAGCGCATCGATGGACTTCCAGGTTCGCGACAACTCTTCCCTGGTATACTTTATGATGCCTGTCTTGCGCTGGAAATGGTAGACGCCAAGCGGCGAGAAAAAGCGCGCCGTTCCTCCGGTTGGAAGGACATGATTGCTGCCCGCAAAGTAATCTCCGACCGCCTCCGGCGTATAGTCTCCATAAAAAATGGATCCGGCATTCCTGATTCTGTTGATTGCCGATTTGGGAATGCTCGAAAATATTTCGAGGTGCTCCGGCGCAATTTCGTTGATCCATTGAGCGGATTCGACATAGCTTTCCATTACTACTATAGCGCCGTAACTATCCAGAGATTTTCGAGCAATTTCCTTTCTCGGAAGCGATTTGAGCTGAAGCTCCAGTTCCCGTTGTACCAGCAGGGCATGTGGCATTGAATCAGTGAAGCAGATCGAGCAGGCGGCTTCATCGTGCTCCGCCTGTGAAAGCATATCTGCCGCAATAAAGCGGGGATTGGATTCTGCGCTGGCAAGGATAACCACCTCGCTGGGCCCCGCAATCATGTCGATGTCCACCTGGCCGAAAACCTCCCGCTTTGCTGCCGTAACATAAGCATTTCCGGGCCCGACAATCTTGTCCACCCGGGGAATTGTCGCTGTGCCATACGCCAGCGCCGCAATGGCTTGCGCCCCCCCGACCAGGTATATCTCGGTAGCATTGAGTTCATATAAAGCTGCCGCAATCAAGGGGTGCTGTTGAAACGTCCCCGGAGGCGTTACCACAACGAGACGAGGCACCCCGGCAATTTTGGCCGGAATAATATTCATTAAAACCGATGAGGGATAAGCGGCTCGCCCGCCCGGCACATAGACCCCGACACTATCCAGCGGAAGGACTCGCTGTCCCAAAACCACACCACGCCTGCTGAATTCCCAGGATTTCTGCACTTGACGTTTATGGTAGGCATAGATGTTAAACATCGCTTTTTCAAGATCCCGCACCAGGGCCGGATCCGCTCGTTTAGCAGCCGCCTTCAAATCTTGAAAACGCACACGCAGTTGATGCGCTTTCAGCCTGACCTTGTCGAATTGCTCTGTGAACTTCAGGAGCGCCCGATCCCCTTCCCTTCGGACCTGAGACACAATTTGACGCACCGGACCCGCAATTTCGCTCGACTCCAGAATCTTTCTGCCCTCCAGACAGTCGAAGAGTTTTTTCTTATCTTTTTCTTGGAATATACGAACCATGTCAGCACCCTGGATTTACGATTTACGATTGACGATTCGGATTCGTTCTTTATTGCCTGATTGCTTCCGTGATGCCTTTTTCGGACATAAGATTCTCAATATCGATAACTTCCTTCGGCACGGCATTTGACAGTATTTCGTAACCATCTTTGGTTACAAGGACGGTGTCTTCAATGCGAATCCCCAGGTTTTTCTCCGGCAGATACACGCCGGGCTCAACGGCGATGACAGCTCCTGGTTCAAACACCTCCAGATATCCGACATCGTGATTAGACATGCCTACATAGTGGCCTACCCCATGTGTCATGTACCTGGCATAGCCGTAACGTTCCAGCACATCATCCACGGCTTTACTCAGAACGTGAAAACTGGCGCCCGGGCGCACTTTTTCCAAAGCCGCTTTTTGAGCTTCAAGAACAATCCGATAGAACCTGGCTTGCTCTTCACTGAACTTGCCTGATATTGGGAAAGTGCGGGTAATATCCGACTGGTAGTATCGGAAGTCAGCGCCGATATCCATTACCACAATCTCACCTTCCATCATCTTCCGCCGGTTCTGACTATAGTGAAAAATGCATGAATTGGGTCCGGATCCGACTATCGGATAAAACGCAGGCCCGGATGCGCCATGCCAGGAAAAGATGAATTCCGCCAGCGCTGCGAGCTGGTATTCAAACATGCCCGGCACGGCAGAACGGATAGCCTCTTTGAGTCCCAGCGCCGCGATTCGCCCGGCAACACGCAGTCTTTCAATCTCCTGAGCATCCTTAACTCGCCTCATTTCATCCAGAAATGGAGATAAATTCCTGATGATTAGCGATGAACCCAGCTTTGCCTGCAGGTTTTTCTCGAATGCTGATTCCCGGCTTGGCCGGCCATCCCATGGATCGTTCTGTTGCGCTGAATCATGCTGCAGAGCTCTGTCCCGGCTGGTAGCTGCGGTCTCAAGGGGCGAGAAGGGGATATACAGAATCCTGAGATCATTCTTGCGCTTTTCAAGCTCCGTTTCAAACCGGGACAACTCCAGGACTTCGTCTACACCGGTCCGGCGTTGTGCTTCAGGGCCCGGTACAAGACGAGGACCGTCCCAGCGCTCGGCTTCTTCATTCAGACCCGGTAAAAAAAGAATGGAATGACGTCGAGAAGCATCCAAAAGAAGAAGCGCGTTGGGCACCTCAACCCCGGTCAGATAATAAAAATTATTGTCCTGTCGGAATGTGGCATATGATCGGGTATCGGGAGCGCCCTGCAGGATCGCGACTGCACCTTCCATCTTCTTCATCAGCGCTTCGCGCCTTGCAGCAAAAAAGGCATTGTCGTCGGCAAAAGCGGCGGCAGCCTGCAGAAGAAAGAATCCGATCAGGATTGTCCTAAACATCAATCTACTCCCGTAGTTAAGATATGGATAATAACATCTGCGCCAATCGGTTGCGCGGGAAAAGATGGCCTCCAATTTGATGAAGTCTTTAAGGCTTGGAGCCTCTGGATCCTGTAATAGATCTGCGTTTCCAGGTGCACCAAGACTCAAAGGCACGAATGCTCTTAGGATCGAGCCATTAAAAGGCGCTCCCGCATTTGCCAGACGCCATGGCGAATTCAACAAACATATTTTTTGGCATCTATTGTAATCGGCCCTTATTTGCTTTTTGGGGCACCAGGGTGGCGCGGATCACGGCATGGTCTCCGAAGCGCTGTGAAATATCGTCCAGCGCGGCGGCAAGCTTGCGGTCTTTTTGAGGAGGTTGGTCAAGGAGGATCATCTGCCTGCCCCCGGTTTCGGCTTCCAGATTTCCGGCACTTACGCCGATAAGCCGTACCGGAACACCATCGCGGATCAGTGACCTCAGAAGTTTCCGCGCCAGCGGGTAAATTGCCTCCGTAGTATTAACTGAGCTGGGCGTCGATATTCGGCGAGTATAAGTTGAGAAATCGGCTTCTCGAAATTTAATGGTGACAGACCGAGCCCGGACTCCCTGTGAGCGAAGTCGATGAGCGACCTTTTCGCTCAATTCAAGGAGAGTCGCCTCCAGCAGGGCGAAGTCACATGTATCCTGCTCGAAAGTAATTTCATGGCTGATCGATTTGATACCCTCTTCCGGCAAAACAGGGCGATCATCGAATCCCTGTGCAAGCTGCCATATGTGTGCTCCATTTTTCCCTAATCGAGCGACCATATCGGAATGCGACAGATTCGCGAGTTGCCCAATACTCTCCAATCCCATTCTTTTCAGCTGACTTTCCATCTTCGGCCCAACTCCCCACAGACGTCCGATGGGCAAAGGGTCCAGGAACTCCTTTTCGCGTCCAGGCTCGACCACAACCAGGCCATCCGGCTTTTTGAGATCGGAGGCTACCTTGGCAATAAATTTGTTTTGCGCAACGCCCACAGAAGCAGTCAGTTTCAGTTCTTCCAGTATTCTGCGCTTTATCTTCCGGGCAATCTCTTCGCCGAAGCCAAAAAGGGCAGCGCTCCCCGTTACATCCAGGAATGCCTCATCTATGCTGACCTGCTCCAGCATGTCCGTAAACTCCAGCAGTATTCGCATCACCTGGTTTGATACCCTGCCGTACTTTTCCATATCGGGCCTGACATAAACGCCCTGAGGACACAGTTTCCACGCCTGAGATATCGGCTGTGCAGAATGGACCCCGAACTTTCTGGCTTCATAAGAACAGGTCGCGACGATTCCGCGACCTTTGCCGCCCTTCGGATCGGATCCGACAATAACCGGTTTCCCTTTAAACTCCGGGTGGTCCCTCTGTTCCACGGCAGCATAAAAAGCATCCATGTCTACGTGAAGGATTGTCCGGTTCATAGAGAAAGTGTATCCCAGCTTTCGAGAAGCGGAGGAATAAATCTTGGTCACACCGTACTTCTGCCGTGCCGAGAGGTAGCAAAGCGTTTATGTCCGGGAAGCATTGGAGGAATAGAATCGAAATCCAAAAAAGCTCCGTTCCATTTGATCTCGAATTTCGAATCTTGAATCACAGTTCCAGTTTCCTCAGACGAAGGGCATTCGTTATTACCGAAACCGAACTGAATGTCATGGCAGCGCTGGCTATCATTGGATTCAGCAGCAACCCGATGAACGGATAGAGCAGGCCGCCGGCGATAGGCACTCCCAATGCATTATAGATAAAAGCAAAAAAGAGATTCTCCCGTATATTTCGCATGGTATTCCGGCTGAGCCTGCGTGCCCGCACAACTCCGCGCAGGTCGCCTTTGACCAGAGTAATATCGGAGCTCTGGATTGCCACATCGGCGCCGGTTCCCATCGCTATGCCTACGTGCGCCTGAGCCAGCGCAGGGGCATCATTAATTCCATCACCTGCCATAGCCACAATCCTGCCCTGCGCCTGCAGCTGCTTAATCACTTCACCTTTTCTGCCGGGCGACACCTCGGCTTCTACCTCATCGATTCGCAGCCGACGAGCCACGATTTCCGCCGTGGTTTTGCTGTCCCCAGTCAGCATGACCAGACGGATGCCCTGGCGGTGAAGGTGCTGAACCGCATCCTCGGCCGATTGCTTGACAGGATCGGAAACACACAATAATCCGGCAGGAAGGCGGTCGATTAAAACAAACATTACCGTCTGCCCTTCGCTGCGCAGGTTTTCCGCAGGCTGGATCAGGCTTCCTCCATCTATGGCGAGTTCTTCGAGAAGAAAACGATTCCCGACAGCAACGGCGTGGCCGTCCACAACGCCTGAAATCCCTTTGCCGGTTATGGAACGGAATTCACTCACCTTGGACAACCGAAGACCGCGTTCTGCCGCCGCTGATGTAATGGCTGCGGCAAGAACATGTTCACTCCCCTGCTCCAAGCTTGCGGCGAAACGGAGCAATTCCGACTTGGACCTTCCTTCGGCGACTTCAACGGATATAAGCCGGGGCTTTCCTTCCGTAAGCGTACCTGTCTTATCAACGACCAGCGTATCGACCTTCTCCAGCAGCTCAAGAGCTTCCGCATTTTTAATCAGTATTCCTGCTTTTGCTCCTCTCCCCGTGCCCACCATAACCGACATTGGTGTCGCCAGACCCAAAGCGCAGGGACAAGCTACAATAAGAACAGCGACGGCATTAACCAGCGCAAAAGCCATCTTCGGCTCTGGGCCTGCAATTCCCCAAACAGCAAAGGTGATAATGGACAAAAGGATTATTGCAGGAACAAAGTAAGACGATACCCTGTCCGCCAGCCGTTGGATGGGAGCTCTGCTTCTCTGGGCCTCGCCAACCATGCGCACGATTTGTGACAGGAGAGTATCACTGCCTACTCTTTCCGCCCTCATAATGAAGCTGCCATTACCGTTTACGGTTCCTCCCGTAACTCTATCCCCTATCGATTTTTCTACAGGCATGGACTCGCCCGTCACCATGGATTCGTCGAGGGAGCTGTCTCCCTCCAGAATCATGCCGTCCACAGGTACCTTCTCGCCCGGCCGTACGCGCAAATTGTCTCCCGGTTTGACGGCATCAAGTGGAATGTCTCTTTCAATTCCGTTCTGATCAACAACGCGAGCCGTTTTGGGAGCTAATCCGAGCAAATCGCGGATGGCACTGCCTGTCCGGCTGCGAGCACGCAGCTCAAGCACCTGACCCAGGAGAACCAGCGTAATGATGACAGCGGAAGCTTCGAAGTAAACTTCGGGTGTGCCATGATGGCCGCGAAAGGACTCCGGCAACAGGTTGGGAAACATGGCTGCAAAAGCGCTGTAAATGTAGGCTGTACCTGTCCCGACCGCAATCAGGGTAAACATATTCAGACTGCGATTTAAAATCGACGCCCAACCGCGCTGAAAAAACTGCCAGCCACCCCACAGCACCACCGGCGTTGATAAAGCGAGCTGTATCCAGACTCCGCCGGCCAGTCGGTATTTGAATGCCATTTCGCTCATGGCGATCAAAAGCACGGGCAATGTCAGCAGGAGGCAGATCCAGAATCTGCGTTTCATCGAAATGAGCTCAGGACTTTGCTCTTCGCCAAAATCTGAAACCTGAGGCTCCAAATCCATGCCACAAGCAGAGCAGATGCCCGGAGCATTGCTGAAAATTTCCGGATGCATTGGGCAGACATACCCGGTGCTGCGTACCGGTTCGATCGTCAGAGATTCCAGTGCCATGCCGCATTTGGGACATGCGCCGGGGCTGTCCGCGCGAACCTCCGGATCCATCGGGCATGTATACTGAACTGCAGCTGCATTTGTCGGAGCCCGGGCTGCAGTGATCATCGGCGACGGCTTCTCCGGGGCAAGGTATTTTTCCGGATCCAGCCGAAACTTTTCAAGGCATGACTTGTTGCAGAAATAGTATATTTCCCCTGCGTATTCCAGTTTCCCGGCCGCCTTTTCAGGAGCAAATTGCATGCCGCAAACCGGATCCTTTGCGGTGGTCTTCACATCCTCAAACACATGGAGCCTGTTATTCATATATGCCGACCTTATCCATGATTCCTTATAATAATGACATATCGATTTTACAAATGCCCTTTCGCCCCAGGCGCGGCTCCGGGCTGCAGCCAAATTTTTGATAGCTCCTGGAGGCCGCGCGCTGTCAGTCTTCAGCTTTCAGCACTCAATATTCTGGGGACCAAAGAGAATTTTAATATGTGGCTTCTTTGCTATTTGCGGCGAGATTTTGGCTTGTGAAAAAGGTGAGATCAAATGCAACGGGCAAGAGAGCTGAAATCTGAAGGCCGGAGGAATACGCTATTCCTGCCTTCAATCGCTGCTATTTCTGTTTTCCGGATGCCCTGCGCAGAAAGTCGGAGCGTCTTGTGGTGGCCGCGACTTCCTCGCGAGTTGTCTTCCAGCTTGAGACCGGAATCTTCAGAAACTCCTGCACATAGGCCGGATCCAGCTGAGCTCCGGACATATTCTCGATTTTCCGGATGGCAGCTTCAAAACTAATGGCAGATTGGAATGGCCGATCCGAGGTAAGGTCATCCAATGCATCGGCAATGGCAAAAACCCGTGCTCCGGAGTCTATTTCGGAGCCCTTCAATTTTTGTGGATAGCCATTTCCGTCAAATTGCTCATGATGATGCAGCACCAACTGCGCCGCACCTTTTAAAAATTTAATGCTTGAAAGTATCCTGTAGCCGATTTCAGGATGCCTCTGCATCAACTGCCATTCACTCGGATTCAGTTTCTCCCGTTTCCTCAACAATGCATCCGGAATTCCGATTTTCCCGATATCATGCAGCAATACTCCCCGCTCAATCGTTTTTGTTTGTGCTTCGCTCATACCAAGCTGGCGGGCCAGCTTCGTGGCATAAACCGTGACTCGGAGCGAATGGCCATCGGAATCGGCATCGCGGCTGTCCAATGCTTTGCTTAGGGCAACAAGGGTGGAATGATAGGTATGCTCGAGTACTCCCAGCGCCTCTTTTAACTGACCCGTGCGGCTGGCGACTCTTTCCACCAGCGTACGCTGATAATTCTGGTTCTCCAGCAGCAACCGGCGCTTCTCAAGTGCCCGCGAAACACTGATGGAAACCTCCTCCAGGCTGAATGGCTTGGTTATAAAGTCGTAGGCGCCGTCCTTCAGGGAATCCACCGCCACCCCAATGTCAACGACGGATGTTACCAGAATTACTGCAATGTCCGGGCTGATTCTCAAAGCCTCTTTGAGGAGAGTTGTCCCCTGTATTTCAGATATCAGCACATCTGCCAGAACGAGGTCAAATTTCCCGGACGCCAAAAGCTCGAGCGCCTCCATGCCGTTTTCACAGCTTTCGCATGCATGGCCGAGGCTTACGAGCTTGCGCGCGAGGACATCTCTCACAATTGCTTCATCATCAACAATCAGAATGCGCGCAGGGTGAAAAACCGGACCGACAGAAAGCTGCTGCGGATCCTCTTGTAAACTTCTAACGGTGGACATAACGATCAGCGTCCAAGCCCCTAATTCCAATTCTCTCTTCTGATAGAGAGATGCCTTTAAATGTCTCAGCAACTCTTATCGACGCAGGGGGGACAAATATTCTCTAGAAATTATGCCTTTTCTAAAGTTTATGGCGCTTAACCCGCTTTATTTATGAATAAATCGGGTTAGAGGTGCGGTTAACGGCTGCGGAACAGGTCATTCATTTTTTGGGCAAGCTGGGATGCATTTTGGGGCGCCTCGCCGAAGCTGTTCTCCCAGACTACACGGCTTTCCATGCACAGATAAACAAACACATGGGGCGCCGCCGAACGGATCCAGGCCCTCATCTTGCGGTACATCTCTTCGCGGATTGGACGGAAATAGCGCAGCTTCCCATGATGCCCGGGAACGAACTCGCCACAAGGCACCCTGGATTCCGGGAAGCGCTTGCGTGCCATTTCGCGCAAATGAGGCGTAAAACGAAGGGCTCCCAGGCTGATCCATGCCACATTATCCGGATCGATCACATTGAAGATATCCCTTATAGCATCCCGGTACCCCGTCTCCCATCCTTCATAATAAATGATGGGATCGAAGTGAAATCCAATTCGATAGCCCCATTCCTGGCAACGGCGCGCCGCATCCAACCGTTCTTCGAAAGAGGCAGCCTTCGATTCCTCTGTACAGCAGATTTCCCGGGAATTCATCGACCAGGATACGATCGTATGTCCGCCATGATCCAAATTTCTCAAATTCGAGACCTGATCGGACTTTGTCTTAAGCTCGAGAATCCCATTTGGGAGGGAGGCAAAGAAAGGCACTATCTTCTGCGAAAAGCAGGTTATGTGATCCAGCGCGAGAGAATCGGCCAGCTCACCGGTTCCGATTCTGAATGTGCGGTCCGGCGACTGCTTAAGCGTATCCGCTATGTCCCTCAACAGATCCTCAAAATTCGTACAGACAACGAGTGCACCGCTGCTCAAATAGGATTGCAGCACGCAATAGCTGCACTCCAGGTGACAGTTCCACGCGTAGCTTACGATCAAAATATTGCAGCAAATCTCAGCTCCGGATCCCTGGCAAATGCGCAGGAATTTACCCGGATAACGCATCAGGACCAGAGCATCATTGCCAAAGCAGTCGATGTTTTTATCGCAAATTGTTCTGATTTCAATATCCTGCAGCCTTTCCAGCATCTCCTGCGTACACCGGTCCTGCAGGGATTGATGGTGAACGAGAACAAGTTTCGGACGGTAAGGAATCATTGAAGCACGCCATATACTAATCAAGATTGAACAATTCTTCCGCCTCGGGAGACAGCGCAGCATCCTGAAGAGCCGCAGTCAGTTGGCGAAAGCGATGGATATCGGAGGCCTCGAATTCGACTCGCAGGCCGGGATCCTCAAAAAACGGGTGCGCCCTAATCTGGATCACGCCCGGTATTCTCAACTGCTTCTTTCGCTCCAGAAAGAGGTCGGCCGTATGCGAAAGTCTTGGATATACAAGGCGATAAAGGAAATCATACACTTTCTCTCCTTTCTGAAAAGAAGACAATCCCGCATCTTCCAGGATCCTCGATATTTGTGACTCCTTAAGGGGCGCATCAAAAGAATTTCCGGTTCTGGCAGCCAATTCGTCCAACAGACTCAGCAGCTTCTTTTGCGAACTGGCGCTTAATCGGATCTTGTCCATTAGAGAAGCCATGCATCCCTGGATGTCAGCCGGCAACTCAGAAAGGAATTCCAGGCTGGTCAGAGTCAGTCTGTCATCGATTAGAGTCCGCCGAAGGCCCGGGTGAATGCTGCTAAGCAGAAGATAGCTATCCAGTACCTTTGCGTTGGGCGCCAATCCCAGAACGGGCAAATATTCGCCTATAAGACGCTCGTCCGGAATCCCGCACATACGCCGGAGTTTTAAAAGCACCCGCGCCTTTTCAAGCGGATTCAGCTGCCGGTGCGACAGGTTATCCCATAGCGAGAGCATAAAAGCCTTTTCTGCATCATAATCCTCAGCTGAGAGAATTCGGGCATATAACCGTGGGATGCCGAGCTGTTTAAATGCACAAACGCGACGGAACCCACAAACAACAGCCAATTTGGGCTTTTGATCCAGGAGAATAACGGGACTCAACTGCCCAACATGACGGATTGAGTCGCGGATAGAAGCGGAATCCAGATCTTCGCTGATTCGAAAATCATCGTTTTCGAAACTAATCTCTTCCAATGGTATCTCTTTAATTATCATGTGTTGAAGCATAGCGAAAGGAGGGTACAATCCACAATATTTCCGGCAATTTCATTTATTGTACTTCAACAATGCTTTTGATATAAAAGGGCCAGAATTACAGAGCGGAAGATGAAATAGGGCGATTCCGCTCACATCAAGGAGATCATGACATGGCTTCCCACTCGGTTTCTTATTTATCCAAATCACTCCTTAGCATTCTGTTTATTGGAGCTTTGGTTCTCAGCCCGAGCATCATAAGGGCACAGGAACCGACAGAAGAGGAGTACAACGCATTAACAGCCATCCAGAATGAGAAAGAAGTCGGCAAGAAGATCGACTTGATTTTCGCCTTTCTCAAAGAGAAACCCAAAAGCTCTTACAAAGAGCATGTAATGGCTGAATATCAGAGGATCATTATTGAGTTTAGAGATGCAAAGCGATGGAATGAGATTATCTCGCTCGGAGACAGGTTTCTGGATGTTGCTCCCGGCGATGATTTCACAGAGAAAGCTCTGGTTGTAGCTTACGCTGAGACAAACAACATGAGGGGCTTTGCCACATACGGCGAGAAAGCATATGCACAGAAACCAACTGCGGCACTTGCATTGGCAATCGCGCAGGCCTACCAGAAAATAGGCAACGACGCGAAATATAACCAGTGGAGAGAGAAGGTTCTGGCACAGGATCCCAATAATATCGAAATTCTGATCGACATGACCAGAAGGTATATGGCAAGCCAGAACACAGCCCAAGCCGTGAAATACGCGAAGCAAACCCTTAGCGCTCTGCCGAAGGCAAAAAAGCCCGAGGGAGTCAGCGATAAAGACTGGAAGAACACGACGGATGCAGGCTATGCCACCGCCTATGCAGTCTTGGGAGCGAATGCCTATCAGAACCAGAGCTACGCTGAAGCCGTAAGAAACTTTGAAAACTCAGTCAAATATTTCAAAAGAAACGACTCGGCTTACTATCATCTGGGCCTGTGCTACTGGCAGCAGAACAAGCTGCAGCCGGCCATGCTGAATTTCGCCAAAGCCTACGTAATCAAAGGATCTACATCATCCTCGGCGAAGAAATATCTGGATCAGCTCTATAGATCGAGCAACCGGAATTCGCTTGCCGGAATCGAGCGTGTAATCGAGCGCGCCCAGCA
The DNA here is from genome assembly GCA_016929335.1 of Acidobacteriota bacterium. Taxonomy (GTDB): domain Bacteria; phylum Acidobacteriota; class UBA6911; order UBA6911; family UBA6911; genus UBA6911. Next base: position 59,740 of record JAFGIY010000065.1, on the reverse strand, counting down.
GGACCTCAGGTAACCGTCCGCCGACAGAGGTTTGCGGACCGCGGATTTTCATGGATAAACTGGGAATCGGATTCCTTTACGGCCCTGTTTATGCGTGAAAATCCGCGGTTTTATTTTAACCCGCTTTATTCATGTAGCTTTCGCTCGCGGGCGCTTCTCTCCAGTTCTTCCCGAAATTTAGGATGAGCAATCCTGATCAACGATTGGCAGCGCTCCCGCACTGTTTTGCCGTGCAGATAAGCCACACCGTATTCCGTGGCCACGTAGTGCACATCGCCTCGAGAGGTCACGACACCGGCCCCTTCTTTCAGGTGAGATACAATTCGGCTGGCCGTATCGTTGCGCGCGGTTGAAGGCAGGGCGATGATGGACTTCCCCCCTTTGCTGCGGGCCGAGCCGCGTACGAAATCCACCTGCCCTCCAATGCCGCTGTAAAAGCTGTATCCGATGGAATCCGCGCAGATCTGCCCGGTCAGATCCACTTCAATTGCCGAATTAAGCGAGACCTGTTTATGGTTTTGGCTGATAATGAAGGGATCGTTGGTATAGTGGCTGGGGTGGAACTCAAAAACCGGATTATTGTGGATAAAGTCGAACAGCCGTTGTGTCCCGAGCACAAACCCGGCCAGCACTTTTCCGGGATGCAGCGTTTTCTTTTCATTGGTGATAATTCCACCCTCGATCAGATCAATGACTCCATCGCTGACCATTTCGGAATGGATGCCGAGGTGCTTTTTTTCGGTAAGGTAATGCAGGACCGCATCGGGAATTTCGCCGATGCCCAGCTGCAGAGTTGACTCGTCCTCGATCAGATCGGCTATATGGCGGCCGATTTTCATCGCGACATCCGAAACCGTCCCCATTGGAAATTCAAGCAGGTCGCCCGAAACTTCAACCACGCAATGAATCTTGTTCAAATGTATAAAGGAATCTCCAAGGGTACGCGGCATCTTGGGATTCACCTGGGCGATGACGATGCGGGCACATTCGGCTGCTGTTTTGGTGGTATCCACTCCCACGCCGAAACTGCAAAAGCCGTGTTCATCCGGAGGCGAGACATGAATCAGAGCGACGTCGATCGGCATGGCACCGCTGCTGAACAGCGATTCCACTTCGCTGAGGAAGATAGGAACGAAATCGGCGCGGCCTTCATTGATGGCTTCACGAACGTTGGCGCCGGAGAAGAGAGCGATATGCCGGAAACTTTTTCCCATCCCGGGATGAACATAGTCGGCGATGCCTTTGGTCAATATGTGAATGACTTTCACATTCCGGAGTTCTTCCGCACGATCCACCATTGCTCGAACCAGTTGCTCCGGCTCCGCACATCCGGGGTATATGTATACACAATCTCCGCTGCGGATCACCGAGACCGCCTCAACCGCTGTCCTGCGTTTGCTCAGGTATTTATCCAGCCATGGCGCGGACCGGCCGGTTCTATTGGAAATCCCCTTTTCTCCTGATCCCGGCATCAAGGTCGACATACTCAATCCTCATGGCTTGAAGTTTTTAAAAGCAGGTCGAGGTCGCCATAATCGCAGCCCAACAATCCGGCCAATCCTTGATGTGTGCAGTGTCCGAAAAAGAGATACACTCCCCGGCGCAGAGCCGGGTTGTTTTGAAAGGATTCTTCCCCATTTTCCGCAATATCCTCCACGAAAGGCACAATCACATTATTCAACGCATGCGACGCCGTGCGTGCGACGGAGGAGGGGACATTCGGGACGCAGAAATGAATGACGCCGTGCTTCTTGAATACGGGATCCGACAGAGTGGTCGGCCGGCTTGTTTCCACACAACCTCCCTGGTCGATCGACAGGTCGATGATAACGCTGCCGGGCCGCATTTTTCGGACCATGGCTTCCGTAATGATGTGTGGAGTGGGTTGCCCATGCACGAGAATAGCTCCCAAAACAACATCAGCTGAAACCACATAGCGCTCAATATTGTATGGATTCGCCAAAGCCGTGTTGATCGTTTTGGGCAGATAGGCGTCTACGGCTCGCAAACGTTTCAGATCATGGTCCATCAGGGTGACGCTTGCGCCAAACCCGTTGAATACATGTGCGGCAGCAGCACCGGCGGTGCCGGCGCCGACAATGACCACATGGGAAGCAGGAATTCCCGGGACGCCGCCGAGCATCACTCCTCGCCCTCCATGTGTCGTTTCGAGGAACCGCCCCGCAATCTGCGGCACCAGCATGCCGGCTATTTCGCTCATGGCCTTGGTAACCGGCAGCAGGTGATCGTCATCCTCGATGATCTCCAAGCCTACGGCAATTATTTTTTGCTGCCTCAGAAGGCGGTGGATTTCCGGATTGGCGGAGCCCAGGTGTACGACACTGAATAGAAACTTCCCTTCGCCGAGCCATCCGCACTCCTGAATGGTTGGAGGCATGACCTTCACGACAAGATCGGATCGGGCGAAAACCTCTTCCGAAGAAAAGGCGATGGAGCCCCCCGCTTCCCTGTAAGAATCCATCGAGAAGCCGCAGCCTAACCCCGCATCCGATTGAACAATGATATTGAGGCCTGCTGCCGACAGCGTATGGACTCCGGCCGGTGTTAATGCCACCCGGCGTTCATCGCCCCAGCATTCCTTCGGTATGCCGACAATCATGGGACTCCTCCCTCTGCGCAATATGGATCTCTTAGAGTCTTAGAGCCTCAGAGTTGCTTCATTGTAGTCGCAAAGACACGAAGACTCAAAGACTCCCAGGACGGCACTATTACTCCATGCTACGGCGGTTCCGTATTGCAAAAAAGATCCCGAATGCCAGCATGACAATTCCCCACCAGAGATCCGGGTGCAAATGCGACAGGATCTTGGGATTATCAGGCGGATTGAACAATGAATACACCGCCGAAGCCGTGATGATGGCGCCTATGACCGTTAGAAGCAAGCCGACAAAGTACCAGATGGATTTCATGACGCCTCTCTACCAGAAATAAATGTTAAGAACGATAAAAACGACAATGGAGAGGATGCCATAGAACTCGGGAGTTTTAACAAACGGAATATCCTGCATCGCCTTTTCGATAGTGAGTCCCTTTACCAATCCCACGAGCTCCGATTTATCCTTCTTTCGGGTGAAAAGGCTGATGACTATCGTGATTGCGAAGCAAATCAGCCAGGCCCACCATGCCCTCCAGAAATTTGCAGCCATATCACTGGCGGTTGAAGAAAGAGTTATTGCCGTAGGATCAATCCATTGAAACTTAACGGCAAGAAACAGGAAAAAGGAGGATCCCATTCCGGCAAGCAATCCCCAGAAGGCGCCGTTCGGCGTGATCCAGACGACAAACATTCCCAGCAGCATCGTGGCAAACAACGGTGCATTCACCCAGGAGAAGATCGCCTGCATGTAATCCATGATGCTGGGGAAGCTTTTAGCCCAATAGGCGGTCCCGACGCTGAGGAAAATACCGACAATTGTTGTCACTCTCCCCATCCATAGCAGCAGTTCATCGGAAGCCTTGGGATTGATCAAAGCGCGGTAAATATCATACGTCCACACTGTATTGAATGCGCTCACGTTTCCGGCCTGCCCGGCCATGAACGCCGCCAGCAGCGCAGTAACTCCCAACCCCATCAATCCTGCCGGATAGTAGCGTTGGATCAACAGGGGGAGAGCCGAATCGTAGTTGATCTGGCCTCCATCATTTAGAAGCGCGAACCCGCTTTTTGGATCACCAGCCAAAATCAGGGCTACAAGGCCGGTCATGATAACCAGGAACGGCACGGCCATTTTAAAGAACGACGCAATGATGGGAGTCATTCTGGCGGCGCGCAGGTCGCGCGCCGAAAAGGCGCGCTGAACAACCAGAAAGTCGGTTGTCCAATATCCGAACGAAAGCACGAAGCCCAGCCCAAGTACAATTCCCGCCCATGTAACAGCCATTCCATTCTGACCGGCATCCCCTGCCGTCGACCAGAGTGCAGCGAAGGAAGGAGGGATGCGGGCAAAAATCTGGTCTATGCTGCCTATTTCCACGATGCCCAGGACTGCAACCAGGAAAAGGCCAAACCAGATCAGGAAGAATTGTATGATTTCCGTGAAGATGGCGGACAACAATCCGCTCATCGTGATATAAGCCGCAACTGCAATGGCCGAAAACCACATGCTGACGTCCCAGTTCCATCCGACGAATGTGTGCAATACCAGCGCCATGGCATACAGGTTGATGCCGGAAACCAGAAGAGTCATTACGGCAAAAGCAATGGCATTCAGTACGCGGGTTTTTTCATCGAACCGCAATCGCAGATAGCCCGGGACCGAGTGAATGCGGCTGCTGTAATAGAAAGGCATCATATAAAGGCCAAGGAAGACCATCGCGGGGATTGCGCCAATCCAGTAAAAATGCGCGACGTACATCCCGTACTTGAACGTGTTCCCCGCCATCCCGAGCAGCTCCAGAGCTCCGAGGTTTGCAGACAGGAAGGCCAGCCCGGCGACCCATGCGCTGTTTTTCCTTCCCGCCAGAAAGAAGTCGTCCTGAGTTCTGGTGAAGCGCTTTAGATAGAATCCCAGACCGATGATGAAGGCAAAATAAATAACGATGATCAGCCAATCTATCGCATTCAGCCCAAGCGTAGTCATTCCCTCACTCCTCAGAAAAAATTTATCCGCGGATCCATAAAAATCCGCGATTAAATCACCCTATCAGCGATTCCCGAGATTCCGAAGCCGAACCCCTTTTTTAAGATTAAATTCGAGCTTTTCGAGAGTTATCCCCTTTGTTTCCGGGACAAATGCGGCGACAAACAGGATCGCGATCACGCAAAAACCGGCAAAAACATAGAAGATTGAAGCGTTCCCGAACCGGCTCATGAATGAAAGGGCGTAATTCATCACCAATCCCGCAAATGTCCAGTTGATCATGGTCGTAATCGTCATGCCGACTTCCCGCCCTTCGAGTGGAAAAATTTCAGAGCAGACCAGCCAAACGACCGGCCCCCAGGAAACCGCAAAGCCGAAAATGTAGATGATGACCGAAATCAGCAGGAGCGTCTTGGGAGCATCTCCAATGAGTGACGGATCGGATACGCTGCCGATGGATTGGAATGCGAATCCCGCAGCCAGCATCGTGATGATCATGGCTATGGCGCCTACATAGAGCAGCTTTTTGCGCCCCCATTTCTCAACCAGGTGGATCGCAGGAAAGGTGAAGAGCATATTGACGGTGGGAACGGTCATCATGGCAATGAGGCCCGTCATCCCGGCGTAGCCGAAAATGGTCGGCGCATAGTAGATCATCATGTTTATGCCGACCAGTTGCTGAAACATCTGAAGTAAGACGCCCACCAGCAAGACCTTGAAGAAATATCCGCGAAAGACAATTCCGAATCCGGCGCCCTGCGGACCGTGCAGCGCCTCCTCGATTTCTCCTATTTCCTTGTCGATCTCCGCCTGAGTACCCAGTGTCCTTTGCAGAACCGCAACGGCCCGGTCCTTTCTGCCTTTCAGCATCAACCACCTCGGGCTTTCAGGAAGGATGAAGCTGCCGGCGAACATCAGCGCGGCAAAAAGCGTAATCGTCAGGAACATCAGAGGCAGAGAAGTCGTCGGACCGATGAAAACCCGCGCGATGAATACGTTGCTGAGTGAAATCACGAAGATGCCGATCGTAATCATCAACTGGAAGAGCGTACCCATGGAACCGCGGATAGCCGCCGGAGCCGTTTCAGAAAGGTAGAGAGGAACGATAAAGGACGCAATTCCGACTCCGAATCCGAGCGCGAAGCGGCAAACCGACAACATGGGAAGAGGAGGGAGAAGCGCCGAAAGTGCAGAGGCCGCTGTAAAGATAAAGCCTGCGAGAACCAGGCTTCTTTTCCGGCCAAGGAACCTTGCGAAAAGTCCCGAGAGCAGGGCGCCGAAAATTCCTCCCGTAGCCAGGATCGCGGAGTAGCTCTCCTTGTCATGGACCTCAAATTTATAATGCTGTGTTAGAGTATCAAGCGAATTGGCGATGAATCCCTGATCCAGGCCGAACAGCAGTCCGCCCAAGGCGGCAACCATGCAAATGATATAAACAATCGTCTTGTATCCGTGCGCCTTCACTCCGTTTCCCGAGTCCGATTCCATATAGGCTCCTTTTCACATTCGTTGCTGATTCATCCGACAAGAAACGAGTAGAACGTCCTCAATTTTTGCGCATCAATTCCTAACAAGGTTTAACGCTCGTTCGGCAGCTGTAAGAAGAGCTTCCGGGCCCACAGGCGAACCGGTGGCGTTTCTCATCCAAAGATCCGGAGCAATGCGGCCCTGGCGGGAGACTCGTTCGAATTCAGGACCGATCCTTCCTGCCTTTTTCATATGCTCCTCCAGCTGGAAAGCAATCATATGTCCGAGAGGGTAATCGGGCAGATAGAGGAACGAGTGGATCATATGAGAATAAACGCCCAACAGGACAACATCCTTTTTATGGAAAACCGGAGCGTAGTATTGATTCCAAATATCCCTGGAAATCTGCAGGACCGCATCGCGCAGCTGTTCGGGTGTGGTTTGAGGGTGATCATAGAGCCAATGCCAGACGCGCATATCAACCAGACTGACTCCACAGATCTCAAAGGTTGCCCAGAAATCATTCAAAGCCTTGAGCGCGTCTGCCTGTGCGTCGCGCGGCTGCAATCCCAGCAACTCCAGATCGCGTCCCTGAAACACGAAGGCCAACGCCTCCGTAAACGCAGTGTTCGGCACGCCGTTCAGCGAATAATAATCGATGGCATTCAGCGAAAAGGTCTGTTCCACATTATGCCCCATTTCATGGACCGCAATGTTGAATCCCTTGTAGTTCATCCCCTCTTTTCCGACCCGCGTACGCAGATGCGCCTTCGCCTGGCGCATGGCTGCTCCCATTGCGTGCCCGGAACCGCGCGCCGGATCCACCACTATGTTTGCGGCGGCGAAAGCCGCCCGGTCGGGTGAGAAACCCAGTTTCTCCAGCAGCGAAGGAATGGCCTTTTCATAGGCCTTTGCGGTCGGAAATCTTCCGGCGACGAGGGAATCCAGTTCTATCTGGGTGTACTTCATATTCGGCTTGAATCCGTTATACCAGATGTCGAAAGATTCGAGCGGCCGTCCCAGCCGTCTTTGTATCAGTGCCGCCACTTGCGGGACCAGAGGCGAAGCAAGCACCTGCTCAAACATTTTCTGCACACGTTCTTCCGGTATTTGCCTGTCTTCTTCGAAACGCCGCGCGATCAGCGTCGGGGCATTCGGCGAGTACGGATCGGCGAGTTTCGATGCCCGGTACGTTTCCAGCAGGTGCCGGTAGCGTGTATTCGGTTCCGGTGTATTCGCAGCCTCACGCACTCCCGGCACGAAATCGGAATCCTTTTCCGCTACAGGCTTGACTTCATTCGCATAGGGATTCCAGTCCAGTTGCGGATTATTGATGACGGATGCAGGAATAGTCTGAGTGACGATGCGCTCCATGACCTTTTCAATTATCCGCTGCCTGGCGAATCCGTTCTGAGAATCCTGGTAGTCCGCCTTGATCTGGTCGCGCAGATTCCAGTGCGACAGCAGGCGAAGCCCGGGGGGAAAGAGGCGGGTCCCCTTATCATCGATCAGGTGATGCGCCCAGATGTTATATTCGGAAATATATTGTTCCGATTCCGCGGCGGCTTTCGAAATGGCCAGGTTCACTTCAGCAGGAATTCTTTTGGAAAAATATTCGGCTAGCCGCGTTTCAGCCCATTGACGGCGAGTCCATTTATCTCCCTCGGAAAGCTTTTGATCCAGCGTGGTCAATGGGAAGTTCAGCAGGACGACAAACGCCAGCTTGTTATTAAAAAAGTCATCCATTAAATGCGCCGATGGATCATAGGCTGCAAATATTTCGTCGAAGGGCTGCACCGGACCGGAATCAAGATCCGTCTGCTGGCGGAACTCGCGGCTGATTTCATACATATGGCCGAAAGCCTGTTCGAAAAGATACTGGAAGCGGCTGAACATAGTATCCAGCGACGCAGTATCTCCTGCAAAATTCCCGGCAACGAACTCTTCAAAGAATGCCTGATCCCCATCGGAATTCCGCCAGGACTCGGAAAGCTGTTTCAATCCACGCTGGATGCGGCTCTTCTGGGATTCACCGTATTTCGCAGCGAGTTCTCTTTCCAGCTTCGCTGTCGCCGCCGCCATCCAGGACGGCGCGGCAACGGCTTCGCTTGTGGTCTTGATATTCTCTTTATGTGATGATTTCATGCACGACTCCTGTGAACATGCCAGGAAAAGCACCAGTGTCAGACATAGCCCTGATGGAATGAAGTCCCTCATAAATCCTCCGCCATGTGTATTAACTACTTAATGCCGAGACCGGAAGTCGATTAAGCCCGGTGGAAAAATGATGCATTGCCGCATTCCGGCGCCGCGCTCGTTGCACCCGCACCCGAATAGACGCTCGAAGCATCCGCCGTTTCTGCCCTCTCTGGCGCTATTACTGCAAATCGCGGATGCGGACTTCAATTCCCTTTTCATCCTTCAGAAGATCCACAACCTTGCCGGTGACGGTGTCACTGAAATGATAGGGGTATAGAATTTTCGGTCTTATGGCTTTTGCAACATCGGCCACCTGTTCAGGCGTCATGGTGTACGGCTGGTTCATCGGCAGAAAGGCTACATCTATATTCTTCAAGGCTTTGATTTCCGGAACATTTTCGGTATCTCCCGCGATATAAACCCGCATATCGCCCAAAGTCAAAATGTATCCGTTGCCGTTTCCCTTAGGATGGAACGGTTTTCCCAGGTTATATGCAGGAACAGCCTCGATGCTGACGTTCGAGACGGTCTTCGTATCGCCGTTTTTCATTACAATGCCGTTGACAACAGTTTTGGCGGAGGCGGGATTGACAACAATTGCCGTGTTAGCCGTACTGACGGCTTGAATCGCCTTCATGTCCAGATGATCACCATGCTCATGGGTAATCAGGATCAGATCCGCTTTGGGAAGGGTTGCATAGTCCGCGTACATCGATACAGGATCGGCGTGGATCACTTTCCCTGCATAGTTCAGCATCAGCGTGCCGTGGCCTATAAAAGTAATTTTTAATTCGCCGCCCGAGGTCTTAAACACGTCCGACTGGAACTTCTTTTGCGCAAATCCCGCGAAAACCACGATGGCGGAGATTAGAATCGCTAAAAGCATTCCCTTCATAATTCCCTCCTTGAATCGAATTCAATTGGCAGTGCATGCTATAGTAAATCACATAACGCAACGTATTTGTTTTCTTATCTCTGACAAATTGCGTTTTTAACGGCTCTCGTGGAGACGATTCACTCCGGCGTCTGACTTCCGTCTCCTGAATTCTGCTGTTAATGCAGGAGGATCCCATGATGATGGCTTCAAAATCAACTGGTCTGCTGAAAAAGCTTTTCATTAAGGATGTGAACCCGGGAGCCTGCTTCGGGCCTGACGGCTGGATTGCTGATCCGCAGGGCGGCGAAATTACCTCCCGTAATCCGGCGACCGGTGAGGTTCTGGCACGCGTAATCCAGGCAGGACCGGAAGCTTATGAACGGATCGTTGCTGAAGCCGCGCGCGCTTTTGTTACATGGCAGATGGTTCCGGCGCCCAGACGAGGCAGCCTGGTCCGCGATCTCGGGAATGCTTTAAGGGAAATGAAGGAGCCTCTGGGCGATCTGGTCAGCCTCGAGATGGGCAAGATCCGGGCAGAAGGACATGGCGAAGTCCAGGAGATGATCGATATTTGCGATTTTGCGGTTGGACAGTCACGGCAGCTCTATGGACTGACGATGGCTTCGGAGCGCTCTGCGCACCGCATGATGGAGCAATGGCATCCATTGGGTGTTATCGGCGTAATTACGGCATTCAACTTCCCGGTTGCCGTCTGGTCCTGGAATAGCTCGATCGCGGCAGTATGCGGGGATCCTGTCGTATGGAAACCGGCAGGGCCTGCACCCTTATGCGCGATCGCGGTGCAGCATATAGCCAATCGAGTCATGAGCGACCACAATCTCAGCGGGATCCTGAATCTGATTATCGGTCCCGGCAGCAGTATTGGGGAAAGCATGCTGAATGATCCTCGTTTTGCTTTGATATCCTTTACCGGCTCTACGCTCATCGGCAGGCATGTGTCCGAAACCGTTGCCCGTCGATTCGGCCGCACCATTCTTGAGCTTGGCGGCAACAATGCGATCATTGTTGCGGAAGACGCCGACCTCGATCTTGCAGCACGGGCGATCCTGTTTGGAGCGGTCGGCACGGCCGGCCAGCGCTGTACTTCAACCCGGCGCATCATTGTACATAAAAGCATTGCGCAGGATCTGGTCCGCAGACTGGTGGAAGCATATCGCCAGGTAAAGATCGGGGATCCACTGGAGCAGGGTGTATTGATGGGGCCTCTCATCACTCCGGATGCGGTGGATAACATGTTCAGAGCAATCGAACGGGCAAAGGAAGATGGGGGTCAGGTTCTCTTCGGCGGACGGCGCCTCCCGGAACTTGGAGCGCAATTTGTCGAGCCCACTATCGTGCGGATGCCGCTCCAGACTGATGTTGTCAAGAGCGAGACGTTCGCTCCAATCCTCTACATTCTCGAATATGAAGATTTCGAGGATGCACTGACACTCCATAACGATGTACCGCAGGGGCTTTCCAGCGCCATATTCACGGGGAGTCTGCGCAAAGCTGAAGAGTTCCTGTCGCCGCGAGGCTCCGACTGCGGTATCGCCAATGTCAATATCGGAACATCGGGCGCCGAAATCGGCGGAGCATTCGGCGGCGAGAAAGAAACCGGCGGCGGACGCGAATCGGGCTCCGATGCCTGGAAGGCATATATGCGCAGGCAAACCAACACCATCAACTGGTCCAAGGAGCTTCCGTTAGCACAAGGCATTCGGTTTGGCAGCAGCTAATGCGTCAGGGCCCATTTCCCCAAAATGGATTGCAGGAAAATCCGCGGAAGCAGCGTTGTTTTCAACAGCGGCTATTTCACCTCCACGACAGCCTGATCCGCGGCGACATGAAGAATCGGAACCTTCCCGATATTCACCAGGTCGGCGACTGATTGAGGAAGCCTCCGATAATTGAGCGTTGCCGTAATTGTGGCGTTTCCTTTCGCTATATCGCCGGGTACATTCCACACATATTGTTCAGTGACGGCTTCCAGCGGTTTCAATCTGTTGTCAAATGCTTCCGAGTTAACCGTATACCATTGAGCGATCGTTTCCTCACCGTTGGGATTCAGGAAAACCTTTCTGAACAATCGGTCGCCTTCCGGGAGAGAATCTCTGGCAATTCCTTTGAAGTCCTTGATGCCCATCATGGTTCCAAGGTCTCTGTAGGCCGGCTTATTCACGGTGACGCTATAGCTGTTTTCCGGAGTATCTCCGGGAGCAATACCTGCCGGGATATGGTGGATTTTACCGTTGGCGTCCCGCACTTCCAGCCGCAGCCAAAGCTGTCTTTCCTCGGTAGATCCGGTTGGGATCCGATGACCGGCACGGCTATTGGTGATCACCACTGAAATATCAAAAGGCTTTCCCGCACGAATTTCCTTGCTGAGAGGATAGATATAGAGCGTCGCCGCTCCATTCAGCATGGCCTGCGAATAAGCTCCCTGGAAAATGTGTTGTGCAACATCCGTACGCTCGATTCCTGTTACTGCCGCCTTTCCGGGCGCCGGAGGAACGTGACAGCTCAAACAATATACGTTGGCCGCCGCATAGGGAGTCCGGCTCCATTCCCGATAGGTTTCTTTGACCCAGGCGCCGTACGGGCTGGTCTCATCGTGGCATGTTCCGCACAGCTTGGAGCCTTTAAAAAACGATGAGTACTGGGTTTCATGCCCTACGGCCTTTGCATCTTTTCTTGAACCGAATTTGACCTTGCCCGGTTTTACGGCAAAGTTGCCGTTGACCGGAACATCACCTTCAAATCCGATAATGGAATGACACATGTCGCATGAAACTCCATCCGCTTTTGGATCGGCTGCCCCCGCTTTCGGTGGCGGGATATCTCCCGCCAGAAAGGCCTGCGGCGCATGACAATTAATGCATCCCGCTTCGACGGGAGCAACCTTCGCTTCAATCTTCGTATGGGGGACCGCAAGCTGGAAGTATTCGGCCTGGTCCCATGGCAGCACCTGCGCCTTCGCCATGGCCGATTGTTGATATTGGAGCGATATCTGCTTATGACACAGAGCGCATCGTTCCGATGCTTCATACGCTTCATAGGGATGAAGCCCTTTCTGAGCCTTCTGCACAGGCTCTTCAGGGAAACAGAGTCTTCCGCCGTAAGCACCCAGGCCAAGAACGCCGGCTAACAGAAGGGGATTACAATACCATCTCATCCTATTATTCATTTTTTGACTCGTGGCCTCCGTTATTTACATATGTTAACCGCATATGAAATCCGGCGCCACTTCCGAATTTGCCTGCAGGCGCCCGCTGCCGTACGCTATAGAGGCATAAACAACATTTGCCAATCCAGCAGCCGTTCTCCGGTTGTCTTTAGCAGCAGGACGGAGTAAAAGAATATAAGTCGCGAACTCGGATGCGCGACCATCTGAATCTTAGGTTGTGAACCGGAGAAAGAATATGAAAATGCCTCAATATGTCACTGCTGATGAAGTGAAACGGGTATGCAGGGAACTCAAAATCAGGGATTGGACAAAACTCAAGAAGGCTCAGGTGCTTCCCAGAGAAGCAAAAACCATCCTGCCTCTGGTTAATACCTCGAAAACGAAGATCGCTTTGGATGATTTCCGCGCAGGGCTCGAGGTGGAGCTGGAACATGGCGTCCGATTCAAAGATGCCAATGTCACCAATAATCACCCGATACTCACCGGACTCATTGTGCTGGCACATTTCAAGGAATCCCTCGACTATTACAAGCTCCTGGAAGTCGCAGAATTGGAGGGAGATCTGATAAAGGCAGTCGCGGGAGGAGATGCCGAGAAGATCAAGAAATATTACAGGAAACTGGCATCGGCAAGAATCGTTTTAAGCCGGGCCGAACTGCAGCGAATTGGAACAAAGTAGATGGCTGCGGCAATTCCAGTTTAAGTCCGGCAACGCCGGATCCCTGCCTGCCGGTACAAACCATTAAAGAACGGTTATGCCCGGTGGTACAGGATGACGGCAAGAAGGTATGCCGCATAAATTGCCAGCAAAATCACTCCCCGACTTCGTCGGATGAAATTTTCCTTATCGGGACAGGTGAATACAATTGCCAACAGCCCGAAAAGCAGCGCTATCGTTACTTCGCTTAAGCCGACCTTAATAGGGCAAATGACAGCCGCCACGGGAATAATAAACAGGCCATTGAATATGTTGCTCCCGAGGATCGTTCCGAGCCCGACTTCGTCATGCCCGCGCAGCCGTGCAATGATAGTGGTCGCGAGTTCGGGCATAGAGGTCCCTATCGCGACGACCGTTTCTCCGATAATGAATTCGCTGATGCCGAACGAAACGGCAATACCTCTCGCGCCGGTAACGATGAGATTCCCAGCCGCAACCAGAAAGGCGAGCCCGAAAATGCAGGACAACGCCGCCTTCCAACCGCTTGCCCGTGCTGCTGCTTTCGCGGTTGCTTTCCGCTGTCTCGCTGCCTCAACGACAACGGCCGTAAGCCAGAAGACAAACATGCCCAGCATTACAATCCCGTCGAGCCTTGAGAGCTTTCCATCGAAAAACAGAATGCCTATAATGACCGGTGCAAGCATGGCAACGCGAAAATCTCTTTTCACACTGCCGCGGGAGCTCTGAACTCCGGAAAAGAGAAGAGCAATCCCAAGGATCAGAGCGACGTTTACCACATTGCTGCCTAGGGCATCGCCGAGGGATATTTGCGGTTTGCCGGCAATTGCGGCATTGACGGCAACCGAAAGCTCGGGGCTTGAAGTCGCAAATGCGGCAACGGTTGCACCAATGATACCCGGCGATATCCTTGCCCATCGGGCAAGACCGACTGCACCACGAACAAAAAGCTCACCGCCGGCAGCAGCACATCCAACACCTAGAATTAAAGACAGGTAATCATACATCGCAGGAGGGATTCTATAATTTTTGCGGTTCCATCCATAGTCTTATTGAATCTGCGGGCATGACGCATCCTTTGATGCCGGGAGAGACAGCGCCGGCACCACGACATCTTGAATCAGAACGGAGACCTTTCAAACTCTGTTTTGCAATTAACTGCCAAATCCCTCACAATATGCTCCAGATTGCATTCAGATTAGAAATTAGCGCGACGGGGAGCGGAAGGAACAAACATGGTCAGGCTCCCATCTATCACGGTTTCCATGGAATTCTCAATGATCCGCAACAGGAGAATGATTTTATGTCTGAATCAAAATACGCGAAGAATATCATCGACAGACCCAAAGAAGGATTCGGCCCGCCGGAAACACCTGAAGAGGCGAAACGCCGGGAAGAGTGTGTGAAATTTCCCATTTATGTCGACGAGGAGGTAGTGCCCGGAGCCTATTATTTCATGGCTGCATGGTGGAAAAAGATCACAGGCAAGGGCAGTCCGGCAGAGGAGCACGATCATGAGTTTGATGAATACCTGGTATTTCTCGGCACAAATCCCGAGGATCCGAATGATCTGTGCGGTGAAGTCGAGTTATGGCTTGGCGGCGAAAAACACATAATTACAAAAAGCTGCGCCATTTTCATCCCTGCGGGACTGAAGCATGCTCCGATTTATTTCAGGAAGATCGAAAGGCCGATCTGGTACCTCGCGACCGGGCCCACGGAGAAATACAAAAAAGCGATCGCAGGAAAAGAAAAGCAATAGCAGAGCCCGCGTCATTTCAGAAGGGTGTATGCCGGCCATCAGCAGGCGGCCTGTCACCATAATTATTAGAGGAAGCGGACGGAATCGACGGTCAGGGTGACGGCGCCGAATTCTTCCTGGACGACGCCGGTCAGCACATAAGGACGGGAGCGATTCAAAATGTGACAGAAGCGGGCATAGGCTTCCGGGAAGAAGACTGTTTCGTATATAGCGCTGGTGTCTTCGAAACTGATGAACTCCATCGGCTCGTCGTCTTTTGTTGCAATGAGCTTTCCTGTGACCCACCAACCCACAGTCGTTACTCTCTTTCCGACGTACTTTGGAAGAGACGAACCTCTGACATAGCTGAGATTCGAGAGTTGTTGGGTATACAGCGACAACGGATGCCGGCTGATCAGAAAATCCAGCGTTTCCAGTTCATGCTCCAGAACCGTGCGGGCGCTATACTGAGGCACCCTCGGCGGGATCACCGACGGCATTTCCTGAAAAAGCGAGCGCATAACCGGCCGGCGAGCCGAACGTATTTCATTCCACGACAGCACTTTCCAGATCATTTCCGGACGCGTAGCACCGCCGGAAATGCAGTCCATCGCTCCAGCCTTGATTAGGATCTTCACATCCGCCGGATCTATTTCCACGCGGCAGAGAAAATCTTCAAGCGATGAGAATGGTTTTTTCTGCCGCGCGTCCAGAATCGCTTCCAGCGCCGCTTCATGCAAGCCTTTCAACTGCATCAATCCGACGCGGATTGTCTTATCTTTGCCCCAGTAGGCTTTGCGGCTCCCGTTTACATCCGGCAGAAGTACCCGCAGCCCCATCCGGCGCGCTTCCGAGACATACGCAAAAGACGAATAATAACCGCCCTGATTCGTAAGCACAGCCGCCATAAACTCGGCGGGATAATGAGCGCGTAAATAACAGGACTTGTAGGATACCAGAGCATAGGAAGCGGAGTGCGGCTTGCAGAACGAGTATCCCGAAAAACTCATGATCATTTCCCAGACCTGGTCAATAACCTCCCGCGAAACACTCCGCTCCTCAGCTCCTGCATAGAACATCTCCTTATAATCCTCCAGCTTCCTGCCTGAGCGTTTCTTCGAAAGAATCTTCCGCAACAGGTCCGCATCTGAGGCGTTGAATCCTGCCATTGCCATGGCAATGCGGGAAACATCCTCCTGATACACCATGATCCCGTAGGTTTCACCCAACACCTCATCCAGAATAGGATGCAGAGACTTGCAGGAACCTCCGCGCAGCCGTCGCACATATTCGCGGATATATTTGTTTGCCGCAGGACGTATGATCGAACTGTGGATCACCAGATGATCAAAGTCTCCCGTTTGGCACTTCTGCTGCAGCTGCCGCATCGAGGGGGATTCCACATAGAATACGCCGATGGTGTCACCTCTGCGGATAAGGTCCTGGGTTCGGGCATCCGTTGTAGGATCCCACCGTGCGTAGTCGATCGCTTTCCCGTAATTTTCCCTGACGGCCGCCAGCGCATCCCGGATGACGGCAAGAGACCGGTTCCCCAAGAGATCGATTTTTATCAGGCCGGCATCTTCCGCCTGATCCTTTTCCCACTGGATAATCGGAACGCCTTTGGGAGCAGGTTCAACCGGGACGTACCGATCAATTCTGTCGGGAACAATGACAACCCCCCCGCAATGCACCGACATATGACGCGGATAACCGTCGAGTTTCATCGCCAGGCGGATAATTTCCGGCCAGGGATCCTTCAATTCCATATCCTTGTATACGGGATGGTGATTGATAGAATCTTCCAGGTTTCGAACCGACCAGTAGTACCCCATACGTTGCGTGACGGCCTTGATCTCCTGT
Organism: Acidobacteriota bacterium; assembly: GCA_016929335.1. Lineage (GTDB taxonomy): Bacteria > Acidobacteriota > UBA6911 > UBA6911 > UBA6911 > UBA6911. Next base: position 43,129 of record JAFGIY010000065.1, on the reverse strand, counting down.
TCCGGCAGACCATATACTTTCGCGACTTCCCTCACAGCCGCTCGCGCGCGAAATCCCACATGATTGGAGATCATGGCAGCCCGGACGGCGCCGTACTTGCTAAAAACGTAATCGAAAACAGCGTCGCGTTCATCCCACGGGAAATCGATATCGATGTCGGGCGGGTCCGTTCGACCTTCGTTGAGAAAGCGCTCAAAAAACAGATTGTGCGTAATCGGCTCCACATGCGTGATCCCGAGGCAATACGAAACCAGACTTGCAGCCGCAGACCCCCGGCCGCATGTGCGCTCCGACTGCCGGACAATATCCCGTACAATCAGAAAATAAGCCGCAAAGCCTTTGTCCTTGATGATCCTCAGTTCATGCTCCAGACGCTTCAACACCGAATCGGAGAGTTCGCCATAGCGCTGCTCAGCACCGCGATAGCACTCCTCCCTGAGATATTCGAAAGCATCCTCCCCACCGGGGAGATCGAACGAAGGGAACACGGGTTTGCCGACAGCCGGGGCGGAACACTCGTCCGCAATTCGCTGAGTGTTCTCCAGCGCCTGCACGAGATGCGGATACCGGCGCGCCATCACATCTTCCGGCTTCAGCCAATGATCTTCGCTCACCAGCTCTCCCGAAGGAATCCGCGATAAAGACGTGTTTAAATCGATGGCACGCAACAGCCGATGCATCGGGAAATCGGACGAATCGACAAAATAAACATCATTGGTTGCCACTACCGGGATTCCACTGGCGCGCGAGAACTGCAGCAAAGGAGGTTCCGCTTTGGGATCGTTCAATTCCACATAAATATCCGATGTCCCGTTCCGTCGGCCAAGAGCACTCAGCAATGGGATTTGATCGCTAAGCACTATCAGTTTCTCACGATCCTCCCTAAGCGTCCTGCTCAAACAGAAATCCGGTTCAAGCCGACACCGGGAGATGATGCGGCAGAGAGTCTCATAGCCATCGCGATCGCGCGCCAGAAGCGTTGCCCGCTCCTTTCCCGAGCGCAGTTCGGAACCCACGATCGGTCGTAAGCCACGCTCGGCTGCATACTGCAGGAACCAGATCAACCCATACACGCCGTTGATATCGGTCAAGGCCAGAGCGGACATGCCCCTGGCCAAAGCCGCATCAACCAGCGCTTCTATTCTGCTGGCACCGCGGCAGAACGAGTAGTTCGAATGAACGTGCAGGTGGGTGAACATAGTCGTTAGTCGTTAGTCGTTAGTCGTTAGTCGTTAGTCGTTAGTCGTTAGTCGGCAGTCGGCAGTGCGACAGATCGGGGCATACTGCCGACTGATCACCACGGCTGGAAGCCGCGGCTTCGGCCTGTCCCACATAGTGCTCACTTTTACCCACACTTGACACTGTGGGTGTACTTACTCATGTGGGTCGCGGCTTCAGCCGTGACGCGCAGTTGATCCTATATTTTAGAATTACTTATGCCTGCCCCCCTGTTTGCATAAACTTGTCGCGGCTGAAGCCGCTACCCACATAATTCACAGCATGCCTGCTTGAAGCGGAACCTCTTTCCCTGCATCCCTGCCTCAGAACGAAAACACCCACAGTGTCAAGTGTGTCCCACAGTGAGCGCACAGTGGGGCGACTGTTTAAGTAAACATAGTCGGCGTCGTTAACCGGCAGTGCGACAGATCGGGCTATACTGCCGACTGCCGACCGCCGACTGCCGACTGATAACTGACTCGCCGTAACGTTTACGCAAGGTGTCGAGAGCATGCTCCAGCTTCAAATGGCGGTCAGGTTTGGGGTCGGCAAATAATTCCAGTTGCACTGAGCCATGGGAAAGCTCCGTCAAGCACAGATTCATAGAACGGACGCGCGTGCGACGCTTCAGAATCAAATCCAGCAACGGCAGCGTGCGTGCATAAAGGACTGCCGACGACCGCACAGGAGGCTTCATCTGCAGTCTGTGCCCTTCCTCCCGGTAATCAGCGTAACGGATACGCAATTCCACCCGTCCCGCGCATTGCGTTTTCTCCCGCAACTGTTTCCCGGCGTTTTCGCATAGATCAAACAGTATGCCTTTCAGAATTTCATAATCGTTGCTGTCCTCAGAAAGAATGCTCCCCTGCTCCAGCGCCGGAACCGCGCGTATCGGATAAACGGGCGTGCGATCGATCCCAAGCGCGCGCTGGTGAAGCACGAATCCGAAACGGCCGAAGGCCAGAGTCAGGAGATCCACCCGCATCGCCGCAATATCGTGAATAATACGGATGTTGAGATCGTCAAACTGCCTTTCCGTCTGGAGGCCTACGCCGGGGAGCAGGCGCACCGGCAACGGCGACAGGAAAGCGGATTCACTCCCATGAGGAACATCCTGCAATCCGGCGGGCCGGATTACTTCAGACGCGATCCTGCTCACCATTTTATTGGAAGCAATGCCGAGCGAAGCATCCAGACGAAGCTGCCGGCGGATTTCTTTCTGCGCTTTCCATGCCGTATCCCGCGGCGGGCCGAAAAGCCGGCCGGTGCCCGTGATGTCCAGGTACGCATGACCATGCCCTGAGGGTTCAAGTACAGGAGAAAAATTCTCCAGGACTTTGAAAATCGCCCGGGAAGCCCGAAGATACAGCGGCTCGTTCGGCGGCAACACGATTGCATTCCTGCAATAACGCATCGCCTTTGCAAGGGGCATCCCTTTGCGAATCCCCGCCTTCCAGGCTTCTGAAGACAATGCCGTGACGACGGAACGAGCCGCTCCAAAAGGCGCCACGACCACCGGCCGGCCGCGCAGTTCCGGATGAATGACCCGCTCTACCGCAACGGGAAACGCCGTAACCGTCATGTAGATAATTTCGCGGTCCATGATTCAATTTACGATTTACGGTTTACGATTGACGATTGAAGCGTTGGATTACAATCGTCAATCGTCAATCGTAAATCGTCAATCAGCATGCGGGCGTTGATGACGGCTTGGCCTCGCCAGGGATTGTTCATGAAGACCAATACCCGCTCACTCTCCTGTTCCAGACGGCGGATCTCCGGGATTACGGATGCCAGCTCAGCCCGGCTGTAAAGGTAGTCATGTTGAGCCGACCCGTCACCTTTGAGCCACATGGACTGATTCCGTCCCTGGAAACGGACATATGCCAGTTCGGCCGTCGCGCAAAAGAAAGTCTTTTCTTTCAAAGCAGCTCCGCCATCGACACAAGCCAGAGCAATATGCGCCGCAGCCAGATGCTTTGCCGCTCTCGGCGACAGCCAGTCTGGACAACCGAACTCCGCTATCAGCGGAATGCCTTCCAGGGAATCCCGAAGCATACATAACCGGTCGAAGTTATCCCGGATAAACTCGAACTTCGGAGGGAACTGCGCCAGCACCCCGGCCAGCTGCCCTGTATCCTTCAGAGGCCACAAGGCCGCGGCGAACCGGCGAGCCAGTTCGGCATTGTCCGAGTGCCCTTCCGAGAGCCGGGAAGGGGTACGGAATACCAGGGGCATAATGCCTCGAGTTCCTTCGATAATATCTTGAATTGTCAACACTTCCGGGATTCGGTAGCATGTGAAACCAAGCTCACAACAGCCAAACTGACGGCTGTAATAGCTCAACCACGAACCGGGATCGAGATCCCTGGGGTAGAGCACCGGCACCCAATCACGGTATTGGAACCCGCTTGTCCCGACTAAGATCATGACCATAAAATAGGTGAAGATTAGGTGAAAATCAAGGAAAATAGCCGGGGCTGATCAGCTTCCTGCAGGGATTACCGGCAAAGAGATCTGTGACGCAGTACACTAATTACGTCGAATAGATAAACATGTGGCCGATGAGACAATTCATTATTCTCCCGATTGTGATCACAGCGGCATGCATTTTCGCTTTCAGCGAAGACACATCGAATCCCATTCCCGCACAGCTTCGACAGCGCCTTTTGAATTCCATCGGAGAATCCCCAAGGAATCTCGCCGGTGGCTACATGCTGGAAGGCCGGTTTATCCTCAAAGCGACTGGCGAGGAGATACCCTACAAAGCCAGATATGTTCGTGCTTCAGACCGTTGGGCAGCGGATTTTTCCCAGGATGATCCGTCACGCAACCTGCGATACGTCTTTTCCGGCAAGGAAGCCTGGATTGCGTCTCCTGAAATTACAGCCGATCTTAAGCCGGAGAGTGCTCCCTACATGGCCCGGCTCGACTTTTATCAGCTCTATGAGGCATTGCTGGGAATCCTGGAAAGAGGCGTTCGCGATCCGGCTTTTGGCATAGAAGCCATCGCCAACGAGATTCATGTCACGGGAAAGCTTCAGAACGGATGGGCAGCGACATTTGTCTTCAATGTTGTCGACTATTTCCCGAGAAAAGTGTCGGTAATACCAAAAGATAAGTCCTCTGCGGCCTGGCTGATCCCTCTCATCAAACCGGATGGATCCAGTTCTCTGCAGTATGTGCCCGGCCCGTCAACGGGATTTGAAATATGGATGTCGGATCCGGTTGATTCAGGCGGGCATCGATACGCCAGGAGGCTGGATTATATAGAAGGCGGAAATGTTGTCGGAACATTTCTTCTCGATAAAAGCTTTCCGATAGCGGAAACAGAGGGACTCTTCAATCGTCCTCGCCTCCATCCATGGGTTGGATCATTCGGCTTCAAACCGGACGCCGATTCGAGTCGACCCACGCTGTTTTTGAATACGGCAGACCTTCATTCTTTCCGGACGCGCCTGGAAAGCAATCCATGGTCCGGCTGGGACAGGATGAATCGTCTGATTGCTCTCTGGGCGACAGCACTGCCCTGGATCGGCTACATCATTCCTCCATCCGTTTCCTCCCGGCTGATTTCATTGGCTGTAATGATATTTCTTATTGGGCTGGGTTTTGTGCTTCTGCGCCGGCGCCGCCAGACGGGAGATCCGTTCCGATGGAGCCTGTTTCTGGTCGGATTGCTTTTTAGCTGCATCATCCTCTTTGCGTGGATCGCTTCCCGGCAACTCCACAATCCGCGCGATCGCAGCCTGATTGCATTACATTCAGCCATGCGATATGCCGCCACCGGTCGTGTATCGCAGGCCGCAAAGGCCGATGCCCTTTTAAGCGATTTTATGGTCGAAGCGCCGGCGCAGTCGATGGAAGACCTGGGATATTCCTGCCAGGCTTATGCATTCGCCTATGATCTTATCCGTCCTGATTTAAAGGCCGAGCGGCAGGAGCAGATTGAAAGAGACCTTATCCAATATGCGATGCCTCTTTTCGGAGCGTCCCGCGGATGGAGCTCAAATATGCCCGGCAGCAGCGTGATCTCGGCAGGGCTGGGAATGACAGGGCTTGCTTTAAGCTATGAACCCTATATTACGGCTGCCCGTGAAGTTATCGACAAAACGCTTGAAGGCCAGCTGGTCGGCGGTCTTCATCGATCCGGACCGGGGCCGGGCAGTGCCGCTATGGATTCAGCAGTAAACTTCTTTTATGGATTAAAGAATGCGGGGCGTGCGGATTATTTCTCTCATGTTTCCTTCAGGAAATATCTCAGCGCGACTTTGCAGATGCTGTCTCCCGTCGGGACATTGCCCTTATTTGGAAACACCAGCCTGGATCAATCCTCCTGTCTCAGTGCATTTTTCCTGAAAACAGCCAATCATGTTCCCGTCGATGCAGGACGCCAATGTATGGCTGCCTACGATCGTTATTGGACTCATGGCCGATACCACGCAAGCGGTTGGTTAAAATGGATCCTGCCGGCGATCCAGCCGGCAATGATGTTTTATAAAAATCCCTATATCCTGTTTCAATACACGCAAGAGCTTCGCCCGGCTTCGCTTAAATCACCATGTGCCATTCTCGGCGAAGGTCAGATGGCGGTGCTTCGTACGGGAGAAGATCCGGATTCGGCATACCTTGCGCTGAATATGACGCGATCCAATTATGCCGCGCACAGGGATATCCTGACTTTTGACATGTATGCTTGCCGGAGCCTGCTTCTCAATGGTCCCGGCTTCCCGGGCACGAAGCATCCCGCCTATCACGGATCCACTCGAACAGCTGCCTCAAATTCCATCACGCTCAATGGAGAAGATCAGGCGGCAACCAAGTGCACGGGGATCGAAACATCACTGCTGAATCAGCCCGTATTTGATTATGTCCGCGGTCTGGCAGACAAAACCTATGATTACGGCCAGGTAAAACGGGATATCGTCATGGCCCGTCCGGAGAAGGATCATCCCGCGTACTTTCTCCTGCTCGACGATGTATTCGTCAGCGACAATGCAACTGCGGTTCAATGGCATCTGCACGGAAGGGGGAAACTGGCGACTGGTGTTTCTCAGGTATCGCGCTGGACATCTGCTGCTTTTAATCCGCCGAACCTGTGGCCGGATCGTGTCATTCTGGAAGCATCCCACCCGATGGGAGTTCCGGGTAGCCTGTCAAAAGTGTCCGGGACAACTCATTCGCCTTTTTCATGTTTAAGTCAAATCTCCGAAGGCGTGATTATTGAATGGACAGGATCCAGGAGGTTCTGCAGCGTTCTGACTCCCCGCAAGCCCGGCGAAGCGCAGATGAAAATGGAGCCGGTTGGTAATAATTCCTTCCGTATCGGGACATCGGACTGGGTCAGCCTCGGCAATCACGATACTCGAGTCACTGCAGGTCCTCTGATGCATATTAGCGAATATGCGGTCGTGCGCGACAGGAAGCAGTCGTTCCCTGCACTATTATTGGTCTCCGGTCTGGAACTCCGGATTCATTCACACTCCCTGAAGAGCTCAAAACCCGTAACCGCCTCATTGAGAGGTCTGAGCGGCGGATTCATGAATACACGTCCCGATACGCGGGTGGAGATTCTCTCGCCGTCTATAGAAGCCGGCAGCCGTTTTCGCCTCGATGATCAACCGATTATCGCGGCGGAATCCGGAGTGCTTATCCTCACGCTCGGAACTGCCGGCACGCACGTCCTTGAACCATAAGCCCGGCCCGAATCGGAAATCCGTGAAAGCCAAAGGTCTGCCGGTTTGAGACGATCTGTTCATCGGTGTAAAAATCATCTCGGCCGATACCGGCGCATATCCAGGACGGCGCCCAGCCTCGGGATCAGGATCGGGGAAAATCGATCACATTCCGCTATAGCCTCTGTTGCAGGGCGCCGGTCCAAAGATGTAATATCTGGCCCGCCGGATGCATCGTGCAGATTCGGCAATCAAGCGCGCGTTATTGAAGACAAATACGGATGACCGATGGAACAGGAATCTCGACAGATCAATTTCGCCTTTATCGGTTTCGGACATGTAGGCCGGGCTTTCGCCAGGCTGCTGATCGACCGCCGGAAATGGCTTCTGAAGGAATATGGCATCGAATGGAAGGTTACCGGCATCGCGACGAAAAGCCACGGAACGGCAATCGATTCCCAGGGCTTGCCGGTTAAGAAAATTCTGAGCTCATGGAAGCGCCATTCCAACATAGACAATTTCCACAACGGCCCGGCCTGCAGCTCGCCCACCGATTTCATTCGCCAATGCGGCGCCGATGTTCTCTTCGAAATGAGCGTACTCGATCTTAGTGGAGAACCCGCCGCGACCTACATCCGGGAAGCGCTCGGGGCAGGCCTTCACGTCATCACAACCAACAAGGGCCCTGTAGCAACCCATTTCCGCCAGCTTACCGGTTTAGCCCGCCTGCGCGGAGTCCGGTTCCTTTATGAAGGAACTGTCATGGATGGCGCCCCGGTTTTTAATATGCTTCGCCAGACGCTTCCGGCAACGCGCATCCGTTCCCTGCGGGGAATTCTCAACAGCACGACCAACCACATCCTCACTCAGATGGAACAGGGGACCCCATTTGAAGCCGCGCTGGATTATGCAAGGGATGCGGGCATTGCAGAAGCGGATCCCAGCCTGGATCTCGACGGATGGGATTCAGCCGCCAAGCTGTCTATTCTGATACAGGCCATGATGGGAGGACGTGTTAAACCAAAGGATATCGAACGAAGCAGCATAACCGAAGAAACAGGCCGTATTGTCCGGGCCGCCATACGCCGCGAACGTCGTCTCCGGCTGGTAGCGAGGGCCTATCGCCAGGGCGGCAGGGTCATCGGGAAGGTTGAACTGCAGGAACTGGAGGTTTTCGATCCTTTGGCCGCGATCCGCGGGCTGAGCAACATTCTGATCATAAATACGGACACCATGCGCGAACTGGCTATTGTGGAGAATAATCCATCGGTCGATCAGACCGCGTTCGGACTTTTTTCCGACCTCATCTCCCTCTTGCGGTAGCCGATCGGTCGTCTGAAATAAAGATTCAAGCCTTGAAGCCGATATATCTTGTTGCTTCAGGACTTGCCTCGCGTGCAGTTCGCAAATGATGCTGTGTTCCCTGTTGCGCAACCGATGAGGAATATGCAAGGATTGCGGCACTCAAGCTGAAATGATGTCTGCTCGTCCTGATGGTGTGTTCATGATTCTCAGCGAACAACAATCCATGATCCGAGAAACTGCCCGGCAGTTTGCACGCCGGCACCTTAAACCTAATTCCGCCGACTGGGATCGGAACAAGATTTTCCCTCGTGACGCGCTGACGGAAATGGGGCGGTTGGGATTTCTCGGAATGACCGTGCCGGTCGAATGGGGTGGTGTTGGCGCCGATGTCGTATCACTCGCGGTCGCACTGGAGGAAATTGCCGCAGGCGATGCCGCCTGCGCGACAATCATGAGCGGCCACAATTCGGTCGGGTGCATGCCCATTGCCGTGTTCGGCACTGCCGATCAGAAGGAACGCTTTTTGCGTCCGATGGCGCAGGGCACGATGCTCTCGGCATTCTGCCTGACCGAGCCGCAGGGCGGCTCTGACATCGGCGCGATGACGACACGAGCACGCCGTGATGGAGACCATTATGTGCTCTCCGGCACCAAGCAGTTCATTACAACGGGGAAGAATGCCGACGTCGCGCTGATCTTCGCGAAAACCGATCTCGCAGCGGGCAGCCATGGCATAACCGGCTTCATCGTTCCGGTGGATTCTCCCGGCTATATCGTCGGGCGGGTAGAATCGAAACTGGGCCAGCATGCCTCGGACACTTGCCAGATCGTGCTTGAGAATCTGCGCGTACCGGCCGCATTCCGCCTGGGCAAAGAGGGTGAGGGTTACAGCATCGCTCTTGCCAACCTGGAGGAAGGTCGAATCGGCATCGCTGCACAGGCGGTTGGCATCGCGCAGGCGGCATTCGAGGTTGCCTTCAACTACGCCCGCGAGCGCGTCACCTTCGGCAAACCCATCATCGAGCACCAGGCGGTTGGATTCCGCCTGGCGGCAATGGCTACTCGCATTGAGGCAGCCCGGCAGCTTATTCTGCATTCCGCCCAGCTACGGGACGCCCGCAAGCCATGTCTTAAGGAAGCCTGCATGGCCAAGCTGGTGGCTTCGGAATCCGCGGAATGGGTCTGTTCCGAAGCGATCCAGACACTTGGCGGCTACGGCTACACCAACGACTTCCCGGTTGAGCGTCTCTACCGTGATGCACGCGTCACGCGCATTTACGAAGGCACGAACGACATCCAGCATCTTGCCATCCTGCGCGAAATGACGCGGACATGAGATCGTCTGCCTTACCTCCGCCGGAAGGCTATTCCAGCGATTGGCAACGCAGTTTTCAAGGCGAATCAGCATTTTGCGGAAGGATCTGTTGGATGCACTGCGCCGGCTACACTCCCCAGCCGCCGCTTATCTGTATATTTGCACCGTTCACATAGTGGGCTTCGTCGGACAGAAGGTAGCATACAGCGGTCACCACGTCATCCGGGCTGCCCGGATAGCCGGCGGGAATGCTCTGAAACGACGGCAATAGCTCCTCCGGCGGCACGCTGCCGGTCTCTATGAAACCGGGCGAAATGGAATTGGCAGTAATGCCGTGCGGAGCAAGGACCTTCGCCAAAGAGCGCGTCAGAACGGCGACTCCGATCTTCGCGATATAGTGCGCAGTCACGAACGGCTGTCCCGCATTCTGGTCGGCGTTTACCATGCTGAAATTGATAATTCTTCCCCATCCTCTCTGTATCATGCCGGGAGCCGCGGCCCGGCATAAATAGAAAACAGGATGGAGGTTGTTGTCAAACATCCTATGCCAGCCTTCTACGCTTTCCTGCATCAGAGGTATCCGGTGATAGGCGCCGATGCAGTTGATGAGTGCATCAATGCGGCCGCATTCTCTCTCGATGCGCTGCACAAGATCTTCCGCGGCAGAGGGATCCGAAACATCCGCACGCAGGATCCGGGATTGCGCTTCGCAGGATTGCAGTTCGGATCGCAGAATCTCGGCTTCCTTTTCGCTCTTCCGATAGCACGCCGCAATCACCCAACCCTCGCGGGCAAGGGTTAAGGCAATCGCTCTTCCAATGCCCCGAACTCCTCCGGATATTAATGCTACACGCGAATTCCCAGTTAAATTCTGCATTGCTTTGCCCGGTCCATTCGCCGCGAATAGCTCCATCCATCCGCGGTTGATTCAGTCCCATTTATGACAGCCGGCATATAAACACCGCTGGATCTTTTTGGTTGTCGTTTTTCCCAATACCTCATGCTGCACGATGAGTCTGGCAACTCTTTTAAAGGAAGGCAGTCTCCGGCAGTGGCTTTTCATTTCCTTCCGGCTAATTTAAGTGAGGATTCTCCGGCTTGATGTGTTCAAACCTGCGCACGAGTATCAGCGTATCAAGCTGTTGCTGCAGAACAGGTATCAGCATTTCGCATCGTTGGGCCGTCTCGTCGATTTCCAGCAGTTCCTGCTTCTGTTCAATTGCAAGGTTCAGAGTCATAGCCACCATATTGACCAGAGATTCGAAATCCAGCTGGGGCATTAGTTCCCAAGCCTGCTGTTTTACTCCAGTTGCCAATTCGGTGAATCTGGCAAAAAGGCTTCCCAGGTGATTTTGGCGGTCTATAACCTCGTTTGAGCGTTCATCGGATACCTTTTCTTCGAGCTTTTCAACTTCAACCAACCGGTAGGGAGAATGCTGTATTTCACGCACAATGCGAACGCGATGCATGCCAATGACCACAATATTGTACTTGCCGTCCTTCAGCTCTTCATATGTTTCGATTTTGCCGAGGCAGGCGATATCGTGTACTGCGGAAACATTTGTGTGGCCGGTCTCCGCATTACCCCGCAAAAGCGCTATAACCAATTCTCTGTTTCCGGCAATGGCTTCCTTAACCATAATCCGATATCTCTCTTCAAAAATGTAGAGAGGCATCGGCGTTTTGGGAAAAAGCACAACATTGGGCAGTGGGAAAAGTGGAACAATCATTTCGAATCGATATTAGTCAGTTGCCGGTCGGCAGTCAACACTGCAGTCGTTAGTCGGCAGTCGGCAGTCGGCAGTGGATAGTGGACAGTGGATAGTGGGTAGTGGATAGTGGGTAGTGGATAGCCGATAGTTGATCTTAGCAACTGCCGACTACCCACTGCCGACTGCCCACTGCCCACTGCCGACTGCTTCTGATACAATGGCGGCAGCGGTGGAGGCTATCCCCTATGCGGGCCATCTTCCTCTTTCTGGCCAAACAGGAAGGTTTCAAGAATTTTGCCATGAAATTCGGGATTCTTCGCAAGGCTGCTTTGCGTTTTGTCGCCGGAGAAAGCCTGGATGACGCCGTCAAAGCCGTGCAGCGGGTTAATCAGCAGAACATGACCGGCACGCTGGATTTGCTGGGGGAGAACACTCTGACCAAAGAGGACGCGGCGAATGCGTGCCGGGAAATTGCCGGGATTCTGGACAGGATCTTTGCGGAACAGATGCGCTGCAACATCTCGGTCAAACTAACTCAGCTTGGGCTCACTCTCGATCCGGAACTCAGCCGCCGGAATCTCCTTCAAATTGCTGAATGCGCTCTGGGAAAAGGCATCTTTGTCCGCGTAGATATGGAGGACAGCCCATACACCCAAAACACGCTCGATATTGTCGAGGATGCCTATGAGAAGCTGGGGAATACAGGGGCCGTAATCCAATCCTATCTCTATCGCAGCGAGCAGGACATGCGCCGGTTGCTGGAGCGGGGCATCAGCATCAGACTGGTGAAAGGCGCCTATCTGGAGCCGGAAAGCGTTGCTTTTCGGAAGAAAAAGGAAGTCGACGACAATTTCGTAAATCTCATGAAGATGCTTTTAAGCAGCAAATCCTATCATGCGATTGCCACGCATGACGAACGGATGATTGAAGCCGCCAGGGAATACGCGCACCGGCAAAATATTTCCAGCGGCCGTTTTGAGTTCCAGATGCTCTACGGGATCCGCCGTGACCTTCAATTGAAGCTGGTACAGGAAGGCTACAATGTTCGCATTTATATCCCATACGGGCGGCGCTGGTATCCCTATTTCATGAGACGGCTTGCAGAACGCCCTGCCAATGTGCTGTTCCTTGCAAGGAATCTGCTCAAGGATTAAATTGTAATTACATGCCTGCTATTGTTGCGGGGTATGTAGCGAATGGAGAGGATGGCCTATGGAAGAATCCCTTGTCATGTGTTCCCAATGTGGCGCCAGCAATCGCCTTGGAAATCCGGCAGCCGACCAGATGCCGGTCTGCGGCAAATGCAAGAGCGCTTTGCCATGGATCATCACCGGATCGGACATCAGCTTTCGCAAAGAGCTGGAAACCTCTATTCCCGTTCTCGTTGATTTCTGGGCTGAATGGTGCGCTCCCTGCCGCATAACCGCGCCTGTTCTGGATGACGTGGCCCGCGACAGGGCCGGGCATATCAAGCTGGTAAAAATCAATGTGGACCACAATCCGACGACGGCGGAGCGATTCAATATCCGGAGTATTCCAACGATGATTTTATTTAAGAATGGACAGCCGGTGGAAACTCTCGTGGGAGCAATATCGAAGGATGCTCTACTCGAACATCTGGCCCCTCATCTGGCGTAAGTCTTGAATTCTTGCAGCCAACGGCTTTTTCCTATTGGAGTGTTTCAGTCCAGAGGTCCGCTTCATAAGCAACTCTGGCCTCCCCCTCAAGATAGACCTCCGCAAACCTTGCATCGGCAAGGGTTTGCTTTCCGCCGGACATTTCAAAGTAGATCGTCAGCGTTTCACCACCCCTTGTTAATACATTAACGGGAGGCGCCGCACGGTGTCGGGCTGCGCTGATCAGGCTTGAGGCAATGCAGCCGGTGCCGCAGGCGAGAGTCTCTCCCTCGACGCCGCGTTCATATGTTCTGACAATTATGTGGTGAGAATCCTGCACATAAACAAAATTTACGTTTGTACCGGCAGGCTGAAAATGGGGATGAAATCGGAGCGCATGCCCCCAGCGCAGGACATCCGTTCGTTCCAGTTCACTCTCATCTCCGGCAAAGCAGACAGCGTGAGGAACGCCCGTATTGATGAAATCAAGGGCAAAACTCCGGCCTTCGGCTTCGAGATTCAGATCCGTTTGAAAACTGTGGGGAGCCGTCATCTGCACTTTAATCCGGCTGCCCAGCAGCTCGGCGCTGATTATGCCGGCCAGAGTGCGAAAAGACATCCGGTTCTTTTTGACAATTCCCGTCAAATGGACAAATCGTGCGGCGCAGCGGGCGCCGTTTCCGCACATCTCCGCCTCGCTGCCGTCGGCATTGAAAAACCGCCATTTGAAATCCACCTCAGGATCATTTTCGATCAGTATCATGCCGTCCGCGCCGACGGAAAGCTTATGCCGGCACGCATGGCGAACAAAGGTCTGACAGTGATCCGAGTCCACAATCTTTTGTCTGTTATCAATCAAGATGAAGTCGTTGCCTGCGCCGGTCATCTTGAAAAAATGCATACGCTGCTGCTTGTTCTGATTCATTGGCCAGCCGCTCCTTTAATGAACTCCGGCATCGTTTCCCCGCGAATCAGATCCTCCCATGATTCACGTTTTCGAATCACGTGAAACCGGTCTCCGTCAACCAACACCTCGGCCGCGCGGTTTCTCGAATTGTAGTTGGATGCCATCGAAAACCCATAGGCGCCGGCACTCATGACGGCGAGTATCTCTCCCTGCTGCATCATCGGCAGACTGCGGTCACGTGCAATAAAATCCGAAGACTCACAGATCGGGCCCACGACATCCACCACTCGGGGTTCCCGTTGGTTTTTGAGCACGGGCTCAATTTCGTGATAAGAACCGTATAGGCTGGGTCGGACCAGATCGTTCATACCGGCATCCACAATGATAAATTCCTTGCTCGGCGTCTTCTTGATGTAAAGGACCTCCGTCAAAAGCAAGCCTGCGTTTCCCACAATGACTCGGCCGGGTTCCAGGATCAGCTTAAAGGGCAAATCCTTCAGCCGCTCGATGATGGCTTTTGCATATTCGCGCGGATGAGGCGGTTCTTCCTCGCGGTAGGGAATTCCAAGCCCGCCGCCGAGATCTACATACTGGATGCGGATTCCCATCTGCTCCAGACGGCTTGCCAGCAGCTTCAATCGTTCCAGGGCTTCGATGAACGGCGAGATTTCGGTCAGCTGACTCCCGATATGGCAATCAATGCCGACCACTTCAATGCTCTTGAGATCTCTTGCATGCTCGTAAGCCTGTATGGCTTGCTCGATATCAATCCCAAATTTGTTCTTCTTGAGTCCGGTGGAGATATAGGGGTGGGTTTTAGGATCGACGTCCGGATTTACGCGAAGCGCGATTCTCGCCTTCAAACCCAGAACTGCTGCGCGGCGGCTTATTGCTTCCAGTTCCTGAGTGGACTCTATATTGAACATCAGGATATTTTCGCGAAGAGCGTAATCGATCTCCGCCTGAGTTTTTCCCACGCCGGAATAGACAATCCGATCGGCAGAAATCCCCGCGCGGCGCGCTCTGAAAAGCTCACCGCCCGAAACTATATCGGCGCCTCCTCCAAGCGCCGCGAAAAGACCCAGTATGGCGATATTGCCGTTTGCTTTTACCGAATAGCATATCAAATGAGGCATTCCGTGGAATGCGCCGTCAAAAACCGCAAAGTGGTGCTTCAGCGTTGCGCAGCTATAAACATAACAGGGGGTTCCCACCTGCCCGGCAATTTTTCTGAGAGGGATGTTTTCACAGCAAAGCTCATCACCCTGGTAATGGAAGTGGTGCATGATCGCGATTCTCCTTCGGCCTCGTTTACAGATTCTGCTTCATCCTGTGGAGCCGAGCCTATAACTTATAGGACAATCCCCGAACATGCACAAGGAGAAATGGGAAGCACTGTCTCAGTGAAATTCATACTTCGCAATCGTCGATCGAGCCATGGTTATCAAGGCCTGGATCATGATCGGGGTCGAAAACGATAGGGGACGATCCCGATTTTTCTCGCAGCGAAAGCATAAATGTTCCATTTCGGAGTCATGCAGCGAATGATATATTAAGCCGTGCGGCTGTTAAAAGAATGATAAGCCTTATGGTTAACTTCGAAACAAAAGCAGCAATTGAATTGAGAGGAGCTTATGGGCACAAGAGGACGCGAGATAGTCGGGATGGATGTAGAGGAATTGCTTCAGCTCTTAAACGCCGCATTTGCCAGCGAGTGGTTTGCCTACTATCAGTACTGGCTCGGAGCAAAAGTCATTAAAGGCCCCATGAAAGACGCCGTCGCCGCTGAACTCAATCTGCACGCAACGGAAGAGCTGAATCATGCGGTGTTGCTGGCAAACCGCATCGTACAACTCGGAGGCACGCCTGTCACCAATCCACGGGATTGGTACGATTTGAGCCCGTGCGCCTACGATGCGCCTGAAGATCCTTATGTGGCGGTGCTGCTTGCTCAAAATATTGCCGGCGAACAATGCGCCATCACCACATACAAAAATCTCATGGATGCCACAAAAGACAAGGATATGGTGACATACAATATTGCGCTTACCATCCTTGAACAGGAAGTGGAGCACGAAGAGGACCTCCAGTCGCTTCAGGAAGACCTCGAACTCATGGTCGGACGCGGACTCGGGAAAACCAGATAATTCGGTCTCGCGAATTATCAGGCTGTTTTCAAAAATTTTGGATCCGAACGATAAAGTCTCCGGAATTGCGTAAGCGCTCTTGCGCCTTTTACGCTTAATCCATGCCGAGGACAGAGAATTGGGGACCTCTTTCCCGGGATCATTCCTTGCAGCCAGAACGAAAATACCCGCATTGTCAGCCATGTCCTGAAGCGAGGACTTCTAACAGGGATCTTAGACTCGATCACATCTCACGGCGTTAGCGGCGCCCCGGCTTCGGCGGAAACGGATCCAAAACCTGCCAACCGGACCGGCCATGGTCAAAACCCATAAAATCTTCTTTTTCAATAAGAAAACCATCTCAGAAGAATATCCCTGGAAAGCCCGCAACTGTCTCGCTTTTAAGACATCCGTAAAAAGATGAACAAACCCATTCTATCCGCTCATGTGTCGTCGGACATGAGCCGAAAAGAACTGGGTAAAGTCCATAGGCGTGTCCGGAGTGGAGCGTTTGATGCGGCCCTTAAGAAGAGCCTTGTGCAATACCATCGTTGGAGCCATACACCTATTTCTCCGCTCATTCTCCCCAAAACTATGCCATAGGATTGCCCTGAGCATTCTGACATCTTCAATTATTCTATTGCCGATGTCGAGCTCAGGATCCGATAAAAATGCCGGCGCGTCTCCATTGCCTCCTATTCTCGATCGTCCCTCTGGACTTCCCCGTTCCCTTTTCCCTTTTCAAAGCTACGACACTCACTCCGGGCTCGGCAATCTCGCCGTACGGCGCATTGTGCAGGACTCCACAGGCTTTTTATGGGTTGGCACCGAGGATGGACTCTACCGCTATGATGGGAACAAATTTTCCGGATTTGGTTTGGATGAAGGATTGCCTTCTACCTGGATAAGCGATCTTCTCGCAACACCGGAAGGCGATTTATGGGTCTGCACTCCTCAGGGACTGGCTGTCAAAAACGGTCCCGAATTTAAAACCATTGGGAAGGAATCAGATGAGCTTCCGGCCGGCTTCTGCCGCGCGATCATACGCGACGGCAGTGGTGTTGTCTGGGTTGCCCATAATAGCGGGCTATTCTTCCGCCACGATAACCGATTCAAGCGATTCACCGGCCTTCCCGAAGGCCAGATAAGCTCCATCGCATCTCTTCCGGGATCATCAAGCTCTATCCTTGTATCGACAAGGAACAATATCATTCGCATCAACGATTTCGGCGTTGTCGGCAGTCTGCCCGCATTGCCTGAATCACCTGAGACGGTTGATTCAATGGCGGTTGATCAATCCGGAAGAATCTGGATTCATAGTGAACTAAAACTCTATTGCCTCTTCCCGGGATCAGACAGATTCCAGGATCTGAGCTCCAAATTACCCACTATTTCCTCAAGAGGAGTTCTCACTACCGACCGGGGGGGACGATTGTGGGTACCGACAGATGAAGGAATAAGCTGCATGGTCGGGGATCAATGGCAGCATTTTGCTATCCAGGATGGTTTGCCGACAGATTGGGCCAGATACGTCTTTGAAGACCGGGAAGGCTCTCTGTGGGTTGCGAGCATCGGTGTACACAGGCTTATCGGGCGCGGTTCGTGGACTTCGTGGACACGAGCACAGGGGCTTCCAAGCGACACAATCTGGGATATTTATCGAAGCCGGAGCGGCCAGCTATGGGTAGCAACGGACAAGGGCTTATGCCTTGCGACTCCCGGTGGATGGAAGGTCCTTCCGGGGACTGAAAAATCCATCATAAGAAGAATTTATGAAGACAAACTCGGGCGGTTCTGGCTGGCCCTGGTGCCTTCCGCCATCCTGAAATACGATCCTGCCATGAACCGGCTTTCAAGGTATGAAGGCGCATCCGGCGTTTCGGGGACCAGAGCGCTTTGTATAAGAGAAGATGGCGAAGGAAACATTTGGGCCGCCACCGACGGGGCGGGACTACTTCGGTATCAGCCTGACAAGAATAGCTTTATACGGGAAGAGGTGCCTGAAGGAACTCCGGAAGAGACATTCCGGTTCATACTCCGGGACAGCCGCGGCAGGCTTTGGGTGACAGGTCAAAAAGGATTATTGCTGAGAGATAGAGGAAAATGGCAACGGTTCAGCAAGAAGGACGGACTCTTGCGGAATCACGTCTCCTATATTGCCGAACTGAATTCCGGCGATCTCTGCCTCTCTTACTTCGAACCGCTTGGAATCATCCGGTTCAAAATAAAAGAAGGTAAGCTGCATGTGCTTGGACAGCTTAATCAGGAAAATGGGCTGGCTTCCAATAAAATCTATCTCCTGGGTGAAGACCAAAAAAAGAATCTTTGGATAGGTACCGGCAAGGGCATCAATGTAATTTCTCCTCACGGCATTTTGCATTTCACGAAGGACGATGGTGTGGCAGGTAATGACATTGATGCCATGGCGATCTTGGCCGACAGAGACGGGGCGTTGTTTATCGGCACCAGTACGGGATTGAGCCTGTATCGAAGCGACAACAATTTCAGCCGGATTCAAGCTCCAAAACCGATATTTTTGGGCGTCGAACTTGGCGGTCAACCGCTGGATCCGGCCCCCGGTTCGGCTCAGCAATTCTCGCATGGACACAATACATTCAGTGCCGATTACGCCGTCTTGAGCTTTTTGCACGAATCTCAAATTGAGTTTGGAATCCGTCTAAGAGGACTTGAATCGGAGTGGCACAACACACGAATTCGCGAATCCCGGTACCCCGGGCTTACGCCTGGCTATTATGTCTATGAAGTCCGCTCACGCATCGGATCGGGGCCGTGGAGTGATACAGCAACAGTTTCATTTGAGATCAGGCCGCCGTGGTGGCGGACCTGGCCGGCGATTGCGGCGTGGCTGATCCTGATCGCGTCCGCATCATTTATCGGATTCCGCTGGCGGTTGCAGCATCTGCGCAACCGCACGCGTCAATTGGAACTCCTGGTATCCGCTCGTACAAATGAACTGGCAGCCGCAAACTCCGATCTGGAGCGTCTCAGCATCACGGATCCGCTGACCGGCTTGAAGAACCGCAGATTTCTCGAGTTTTCAATTTGCGAGGACCTGGCACGTATACGGCGCACGCTTCAGCTTATTCAGCGAGAGCCCTCCGCCAACACGGAAGAAGCCGTCAGCATCGGTTTCCTGCTGATCGACATAGATTATTTTAAGCAGGTCAACGACAGTCTTGGCCATGCCGCCGGCGATCGCGTACTGCGCCAGATGGGTTCCGTTCTATCCTCAGCCGTTCGCGAAACAGATACAACAGTGCGTTGGGGAGGAGAGGAGTTCCTCGTCCTTGCACGAGGCTCAAAAGAAAACGATTCTGCGGTGCTGGCGGAGCGCATTCGCAGCAAAATAGCCTCGACTGCCTTCGCGGTAAGCGAGGAGAAGAATATTCGATTGACCTGCAGCCTGGGATTCGCTTCCTGGCCTTTGTTTAATTCTGAGCCGGATGCTCTGGGATGGCAGGAGATTCTGTCTTTGGCGGATCGCTGTCTCTATCTCGCTAAAAATAGCGGCCGCAATGCCTGGACCGGCATTGCCGCCCGGCCGGATTACAAAGGGAGCATAACCACAGAAGCTCTGAACGACCTCTGGGAAGCGGAAGAGCGAGGAATCATAGATATTCTGTCATTTACGACTTCAGATGAAAAGCCTCAGCAATACCCGCCGGCCTCACGTGAAAGCCAGGGAAAAGCAACGCCACCGGATCCGTCGGCGTCAAAATTGATGAGCAAGCCTCAGTAGAATCCCGCTTCGTGTGCGGCTGTGCTATGGAATTCGCCATGCTGCCCGGGCACTATGAACAAAAAATCCTGCCGGAAGCCGGCGCGAGTTTTTACGGATGAGTATGCGGACTCGTATTGATATGTGAAGAGATCCATGACGCTCTACACCCGATTTCCCAAGGCCTTTTGCTTGTTTCAATTCCTTCCCGTATAATGATTGTTATGCCTGAGACTGAAGAAAACCTTGAGGAGCAACAGATCTCATCTGAAACCTCTCTCGAAAATGTCAGTATTTCCGCGACAGAATCCACCGAACTGGCTCCGTATGATCCGCTCCGCCGCTATCTGGCGGAAATCAGCAGATTTATTCCTTTAAGCAGAGAAGACGAACATAGGCTGGCAGTGCATTATCAAGAAACGGGAGACCGCGAGACTGCCTATCGGCTTGTGACATCGAATTTAAAGCTCGTGGTTAAAATCGCGATGATCTACCACAAGGTTTACCGCAACCTCCTTGACCTCATTCAGGAGGGGAACCTCGGATTGATTCAAGCGGTCAAACGTTTCGATCCCTACCGCGGCACAAGGCTTCCGACATACGCGGCCTGGTGGATAAAGGCATATATACTCAAATTTCTGCTGGATAACGCAAGAATGGTCAAAATAGGAACCACCAATACCCGGCGCAAAATTCTCATGAATCTCAACCGGGAAAAGCGGGAATTGGAGGCGAAAGGCATCGCGCCGACATCCAAACTGCTGGCGGAAAATCTGGGTGTTGATGAGCAGGAATTAAAGGAAGTGGAACAAGGCATGGCGGGATTTGACATTTCTCTGGATGCTCCAATCAGCGACGAAAACAGTGATACGCGCTACATCGATACGCTTCGCCTCATGGAACAAAGCGTCGATGAAAAAATAGCGCAGGGAGAATTCCGTGAGATGCTGGAAAAAAGATTCGCCGAGTTCTCCTCCACTTTATCGGAGCGGGAGAGAGTGATATTGACTCGGAGGCTTATCGCGGATGAGCCTGAAACGCTCCAGCAGCTGGCGGATCAATACGGTATTTCGCGCGAAGCCATCCGCGTAGCGGAAAAGAAGCTGATCGCGAAACTGAAGAAATACATGATCGAATCGTTTGGAGATGTGCGCGAAATCGAATTCCATCTCTCATCCTGACCGTTCCGCACTATTCCGGATCCGACAATGTAGATGATTCGGGCACGATTTGCGCTTCGCTGCGAAATTTTCTTTAGCAATCGCACACAGACTGACTTAGATTGGCATTATGTCTCTTAAGAATGTGACCATTATCCTGGTTGGCACAAAGTATCCGGGAAATATCGGGTCTGCCGCCAGAGCTATGTTTAACATGGGTCTTGAGCGGCTTATTCTCGCCGCTCCGCAGTGCGCGATAAACGAAGAGTCTTATCGGCTGGCGAAGAAAGGCAAACTCATCCTCGACTCTGCCAGGACCTGTCGAACTCTAAAAGGCGCACTCCGGGGATTTCGCCTGCTGATCGGAACAACCGGCAAAAGCGGTGGATATCGATCGCAGGTTTATACCCCGCGATCCCTGGCTCCCCGGATTCTGAATCATGCGGAGCAACAGAAGGCAGGCATTCTTTTCGGTCCGGAAGATACGGGCCTGATTGACGAAGATCTGCAGCATTGTCAGATGTTGATCCGCATTCCCACACAGCACAAAGCCAGCAGCCTGAATCTTTCGCAGGCAGTAATGGTCGTTGCGTATGAACTTCTGCTCGGAAGCCTTAAGCGCGATCCTGCGCGTGTTCCGAAATTGGCGTCTCTGGAGCAGATCGATGCCATGTACGAACAGCTCGAGCAGGCACTCCTTCATATTGGATTCCTTCATCGGCAGAACGCGAAGCATATGATGTTGACTCTGCGTCAGATGCTGGGCAGAGCCGGGCTGGAAACATCCGATGTGGGAATCCTGAGAGGCATAGCACGGCAGATCGGCTGGTACGCCGGCGCAAAAGCCGGCAACAATTAGCCGACGATTTGCGGTTTAATGCTTCGGCATGAATTTATCCGAGTTCAACCGGAATCCGGGCTGAGAGCTTGCCTCTTTCCAGGGAACCCCGAAAGAATCGAGCAGCAGTCTATCTGAAGAAGAGTGGATTTTCCCGTTGGCATCAGTGTATTGAAAGAGGGAGTGCAATTGCCTGTTCCCGGAGATCTCACCCATTCTTTCATACGTATAGCCTCCGGCAAATGTCCCAACCCGCCTGCCGGACTTGTCATAGACGGAAAGATCCATCAGCGAATTCTCCGGCAGATGCCTGAGAATTGAATTGGATAGAGGCAGCAGGACTTCATCCTTCTTCACGCTGAAAACGCTGTCAAATATAAGCGCACGTCTGGTAAGGGAGGATTCTACCGCACTGAGCACATCGGTTGTCTCGTATCGGCCCTTATCCCGTATTTCCCGAATCCTTTTATTCAGATCTTCCCAGTCGATCCGTTCATCTGCCTTATAAAAGCATTTTTCTATTCCTTCCCAACTCATCATTTTGGGATCACCGCCGGCTTTTATCTTGCATGGAAATGCAGCCGCGGCTGATTGATAGGCTTCAGAAACAACGACATCGACTTTATTCTTTAAATCTTCGTAGGAACTCTGGCATAAACCTGTTCCGGCAAAAACAGCCAGGAACAAGCCGAATAGAAATGCGGGTTTGAAATGTAGCTTCATAGTGATCGGCTTCGATAAATGGCACATAGATACCAACGTTACTTTTTCATGGATGCGGATAGTTTCCGGATGGCCGTCTCTGCAGCCGCAGCAACACCCGGGTCTCTATCGGTGCTCAACGGCTTGAGGTCATTAAGATTTTGCGCCGTTCCCAGAAGAGCAACAGCCGTAGATGCGCTTTGGCGGACTGCCGGATTTCTGTCCTTAAGGCTTTTCAAAATGCTCGGCAAAGCCGCTTTCACATCAAGAGCGGCAAGCCCCTCAATAGCCGCGACTCGAATTTCCGGCGCAGGATCGGAGATGGATTTGATCAGGGCATTGTTCGTCTCTTCGCTTTTGGCAATTACGAGGAGTTCCACAGCCTTCTCCTTGGCTTCTATATCTGTGCTCTCCGCAAGAGCTTTCAGCGCCTGTTCCACGGTTTCAATACTGTCATTGCTTTTGACAACGGCTCCGGACCCCAGATATTGGATGCTGGGTTGGGGGTTGGCATTTGCGCGCGGGAATATCTGCACTAGAATAATCCGCTCCGACATAGGCTGTTTTTGGTCGTAAAAGTAGATCGTATTGAATCCCGGAACCATGCGCTGGATCGCTTCCTGCAGGGCTACTTGCTGGAGATGTACCGAGACCAGCGGATTATCCTGGCTCCGCACCTCAAAAATTATTCCTGTCCGATCGGCCAGATCCTTCAACACATTTTGCATGGGGCTGCTGATTATGGTCGCGGTAATCTTCCCTTCTTCCACACGCATGATCTGTATCGCGGATTGCTGTGCGGGTGCGGAACCCGGAGCCGGCACGCGTGAAGGGGGCCTCTGCGCAGGAGCACCCTGCGACGGAAATTTGCCAAGGAGCATCAGCATGCCGAAACAGACTAATGCGAAGGATTTCCTATAGCATTTTCTTAAAGCCTGCCTATTCATGAGCGCCCAAGTAGGATTCATCGCAAATCTTCATGAATTGACCGAAGCGATACATGTCGAAGAGATCGCTTAGTTTTTGATTGGGATTCATAAGCACGACTTCGCCGCCCGCTTCTCTCATATGCTTGAACAGGCGCAGAATCTCACCGATCCCGGAGCTGTCTATAAATGGAACGTCTTTGAAATCAATAATTACTTCATTAACACCCTCATTCATAATCGAGTCAAGGTGGCTTTGGAAGACCGGGCAATATTCAAACGTGATTTTACCCTTGATTCGGACGACTCGACGATTTCCACGAGATTCAACTTGGATGCGCATGGTCCTTTAGGCCAAAATACTGTCACATTTTGCGAGCAGGAGCAAGCGCCTGATGCACGCAACGGTTTCACATTATGTGGTCCATCAGCATAAAGCCGGCCGATCTCATTTTGATTTGAGAGTCATCGAGAGCGGGATTTTGCGTTCCTGGTCTCTCCTGAAAGAACCGCCCTGCCGGAACGGAGAGAGAAGACTCGCGATTGAGAGAGAAAATTTCCCGGCAGAATCCATTAAAAGCAGCATTTTCGAGGAAGAGGCTTTCGGCCGAGGTCGCGTAACTGTATGGGATGAGGGAGAAGTTGAAATTATTACATCATTGCCGAAACGCCTGATATTGCGGTTTTCAGGGAAAAAGCTCTCGGGGAAATATGAATTTCGAAGGATGATATGGTACCCCGGCAACCGCTGGCTGCTCACCAAGCTGAAGGAGACCATTTGAAGCGTCCCCAGAGTCTTCAAGTCTTTAAACCTTTGGAGTTTTTTTATTCGAAGTCTCAAAGACCGGAGGTTTCCAAGAGGCACTTTGGGAAAGGCGTAATTTGCCTTGACAGAATAGCCCTATCCATTAGAACCTTAATCACAAAATGGCTTGGCAGGATTTGTTCTCGAAACTTTTTCGGGAGCTTGACTTCTTTATTATCAAGATCGGGATGTCGTTGACAGCCCTTTTATTTCCAGGAGTAATGAAATGAATGGTAACGCTCGAAAGCAGATCCGAGGAATTGTCGCCCTGGCCGTCGCGATCCTATTTCTTTGTTCAGTCAATACATTCGCTCTACAGGAAGGAATCTCGCCACTATCCGACTATCAATACAGTAAAAAGGATCTCCCGCGATATGAAGCTATCAAAAAGGAAGCAGATCCGCAAAAGCGGGCAGAGCTTTTAATGGCATTTATAAAGGAGCGCGCGATTTCGAAGCTGCTTCTCTACGCCACAAACGATTATCTGGAGTGCATAAAGCCCCATCTATCTACAAAGGAATTTGCCAAGGCAATTCCAATGATTGAATCGTTTTTTGCTCTCTTGCCGGCTGAAAAAGCCATGAAGGAAGGAGAAGTTCCGGCGGGGATGGATGAGCAGGTCTGGAAGGCGGGAGTAGAAGAGTATATTAATGTCCATCTGCAACCCTCCCAAAAGCTTCTGCTGTCCTCACTGGCAGGAGCTTACTATCAATCAGAAAATTGGCCCAAGGCTGCAGAGACCGTTGAGAAGATTTATGCAATGGCTCCGGACAAGGCAACTCTGCCTGTGCTGGCGGATATTTACCTCAAAATGCAAAACATGGATAAGTATCTTACGACCGGCGAGAAGATGCTGGCGGAGTTCCCCATGGACCAGCCGCAGGGTTATGATACTGCCATTAAAATGGCCCAAGTCTATATCCAGAAACAGAATATAGCGGCCGCGTCGGATCTGTTGACTAAAGTCATGGACGTTTATGGAGACAAAGTTCCGCCAAATGTGCAGGAAGCACAATGGAACGCCACACGCGCCTTTGCCTATGGTGTAATAGCATCCGGCATCTACGCGAGCAAGGATTATACAAAGGCTCAAGAATTGTATGAGAAAGTTGCCAAGTTTGAGCCCAAGAGAGAGGACGCTCACTACTACATAGGCATGTGCAAATGGCAGAACAAGGATCCTGAAGGAGCGATCGTATCTTTCGCCAAATGCGTGGTGCTGAACGGACAACTCGCAGCAAGAGCTAAAGGATACATGGAAGATTTATATAAGGCTCGCAATAATAACACATTGGACGGGCTGGATCAGGTGCTCGCCAAAGCCAAATCCGAGCTCGGGATGTAGAGAATCCGGACAGGGCGGATTTTTGCAGCGCTTCGAAAATGCACTGGCAATTAGCAGAGGGCAAGTGTAAATTAAACATTTGCAGCCGTTAGTCGTCCACGCTCACACTTGCACCGGACTATAAATCAACCCAAATAGGTGTTATATGGCAGAAAAGGATACCCGGAATAACGTTTCAGGCGATAAAAAGATCTCAATTCAGGAAGCTCTGGATAAAGAAGGGGAACAGCTTCATATCAGCGAGTTGCAGGCTCTTAATATAAAAGAGCTTGCGAAGATTGCAAAGAAATACAAGATTGCGGAAGCGGGCAAAATGAGCAAGCAGGACCTCATATTTGCCGTCCTGCAAGCCCAGGCTGAGAAGCATGGTCTCATCTTTTCCGAAGGAGTACTGGAGGTCTTGCCTGAAGGATACGGCTTTCTCCGTTCCCCCGACTATAGCTATCTGCCGGGTCCGGACGACATCTATATTTCTCCTTCGCAGATTCGAAAATTTGATCTCCGAACCGGAGATATCGTTTCCGGGCAGATCCGGATGCCGAACGAAGGAGAGAGATATCTTGCCCTCGTAAAGGTGGACGCAGTCAACTTCGAGCCGCCCGAAGAAGCCCGGCACCGTATCTTCTACGATAATTTGACGCCTCTTTATCCGCAGGAAAGAATCCGGCTTGAAACGGTCCGGGATAATCTCTCCGCGCGGGTCATGGATATTTTCACTCCTATCGGCAAAGGACAGCGTGGTTTGATCGTGTCTCCTCCCAGAACAGGAAAGACCATGCTGCTCCAGAATATCGCGAATTCAATAAGCACCAATCATCCCGAGATCTACCTGATCGTCCTGCTGATTGATGAACGTCCGGAAGAAGTGACAGATATGGAGCGGTCGGTCAAAGGAGAGGTTATCAGTTCCACTTTTGATGAACCCGCTTCACGTCATGTCCAGGTTGCGGAAATCGTGATGGAGAAGGCCAAGCGCCTCGTAGAGCACAAAAAAGATGTGGTAATCCTGCTCGACAGCATCACGCGTTTAGCCCGGGCCTATAATACAGTTATACCCTCCAGCGGCAAGGTATTGTCGGGCGGCGTTGACGCCAACGCCCTGGAAAAACCCAAGCGCTTCTTCGGAGCTGCTCGCAAGATCGAGGAAGGCGGCAGCCTGACGATTATGGCAACGGCCCTAATCGACACCGGCAGTCGCATGGATGATGTAATTTTTGAAGAGTTCAAAGGTACCGGCAATATGGAAATTATCCTGGACCGTAAGCTCGTCGACAAGCGCATCTTCCCCGCTATCGACATCAACAGGTCCGGGACTCGTAAGGAAGAACTCCTGGTGGAAAATGCCGATCTCAACAAGATCTGGATCCTCCGAAAGGTATTGAATCCACTCTCAATTGATGAAGCCATGGACCTGCTTCTGGACAAATTGAGGAAATCGGAGAGCAACTCCGATTTTCTGAATTCTCTGAATAAAGGGTAGCCTCCCCATATCACATCGGGGTCGGAAGCGGGACCGGTTTTTCCTCCCGACTTATTCGACCCCAATATGATAATCTCAGGATTGCTTTTTCACTTCATTCCGTGGTATTAAGAAACTCCCTTCACTCTTTAATTAAGATCCATCTCCGGCGCGTTTAATTTTGACATCAAACAGCGTTATCCACAGGCATCTGCAGTCTCGCTGCCTGGAATAACGCTTTCTAGCCCCTCACCATACGGCCGGGCCCGCTGACACTCCCGGCGAGCCCGGCATCATTTCAACAGTCGCAACGGATTTGACTTGCCCATCGGGGTTCACTAGTATTGTATTTTTACTGCGAATCCATAAGCCAAACCCTTTACTTAGAAAAAGAGAAAACCGGTGGAAATTGCCGCACAGGTCAGTGAAATCAATCAGAAAGTCAGGAATGAAAGCGGCTTCGTCGGGCAGTTGATTACGGAGGTGCACAGAGCGATCATCGGACAGAAGTATATGATCGAGCGTCTCCTGATCGGACTGCTTGCACGCGGCCATATTCTGCTGGAAGGAGTACCGGGACTAGCCAAAACGCTGGCAGTCAAAACCCTGTCTGCCGCCATTGATACCAAGTTTCAGCGCATTCAGTTCACACCCGATCTTCTTCCCGCCGATCTTATCGGCACCATGATCTTTAACCAGAAAGACGGCAGCTTTGTTCCCCGAAAGGGGCCCGTCTTTGCCAATATCATTCTTGCAGACGAAATCAACCGGGCGCCGGCCAAGGTGCAGAGCGCACTGCTGGAGGCCATGCAGGAACGTCAGGTTACCATTGGGGATAATACATATCCATTGGATGAGCCCTTCCTTGTGATGGCGACTCAGAACCCTATCGAGCAGGAAGGGACCTACCCGCTGCCCGAAGCCCAGATAGACCGTTTCATGCTCAAGCTGAAGATCGACTATCCCGATCAAAAAGAGGAACGGCAGATATTGGACTTGATGGCACAGGATATTCCCATCCCAATACAAAAAATCGTCATCCCTGCGGATATTCTTCGCGTACGTGAAGTAGTCAAGGAAGTCTATATGGACGAACGCATCAAAGACTATATCGTCCAGCTCGTCTTCGCTACGCGGAAACCCCAGGAATTCAAGCTCGACTTGAAAGGCCTGATTCTTTTTGGTGCTTCCCCACGAGCAACCATTTATCTGGCCCAGGCGGCACGCGCTCATGCATTCATCAAGGGACGCGGCTATGTCACACCGGAAGATATAAAGGCAATCGGCCTGGATGTGCTTCGACACCGGATCATACTCACCTATGAAGCCGAAGCCGAAGAGGTAACAACCGAATCCGTCATCAGCCGAATCTTCGATGCGGTCCAGGTCCCCTAACGGATTTACGATTGACGATTTACGATTGACGATTGAGAAAAATGCGGTCGGTCCTTTTCAATCGTCAATCGTAAATCGTCAATCGTAAATCGTAAATGTTGTTACATGTTGCCTAAAGAAATAGTCCACAAGATACGGCGGATCCAGATCACAACCAACCGGCTGGTTAACGAATCACTGGCAGGCGAATACCATTCGGTTTTCAAGGGCCGCGGCATGGAGTTTGATGAAGTCCGGGAATACCAGCACGGCGACGATGTTCGAACCATCGATTGGAATGTAACCTCACGAGCGGGCCGGCCGTTTGTAAAGCGATATGTGGAAGAGCGCGAATTGACGGTGATGTTGCTGATCGACATGAGTGCCTCCGGAATATTCGGGTCCGTCGATAAAATGAAATCCGAAATTGCTGCGGAAATATCAGCCCTGCTTGCATTTTCCGCCATCAAGAATAATGACCGCGTGGGAGCAATCCTGTTTACGGATTGCATTGAGAAGTTTATCCCCCCGCGGCGCGGCAGCACGCACGTTCTGCGCGTCATTCGCGAAGTGCTCTTTCACAAGCCGGAGCATCGGGGCACTCGAATCCAGACAGCTTTGGAACACCTGAACCTGGTAGTGCATAAACGATCTGTTGTGTTCTTGATCTCCGACCTGCTCGATCAGGGTTTCGAGCAGCCATTGAAGGCGGCAAACCGCAGGCATGACGTTGTCATTATTCAGATCATGGATCCCCGGGAAAAAGAATTGCCGAATGTGGGTATTCTGGAAATCCAGGATGCGGAAACAGGCGAAATCGTGCAGCTGGATACCGCATTACCGTTGGTTCGAGAGATATTCCGGGAGAATTGGATCAGGAATCAATCCAGGCTTTCAAAGCTGTTTGAATCGCATCGAATGGACCACCTTACAATTGAAACAGGCAAGCCCTATGATGTCCCATTGATACGGTTCTTTGAGGAACGAGCGAGAAGAATCAGGTGAGTTTCGTATTGTATATAAAGGGAAAAAGCAAAGCTTTCCTCATCGGGATAGCGTTGCTTTGTATGTTGCTGCAAAACACCTGGGGACAGGCAAAAGGGGATGAAAACACTCCTCCGCTTCCTCCCGGCATAGCAATTCACATAGAGGCTCATCCTGAATCGGCAACCATCGGTGATCCGATTCGTCTCAACCTGGATATTACGATGCCTCCGGGCTATCGAGCCGACGTCCCGAGGCCTGTGGCGAAATCCGGAGACTTCATCATTACGGAATTTGCTTCCGGGATTGTCCCGTCCGAAACCGGCAAGCCGCATGAATCAGGGAGAAAAGTCGGGTCAAAGACCGCCGCGCCGGTGCATTTTCAGGCGCAGATAACCATTGCTATTTACAGAACCGGTCGGTTTTTCTTCCCATCCATTCCGATAAATTTAATAACGGCGGAAGGCAGAGAGATTGCCGCCCAGAGTCCGCCGGTGGAAATCGAAATTCGAAGCATCCTCACAGAGAAGGACGCCGAACTGAAAGATCTGAAGAAACAAGCGGAAATACAGGAGCCTGTGCGGTGGCTTTTATGGATTCTGCTGGCAGCGGCGGCCTGCATACTCTGCGCGGCCGCATGGTATTTCCGGAAACGGCGGCCCGCCCCCCCCGAACCTCTCACGCCGGAACAGACGCTGGACCTGCTTGATGTCGCCGAAAGAGATCTTAGAAATTTGCTCGGACGCGGCCTGCCGGGCGATGGGATGGAAAAGCAGTTTTATATTGACCTATCGGACATAGTTAAAAGAATTCTGGAAGCAGGCTACGACATTCACACGGCCGAGCAGACGACTTCCGAAATCATGGATGTTCTGAATGCCAGGCCTGCTCTGAATCCTGGACACAGAGATCTGATCGAATCGTTTCTTTCCCGTTGCGATGTTGTCAAATTTGCGAAATACATTCCTGACAGAACAGAACAGGACGCCGCCTCGCAGGATGCCCTGAGCGTACTGGCTGAGGCGAGGAAGGCGGTTGGTAATCGGCAGTCGTTAGTCGTCAGTCGTTAGTCAAGAATGCAGATTAACCTGTCTGCACAACTTATTGGCGAATGCCTGCTAGCCACCAGCGACTGCTAAAGCGGAGCAAATGAATGCTTCATTTTGCAAATCCGGAATTCCTCTTACTCCTGCTGATCCTGCCGCTATTGATATGGAAGCATATTCATCGTGGACGGCGAGGGCAGGGGAGTCTCCGGTTTGCTTCGACTCTTGCGTTGGAGGGCATCCGGCCTTCGTGGACTATTCGCATCAACCATTCCCTTTTTGCGATTCAGATAATGGCTCTTGCTCTTGCTGTCACTGCACTTGCCCGGCCCCAGAAAGGCACTCAGGCGGAAGAAATGCTTGCGGAAGGGATTGACATTGTGATTGCCCTGGATGCCTCCGGGAGTATGGCGGCGGAGGATTTTGAGCCACGGAACCGTTTCCATGTCGCCAAGCTGGTTGTGAACAAATTCGTTGAAGGATTGCAGCATGACCGTGCAGGACTGGTGGTTTTTGCGGCCAAAGCAATCACGCGTTGCCCTCCAACATTGGATTATGGAGCTTTACAGCAAGTGCTGGCGGGCACGGACCTTGGCTTGATCGAAGATGGGACCGCCATCGGCAATGCTCTCGCCACCTGTCTTAACCGTTTGAGAGAGAGCAGGGCGAAATCCAAAGTCATTATCCTGGTAACGGACGGAGTCAATAACCGTGGAGAGATTCAACCGCTTGATGCTGCCGGGATTGCGAAAACGCTTGGAGTGAAAATCTACACCATAGGCGTCGGATCATCCGGCATGGCCAGGTTTCCTGTAAACGATCCGGTTTATGGGAAAATATATGCGGATCTGGAAGTGGAAATTGATGAAGCATCCCTGAAACAGATTGCGGACATCACCGGAGGCATATATTACCGGGCGACAGACCGTCCATCTCTGAACCGGATTTTTGAGGATATCGGGCGTCTGGAAAAAACAAAAATTCAGGTAAAAACATATACACACTATAACGAACGCTTCAGCGATTTCCTTATGCCCGCTTTGGTACTGGTTTTTGTTGGAACAATTGCAGGTTTCACACGTTTTATGAAAATACCGTAAGGTAGTCGGCGGTCGTTAGTCGACAGTAGGCAGTATCAAACAGATTTCACTGCCGACTGACGACTGCCAACTAACGACTAACATGCATTTCGCCAGACCTGAATACCTGAACTTGCTGTGGGGGCTTCCAGCGCTTGGACTCTTTTTCTTCTGCGCTTTTCGTGCTCGAAGGAAAAGGCTTGAAAGAGTAGTAAGTCCAATCCTGGCGTCCAGGCTTACGGAGGAATTCAGTCGAAGCAAGGCCGTTTGGAAAGCCATACTGCTTACAGGATTCTATGTTTTTGGAATTCTTGCCATCGCCCGTCCACAATGGGGGGCAAGGCTGGAAACGGTGCATCGCAGGGGAGTCGACATCATCGTCGCGCTTGACACATCCTTCAGCATGAATGCGGAAGATATAGCTCCTGATCGCCTCGAGAAAGCCAAAGGGGAAATTCGAAGGCTGCTGCAAAGATCGGAGGGAGACCGGATTGGGCTGGTGACTTTTTCAGGCAGTGGAATGGTCCAGTGCCCTCTGACGCTGGATCACGGAGCGATCGAGCTCTTTCTGGATGCCGCCACAGCAGGAATGATTTCAGAACCGGGGACATCTCTGGCGGCAGCGATTGAAACGGCCACATCGGCGTTTATAGAGAAAGAGCGCAAGTATAAAGTGCTTGTGCTTTTTACGGATGGAGAAGATCTGGAAGGACAGGTGGATAAGGCCATTCGCAAGGCGCGGGAAGCCGGAGTTATCATATATGCAGTTGGCATTGGAACAGCTCAGGGCAAACCGATCCCGATCAGAGATTCAAAGGGCGACGTCATTGAATACCGGAAAGATCCGGACGGCCAGGTCGTAATAAGCAGTCTTGACGAAAGATCGTTGGCCGAAATAGCGGCTGAAACGGGAGGAAGATATTTTCGTGCAACCACCTCGGAGAACGAAATAGAAGCTCTTTATAATGACATTTCCGGCATGGAGAAAAAGGAACTGGAATCGAGGCTGTTTCAGAACTTCGAGGACCGGTTCCAATATCCTTTGTCTTTGGCAATCCTATTTCTTGTTGCGGCATTATGGATTAATGAACGGCGCAAGCCCGGAGGAACATGGCTCAGCAGGCTTCGAACAGGTCGGCAGTCAGCAATCGACAACCCGTAGCAGGATTAGGGGCAAGCAATAATAGGCTTGCTTTGATCGGGGTCCTGTTCGTGTTGGCCGCCGCTATGGTTCTGTCTCTTCCCGCCACACTAAACGCAGAATCTCTGGCTTCGAAGAACAGGGAGGGCAATCGGCTTTTCGATCAGGGCAAGTTTGAGGCTGCGGAAAATGCTTACCTGGAAGCCCAGGTAAAAAATCCAGGCAGGCCGGAAGTCCTTTACAATCTCGGTAATTCGCTCATTAAACAGGGAAAATACGACCAGGGCATGCAATTGCTTCGTCAGTCTCAGGACAAAGGCAACAAAGAAATAAAGAAGAACAGCTTGTATAACACCGGGAATGCCCTATTCTCGATGGGTAATTATGAAGATTCAGCCGGAGCCTTTGTCGAGGCACTAAAGCTCGATTCATCGGACACTGAAGCAAAGCATAATCTTGAACTGGCGTTAAAGAAGCTGAAGCAGCAGCAACGGAATCAGTCCGATTCAAATCAAAAGAAGCAGGACTCCAAAACTTCGGCTTCTTCTCAAGCTTCATCCGGAGAAAGCGGAGGGGAGCAGCAATCGCAAGAAATCTCCAGGGATCACGCCGGCAACGGGAAGGAAAAGGACAAGCCTCTGAAACAACAAACCCTTCAGCAGTCTCAGAGGGACGGATCCATAGGCAAAGAGCAGGCAGCTCAGATACTTGATGCGCTCAGGAATCAGGAGATTGAGCAACAACGTAAATTGATGGAAAGCCGCGCTCGCAGGAAAGTGAATGAGAAAGACTGGTAATTTAATGACAATTCGAGATTCGAGATTGGAGATTGAAGACATTAAACCGGGATTAGCCTTTCCATCTCGAATCTCGAATCTCAAATCTCGAATCGGACACTTATTTTTAATATTGCCGCTCTTTTTGCCTCTATTGTCTATTCCGAGCGCCTGGAGCCAGGATGTTCAGGTCACGGCCTCCGTGGGCAGTGATACGGTAGGAATTCAGGACCAGTTTCAATTTGCGATTACGGTTTCCGGAAAAGACAATGCCGATGCTGGAAATCCGCGGCTTCCCAGCATCCCGGGCTTCAGGATTGTTTCCGGACCGAACATCAGCACCCAATTCCAATGGATCAACGGGAGATCCAGCAGCAGCAAAAGCTATATTTATATCCTGCTTCCGGAGAAAGAGGGTCAGTTTACGATTGATCCGGTCGAAGTGCCTGTCGGAGGAAAAATCTATAAAACTCAACCGCTGCAGGTTCGCGTCACTTCGGCTCCGCGCGGCAGTGTTCCTCAAGCACCACGATCTCTGAGTCCCTTTGATGATTTTGAAGATGAGGTTCTTCCGCGTCGCAGGTCCGTTGGAGATGCGGTTCTTGTCAAGGCCGAGCTCGATCGAACCTCCGCCTACCCTGGGCAACAGGTGACTCTTGCATATGAGATCTGCACGCAGATTGGGATCAATGGAATTCAGCTTCAGGAGAACCCTCCGCTATCCGGTTTTTGGGTGGAAGACATTGAAGTGGAGAAGAATCCGAAAGGCACTCGCAAAGTCATAAATGGCAAAGAATATGTGGTTTACACGATCAAAAAGCAGGCCCTGTTTGCCACGACAACGGGAAGACTCAAAATTCCATCAAGCACATTTGCCGTTTCGGCAGGCGTCGGTGGAGATTTGCTTGGGATTTTCAGTCGAAGAGAGACGCTCTATCGCAAGACAGATGAACTGATTCTGGAGGTAAAGCCGCTGCCGGTTGCAGGTCGGCCCGCGGACTTCCGCAACGCGGTTGGATCCTTCCATCTGGCTGCCGGCATAGACAAGAATCAAGTTTCAACCGGAGAAGCGGTTTCACTTCGTGTCAAGCTGGAAGGAACGGGAAATCTGAAGATGATTCCTGATATTGCCGTTCCTCCTTTCCCCGACTTTACAGTCTATTCTTCCAAACGAGTCGACGGCGTGCGCGTCCAGGCTGGAGGACAAATAGGGGGAGATAAAACATGGGAATACGTCATTGTTCCCAAAGCGCCGGGCCGGCAGACCATTCCTCCCCTCTCCTTTTCCTTCTTTAATCCGGAAAGCGAAAAATACGAAGTTGCCAGGACGTCTTCTCTGAATATCGAAGTGCTGAAAGGTGCAGATAGCGCCGCTTCCATTTCTGTGCTTCCCGTGGACGAAAAACAAAGCCTCGTTCGGCGTGCAACCGACATTAACTTCATCAAGACAGCTTCGGGCAAGTTTGAGAAAACGGGCAAACCTTTTTATCAACATTTTTGGATCTTTCTGATTGCCGGGATTCCGCTGGCGTTTAACGCGGCTCTCTTTCTTTATCAGAAACAGCGTTCCAGGCATGCCGAAGACATCGGCTTTCTCCGAAACAGGAAGGCTAAGCGCCGCGCTTTGGAAAGACTGAAGATTGCGGAAAGAAAGTCCAAATCGAGCGCGCGTTCTTTTTATGATGAGGCGGCCGCGGCTCTTTCGGGATACCTGATAGATAAGTTTGGATTGGCGGAGATTGAATTGACGGGCGATAGTCTGGAACGCGCTTTGTCGGCAAAATCGATTCCACACAAAATTGTGGAAGAAACCAGAGCATGCCTGCAGGAATGTGATTTCGGCAGATTTGTCAGCGCCTCCGCATCAACCGACGGAACGAACAAATTGAATGAGCGAATTCGCAAAAATATTGACGCCCTTGAAAAAGCCGGAAAGACGGGCGGTACGGCACTGGCTGTTTTTTTATCCTTCATGTTCCTATTTTCTCCATGGACTTTGCATGCGGATATTGGGGAGGGTTCTCCTGAGAAGTTGTTTGAACGAGGCAATTTGGAATACCAGGCGGGCAATTATGCATCTGCCGAACAGATTTATATTCGGATCTTACATTCGGGCTATAGCAGTAGTTCTCTTTATTACAATCTTGGGAATGCCTGTTTCAAACAGAAGCGGCTGGGAGATGCTGTTTATAATTGGGAAAAAGCCCTGCAGAAACTGCCTGCCGACCGGGAAATACGGGAGAACCTTGAGCTCGCCAATTCAATGATAGTGGATCGGATCGAAACCGCGTCGAATCCGTTACCGTTGAAGTTATTAACATGGTTTCCGAGGTTGCTTTCGATAACCCAGGAGGCGTGGCTTGTTGCCTTGCTTTTTATCATAGCCAATTTATTGTTTTCGTTATACCTGCTATCAAAAAATCCGCGCAATTCCTACCGTGCCCTTTTGGGCTGCTTTGGAGCAGGCTTTCTGTTCTTCGCTTTTGCATCTTCGCTTTCCTGGAAAATCTATGACCAGGATTTCAGGAAAAAAGGAATTGTAGTCGAACAGAAAGCAGATGTACGCAGCGGACCGGGGATTGAAAACATATCCGTATTTACCATACACGAAGGCCTGAAAGTCAGAGTGCACGAATCCCACAATGGTTGGTATCAAATCAGCCTGCCAAATGGCTGGAGCGGCTGGCTTCAGCAAGCCTCGCTTCGTCTTCTTTAGCGTTCTCTAAGCCGGCAGTCCATTCTATTTATTAAATGAGCCTGACGCGTTTAATATCCGATGTTACTATTGTGAGGTGTATATTTGGGAATTCCACAGGGAGGGACGAATGCCTCTTTTTGAATTTGAGTGTCTTGATTGCGGTAAAGAATTTGAAACGCTTGTGAAAAAAGCCGGTGAAACTTTGGAAGTAGAATGCCCTGTATGTCATAGCTCAAATGTAGAAGAGAAAATATCCACATTCTGCTCGGTTTCAAAGGCGGGTTCTTCTAATACAGTCAATTGTGCGCCCAGCGGAGGTTGAACCCTGAAGCCTTGATTCGGGCCGTGTGCCTACAATCCAAGATTAAAAACATCATCGAAAGGTTTAACAAATGGAAATAGCGGTTAATTTCCCCGGTGGAGCTCGTGTAGATGCCCGTTTTGGTTCTTTTACCGTTTCAACAGATCAATCCGTAGCATTGGGAGGAGAGGAATCAGCCCCTGCACCATTTGATTTATTTCTCGCATCACTTGCTACCTGCGCCGGTGCATATGTCCAAGGATTCTGTAAAATGAGAGGCATCTCTACCAAGGATATTAAGCTCATCCAAAAAGTGGAGCGCGATCCAAAAACCAGGATGATCAGCAAGGTATTTCTGGATATCCAGCTTCCTGAAGACTTCCCGCAACATTATGTACCAGCAGTGATTCGTGCGGCTGAATCGTGTCTTGTAAAAAAACATCTGGGGACAATCGCTGCGTTCGAGGCAAGCACTTCTATAGCACAAACTCTACCCACATAGGAGGTTGCAGGAAACACGACCTCCTCGAGCTCCAGGGGAAGCGTATCTTTTGAAGAAACAGGCAATTAGTTTTCCGAATGGCGTTTCTGGTGTTCTCTCTTATCCTGGCGAATTTTGTCACCGTATCATCAGGATTGAAAGGATCACCTGCGCTAGAATGATTTTGGCTACCATTGAAGCTGGATAAACCGTGGCATACCAAATATTTGGAAGATCCGTCTCGGTCTGTTGATTGGCATAGGCTAAACAAGCCGGCTGGGTCTGTATGCCCGACATCAATCCCATGACCGCAGCCATCGGCAATTTGAGGTAATTATGCCCGATCAGGATGGTCACAATTGTAACGGTAGTTGTAATGATAGCGCCTCCAACAATCAAGCCCCATCCACCCGCTTCGAAAGTTGCCCCAAACCCATCCCCCGCTTTGGTCCCGATCGATGCCAGGAAGAAGACCAAACCAACTTGGCGAAGAACCAGGTTGGCATTGAACGGCATTTCCCATGTTATGGGTCCGGTTCTCTCAAGCCGGCCCAATATCAATCCCGCAATCAGCGGACCACCTGCAAATCCAAGCTTGAAACTAAGGCCTTGGGGAAGCGGGATTGATATCATTCCAAGGAACACCCCAAGCACAATTCCCAGTGAAAGAGAGAGGTAGTCGGTCTCAGAGATCGATTTGAGCGAATCGCCGAAATATTTGGTGGCGCGATCCATATTCTCGCGCTGTGTAATAACGCGAATTCGATCACCCATCTCCAACACCATATCCGGAGTCGGAACCATGTCCACATCGCCTCTTCTCAGGCGGGTGATTATGGCATGCAGTTCCTTGGATAAATTCAACTCACGAATGGATTTACCCACTACCTCTTTGTTCGAAACAAATATTCTTCGATAGCTGATGCCATCAAGCCCCATGGCTAAATGCTCCTGCGCCAGCTCGCCGAAGATTAATTGAGCCCGCTGCATGGCATCTGCATCTCCAACCGCAACAATACAGTCATTAAGTTCCAGCACTGTTTGCGATTGTACGATGTCGGTCTGATCC
The DNA here is from genome assembly GCA_016929335.1 of Acidobacteriota bacterium. Lineage (GTDB taxonomy): Bacteria > Acidobacteriota > UBA6911 > UBA6911 > UBA6911 > UBA6911. The sequence continues at coordinate 5,331 of JAFGIY010000065.1, read as the reverse complement.
CCCTTTTTAATCCGGCTGAGAATAAATCCATGATCTTTAAAGGGAGCAAGTGCATCCTCTACCGTTTTCCCTATGATTGCAGGATTGATGACCTTGAAAGTGTGGCTGAAGATAGACTCTGAACCTGCTTCTTTGTTCGCTTCAGCCGTCTCCTTGGCTCGATCCGATTTCAACACTTTATTGCTGATAAAAAACCAGAGTATGACTCCGAAGACTCCAAACGGATAAGCCAAGCCGTACGTCACAACGGGACTACTGGCATAAAGCGCTCGTGTTTCCGGAGAAAGATTCACCGAAAGATTTTTAGAGGTCTCGACTGCCGCTGCCAAAGCCGGAGTATTGGTTAAAGCCCCGCAAAAGAGGCCCGCAGTACTCGGCGCAGAAAGTCCCATAAACTTGCAGATGGCAATCGCTACCGCTGCTCCGACGACAAGAATCAAAGCCGCAGCAATACTGAAGCGAAGTCCTCGCTTCCGGAATGACGCAAAGAATCCATGGCCGGACTGGAGTCCTATGGCATAAACAAAAAGTACTAATCCAATGATGTAGATATGCTCAGGCAGACTCAGGCGATGATCCAGAGCTCCGAAAAAGATTCCGACGAAAAGCACCGCGGCGACGCCAAGCTTGAAGCCGAAAATACTGGTATTTCCAACCAGGTAGCCGAGGCCAATCACAGTGAAAAGCAGCAACAGCGGATTCTCTGCTAACAAATCCAGCATACTAATCTTGCACCCATCCTCCTATCCGGCCGTTAGGAACCTTCAATATCGTATAGCATCTATCTACATTCTCGATGCCGGATTCAGCGTTAATAGTATTCAATTATATTACATGTTCGATAGCGTGTCCCGAGGCTTATCAAACCAAGCACCTGCCTAATGCAAATCGTAGGCAAATCGTGGACACCCATCTTTTTGTAGCATCATCGGACCTTCCTTCCACAATTTGCCTTTATATATAGAACTCAACTCTTCCCTTACTATTAATATCACTCCGGCAGAGCCGGAGGCTTTAGGTTGTGAGCCGCTCAAAGCGGCAGGCTTTGAAAGGGCCCGACAGCAAAACCCAGGGCGCAAGAGACTGTCTCGAAACTCAACAATGGGGTTGAAAACCGTGGGGGCGATGACGCAATCTGCATAAGCAAAGATTTCCATGTGTAAGAGATATTTATGCCCGTTCTTCTGTTTGCACCAACATGTCGCGGCTGAAGCCGCGACCCACATGGTTCAAGGCATGCCTAATTGATTCGAATTTTGGGACAGTCTCGCAAGCCCTGGGCTTCGCTGCTGCGCTCCTTTCGGGGCTTGATCCTGATTATCTGCCGACACTACATTCATTCCTGGAATTGTCAAACCTTACAAGTTCTCCGGCAGAGCCGGAGGTTTGCCAAAAGCGAAATTATTCTGAAGAGAGGGATTTTTACGGGTGTCCATGATTTGATTTCCATGATTTGATTTTGCGGGGCAATTTGTTATTGCCTTTCTTTCAATAGCAATTACCATACAGCATCCGGACAGCTGCAAAAACCGTCCGGCTCGGAGGAAAGATGAACATGGTCCCTTCCCTTTGTTGCGATCCTGGGCTTGAGCCTCGTAATATGCGTGCCGCCCTGGTTTGGGGCTTCAATCTGCCAGGCTGTCCGAAATCAGTTTCAACGCCGGCTTATCTTTCTGAGCTTCTCGTCCGCGTCCGCGCGGCAGGTGAATGCTTTTTGAGCCCAGAACGAAAAGCTGCCGTGCGAAATATGCTTCGTTTCGGATCCTACAAACCCTCGGGGCGCAGCAAACCGTCCAGCGAATATCTGCTTGCAGCCGCATTAACAGGGGACTTCCCTCTCGTCAACGGTCCTGTGGACGTGAACAACGTGATCAGTCTGGAATGGGGCTATCCCGCCAGCATATTCGACATGGAGATTTGCGGCACCGCCCTTCTGCTCCGGAGGGGCCTGTCAGGCGAATCCTATATTTTCAACCTCTCCGGGCAAAGCATCGATCTCAAGGACCTCCTCTGCGTCTGCCGCAAAGAAGGATCCGCATGGCTCCCCTGCGGGAATCCCGTCAAAGATGCCATGGCCACAAAGATCCGCGAGTCCACGCAGAACATCGCAGCAGTCATTTACGCCCCAACGTCCGAAGCTCTCGCAGAAATTAATGCTGCAGCCGAGCGTTTCGCCACGCTTCTTCGCAGCGACTGCGGCGCTACCGAAAGCGGCTGGTCTATTTCAGAATAGTATTGAAGTTATAAGTCCAGTCGCCGAAATCCTTTGCGGCGACGGGATATTTCTCTACGGACGAAATCGCGAAGGATAGTCTGAAGATCCGGCTTGCTCTGTTCCTCCAGGGAGTACTGGACGCGGGTTGACGGTTTTTGAATCTTGAGGATTCTGCGCAGATCGACCGGAGTACCAATAATAACCGCTTCGCAGGGGACACGGTTAATTGTCGTTTCCAGATCGCAAATCTGATCCGGGCCATATCCCATTGCAGGAAGAAGGATTCCGGTCTCCGGATATTTTTGAAATGTCTCGGCAATTGAATGAACCGCGTAGGGACGAGGATCCACTATTTCCCGCGCCCCGAAAAGCCTCGCCACCAGAGTGCCGGCGCCGAACTGCATGCCTCCATGTGTCAATGTCGGCCCATCTTCAACTACCAGAACGCTCTTTCCCTTTATGACATCGGCATCATCGACTGAAATCGGCGAAGCCGTTCGAATAATCTGCGCTTTCGGATTCATCTCCGTCACAGCGGCGAGAACCGATGTGATGTTTTCCTTCGAGGCGCTATCTACTTTATTTATGATGATGACATCCGCAAGCCGTACATTTGCCGCACCCGGGTAGTACGTCCGTTCATGGCCCGGTCGGTGCGGATCGACAACGGTGATGGTAAGATCCGGCTTGTAGAAAGAAATATCGTTGTTTCCGCCATCCCAGATGATTATGTCGGCTTCGCGTTCGGCCCGGCGCAGAATCGCGGCATAATCCACTCCCGCATATACCACTCCCCCCTCTACGATATGCGGTTCATACTCCTCCATTTCCTCCACCGTGCACTGATGCTTTCGGAGGTCATCCAATGTCGCGTAACGCTGAACCACCTGCTTCATCAAATTGCCATACGGCATCGGGTGACGCACCGCCACGACGCGCAATCCCAGGCCTCTGAGATAGGAACAGACCTTTCTCGAAGTCTGGCTTTTTCCTGAACCAGTCCTGACAGCTACCACGGCAACTACCGGCACCTTCGCAGCAAGCATGGTCTCATCCGCACCCAAGAGGATAAACCTCGCTCCGCAAGCATTTACCAGCGCCGCGCGTTCCATCACATACTGGTTCGAAACATCCGAATAGGAAAAAACAACTTCCTGCACCTTGTGCCGGACGATCAGGCGGGGAAGCTCCTGTTCCGAAACGATCGGTATTCCCTTCGGATAAAGTGCACCGGCGAGTCTTGCAGGGTACTTGCGTCCATCAATGTTGGGAATCTGCGTCGCTGTGAATGCTACTACCTGATGCCTCCTGCTTCCGCGAAACACCGTGTTGAAGTTGTGAAAATCCCTCCCTGCGGCGCCCATAATCACAACGCGAGTACGCGGCATAAAACTCTCCTGTGTATCCAAGTATTTCCAGCTGCATCCGCCCCAAATCCAGGACCAAGTCCAAAGGTTAAGTCTCTCGATGAGGGAATAAACAGGCCGCGGATCAACCGCTCTCTTCATCCCGAATGATTCGTGTTCCCGCTTTCCCTTCCGTGGCTTGAAGCAGGTGCTCATGATCCGTAATCACCGCCATTTTCCCTCCAAGCTCGAGGTACTTAATGGCGGCTGTAATTTTCGGTCCCATACTACCCGGCGGGAATTGTCCCTCTTCGAGGTATCTCCTGCACTGACCAATAGTGAGACTATCCAGCGGCCGCTGCTTCGGCTTTCCGAAATCCAGGTAGACATGGTCTACATCCGTGGCGATAGCAAACACATCCGCATCAAGCTGTCGCGCAAGGATTGCAGAAGTATGGTCTTTGTCGATCACAGCTTCGACGCCCTTGGAAATATCGTGATCGTTGAACACAGGCACACCGCCGCCGCCACCCGCAATTACTACCAGGCCACGATCGACACACGCTTTGATCGCCTCGAGCTCAACTATGGCGACCGGTTCCGGCGAAGGAACTACCCGGCGAAATCCGTGCCGAGGATCCTCCGCAATTGCCCATCCAAGATGATCCCGATAGCGTTCCGCAGCTTCTTTTGTGTAGGAAGGCCCGATAGGCTTCGTCGGATTCTGAAACGCAGTATCCCGGGGATCAACGAGGACCTGTGTGATCAGCGAAACAACGGGCGTGTTCAATCCTTCCGCCTGCATCATCTGCCACATGGCATATTGCAGCACGTAGCCGATTTCCCCCTGTGTCGATGCAACGCAACAGTCGAGAGGCAGACGGTAGGCATGCGTCGCCGCTGATTCCGAGCGGATAAGCTGAGCTCCAACTTGAGGACCATTGCCATGCGTAAGCACAACGCGATGACCGGCGCGGATCAGTCGGACAACGGCGGCAGCCGTTTCAACGGCATTTTCAAACTGCTCCTGAGCCGTCCCTTCCTGCTCTCTGCGGATCAGGGCATTTCCGCCTACGGCCACGAGAATAACCTTTGACATACGAATCTCAGCGTCGGGAAGAGCTCATGCCATGCCGGCGTTTCTTCAAGAACGTCAGGATTCGGCAGCATCCCTCCGGATCTCCTATGAGATATTCTACACTCCACGCTTTGTCAGGAGTATCTCAGAGATTGCGGCGGCGGAGTTCTTTTTCGGAAAAACCGAAGTAGTGGCCGATTTCGTGTACAACCGTTTTGGCGATTTGCTCTTCCATATCTTTCCGCTCAGAAAAAGCTCTTTCAAAACTGCTCTTGTAGAGCTCAATGCGGGTCGGTTCCATTTGAATGCTGAACATGGAGCGCTTGTTGTAGGGTATGCCTATAAAAACGCCGAATACCAGATAACCTTTGTGCTGGTCCCCAAATGCATCGGGCACTTCTTCTCTGGCCAGTACTTGTATGTCTTCTCTCTTTAATATTTCCCTGAACTTCCTTGGGATTTTGTTCAGGGCTTTATCGATGATTTCCTCGAATTCGCTTAATTCCATAGAATAATGAATGCAAACCTTATCGAGCCTGCCGATGTGGCAACACCTGATGTCCGAAATCCTGTCTGATTTCTTGGAGGCATGGAGTGTTCAAGTCTTAACCCGCTTTATTCATGAAGGTTCGTCGCGAGGCGGTGCAGACGGGCGTGGCTGCAAGGCGCGCGACGGGAGGATTCCGAAGGCG
>JAFGIY010000064.1 GCA_016929335.1 Acidobacteriota bacterium | reverse complement strand
TTTTATCTGCATCTTTCAATCGTTTTACGACATAACGCCCGCCATCGCCTCGGGAAATCCATTCCTGCAATGGTGTGTATTGAACTGCTTTGATCGTCATCATATCGCAATTCCAATTGTCCAATTAAACCGATTTGGTGATACTATGACCGGAACTGATAGCAGGAAAGCGTTTCCGGCGTTCTGAGTTCTCAATTTTGACTTTAGGAAAAACGGATGAAACCTCTAAACCCAAAATATGTTCGCCCATTAGGAACAGCACAAAATCATTTTCTGGAGGTATTAGTTCGTAAATTCGAACTCTCCAGAAAGGGCGTCGGAGCACTGTTGAAGCTGTCCTTCAATATGGATATCCCAGCGTGCTGGAACCGATCCGGCCGCGAGTATGTACGCAACTCGATACCGAACTTTGCTGCCAAGTCCCTGGAGTATCAGATGATTCTGGATGAGATTCTGATGGAGCAAACGCGGGATTCTTTTGTGTTTGACGACCCTGATTTTGTGTTTCGATGGGCCAGCGCCGGAGCGCTGCCGGTCATTCATCTGGAGAAAGAGGACTATTACTGCTTTTTCTACCGGGAAATATTCCCCATCGGCTGGAACATAGCTAACGGAGCTTGTGACACATTTCAGGAGCTTCTGAATCCGCTGCAAACGTTGGAGAGAGAATTGTGCGAGGAATTGATTATACTCGATCCAAAGCGCCAGGACTGGTATGTCCTGGAACCCGGGAACCGCGGCAGCTCCGGTCGACCCGAACTTGAGGCGGTCCGTTTGATCGTAGATCAGCTCCAGAAAAGAAGACTCTGGGACATTCGCAAGGGATTGAAACAGATCGAGCTCCCTCTGAAATGGTTCTCGGGCCCCGATGCGGTAAGCCTCAGGGGACCAGAAGGCCCGGAACTTATCTCCGACTGCTACCTGAATATTAACGGAACGGATTTCGGCATTGAATTGGATAGGATAGTAAAGATCAGCGTGGGCGACGATGTAATTATTTGCGATGGGGAGATATCGGATCAGCGTCTCCTGAATCGCCTGGTCGGATTGCTCAAGATCCAGAGACTGAATGGCAATCTGAACGAGACTTCTTTTATCCCGGACTACTTTTTTCATAACGGTATTCGTTATCCCGGTTTCGAATTTGAACCTGTAATTTCTGACAATTTTCTGACCGACATCGCGGGTCTAAGGTCTAGAGAAGAAGTAGAGCAGTATAAAAAAACACAAACGAAGTATGATTTATGTCCTGTAACCCGGCGGATTGTCAAGCGTTGCCCTAACACTCAGATCATTCCCCGGCAGGAGGAAGGACAATCTGAGGTTTTTATCTGTTTCGGAGGAACGGATGGCAACCTGGCTGAGCATGTTGCCCATTACCTCACCAAAAATTGCGGGAAGAAGGTCTTTTTTTATCCGGAAATGCAAACCGACTGGATGTTCCATAGGGCGATTGATCAGGCGTTGGAAAATTGCAAGTGCCTGGTAGCAGTAGCAAGCGCACGGGAGAATTTGACGCGCCCGTGGCCTGAATATGAATACCGGGCGTTCAACGTAGACATACATAGCGGGAAAAAACCTGCCGGCCGACTGCTATCATTTATCATGGGGATGGATAAGAACGAGGTCCCTCTGCCGCTACGCATCGGTAATATTGTGGAGGCAGGAACAGAAGGCAAGAATATGGAAGCCGCTCTCCAAGAACTGGCAAGGTATATCGGTTGATTAAGGTTCCGCAGCTCCCGCCCTTTCTGGAAAATCAATACGCGGAACTGCCCTGCGGATCGTGCGCGGCGATTTGCCGTCGGCTGAATCCGCCTTCTTCGGCAGCATTTCAATATTCGTCAATCGGCTCTGGCGAAACTGTACGTTTTCTTGCCCTTCTTAGCGAATCTGAATATGCCGGTGCCGGTCACTTGCTCGATTATTTCTTTCTCTTTCATGTGGTGGTCGCTGAAGGACAACGTGCCGCCAGGCTTCAAGACTCTGTGAAGCTCCCGCAGAATATCATCGGGGCGAGCAAGATCGTGGAACCCCTCTTAGAGCCCCCGGAGCTTCCTTCCAAACAACACTGCAAGAGAGATGGTTGCTCCAGGCAACGTGACTGCCCACGCAGAGGCGCCCCATATTAAAGGATGATAGAAGGTTTGCAGGGCGATAAAGGGCATGATGAGGCCATTTGCAATCAGAAACCACCGCAACGTCTTTTCCAATCCCGGTCCCATGAAAACAAAAGCAGAAAAGAGAGTGGACAGACTCATGAAGCTGTATCCAAGGAGATCCACTGAATAAGTAAATGAGTTGAAGACATTGAACAGAAAAGGCCTGACGTTGTCGCTGACATCGCCTCGATAAAGAGCTGGGGCAACAAGAGTCAGTTGCACAAAATAGTTCATGCAAATCAGAGTGCCATACATAGTCGCAAATATGAGTCCCGTTTGACTCCAGATTCTTCTATCTGCAGATGCCTGACGGTGGACGCATCCCATCATGACGACAAATGAGATGCCGAGAAACAAAGAAGGGACAAGGAGAACCACGAGGCCATACCAGGTACTGTCATTCTCCGGACCGCCGCCTGAACCCATGAGACCGAACCACTCAGCAAGTTGCCCAATGACATAGGCAATGCTGAAAACTGATGCGAGAACGGCCGACCAGAAACCGAGCCTGTAAACACTCCTTTGGGCTTCCATTGAAATCTCCTTTTATTGACTGAGCATGGCGCCACGCAAAGCTGTGCGAGCTCAAGAACTGCAAATCCGCACAGGTGAAGAAAATGTCAATTATACTATTTCCAAGGAAGAAATGAGCATCTCCTGGAGCCTCCGAGCCCTGGAGTCTTTGAGTTGAATCAACTCAAAGATTCCAAGCCGCTATGCTTCCAGGAATAATCACAATAGAAGACCAGACGAAATGCGCCCAGCAAATGCATAAACCCAATGACCCCGCTGCGGTACTCTTTAATTCAGGACGCATGGCTGTCTGTCGAGCTCCGCTCTGACAGTTCTGCCTATCTGCTTCACCGTATACGGTTTTCGGATATAGGCTCCAACTCCCAATTCCTGAAGCTGGCGGACTCGAGCGGTTTCAGAGTATCCGCTTGCGATTATGGCCTTCTGTCCGGGCCTGAATTGGATGATCTGCCGATAGGTGTCCAATCCGTCCATTCCCGGCGGCATAATCATGTCGAGCACCAGGAGATCCGCAGAATTGTGTTTCAGATACTCTACGGCATCCTCGCCGCTGGCCGAGGACTGAGCTTTGTATCCCAACCTGTTCAGGATGTCCGTCAGAAGAGCGCGCTGGCTTTCCAGATCATCCACAACAAGCACGGTTTCTCCCCTGCCATGGTAGTCATCTGAAGCGGCTTTCTCCGGTATGTTTGCAGCTACCGCCTTTGCTGCGGGAAAGAACAGCGTGAACACAGTGCCTTTCCCCAATTCGCTTCGAACCTCTATATTCCCGTTATGGTCTTTTACCGTTTCCCATACGACCGTCAGCCCCAATCCGGAACCGCTTCTTCCCATGGTTTTGGTTGTATAGAATGGCTCGAAAATATGATCCAGCTTATCTGCCGCTATTCCATCACCGGTATCTTTGACCTGGAGAAGAACATAATCGCCCTTTTTCAGTTCTTTATGCTCGCCACCGGATGGATCAATAAATTGCTTATTCAGGGATATCACGATGGGCCCGCCGGCCGGCATGGCTTCTGCGGCGTTGTTGATAAGATTCATCAGCGCCTTGGCCAGATGAATCTGGGAGCCCATGATCATAAAATCCTCAGCCGGAATATCGAGGTGGATTGCTACGCCGGGAAAGCTCTGGAGCAAATTCTTGTGTTCAGGACTATCGAGATACTCCTGTATGACGGCTCGAAATTCCATGGCCTTGTTATGAACGACAGTTTTCCTTGCAAGATTGAGGAGGTCTTGCACCACGGCAGCCGCCCGCAGGCCTGACTTTTTGATTGTCAACAGGTCGCCGACCAGTGGATCCTCTTTAGGCCTGTTCATCAATATCAGATCCGGGATTCCTACCATGCCCGTCAGAATGTTATTAAGATCATGCGCAACGCCTGCAGCCAAAGTTCCGATGGCTTCCATTTTTTTAGCGCGTATCAGCTTCTGTTGAACGGCTTTGCGCTCCTCGATTTCCCGGGTAAGGCACTTGTTTGTTTCAAGGAGTTCCACGGTACGCTCGGCAACTTTCAATTCCAGCTGCTCCTGATGCAACTTCAGATCATCGTTTGCAGCGGCAAGCTCGCGCGTGCGCGCATCCACCAGCTTTCCCAGTTCATGGATTGAAACCGTCGATTGCATCAGGGCGCTCTGCATATTGTTGAACGCGTCGACCAGTTCTCCGATTTCATCCTTTGCTTTGTACTCGATGCGATTCTTATAATTGCCGCGGCCGACACTGGCGGCATAGTCCGCTATTTCCTTTATGGGCACGCTGATGCGCGACGCCAGCGTGTAAGAAAGGATGACTCCAGCCAGCAGGATAAGAAGGGCCGTTATGAGAAGATATCGATAGGCGCTTTCCCTTGCGGATTGGTTGGTATCCGACAGGCGGGTTTCCATGACTGCAATTTGATGGTTGATATCCGAAAGCGACAGCACAACTTTTATGCCGCCCAATACCGTCTGATCCAGAGATACGGGATGAAACACCTCAATATAATCATCATATCTCAGAACGACCGGTTCGAGATCGGCGAAAATCCTTGCAGCGCTTCCCCGGTCTTCAAGAAAAGCCCCGTATTTTTCGACACTCTTGGTCCCGTCGTGTATGACTTTGCCTTCGGAATCATAAACATAAACGCCCAGGACATCATGGTAGGATTTAAAACCTGCAAGCAGGTTTTGAATGGCATTCTGATCATAGTTGTATAGGGGATTTATCAAATTCTCAGCCAGGAGCTGTGATATGACAATTCCCTTTTTCTCCATTTCCTCCGATAAAGCTTCAGTCAGGAGGCGCGAGCTGGAATCCTTATGCGATGAGGACATCCGATTAAACTGCGTATAGGAAAATGCAAAAAACACAATCACCACAAACAAAATCAGCGAAACAATGAAGAATGTATATTTGCGTTTCAGGTTCAGGCGCATTTATCGAACGACCTCGATATGGGCCAGAAGAGCCTTACGGGCGGCGTTCAATGCATGGATGCCTTCTGCATCCAATTCATCAAACTGTCTGGTCTGTTGATAATCCCGAAGTGCTTTTTGGGCTTTGCTGTCCAGATGCGCTCTGAGCAGGATATCTTTGAGCCTTTCCTTGATGGAAACATCGAGGTTCGTGCGGACCAATTCGAAAGCTCTGGGAATAGGCTCGGATCTGTAGAATATTTTCAGATCCTTTTTCATGTTCTTATACAGATGATCGCTTTTATTCCAATCCTGATTGTTAAAAGCACCGGCGTCCACAAGGCCTTTGTGGACCCAAACCGATGAGTTGATTTCCTGGCGGGATAAAACATATCCCACTTTATCGGGATCGGGGCGTTCCTTGAAACTGCCGAGCTTTTGAAGCGTCAGATTATTTTCGACAAGACACAGAATGGGCTCAAAGAAGGCGGTTGTTGATCCGGCATCCTCCAATGCAAGCACCTTTCCCTTAAGGTCTTCAAGCGAATGGATGTAGCGGTCTTTCCTCGCAAAAAATATCGTGTAATAGTGCGACGCATCTTTTTTCCATTTCCGCAGCAGGATCTGCGCGGCATTGTGATGCTCATACAACAGGGCGGAATAGGCTGTTTCGGTAACCCAGTCAACCTTCCCCTGCTTCAACAGCTCGATCATCTGAGCATTGTCCCTCGCCATTAGAACATTGCCTTTATCAATGCCCAGGTCTTTCATATGGCCTGCGGCATAATCCACCATGGGCTTCAGGTAGTGATAATGCTTTCGTGGATTATTGGAAACTTTGCCTATTACCAGCACATTCCGTGGATGCGCGGCGATGGAGCCGGTATGAGGCGGCGGTTCCGGCGACAGGCAAAGACCGCTGCGAAATTCCGAAAACAGTAAAAAAATGCTTAGCAAAGATAAAAAGAGCAGGCATGAGGCGTGTTTAGAATGTGTGCCATTCCAGATTGCCAGCGCTCTTCGCCTAAAAAGAAGGAACATCCGCATCATTCATTACATCTCACAGCCGACAAATGCACCGCAATTCAGATTTGCAGGATTTTGAGGCCCTGTGGGTTTGCATCAACGGCCGCCATGAATCAGAAATGGACCTGTAATCTTGCCTGAAAAATATGTATGTCGTCATCTCCGTACAGATCCCCATTGTCCGTTGCATAAGAATCATTATTTGCCAGGATATAGTTGGTCATGAGCCGGACATTTCTGTTGATATACCAGTTCAGCGCAAAGGTCACATTATCCTGCCGGCCGCCAGAGGTTTCCGGAGGGCTGTTCAGATCGAGCACGCTGTATCGAACGGCCAGTTCCAGCGCGCCATAGGTCCTATCCGGTGTAATTCGGCCGAAGGCTCCCTTTTTAAATTTATAGTCTCTGGATTCACCGGTAATCATCCAGCTTCCAAACACATATCCTCCATTGAAAGCAGGATTGTCATTATTGCTTCCCCGATTCAAAGACGAATGTATAAATTCTCCCTGTACGGAAAATGGGCCGTAGACAATTACGGATTCCATTCCGTATGTAAACCAGTCCTTGATATTCTTGATCTTCCCTGTATTGAGGTATCTTGCATCCGTGAGATGAGATTCCGGAGTTTCTCTGAACCGGACCTCTTTTACATCTCCGGGAACCTGATAAGCGGCGGAAGCGCCCAGATGCAGCACGCGCGTATCGGAATGAAAGGGCGCAAGGGTAAAGCGGCCGGAAGCCGTCCAACCTTCGTCACCTTCATCGTCTACATCCCCATTATAAGTCTCACCGAAAATCCCGGCTGCTGCGGTCCAGATAGCGCCATAATAACTTGCCCCAACGCCGAGCTTGCGATCGGGCACCAATACATTCGGCAATGCGCGCTCCAGAAATGTCAGATTCCTTCTGCTCCCCACCTGTTCCAGGCTGAACGGCGCTTTGTAGTGACCGAACGTCAGGTTCAGGGATCCCAAACCTTTATAGGTCAGGAACGCGTCCTTGATCTCTACCGTGTCGTCGGCAAATTCGATGGAATATTCAAAATCCCAATTGGAGAAGAACGTTCCTTCCATCTCAACACGCCCGCTGCGGATTTCCGTACCATTCCCCAGGGGATTCTTGTTTTCATTATAGAATGCCAGATCACTGGCGAATACGCCCCCGAGCTTGAACGCAAACCGGCCGTCATACGTCGACGCCTCAAGTCCTCCCTCCGTAGTGAACTGGACGGCGACGTGCCGGTCATCCTCCTGGGAGGCTTCTTTTATCAGTTTATCGTACTGCTCCTGCGTAATGGTGCCATTCTCCAATAGTACCTCCAGCAGTTCCCCGTCCTCTTTTGCCGTTCCGTATGCTCCTTCGACCACAAAGAGCAGCAAACATAAAAATAATCCTGCGCCCTTCCTCATGCATCATCCTTTCACTTGTGTTTCCCAAAAACCAATTGATTTGATCGTCCAGCGGACACTATTTAATTAGTAAATCGGCGTTATTAATTATAATAAAAGGCTTTATTGTCATGCGGAACGCGGCTGACACTGCGGCTGCCTTTATTCCTGCTGCAGCAGGAAGGAAGCGTCGTATTTCATCAGCCTCCACGCTGGATTCAGCGCCAAAGCCGCTGAGGATCCGAGTTTCAGCCTTCAGTTCCGGATTGAAAAGGCTGTTTCAAGACTCGACAACAGGCTAAAAACTGCAGCCGCAATGAAGCACAATCCATACAGACAAGAATTCCCATGTGGGTCGCGTCTTCAGCCGCGACCCGCATGATTCAGCGCTATGCATGCTTGAAAAGGGACCACGAATCAAGCGTACAGGCTGCGACCGGATTCCCCAAAAATTCGATCTGTGAATGCATCCCTTGATTTCCATACCGGGATACGCTTTTAGAGCGCCTCACTTCCTTAATGCAAAAAGGCCTTTATGCTTCCCGAGTGCGCCTGGATGAATCGCAGGATATACTGACTCGCACATATATGTAATATTGCGGGATGGCTTTTACAGATATGTTCAATGGCCGACTTGTCATTCCCTTCTCTTGGCGGGATGAAAAAGCTTCCGGTATAGTCATTTTAGAACGGCAAATTTGTCTGCTGATCAAACAACCGGCGCCAAGTCTCCCGAGGATTCCGATAGCGGTCGAGAGCACAGTGGGTAAAGGACCGGCAGCCGAAGTAATCTGCAAATCCAGGCTGTAACGGATTGCCATCGTATACATTTATGTTTCTTTTAATAATCTTATATACATTTCTGCATTCTTTCACAGTATGGCATTATTTGCCAACAACCGCGCCAGCTATTGAAATTCAATGACTTACATCCCTTATGCTTTTATTGAGTCATTTGGTACAAGAGTTGCACAAGCCTGGTTGGGTTAGAAAACAGCAGGTATGAAAAGGCACAAATTGCAGGAATCATGAATCAAACAGTCAGAGGAGAACTGAGATGAATTTGAAGAAAACGGTTGGATGGAGCTTGGCCGCCCTGCTTTTCATTTCGCTGGGAAGGACCGCAATAGCTGAAGAAGAAAATGCATTCAGTGCCGGCGTTTCCGCGGGCTATAGCAGCAAATACATATGGCGCGGGCAGAATGTGAACGATAGCAGCGTGCTGAAAACCAACGTGTCGGGTAACGCCTATAGATTCACCGGATCCATCTGGTCCAATATTGATTTAACCAACGACTCCCAGTTTGCTCCGGACAATGCGGGAGAATTCAGTGAAATTGATTACACGCTGGATTATTCGCGCTCATTTTCCAAAGTGGGATTTTCGTTAGGTGTTATTCATTATCTTTTCCCCAATACGCCATTCCAGTCGACAACAGAAATCTATGGAGGTCTGGGCTTTGCGATCCCCCTGTCTCCAAAGATCACCTGGTATCGGGATGTGAATTCAATCGATGGAAGTTATATACAGATCACGGCCGGCCATGCCTTTGAAAAAATCGCGGCATGGGACAGTGACTATTACGTCGGATTGAGTTTAAGCGGAAGTCTCGCCTTCGCCGGTTCCGGCTACAACAGCGGCTATTTCGGAATCAATAAGACAAAATTCAACGACCTCACCGTTTCCATAGGCATCCCGTTCAATCTGAAGCATGTCAGCATCACACCCGGCGTGAACTTCTCGACAATGCTGGACGAAGACATCGGCCACGCAACCTATGAACGAAATAACGTCTGGTTTGGCGTCGGATTGTCAAAGAGCTTCTAAACCTGCAGTCAGACCATATATCGGGATAGGAAAATGCGAAATAAACTCAAAATAAGAATGCTGTGGTTGATCATTGCTGTATGCCTGACTGCCTTTGTGGCAATCGCATCTGCCGCGGAACCGGCAACGGAGGGCACGGCTTCTCTGGAATCCATTAAGGAGGAGCTTCAACTGAATATCAATATTGTATGGACCTGTGTCGCCGCCTTTCTCGTTTTTTTCATGCAGGCGGGCTTCGCCCTGGTGGAAACAGGATTCACGCGCGCGAAGAATGCGGTGAATATTCTGATGAAAAACCTGATGGATTTTTCCGTTGGAAGCCTGGCGTACTTTTTGATTGGCTTTGGATTGATGTTCGGAGCTACCAATGGTCTATTCGGAACAACCCTGTTCAGCCTGAAGGGCATCGAGTTGGGAGGAAGCTGGGAATGGACATTTTTGATTTTCCAGACCGTTTTTGCCGCAACATCGGCGACGATCGTTTCGGGAGCTATGGCCGAGCGGACAAAATTCATCTCCTACCTGATTTACAGCGCTGCTATATCACTGGTGATCTATCCGATTTTCGGCTCCTGGGCATGGGGCAATCTGCTTCTAACTGATAACTATAGCTGGTTGGCGGCGATGGGATTCCATGATTTTGCAGGCTCGACGGTGGTGCATTCCATCGGCGGGTGGCTGGCGCTGTCAGGAGCGATTATGCTGGGGCCCCGGTTCGGGAAATATAGCGCGGACGGGAAGCCTACCGCCATCCTCGGCCACAGCATGCCGTTGGCTACGTTGGGAGTATTTATCCTCTGGTTCGGCTGGTTCGGATTCAATCCGGGCAGCACCACGGCAGGCAATGGCTCCATTGGATTTATTGCCGTAACAACGAATCTGGCAGCTGCGGCCGGGGCCATCATGGCGTTGATTACGGCGTGGGTCGTTATCAAGAAGCCGGATATTTCGATGACGCTCAACGGCGCACTTGCAGGACTGGTGGCCATTACCGCTCCCTGCGACGGAGTCTCGCCCATAGGCGCGATTTGGATAGGCGCTATAGCAGGAACCCTGGTCGTTCTCAGTGTCCTTTTCATCGACTTCGTTCTTAAAGTGGACGATCCGGTGGGCGCCGTTAGTGTACACGCCGTCAATGGATTCTGGGGCACGATCTCGTTCGGCCTGTTTTCAACCAGCAGCGGGCTGTTTTACGGCCATGGATTCAAACAATTGGGAATTCAGTTGCTGGGAGCCGCGACCGCGTTCGTATGGGCTTTCGGATTAGGCATGATCCTGTTTGGGATCCTGAAGAAAACCGTCGGCCTTCGCGTGAGTGCACAGGAAGAACTGAAAGGTCTGGATATCGAAGAACACGGCAATGAGGCTTACGCAGGATTTCAGGTCTTTATGACTGAATAGCAGGGCATTCTGGGTGTCCTAACCACTAACGATCATGCAATTTTAAGGGAGATATGATCATGAAACTGATCATAGCGTATATTCAGCCGCATAAATTAAACGATGTGAAGCGTTCACTGTATAAAGCCGAGGTGTATAAGATGTCGGCAACCAATTCACTGGGTTGTGGACAGCAAAAAGGCTATCACGAATCCTATCGCGGCGTGGACGTGGAAGTGAATTTGTTGAAAAAAGTGCGGCTTGAGATAGCTGTAAATGACAGCTTCGTGGAGCCTACCATCCAGGCAATAATCCGGGGCGCCAAAACCGGCCAGATCGGTGACGGAAAAATCTTCGTTCTTGATTTACCTGATTGTATCCGTATCAGAACGGAAGAAAGAGGAAGCTCAGCCATCGGTTGAGAATCTCAAATCCTGGAGGCGATCACCAAATAAACCTGAGCTCCGAACTTATGGAGTTCGTCCTCAAGCGCCATTTGCAGGCTGTCTGGCAGATTATTTGGGTTAGCCCAGCCTTTCAAGACCTGCAGATGGCGCTTCACATAAGCGGTACATGAATCAGGAACCTCCGGCAAAGCCCTCGCTGTAGGACACAGTTGACACTTTGGGCCACAGCGAGGGCAAAGCCGAAGGCTTGTAGGTGAACCACTCAAAGCGGCTGGCACTGCATTCCTAAAGAAAGGAAACATTGGGATCTTTGCTCAGATCCTCAGAGCCTTGGGATCTCGCAACGGATTAGAAAGCTTCAAACTTTGCAGGTCCGTTCCACTTATCAAGGTTGGATGCAAACTTGAAATGCATCCGCAAAAAAGTCGGACAGTCAGCTGAAAGGATAAAAGAATATCTTCATCCTCCTCTGCTTCCGGATTGGGCTGCCTGTTTGCGATTCCTGCCTTTCGGAATTCAGCCACCCTGTTTTAATCAACCCATGTCGGGAAATATTACAATTCGGGAAGAAAAGGCAATATCTCGCAAATAATAGATATATAATGAATTGGCAAATAATCATTGGGCCGGCCAGCCTTAACAAATGTAAATTTGTTTTACAAAATTTAATGAAGCAGGAGCAGTTCATTTGCTGCTACCCTGATTAAAAATTCTCCTAACCCATTATTAATCTAATAATTGAGACCCGCAATGGCATTTAATGCTATCCAAACGCGGGATATGGCATATACATTGCTTATTCAATAATGCTTCTTTAATTAAAAGTGGCCATATCGATGGAGGGTTTCATGTCTGTCAAAATTGGAAGCGGTGCATTAATCGTTTTAGTTTCGATCATAGTCGCCATTAGCTTTGTCCCATCCGCAAGAGCGGATGTTTTTGACATCACCATAGATGGCGGTGATGCTATTTTTCTCGCGGGCCGGACGGATATCACTATTCCGCCTGCAAGCGATCCCTGGAACTACCCTGCCGGCATGCAAAGACATGGGTATCCTACTCCTGAAGAGATCCAGGAAACACTTCCGCCGTTACTGGCAGTTACTGCCGGTGACATCATACGGGCTTTGGATCCGGCCGTAGGAGGAATCAGTTTTTACAACGGCTTTGGAGGAAGCATTTATGGACCTGAAGGTGGTCCCGGAAACACAGATGTTCTGGGCTATGGCGGGATAAGCGGTTTTCTATCAAATGGCGCCGGTCCTCTTGTCGGGGTATTTCTCGATGACAATATTCCCAACGGATCGACTCCTGCCAGATTGGATTTCACTTCCGCCGGGCTAGGCACCAATTTCCCGTCCATCACCCCGGGACTGGGCCAGGTTTTCTACATTGGCAATGGAATGACCACTGGCGGAGTTTTTCAGCAATTTATAGCTCCTATCGGTGCGACTCGTGTCGCGTTTGGAATTCCGGATGGTTTCGGTTTTGTCGGATCTCCCGGCGCCTACGATGATAATGACGGAGCCTATAGAATCCGCGTCGGAATAAATGAAGTACCCGATATCCCCGAACCCAGCTCCCTCCTCCTCCTCGGAACCGGGCTTGGAATAGCCGGATTAGCGGCTCGGCGAATAAAGAGACAGTAATTTCATCTACAGCATCAACTCCAATCAAGGCCGCTCTTCGGAGCGGCCTTTTCTTTTTCCATTCCGCAAAAAATCCGGCCGGGCAGCCTCCGCTGAAAGCTCAAAACCGATAGCTGAATGCTGAGAGCCAAAGGCGCGATCTGTAAAATTCAACATTCCTCAGCGCAACCTGTAGTAGAATTCCATCCGCAGATTCAAGCAAGTTTACGTAGAAATATGAACAGAACCAGAGAATGGCTTGATAGATAGTGGATTGTGAAAATGGGATTCATTCTGCCTGTCATCCAATAGCTATTTCAGCCACAGCCCGGTCCCGATTATCGGTGTATCGCTATTGCCTGAGATAAAGAGAAGGAGGATTCAAAATGGCCAAGACCAAGTACGGGAAGTACATAATCAGAGAACCCTTGGAAAAAGGAAATGCCCCATCGCTGCACATTTGTGCTGAAAAAGGTTGCGCGGGTGCCGTATTTCCCAGCTTTCCTGTTGAAGTTCAACTGCTTTGCATCACCAAACCCATCGCATTTCCTCATCAGCTCCATACCCATGACGGCGATGAAATTTTTTTCATCTTTGGCAGGAATCCGAAGAACTATTTCGATTTCGACGCCGAAATCGAGATATGCATTGGCAAGGAAAGGGAGAAACACATAATCAACACGACTTCCATTGTGTATATGCCTAAGGGGTTGTTGCACGGCCCGGTCGCCATTACGAAGGTGAATAAACCTTTTCAGTGGATGCATGTACTCCTGGCTCCCAAATATGACATGAAGAAAGGAGACATTGCGAATCACCCTTCGCATCCACGTAAGAAATATACGCCTGCAGAGATTAAAAAGCTGAAGAAGCGTTAGCCTGCAGTATTGGATTAAAAACAGCGGCCTCCGGCAAAGCCCTGGATGTTGCCTGATCCCGGGATTGAGGGCAGAGCCGGAGGTTTGATCAAAGAGACGCGGGCTTTCTCGCGTGAACGATCAAGCGGCTGTTTACACCTGGCCGTAACGGGCGATCGCTATCGTTTGGCCTGTTTCAAAGCGCCGAAAATCACAATATTCTTTCCCTCAATCGCTTTCCCTGCGTATTGAGGCCAATGAATATCGATTGTGCCGGTCGGCAGCGGATTCACGCGTAGCGCCACCACAGCCTTGACGCAGTAATCGGAGTTCTTTTCGAAATCGCTATTGTAGCGATATTTCTCCGGGACCTTCGCAATGCAGGCTTCTGTCGCTCTGCTTGAATTATCCGGCATCCCGGGATTTTTCATCTGCGGAGCGACAATGCGGAATGGCCCGCTCCCCTGAAGCCGCTGCTGGTCGTTGATTGAAGCAGGCGGATATTCTTTCCGGTTTACAGCAAAAGTCAAAAGCACATTGGCATCCGGAAGCGGAACGCCCGCTTTCAGATTCCTGGCTCCATATCGCACCCAGCCGCATTCTCCCAATGTATCCGCTCCAAGGCCGAATTCGGGCGGCGCCTGACGGTATTTCCGGCGCAACTGATTGATGGAAAATGTTGTGGAAAATCCGTCCAGGCTGATGACATCGACGCTTGTTGCTTCTCTATTCATTCCTGCAGCTTCGAGCACATCAATAAGCTTGAAGCCCTTCAGATCCGAATAACTGTCTCCGTCTTTTGATTTGGTAACATTGACGAAGATAGCCTGTTCCAATATCGGGATCTTTTTCGCGACCAGGTCATCGTATGAAATCACAATGTGCGGCGCCAACTTTTTATCCGGCGTGCTCAATGGATCTCCGGGATTGGTTTTAGCATCGAGCTCCGCGGCATTTGACCATCCGTCCCGATCGGAATCCAGCTTTGCAATAGCGGCAAAAGCAGCCGCGTTTCTTCCGGCCTTTCTGTATTCATGCCCATAGGGAGTCAGTGTATTGCCCTGCTTGCGGCCATAGTCGGTGATCTGGTGACACGAGTCACAGCTGCTCAGTTTCACTGCATTCCCTTTGACTTCTCCCGGAGGAAGAGATTCGATGCGGGAGTGGCATGTTTCACAGCCATCCAACCTCGTCCCAAGCACCTGGGGGTAGGCTTTAAAAAACAGAGCAGAGTCGGGTTCAGTGTGCGTCCGGTAAGCAGCAATCCCCACTACCGCCGCCAGTGTCAGAAACGCCATTGAACCGCCCACGATCTTATGTTTCGCTTTGCATATCGCCTGCATATTCCCACCTCAAAGAAAGCAAATAGTACCGGATGTCGTTCCGCGTCAGTTTAGTATATACACCGGGTTTTTTCATATTAAAACCGATAGTCAACCATGAATCTAAAAAGCATGCTGCCGGCGCTGCTTCTCCATCACGGCGACATATGCTTTAAAGTCATAATTCCCGATACCGCATTCGGTCGGCCGCAGCCGTCGAATGCAGGCTAATGATGAATCGGGCTATAATGCAAAAGGGCTTTCAGCAAAAAGGCAATTATTTGCACATTGCTCTTCACCAAATCGATGCATGCGAGAACTAACAGCCTGCCCTGAAAAATTTATCGCGAAATATGCCCGGAGCAAAGGCTATAGCGCACCCCTTACGCGCGGATTTTATTCCCATATGCTAATGGGAATTTACATCCTTAAAGTGGATTAAAGGAAATATGGGCGTTTCCATGGATTGCGAAAAATGGAGCTTGTGGGGAATCGCTTTTTTTGCCGCCTTAGACTAATATACTGATGCTATGAATGGCAATCATGACTTCCGGGACTTGCTGCAATGCTTGAATGAAGCGGACGCGAGATATCTGATTGTCGGCGCGTATGCGGTCATTTATTACACCGAACCGCGTTACACGAAAGACCTGGATATCTGGGCGGACCCGACGCCGGAAAATGCCCGGAGAATATGGGATGCTCTGATGCGCTTCGGCGCGCCGCTGGCCGATTTAACCCTGGCCGATCTTAGCAACCCGGACATTGTCTTCCAGATAGGTATCGAACCGAATCGTGTTGACATCCTTTTGGATGTCAAAGGGCTCAATTTTCAGGAAGCGTGGGAACGACGCGCAAGCGGAACATACGAGGATCAAAAAATCCATGTGTTGAGCTACGAGGATGTCGTGCATTCCAAAAAGGCCTCCGGGCGCGAACAAGACATTCTGGATGCATACAGGTTGGAAGCCATCAAAAAGAAGAAAAGCTGAGTCTGATCTTATTTAAAGATTGATGCCATGGGCGAGCCGTTGAAAGAAACCGGTCTGTCGAAACCTCGAGTGATCATGTCGCGTGTAGCCAGGCGCAAACAACATGATGACAGGTCCTTCGATATTGAATTTTGGCAAAAAGTCGGAGATGCCGGCCGTTTTGCAGCCGCCTGGCAGATGATCAGGGAAGTGCAGCTCATACGCGGCCAAAGCGGGGACCTGCCGCGCATGCAAAAAAGCATGACACGTATCCTGCGCCGGTCCCGTGAATAAATATCTCTCCGGCAGAGCCCTCGCTGTTACCCTACAGGCAAGACTGAAGTGTCAACTCTGTCCTAAAGCGAGGACAGAGCCGGAGGTTTTACCTAAAGCGAATTACTGCACTGAATCGACCGGGAATCAATCCGTGATCCCCGGGATCCATGCATAGCTACTGCTTTTTCGGCGGGGCTCCGGGACCCAGGCCGGGGGCGCTGCCCGGAGGGAGCGGTCCCTGGAAATCCGCCTGCTTCAAATGTGTCAGGGTGTGTACGTAACGAAGCTTGCCGTTCTCCAGGCGGAAAAGGTGCGAATCGGGCGCGCCGCCTCGGCCCGTCGGGCTTGCGGCGCCAAAAGTGCAGAATACAACGACCGAACCGATTGTTTCGTCGACCACGAAGCGGCGGTTGACTATGTTCACCCCGCTCGGGACGCCGACATCGCAGCTGTCATTGGGTGTCCCTCTGCCGGTGTACATGCCGCCTTCTATGCGGACGCAGGGATATCCCCACGGCACCAGGTCCTTCTTCTGTTCGAGAAATGCATCAAGATAAGCGCCGGCAGCTGAAACGAGCGTGGCGCGTGTATCGCGCTTGTCGGCAGGGATGGTATCCCACTTCTCCGTGGACGAATACTTCATGTAGCTGTCGGCGCTGAATCCCCAATAGCCCTTTGTTGTCCAAATGATTTCAATCTCGGCAATCTTGTCACGGTTGACGCGCAGGCGCGTTCCGAGGACATAAGGATTCTCATTGTCTGTTACGATCACCTCGGTAAACGTCTGGCACGTTGCCGGATCAAGCAGGCTGCGATGGAAATCAATCTTCATCGGCTTTTTGATCAGGCCGTTGTCGATATTTGCGGGGGCTATGTTCTCCATATAGTCCAGCCCTTTCGCCAGCGGCAGGCCGGATACATCCCCTTTGGTCTGAGCGGCGATATAGAGATCGACTGCGCCCTGCAATCCTTCGCGCGAGCAGGAAATCTGCGCAAAGCCTGCCGTGGGGGCGATCAACGCACCCGTGAGTAAAATCCACATGAGACTAAACATCTTCATCGAACACTCCTCCTCTGTTTATCAGCATATGAGTCGAATAAGCCGCTTCCGGTGCTGAACACTCCGACACGATTTATGCGCTGGGTTACTATAATAAATGATATGCGACAGAAGAGAGAAAGATCTTTTTGAATCAAGTTTTTCCACCTCCCTATGACTTTAGCCGGATATTGGAAAATCCTGACAAACAACTCGCCATGATTACAGAGGTTGGCATTTAGGGCAGAAGTAAATGCTGCCGCCCAGATAGCTTTCCTTTTTAATCGGCGTTCCGCACAGAAGACACGGTTTGCCCGCGGTATTTTTCGAAAGGATGGTTTTGTATCTGCCGCGGATTCCATACAGGTCGCTTTCGGTATCCCGGCCGCCTCCTTTCAGCATTGCGTGAAGCGTGGTCCTGATTGAGTCGTACAGCTCATTTCTTTCTGCGAGCGAAAGCGTGCTCACTTTCTTTTTGGGATGTATCCCGGCATTAAACAGTATGTCCTGCAGAACTCCATTCCCCAGTCCCGGAATCCGCTGCCCCGTGGCAAGAAAAGCTTTGGCGCTCAGTTTTTGCACCGCCGGATCGCCAATCAGGCGGGCAAAATAGGATTTGCCGAATCCCCTGGAAAACGGCGAAGGTTTTTCTTTGGCGGCTTTGTAATATGGATTATCCAGCTTGCCTTCGGCTAAGCACCCCAATCCGCCATACATCTGGACGGCGGCGCTCAGAGCGGTACCATTGTCGAATTCTATCAAAAGCTGATGCCTCTCAGGCCGAGGCTCTTTTCGATCATGAAAGCGGAGACCGACACCCTCCGAAAAAAGCAGAATCGATTTCCCTGCGTATATCTCCACCATGCTTCCACAACCGGAAGCTTTTCCAATGGTTTTTCCTATAAGAAGCTCAGGATATTTCTCGAAATTTCCGAAATACCACGTCAACTTATGCGGAGTATGTGCCGCCAGGACGCTGCTGATCTTGCTCTTTCCGAACGATCCGGCGATTTGTTCCGCAATGCAGTTTGTTTCCGGCAATTCAAGCATGGAGGCACCTCCCATATTCAATGGCCAAAGGTCGGTTCAATACTCTGGCATACAAGCCAGATTGCACTTATCGTCTTGATTCCTGGTATCCGGCTAATTTCCGGCGTTCTTCTTAATAAACCAGTCGATGAGCTGCCGCGCGATGCTCAGCTTCCCGGGAATACTCGGCAGGCTATCCGCGCGATACCAACCGGCTTCAATGATTTCTTCTCCGTCGATCTGTATCTCCCCCGATTCATACTGGGCGGTGAACCCGATCATGAGGCTATCGGGGAACGGCCACGGCTGGCTTCCGAAGTAAGCAATATCTTTCACGGCGATGCCCGTCTCCTCCCGGACCTCCCGGCGGACCGCCTCTTCCAGGCTTTCGCCCGGCTCCACAAAGCCTGCGAGGACGCTGAAAAATCGGCCGGCAAATCTGGGGGAACGTGCCAGAAGCAGCGTGTCTCCCTTTTCCACAAGTACTATGATTGCGGGAGAAATTCTCGGGAACTCAAGCCGGCCGCATTCTTCACATTCTTTTGCCCTCATATCGCTTCGGGATTTCAGTTTCCCACGGCACCGGCTGCAAAATTGACAGGATTTATCCCAACCTGTGAGGTGTATACCAAAAAGGGCAATTTCGTAGAATCCGTTTTCAAGACGCCCAAAGAGCGACCGAAGCTCCTGGAAATCGGCTCCCGGCAAAGCTTCCTCCCGAAGACACGTTTCCGCAGCATAGCAGGGCTTTCCTCGATAAAGTCCGAGATAAAGTCCGTGTGAACAATCAACGCCAAAAGCCTCCGCCTCTCCTGTTACCGGAATTCCGACAGCATCCCCTGAGATCTTGACGAGCAGTCGATATTCCGAATAGACGAACCACCACGCTTCATCATTCTTTGGTGAATCAGGAGGCACAATAGAATGTATAAACTCGCTCAGCATCATCTTAGTGTAGTGCGTTTACCGGATCTTTGCATATCATGAATATGAATCCGGCCACGAATTATCACGAATTTTTAAGAAGGGCGTATGGGCGTCAGCGCGGAGCGCTGCTCCAGAGATAGCTCCAGGGGCCGGAGGCCCGCCCATATATTTACCATCCCGGTTCGTGCAATTCGTGTTAATTCGTGGCTACGCTTTTCTCTGTTGATTTGGACTGGCATTTAAACCGGATTGATAGGAATATTTGCCTGCCCGGAAGCCTGATTATCTGACCGGAGAATCTGGAGCAGTACCGATGGAATTTGCGGTAATACGCGATGTTTTTATCAATAACCTTCTGCCCGTCCTCCTCTGTGCCTCGACAGGATTCGTATTGGGCCGCACTGTGCGTCCGGACATCAAGGCAGCCTCGAATATGGCGTTCCATATTTTCAGCCCATGCCTGGTTTTCGTATCTCTGAAGAGTGTGAGAATATCCGGAAGCGAATTCGGCAAGCTTGCTCTATTCACATTTAACGATCCTGAGCCCGCTGACGCTGACTCCGCTTATTGCCTACCTGTTAAAATAGAACGCGCCGGCTATTCGGCGACAGGCAATAAAATTTGGGAATCCGCTCTATAGGAAGGTTTGTCCAATGCCGGCATTGATATTCGATCTTGACGATACCCTGGTTGTCGAGGAAGCATCAGCCGAAGCCGCTTTTATTGAAACCGGAGGGCCGGCACGGGACAAATACGGGATTGATCCGAGCGACCTCCACTCGACATTAAGGAAAGCCTGCCGGGAATTATGGTATGGCTTTCCCTCACACCCGTACTGCAAACGGGTCGGCATCAGTTCATGGGAAGGGATGTGGGCAGAATTCATCGGCCCGGATCCCGATCTGAAAGCATTGCGGGAATGGGCCCCCGTCTATCGATATGAAGCCTGGCGGAAAGCACTTCACCTTCATGGCATCGAAGATGCTGATCTGGCTGCCGAGATGGCAGAGGCTTTTCCGCGCCTGCGCCGTAAGAAGCATGCGGTTTACCCGGATACCATCCGGACTCTGGAGCGGCTGCGTGGAAATTACATTCTGGCGTTGCTGACAAATGGAGCTTCTGATCTGCAAAGGAGGAAAATTGAAGGATCCGGGATTAATGGATATTTCAGCCAGATACTCATCTCAGGTGATATCGGTATCGGCAAGCCTGATCCCGGTATATTTCGCATGCTGCTTGCCCGCATGAGAGCAAACGCAGAGGCGACGGTAACAATCGGGAACAGCATCAGTTCGGATATCCAGGGGGCACACGCGGCCGGACTGCGCGCCGTCTGGCTCAATCGATCCGGCGCATCGCGCGACGATTCTATCGTCCCGGATTGGGAGATCTCCACTCTGGACGAACTATTTCCCATCCTGGCCTGTGTTTTCCCTGGGATAAAGTAGCAAAAATGCCGGAGACGGCAACAAACAAAGTGGGCACGCAAACCTGCCGCCTATGGCCGCGCAATCCTGACAGTCTGATTTGTTCTGCAGTGCCGTTGACATGGAACGATACGAGACGACCGGAAGAATTTATCTCGGGGTCGGAATCGGGGTCGATTTGGAAATGATATTAGGTGTGAGCGCGATAGATATGCTGCACGAGCAAAAGCCGACCCCGATACCGATTCCGACCCCGACCCCGACCTCGAGATATCAAAATCTGCTCCTCTGTGCGAGGGCAGTTTTAGAAGTTTTATAAAACATTTTACATACGAAATAGACAAATCCCTTTCAAATTCGTTGTATTATGACCCCGGCTGATTGAAAGGGATTAGAATGTCTCTGTCCGAATCCATTCGCGCATATCATGAACATCTTCCGTTCCTCACGGAAGAGTTGATAAAAAACAGCCATCTTTCGATGCTGATTATGGACATCTCCCCTTTCAGCGCGATTGAAGAGCAGTACGGCATTCAAACTTACACTCAAGTGCGGCGCAGCATTTTTTCATTGCTGACAGAACAATCCGGGAAGGATTATCGCAAGGAGGATATACTGGCGCTGGAAGAACCGGGAGGGACAAGTATCCTGCTGTTCTTGAGCCCCAAGCGCCAGGCGCCCTCTCGATATTTTGAGAGCCTTGAATCCCTGTGTTCCCGCCTGCACAGCGTGCTGATTCCGAGGATATTGCGCACGGCTCAGCCCTATCTGAAAAGCCGGCCTCGGATCTCCATAGGCTATGCCATCGGCGTCTACAATCCTCTCGTCGATCCTCATCACACGATTCTGCGCATCATCCGCGAAGCTCTGGACCAGGCGCGACTTCAACAGCGCGCGGAAGAAATCGTAACTCTCCAGAAACTGAAAGAGGTTCTGCTGAACGGAGAATTGATCACTTTATATCAGCCGATTGTGGACTTGCACGAGAACAGGATCGTTGCTTACGAAGCTCTATCCCGAGGCAATGCCGGTACGGCTTTTCAATCAGCGGACGAGCTATTCAATGCCGCGATCAAGCACCACCAGCTTGTTGAACTTGATCGATTATGTCGTACGCGTGCGCTCCTGTTCTCGAATCGTGTCCCTTCCAAAGCCAAGGTTTTTATTAATACCTTGCCTGCCACAATCCGCGATCCTGAGTTTCAGGGGAAGCATCTGATTGATCTGCTGGAGCGTGCCTGCATTACGCCCGATCGCATTGTCATTGAAATCACGGAAAAGCTCGTAATCGACAACCTGAGCCTGTTCCAGGAAGCGATGAGCTATTTTACGGATTTGGGAGTAGCCCTGGCGGTGGATGATGTAGGGTCCGGTTACTCCGGACTTGAGACAATCGTCAAGCTGAAACCCAGTTATCTGAAACTTGATATGTCTCTGGTTCAGGGCGTGCATCTGAGCATGATCAATCGCGAAATGCTGAAAGCAATCATTTCTCTGGGACGCGGCATCGGAGCCAAAGTAATCGCAGAAGGGATTGAGCTGCCCGAGGAACTGAAAACCGTCCAGAAACTGGGAGCCGATTACGGTCAGGGATATCTGCTGGGAAAGCCGGATATGATGACTCCTCCGGCCAAGTAATCGGGAAACGGCGGCTACGGAATAAGGCCGGCCATGAACTTGAGCGGATTACGCTAGTTTTTGCTCGCGCTCGTAAGTTCCTGAGCCCACGCTACTGCATCGATATAGGCTTTGGCAACGTTCTCTTCGCTCACATACAAAGTCTCGGCGAGGCTGGCAACAGCATCCCAGTTGCTCCTTTCATACGCGCAGACAAGCTTGTATACAGCCTGATAAGGGCTTTCTTTCCCCAGAAGCGTATCTCTTATTTCACTGGAAATAGGCAGAGCGTACAGAAGCTTATCCATGGGCTTATCGAGTATGGCATCGATCAGAGAAAAGATGCCCATTAGAAAGAGCTCGGTTGAGTATTTGCTCTGGTTGCCGGCTTGCCCGATGGATTCGCAGAACTTGCCGCGGATCACGGAAGTAACCACGAGCGCTTCGGGTTTGTTCTCTCCCATGCCTGCGAGTGTTACAAGCGAAACCCATTTCCGGATCGCTTCCAAACCCAGGAGCGAGAGTGCATGACGCACCGAAGTGATATTACCCCGGAAATAAAATATTGCGGAATTGAGATATCTCAGCAGCTTGTAGCAAAGCGACGGCTCCCGCATAAGAACCCGTTCAATTGCGTTCAGCTTGGGATCATCTCCGTTTACCTCGCGCAGAAGCATCATGCAGTTGGTCTGGAGCGTCGGGATATCACGTCCGGTCAGGACCTCAGGTTCACAGAAGAAAAATCCCTGAAAATAGGAATACCCCATTTCTTGAGCCTGCCGATATTGCTCGTGTGTTTCCACCTTTTCAGCCAGCAGCCGGATCCCTTTGGGGATGAGATCATGGGCGAGTTTCCGGCAGACTTCAGGCGGCGTTTTGAGCCAGTCAACTTTGACGATGTCAACGAAAGGGAGCAGCGGGTCCATGCGACCGTCAAGCGGATAGTCATCCAATGCAAGTATGTACCCTGTCTTCTTCAGAAACTCGCATGCGTCCACAATATCGCTGTCCGGCATCACATCTTCGAGAATTTCTATAACAGCTTGTTCGGGCGGGAGGAAAGCGGCATATCCCTGAGTCAAAAGATTCCGGGTAAAATTTACAAAAGCCCGGCGACCGCCTGTTATGGATTGAATCCCTATCAGGAAGAGACTGGAAACCAGTACACTTGACGACGCCTGATCCGGCAAGCCGGACTGGAAAACATTTTCCAGGCTGGAACGGAACAGCAACTCATAGGCAAAGATATTCTTATGGCCATCCAGAATCGGCTGGCGGGCGACAAAAGTTTTCCATGAGCTGCCAATCCGTTCATCCATGCTTCTACTGCCTACACTTCTGCCGGGAGCTACAAATTATATCGGCAAGGGGTTTAGGCAGGTTATTGAATTAGCGGGATTTATTTCCGGTTCTTGTATTCATTAGCTGCGGTCTTGCCGGGGCGGATGGAAGCTGTAAATTGTGGAGAGCGGATCGCTTCCATTTATTATTCAAACTGCAGATTACGCTCAAAATCGGCAGCAGATGTAGCAGCAGACTTGGCCGTATCCAGGGTAATGGTTCCGGCTTGATAAAGGTCGGTCAGATGCTGGTCAAAAGTCTGCATCTGATAAAATTCCCGCCCTTTCTCAATGTACTCTTTCAGCATGTATATCTTTTCCGGCTCCGCGATGCACTCCTGGATGGTTTTCGTCTGGCGCATCACCTCACAAGCCGCTACGCGCCCGGCGCCATCTGCCCGCTGCAGCAGACGTTGGGAGATGACGGCCAGCAGTGTTTCGCTAAGCCGCAGGCGCGTTGCCGCCTGTTCGGATGGATCGAAGACGCTGAGGATTCGGGAAATCGTCCTGGGAGCATCGGTTGTATGGACGGTCGACAAAACCAGGTGTCCTGTTTCGGCAGCTTTGATTGCGATGTCGATGGTTTCCTTATCGCGCATCTCGCCGACAAGAATGATGTCCGGATCCTGGCGCAGGGCAGCGCGCAAGGCTTTGGCGAAGCTTTCCGTATCCGACCCGCATTCGCGCTGAATAATGCTGCATTTATTGTCGCGATAGAGAAACTCGATCGGGTCCTCGATGGTGACAATCTTGCTCTGCCGGTTCTGGTTGATCAGGTTGATCATGGCCGCAAGAGTTGTGGATTTTCCGCTTCCGGTTATTCCGGTCACAAGGACCAGCCCGCGTTCCGCCAGCGCGATATCTCCCAGAACCGGAGGCAAGCCCAGGCCTCCAATAGTAGGCAAAACATACGGGATATGCCTCAGTACCAGGGCAAGAGATCGACGTTGACTGGAAATGTTGACCCTGTAGCGGCCCAGTCCGGGAACCGAGTACGAGCAGTCATAGTCGGTCAGTGACTCAACAAACTGCACCACGTTTTCCTTGGTGCATTTGCGACCGGCGATCAGGATACCGCCGGCAATGGACGCGATTTCACTGGGAGTCAGCGGCGCATTATCGGGCGCCTGAATAAGCTGTCCCAGGATGCGAATCCTGAAACCGCTCCCGACAGACACGTGCAGATCGCTGGCCTCCTTCTCAACCATCATCTTCAAAACGTTATTAAAGCGCTCGAACGCGCTAGGCTTCGCCTTCACTTCAGTCGGAATTGAATCAGTAGCCATAGTCCTCTTAGTTATCGTCAATTCAGGCGAATCCGTATATATTTAAGAGCCGTTTTTATCGTGCTCATCACCATATCCTGGATTTGCGCGATAATTCCGGGTTTGAATGGCTGCCTCTATGTTAAATTGATAAAAGATTTTGCTGCCAAAACGTTTTGGAGAGCAAATGAGATGTACTTGATCTTCGACTGCGAGACAACCGGCCTGCCGCGCAACTGGAAGGCACCGGCTTCGGACCTTGAGAACTGGCCGCGCGTTATCCAACTGGCATGGTCTCTCTATGACATCGCGGACCAGCAGCTCGAATCGGTGACACACCTGGTGCGCCCTGAGGGATTTGTCATCCCCGGCGATGTGCAGCGAATACACGGCATAAGCACTGAACGTGCACGGGCAGAAGGGAAATTGCTTCAAACTGTGCTGCAGGAATTCGCAGCAGCTGTCGAGAGATCGAGGATACTTGTTGCCCACAATATCAGGTTCGACGAGAGTGTAATATCTGCAGAATACCTCAGGCTGCGGATCAATCCGCCATTCGCGGCAAAAAAACGCGTCTGTACCATGACGCAAAGCACGGAACTGTGCCGCATCCCGGGCCCTTACGGCTATAAGTGGCCGACGCTTTCACAGCTGCACCGGGAGCTGTTTCAAAGCGGATATGAAGAAGCCCATGATGCGGGCGCGGATGTTGCGGCATGCGCGAAGTGCTTCTTTGAGCTCAAGCGGCGGAACGTCATCGTTATATAACCTGCGCTCCCAACAGCATTCAATATTGGCCGCCCCTGTGCTCCTCCAATAGGGAAGCAGGCGCGCGTGGGATTGACTATTGCCTGTTTTGTGGAATGGATGCTTTTACGGAATATCACCTGTTCGCGCGGCTTCTGCCTCGATCTTGGCTTTCAGTGCTTGCCGTCTGCGATATTCCCGTTCTTCTCTTTCTCTTCTCTCCTGCTCTGCCGCGGCCGTCACTTCAGCCAATGTCGGCTGCCGACCCTTGATCCAATCAGCGAAAAGGAAATCCGAACGAAATCTCATCCTGTAATTGGCATTATAAGCCCATCCCAGAGATATGGACCGCCAGTGGTTCTGAGTTCGTGTGTTTGAGGAGGCATTGAAAAGATCAAAAGACCTGCGCGCCGCCCATTGATGCAGAGAATCGTCAGTCTTCACGTCAAACCTGGTCACAACAGGTTTTCCATTGAGTTGGACTCTTCTTCCGCCTTTGACCTCCGTTCCCATTTTCTGCGTAGTGATGAGGGCGGCTCCGCCATAAACCCTGAGTTCGGCAGAATCGGCGTCGAGCCGGTATAGGCCCTCCTTCGTGACCTCCACAGCGCTATTTGAAACAAGCACTAAGGTGCGAATTCCCCTTTTCTCCTGCACAATTTCAATCAGAGCGGAGCCCTGCTGCAATCTCAGCCGGGTGTCATCGAGCTGATTGTTGTCCGTTCTCAGAGATGCATTATCACCGAGCCTGACATAAACGTCCGGCCCAAGAAGCACTTCTGCCCGGCCTTTTTTCGTTGCCAGTCTCTGGCCAATCCGGATCTGAACATATTGGCTCTTCTCCAGATTCACCGCTTCGCCATCCAAAAAGACCTCTCCTTCAATGAAGCCTATGATCCCGGCTTTTGCGCCTATGACGAGCTGAGCAGACGCCGCCCCGACGCCCGTCAGGATGATAAGGATGCAAAAAGACAGAGCAATCCGGATTACAGGCTGCCGTTTTATGGATTTGCTTGTTTTCAATTATTTTTCCCGGCCGTCTTAGGACCAATGATCAAAAAGGGCTGAACGCCTTCTGCATATCAATTCCTGAAGCAGTTGCTCAGCCAATACCGAATGCTGCCATAAAAGATCATACTGCAAATGAGCGGATGGATCACCCATCAATCGGCTTCGGATGCTGCTGCAGCAGGCCATCGCGGCTTCGAAAAAGAATATATGGTGATTCCGCGGAATCGCGTTTCCTCCGGCTTGGGCACGGCTGAGAAAAGGTCATCTATCCCGGCTCGGCTATAATTAAATCTGGAGTCCACATAAATAATCCTGGACACATCACCGGCATTCAGCAGACTCTCAATCGGGCGGTTTTCCGCGGAATATTTGTTGATGTCGGGGAAATAAAACGACAGCGTATAGGAAATGCCGGGGGCGATGACAGCATCGCCGGATTGCACATTATCCTTCAAATAACGGCCGGCCGAACGCTGGTCATCCCGCCTGTCCGGATAATGCAGTGCAATAACCACAACTGAGATCAGGATCAGAATAACAGCCGGTGAAAAATACCTGCTCCCGATCTTGCGCTTCATGTAATCGGCGCCGATTGCCGCCAGCATCATGAGTGCGGGAACGATAAAAACCAGCTGCCGGGTGGAGAAAAAGTAATTTCGCAGGTTCAGAACAGCCAAAACGATAGGGAATGGAGCGATCATCCAAATCAAAAGAGCGCCGGCTTCAAAACTCCGTTGTGTCTTTCTTAAGTGGTAAATACCGGCCACGGCACAAAGGATCAACGCAAATGCAAGGGGGTAGCTCCCGTCTCCCAATCCTTTAACCATCTCCGCGAACAACCGGAAGCTGTTTCCCGGCGGGGCATTCCCCTTTGCATTGAAATAGGAATAGCGCAGCCAGGGGATATAGGCTACGGCGGCAACGAGGCTGCAAAATATAAAAACGGCAATCCTCCGCAAAGCCGACGGCCAGGTCTCGTGTTTAATAAGTTGATGATAAACCAGAATAAGAAGCTGAACGAAGAGCACGATGGCGGTGTAGGCGTTGGTATAGAAGGACAGTACGGACACTGCGGCAAAGCATACCCAGACAAACCGGCCGCTATTTTTGAGAGACCGGAAAAGGATGAAGAATAAAGCCAGGGTGAGCAACATGAAAAGCGAATACGGCCGGCCTTCCTGGGAATAATGATGATGAAAAGGGTAAAAGCAAAGCAGCAGCGCGCTTAAAAGAGACCAGCGTTGATTCTCGAACAGGATCTGGCAGACGACATATATCAAATATACCGCCAGAACTCCAAAAAGCGCCGCATGAAGGCGGGCGGTCCATTCGATGGCTCCACTCACATTTGAGATGAAAAGATGTTGGACAAGATAATCCATTGGCGCCCCTCCCCGATCCTGCGCGACTCCTTCCAGTATTCCTCTCAGGGTATCCGGCCGTGAATGAAGCAACTGAAGAATTTCATCCAGCCAGAGCTGTTTGACTCCCAACCCCCAGAAACGGAGGAGCGCAGCCAATCCGAGGATTAACGACAGCTTCAGTCCCGCTCCAGCATGCATTTGCGTTCGCATAAAAACAGATCCCCTGTCCGGTAATGAAGGGATTTTAAATCCTGATTGTATCGTCCACAAGATAAGAACTTGCCGGATTGACCTTGCCCCTGCTGAAAACGCCATTACCCGCTCCGGATACCCCAAAGGCGATTTATTTTAGAAAAAGCTTCTCTTTTGTTGACGGATGGGGTCTCTTTCGATCAGAGTCTACGGAGAAATAATTGGGAGAAGTCGCCGATGGAACTTACCTATGAAAGCATTCTGAAATGGTTTGAAGGCTATTTTGAGGAGGTTCGAAGAAGCCAGGGAGCGATTGAAACAGTATCAAACCTCAAAAAGTATTTCGCCACGGACCTTGAACTGACCATGTATACGGCTCCAGGTACGCCTCATGTGAAAACGATGTCCCGTGACTCGCTGCTGCTGTCCTTTGTCCACCCCGGACTGCACGAAGACATAATACCGCGGTGCTATGTGATTGATGTGAAGCAGATGGCTGTTGTCGTCCAGTTTGAGATCCGCTTCAGAGATAAAATATCCAGGAAAGAATGGATTCCGCTTCAGGCAAGCGCTCATTATCATCTGGGAATGGATGCAAAACACGAACTGAAGATCAAGAGAATTCATTATTGGACCGAACCTCTTCCCGAAGATTTGTTTGAAATCTGGTTCAAGTATAGGGACGAGGCGCTGGCAACCCTTGCCCTGGGCTTTATCAACGCAAAATCCTGAATGTCTCATGGGAGTAAAGCGGCTCAAGTTCTCCGGTGCGGGCCGGAGCATGGATCTCCAAAAAGCCAGATGCAGCCCCTTTGGTACCTCTAAACCCACGGCCTCGGGCCGTGCGACCCTGACAGGTTAAGCTGTTCCGGCGTGCCGTTGACATGGAGTTATATGAGACGAATGGAAGCGGTTTGTTTCGGGGTCGGGGTCGAATCGGAAATGATATTAAGTGCGAACGCAACGGATAAGCTCCATGACTTAAAGCCGACCCCGATACCGACTCCGACCCCGACCCCGACCCCGAGATAAAAAAAGCTGCCCCGCTGTGCGCTCACTGCGGGACACACTTGACACTGTGGGGGGTTCTCTTTTATGCGTGCGAGCTTTTGAGACTGTCTCCACACTCTGCAACAAGCTTAAAAACTGCGTCAGGGATGACGCAATCCAAAACAAAAAATTCATGTGGGTCGCGGCTTCAGACGCGACAAGTATATGAAAACAGAAGGGCAGGCATAAGAATTTCTCACACATAAGATTAATCGCGCGTCGCGTCTGAAGCCGCGACCCACATGAGAAAGGACACCCACAGTGTCAAGTGCGTCCCACAGCGAGCGCTGTGAGGGGCAAACCTTTCATGAAGAATTATCTGTGGGAAACCTCCGTATAAGCCCCCCCTGACCCGATAGCCGGGCTCGTCCAAGGCGCTGCATTGGGGGATCCACATTCAATTGCTTTCGGCAATATCCCATCGGCACAGAGGATTGCTCCGCAAAAGGGGCGTGATGTCTGTAAGAATCACCGGAGCAAACGCCGGATGGATGTGATCCATTTTGAGCTCATCCTGAGTAAGGCTTGGCGGGATCCATGCTGCAGTCAGATGAAGATGGGCGGGGACTCTCGGATTAGTCGTCTTGGGCACCTCGCCGACAACCTGGCCCTTTGTTACGGGACTCATTTTCGTTGTCCGCGGCTGGATGTGACTTAACAGTGTGTGAAAGACATCGCCATTTGGCCGGATGATGGCCGGATGACGCACGACAACAGTTTTGCCCAAAAAATCGTCGAGCATCGCGACCACGTCTCCATCCGCCATCGATCGAACCGGAACGCCTTCCGGTATGAAGCGAATACCGGTGCCTGCAATGGATCCTCTGGCAAAATCAAAGCCTTCGTGTTCAGTACGGCGCCGGCATCGATCCCCCCACCATTCAATGTGGTCGCCGAACAGCATTCCCGGATTAAAAATCCAGTATTCGAAACCGCTCTCTTTTGTCAGCAAACCGAGCCAATCGTGAAAGTCCCTGACTATTGTATCCGGAGGTTGCGACGCCAAAATCCTTATCCGCTTATACTCTGCATAGCTGAGCCAAATGCTGTGCGGGCCGGGATCGGGATCGAGCGTCACTTCCGTCTGCGCAAATGCGGGCAGGACTTCCTCTTCGCGTCGACCATCTCCGGTGAATACCGGGATGCGCGCAACAATTGCGCTGCTTTGCTGCGAGCCATGGCCAAGCAGCAATTCCGCATTTAGCGCCGACGGCATGCTCGCGGGATCCCATGCTGAGTATCCGCTGTCCCTGAGAATGACACCCCACTCGTCTCTCGTCGGAACAAAATAGGCATAGCGGCCGGCAACCGGTTTTGGGATCCGGCCATTCCGTTCGGCCCAGCGGCATGCGATATCAAAAAATTCTGCAATCTTAAAGTCCCGGTTTCGGTACCGCACCGCTGCCGCCACGTAGCGGCCGTTCGGATGGCGATCATAGGCAATCACAAAACCTTCGGCAGACAACGGCGGGTATTTGAGAATCGGATACCCGCGGCTCCCCCCTGTTTCGCCCGATA
Organism: Acidobacteriota bacterium; assembly: GCA_016929335.1. GTDB lineage: Bacteria > Acidobacteriota > UBA6911 > UBA6911 > UBA6911 > UBA6911. The sequence continues at coordinate 37,856 of JAFGIY010000064.1, read as the reverse complement.
TGGAAACCGCAAACGCTCCGCAAGGAACGGTAGACATGAGCGCCATCGCTCGCAATGGCATATCCTGATAAAGCGTTTTCGGCAGCTCGGGGTTTATGCTTCTAACGTTCAGGGAGACCATGTCCGCAATGGATATGCGAAGCGTGCAAAGCGAGTTTCCCGTACACTCTCTCTCTTTCATGTTGTCCCGTACCGGCAATTTTGACCGATTCCGTTCTGGATGATTTTATCCTAACCGGAACCGGTGCTCCAAGCATCCAATGTCTCGGGAAACTGCCCCCAGCCCGTATTGTCATTCCTGAGTATTCGTGAAAATTCGTGGCCGGCTTATTGCCCATGCTCAGAAAAGAGTCTTTGCGCCGCACCACTCTAGGTGATAATTTTCTTGCGGACGGCATAAAGGACTATTTCGGCGGTATTGTGGAGGTTCAGCTTGTGCATAAGGTTGGTACGGTGCGTTTCAACCGTATAGGTGCTTAAATCGAGGACAGATGCAACCTCCTTGTTGGATTTGCCTTCGGCCAGCAGCTGCAGCACTTCGCGCTCTCGATCGGTCAATAAATCGTAGGAATCCTGCAGTCCTCGCTGTTGGAGAGTCTTGACATAGTCTTCAAGAAGCGATTGAGCGATCTGGGGGCTGAAAAACGGCCGTCCCTGTGCAACCACCTGCACCGCCCGTACCAGATCCACCTCGGCCGAATCTTTCAGGAGATATCCTTTAGCCCCGGCACTCAGCGCGCGTACGAGGTAAGATTCATCTGCATGCATGCTCAAAATCACTATGCCGACGCCCGCATTATTTTTGACGATTTGCGCCGTCGCGTCGATGCCGTTAAGCTTGGGCATTGCCACATCCATAATGACAACGTTCGGCTTCAGCTCATCGCAAAGGCGAACGGCTTCTCTGCCTTCGGAAGCCTCTCCGACAACCTCCATTCCAGGCTGCCGTTCCAGCAGAAATCGCAGGCCTTTTCGCACAATACCGTGATCATCCACGACGAGAATACGTATCCGGCTCATGATAATGATTCTCCTGCGGGCGGAAGCTTGATTTCCAGAACAGTACCTTTGGGATAGCTCATATTCTGCGACGAGATAATCAGAGTGCCGCCCAATTTCTTTATACGCTCTTCCATGCCGATCAAGCCCATGCCGCGGCTGCCGGGATTCCGGATATCAAAGCCTTTCCCATCATCCTGAATCGTCAGATAAATCCGGTCTCTGCTGCCGTGAACCGTGATCCGGACATTGCTGGCTTCTGCGTGGCGCGCGCAATTTGTAAGCGATTCCTGGACAACCCGATAGATGCAGGTGCGCACGGAGTCGGAGAGATTCTCAAGCTCTCCATCCGTCTCGAGCGAAACCGGGACCCCGCTGCGCCGTGAAAACTCGTTGGCCTGCCAGCGCAAGGCGGGCTCGAGCCCCAGATCGTCCAGCATGGACGGACGTAATCCCATGGCCAGCCGCCGGACAGACTGCATTGTCTGTTCCGTGATTGTTCGGGTTTCATTCAGATGCTTCTGGAACTCATCTCCGGGACTATTGCGCAGTTCCTCAAGGTTGGCAAGCTCCATTTTAAGCCCGGTTAACATCTGGCCGATCTCATCATGGAGTTCCCGGGATATTCTCTTCCGCTCCTCTTCCTGCGCCTGCACCAGCTGATGAGACAGATGGCGCAATCCCGTTTCGGCATTCTCAGCCCGGTGTCGCTGGTTTTCGGTTCGACGTTCCAGAGCGGAAACGCGAAAGATCGAAACGGCGGCTATTCCCAATGCGAAAAATACAGCTGCGGCCGACATCTTCCAGAGGTATGCCTGGAATTCCATCCTGCGTTTATTCGTGGTTGCCTGTTCAATATTGAACGTCCTGGCACTGAGGTCATCGATTTCACGCATAATGGAAAAAACCGAGCTGCGGCGCGAGATAACCTCTCTCCTCAAAAATGCCGAAGAATAAGCCGACCTCTGCTGAGGCGTCCATTCGAAGACCGGATCCAGTGAATCCCAATATGCATTCAACTCGCTGCGGAGGCGTTCCAGAACATGTCCTTCATCGCTGCTGATCAACCGGCTCAGAGACTCGAGCCTTTGAGGCATTGCGGAGCGGATTGAAAGAAGCTCCTGCTTGTATTGCGGGGCGCCAACCGTTGACGGGTCGAGGAGATAATCGCGCACGATGATGCCGGACTTATAGGCATCCTCTTTGGTTTGGCTCAATGCCAGGGCTGTTTGCCGGTAGTTCTCGTGAATGGCGGCGATTTCCGATTCAATCTGATCCGCTCTGTGAAATGCACCGAATCCCAGAGCGGCAATCATTATCACCAGCGCCCCGAATCCCATCAACAGAATTGCTGCCGTACCCCGTTTCATGGCATATCTCGCCAGGCATCAGGCATTCGCTGCATGCGCTGATTTCTGCGGTAATAGCTTATCAGATGCCCTCGCTCAGTTTGAATAGTTGCGGATCACATCCAGAACGGTTGCATTCCAGCCTCGCGGGCCTCCGGGGCAAATGCGACCGCGAGGCACTGCCTTTTTCAAATCCTCGATTTCATCCGATTCCATAAGGAGAGGAATGTCCACTACGTTCAAAAATCCTGCGTCGTTCATCCCATCCCCCAATCCCGCCACAACAACCGACTGGTAGATTCTTTCATAAAAGTGGCGCAGAAGTATCACGCAATGCCCCTTATCGTTGGCTCCCAATATATGATAAAAGCGGCCTCCCCGCGTCCATCGTTTTTTCCGTTTCTCGATTTCTTTAAGCAGGCGATCGCTGTCGCCCGCCAGAATTTCAAACGGTTCGTCATACTCGCGTTGCTTTGCCAACTGTGCGGCTGCCGGCGGCAGGTTGCATCGTCGGCTGATTTCTTCGACGCTCATTTGACTGAAGCCGAGCACCGTGCAGCCGCTCTCCTCCGCAGCCTTAAGAAGAGTGTCAACGATCTCAGGATACGGGCTTCCGAATTCGATGACGGCATAGCCGTCGCGATGCTCCGCCGAGCAAATCGGCACCGGGAAATGGCTTTCGGGAATATATAAAGCGCCTCCATTCTCGACAATGAATGGATGCGTATTGTCGAGTTGGCGACGGTAAGCTTCAACTTCCGCGCGAGTCTTGCTGGTGCAGAAAACGAGAGGGATCTGCCGCTCTTTAAGCTCCTGAAGGGCAGGCTGCGCTTCCTCAAAGCCGTAATCGGCGTCCAGGAGCGTCCCGTCCATATCTGTTATGAATATCAGCATGACGCCCTACAAATATATCCATTCTCCCCGCAAAGATATCCCTTATCGAGGGGAGTATTGGCAGTAAAAGCCATGAGATTCACCGGCAGGAAAACGCATGTTACAGATTCCATCTATTGCCTTCATCCCTGCAACCGCAAGGCGAAAACCTGGGATGCGTACCAAAGCGCTGTGTTATTGACACATGCTACTACGCCGGAGAACAAAAACAGCATTTTTGCCACGAATTACACCATTAATTCGCCAGGCGTATCACCCCGGCAAAGCGGATAATATAGGGGCGGATGTATCAACGCTTCTTCAGAGATTGGATCCGCTGTTCGGCCAGTACGGGGACACTAAGGCTGTCGGTCATTCCGATGGTTGCTTCAGTATAATCCCTGGCACGCATATAATAGCTTTCGGCTTGAGTTGCATTCCCCAGTTCCTCATAGCATCGGCCCTGGTAATAAAGGACTGTCCCCGGACATATCCCGGTTTTGTGCGGTTCCAGATTGGCTTTAGCCAGATATTCAAGCGCCAGCTTCCATTGCTTCAGTTTCATGAAGCCACGGGCGAGGCTGAGGGCTGCGAATTTCGATTCTTCCGAGAGAGGATCCCGGCTGATGAGATGCCGCAAAATTGTCAGCACCGAATTGGGAAAACCGTCAGGTCTGTCCCAGGGATATTCGGCGCCCAGTTGACGTATGGGGATCGGAACGAGCGCCACTTTTTCCTTGTCCGTCATTACTTCCAGCACAACAGTCTGGTCCGGCTTTTTGGAACGCATGTAGTTTTGAAAATCGGCGAAGCCCATCGGTTTGGCATCCACAGATTTTACAATCTGGCCCGGAGCAAGTGCCGTCTTTCGGGATACAACCGCAGAAGACAGGTGCATGATAGTCAGACCGTTGGGAGAATCCGCCATTTCCAACCCGAAATCGGCGATCTGGAGGCGTGCGCGGATCTTGTCGGTTTTGTTGAGCTGAGAGATAAGAAAATCGAGATTGGATTCATCCAGACTTTGGATCTCTATCAGATCCGGAACCGGCTGCAGCGTACTATAGAGTTTGAGCATGTATCCTTTTTCTGAACGCAAACCGATGAGAAGCAACTCAGAGCGAGCGGCAGATGCGGATGTCTTCTTTATCTGCCCGTCCAGATCGCCTTCCTCCGTCGCATCCTGAAGAAGCCGGCTGATCGGCAGAGATCCCTTTTTCCTTAACAGCTCGATGTCCTCGGGCATGACCAGAGGATCTGCAAAATCCCGGCAGTTCAGAGCGATTTTATTTGCCACAGCCTTCGAATCGGCGGTTTCAAGGGCAAGCTCATTGTTCTGCGGATCTACCGCATAAATTCCCAGGAAAGCCAGGGCAGGACGCAACCGGCCCCTTACTCTTAAGGTCCGTCCATGTTGAACCGAGATATCCTGAACATACTGTCCCGCGTCATGTAAGATCTGAATGCGGTGCGTCCCTGCACAAAGCTCTTTCCCCTCCAGAGGCGTTTGGCCCTGCAGACTGCCGTCGAGCCAGACCTCTGCGCCGGATGGAGTGGAGGACACTTCGATGGAACCCGTATCTTTAGTCAGCTGCACATTTCTCAATGCGGGAACCACAAACGCTCTCTTCGCCCAATCCACTTCCTGCTCCGTCACCTTAGCTTCTACTCTCAACGGTTGATAGCAGGCAGCCTTAAATTCAAGTTTGAAAGGTTCGTCAACAGGCACGTCGACCAGACGCAAAAAACTTGATGCGAACGGATCGACATTCCATTGCTGAATGAGCGCTTCATATTCTGCCCGTCGCTCCGCAGGAAGAGATGCCAGCCATGTTTTATAATCTTGACTCACCCCCAGAGTCTTTCCGTTGAAAACGATGGTCGTGGAAGGAGCATTGATTGAAATTGGTATCTCTACCGCCCGGCGGCGCATGCTTCTCGAGAGGGTCAGTATTTCCAGAGGCTGAATCGTCGCATCAATTTCCTGGTCAAGATAACCGGGCAAGCGGAGCTGAAATCTATAAGCTCCCGCAATCAGGTCGACCTTTGCGGGAGTTGTGCCCAGTTCAGCGCCCAGATAGGAAAGGATTGCCCCGGGCGGAGTGGTTTCCAGCGACAGACTCCCGGTTTCACCCGATCGCACTTTATTCAGCAGCAGCTTTTCTCTTGGGTTGAAAATAGTCTCATCAATCTTGGGATTGGCTATTAAAATTTCGCGGACCTGCGTCAGGATTTCCTGCTCGGGCGCAAGCAGCATGATCTGAGTACGCATCAGCAGCAGGAGAGCGTCTCTTAGTATCCGGGATGCATCCTCTCCGAGGGTTCCGCCTTGGCGCGCCTGGCGCAGTTCCGTCAAAAGCGGGGCCAGCTTCTCACCAACGGACTGGGGCTGCGTTGACTGCAGTTCGCCGGCTTCCTTGAGAATCAGGTCCGCTGCGGCTGCATCAAAAGCTGTTTGCGACGGGATCTGCGCTATGCTCTGCGACAGGACCAGGAAGAAAAATGAAAAGGCTCCGATGATTGGTCTCATTTGAAACACACCCAATTGTCCTCATTCTTTCCGGTCATAACCAATTCGCCGGCCGCACTGACTCCCAGGACTCTCAAATTACGGAATTGAGAACGCGGATCGAATGCATGCAGACCGACACGCTTTTTTTCCATACCGGCGCTGCTATGGATCATCTCGAAAACCTGCACGGAATCGGATCCGAGGATATAGAGATGATTTAGTGAGTCGAGCGCAAAATGCTCTATTTCGCCCGTCTTTCCCGCAACCGGATCGGGACGGATAACGTCCAAAGGCTTGCCCTCCAGGGAAAGAATCTGGATGCTTTTCTGATCGGGGCTCAAAACATACAGATTGCCCCAGCTGTCAGCTCTGATGAGAAGGCCTTTTACCGGAGAGAAATCGGTCAGGGTAAGAGCATTGGCCGTTACGGTTGCGTCGCTGCGGAGAATGCCCAGATCCTTGTCGAGAAAGTAAATATACCCCCGTGCATCCACTGCAAGAGATCGCAGTTTGGTGATCCGCTTCGTTTTTTTCCCGGCAATCAGGTTCAGAATGGCCGGAGTCCCTGAACCAAGATCGATTTGCTCGTTGGTTATGGTATAGATCTTTCCGTTTCTTGTCGCGGCAATGTCCTCGATTTTGCGTGCCTGCTTTTTATCCAGGACCTTACCGTCCGCAGAGATTGTCAGAATCGCCTCTCTATCCAGAAGGATGTAATCTTTTTCGCCGGGGACCAGAGCTTGCGGCTCTTTGAGTCCCGCGTCCGTCATACGCATTGCAGCGACTTCTTCAAAAATCTCGCCGATGGGAGCGGGGACCGGCCGCGAAAAACGGTAGCTTATAAAGACATAGTCACGCGGATTGCCATAGATGTTGGGAAGATCAGAAGCCGCGTGCGCGCGTTGAAAATAGCGGAGTGCCGACCTGGAATCACCTTGGAATGATGAACTCAAACCCAGGACCATGTAGGCATTGGAAAGAAACGGCGATAGCGGATCATTCTCGATAACTCTATATGCCAGCTCTGCAGCTTTTCCATAGTCGCGCATGCGTAAAGCTGCGTCTGCCTGCGCCTGCACTCCATAAATGGATCCTTCGAATACCGGGTCTGAAAGCGCGGCCAGGGCGCTCTCCGGGTCTCCCTGGATCGCGGCGGCATAGTAATCCTGCAGGATAAGCATGCGCCTGGAGACCTTGGCCGCTGAGGGGCTGCCGGCGGCCGCCGCCTTTAACGATTTCAGGCGCGCATCCAGGTCGGGGACTGTTCCGGGATGCAGGAGTCCGACGACGTGAATCGTCTCATGAACATATGGGACGAAAGACGAAGAAGGAGCGTCTTTAATCAAGGCATCCAACTTGCCTATCAGAGACGGGATCCCCTGTACCGGGACAAGATCCAAGGCCTCATAGAATCGTATTTGTGTCTCATCCAGCGCCATTGCCGGTTGAAAAAGGAGCAGCGAACAAAAGAGAAATCTGGCAATAGACATATAGTCCCTCACGCAAATCCCGACGCAACTTCGGATCAATCGAAGACTATAGCGAACCAAATTATATCAGGATCGATGAACCATGGATAGAAAATGCGGATAATTCATTTCCGGCCGGGTGTTGACGGATCAGCGCAATTGCTGTACAAGAACGTTTTCACGAGCGGGTTCTCCCCGGATGCGGTAGTGATGATTTGCCTCGCCTGCAAAAGTTGAGGAAAGCTCCTTGCCCTCGTATTTTCCGGAGTCCCATCGAAAGACGATCCGGTGATTGCCGGCGGCGAGTTTTGGAATTTGCGCCGGATAAGGAGTGGAAAGCCTTTTGTCGTTCAGCCGGATTTCACATCCATCGTAGGCATCGTTCGTCACTTCGATAAAGGCACTGCATAAAGCGGGAACCGGAATTGTATAGACCTCATCAGCCTTTAGTTTGACCCGATCCAATCTCACATCCAGATATACATCATTGCTTACGATGCGGAAACGGTGGTTGCCGGCAGTTATCTGGATGGAAGGATTCGATGCCGATAATCCCTTCAATACGGCAGTGCCGTCATATACGGCTATCGGATAGCCTTCGCCTGCAAATTCGAGGCGGACCTCGGCACGGCCGATCTCCTCCTTTGGCACCGGCTCCTTTTTTGCGGCGGGGACTTCCTCCTTCGCGGCAGTCTGGATGTCAGCCGCAGGGGGTGTCGCATCGGGCAGCTTCTGCTGTTCCACTTTTTCTGAAAGAACCATATCTTCGGCTTTTGCTTTGGTATCGGCTTTTGGCGGTTCCGGCGGAGGAGTCTGAATAGTCGCGGCCTCCTTCACGGCAGGCTTCCGGGTCTGTTGATAATACATATAGCCAAAGACTGCCAAGGCCGCCACAAGAACAGAAAAAATCACGAATACAAGCGGCCGGTTACTCTTTTTTGCTTTCGCCTTTGCGGGAGTTGCCGGCTTCTCCGGTTCCTCCTTCTCGACATTGAGCGACGTGTAGTTTCTAAGGTCATGGATCAGTTGCGAACAGTTTTGATATCTCTTGTCTGGATCCTTGGCCAGCATTTTACCGACTATTTCGTTAAACGCCGGATGCAGGGTGACATTCAGTTGTTGGGGCTTGACCGGTTCTTCATGCAGGATTTTATAAATGATGGTAGACGGATTGGTGCCGGCGAACGGCTTTTCACCGGTCAGCATTTCATAAAATATCACGCCCAGAGAAAAAATATCGGTTCTCCCATCAAGGGTCTTCCCCATGGCCTGCTCGGGAGACATGTAGGAGGGAGTTCCTATGACGGCGCCGGTCTGAGTAAATTTTGAGGTAGAGATCTTGGCGATTCCGAAATCGGCTATCTTGGCCTTCATGTCCAGGGTGAGAAGTATATTGGCCGGCTTGATATCGCGATGGATAATGCCGTGCGAAGCGGCATAATCCAAGCCGGAAGCAATCTGTTCGATGATGGCGATGGTCTGTTCAATGGGCGGGATCGGATTTTTCGCGATCCAGTCCTGCAAGCTTTCACCTTCCACGAATTCCATCGCAATATAGTCGATATTGCCCGCCGCACCGATGTCATAGATCGTTACGATGCTGGGGTGGTTGAGATTGCCCGCATTCTGCGCTTCGCGATAAAACCGCTGCCGCAATTCCTCATGCTGTATTCCGATGCTCGCATCAATCTTGATTGTCTTAATAGCGACAGTACGGCCAATGATAGGATCGACTGCTTTGTAGACAACGGCCATCGCGCCGGCGCCCAGTTCTTTGATAACCTCATATCTGCCGATACGTTCCGTAGTCATAGCGTCGAATTATCTCCTGGAATTAACCGGGTATGCACGCATTCTAATTCAGCCTCTCAGAAAACACAAATTATCGGCCGCAAAGAAAGCATTTAGCAGTGAATTTCCAGTCTTCATTCGCCGGGAAGGTCATATAAAAGATGCTGCAGTTCTTCAATCTGTCTATTCTCCGTATTAATAAACTGAATCCCGATCCCCTGTATATGAAAAGGGACTCCCCAGGGAACGTATCGAATGACCATGCCTTCTATCGTGCTCCGGCCGGGCAATTCCTGAATCTGGATGAACACGGTCTCTCCAATATCCCATTCGCGTGAAGAATATAGGAAGCAACCTCGAGGCGAGACATTTACGGTGAAGGTGCGCATCGGATCTGAAAAATCGGGATCAGCAGAGGCAAGCACATTGAGCGTTTTGGAGAGTCGTTCGCTGCGTCTAAGGCATCGCGCATGAAACTTGGAGCAGACATGGATGAAATCGGCGATTGTCTCCACACGCCCGCTGCGGGAAGCGATGAGAGAGAAAGTCCCTTTTTGCTTGTTCAAGCGTATCCTGGCGACGGGATACACCTGCTCCAGCGTCTGGACAAAACTCTTGCCTGCCTGATCGATGCCGACCAGAGATGCGATGCAAAACAAAAGGCCGTTGCACGGCTGCTCCATAAGGATATCCCTTAGATGGCTTATGGAATGCGCAACCATGTAATCGGATTTGAACGCTTCAACCGCGTCCGTGATGGCTTTCTCTTCCTCTCTGTTCTTCGATAGAATAGCTACGAAAATGGCCCCCTCTTGCTGATTCATCCATTCGCTCCTGTCGACTGCATCCCATGCTACAGCCGTTGGGCGATGATATACCATAAAACCTGACTATGTTGATTTATTTGATTCATGTTCCGGAATCATCAGCTTTGATTTGAATCAACACGAAGACTCCAAGCCGCTAAGTCTCCAGAAATGGTCAAAATTGTCTCCTGGAATTGCCAGGCTTTTGCCGCCTCCCGGGCAGAGCCGGCTTTCGCAAAATTGCCATTGAACCATTTTCGCGCGTAAGGCATAAATTATGAGCTTTAACGTCCCAGGAACGGGCATTCGCCGGGAGTGCTTCAGGGAATGGAGACGGTTTTTATTTGCGTTCAAGCAAAGGAGCATAACCGATGAAAGGTATTAGCATTCTAATAGCGATTGCGCTGCTTGCGGCTGCACCGATCCTGTTATGGGCCGCAGAGGATGGGGCAGCTCTATACGAATCGAGATGCGGCATGTGTCATGGAGCCAAAGGGGAAGGCAACAAGGATGCAAACATGCCGGCGGTCAAGGGAACGCCCATGACCGTTGAGCAGCTGGTTACTTACCTCACGAAGGGGGATAAAACAAAGACCATCCATGCCGATCCGATAAGTGACCTCAACGAAGAGCAGGCAAAAGCAATTGCCGAACATATCAAAAAGATGAAGTAGGCGGTACGCGGTAAAACAGGGAAGGCCATCCTGCGCGATATCGTCAGGATGGCCCTTTTTTAATCTCAGCAAGTCATTTGCAGGAAATCCTGGCGATAAATCATTTCTCCTGATCGCAGGTCTAAATATTCAGATTTACGAATACGGGAAGATCATCGATCACAGCGATCCATTTTATTTCCAGGAACCGGTCTCCTTCTTCCCCACCGTATCCATTCTCCGCCAGTTTGCCGGATTCATACAGCCGGATCAGATTAATCTCGGCTTCGTTTTCGGGATCAGGTTTGATGGCGCCGGCGCGATAAAGAGCGTTAACCAATTCTATAAAACCGTTTTCAAGATCCGATTTATCGGCCATCTCGCCTTCCGATGCAAGTATGATCTTTCTTTTCTGGGCTTCTTTGACCAGGTCTGAGATTGAAACACCCTGGCCTGTTTTCAGGATGGCATTCATGAGTTCGCTCATATTCAGATAATTGGCGATTCCCATTATTTAGTTCCCTTCTCATCCTGAGCATCAAAACAAGAACACGAAATCAGCTGTCCTCCGCATCTGGGACAGTATTCCTGATCACAGTTCGAGTGATGCTTCCCGCCCGGCACTATATTGCAGTCGGGACAGCGAAACCACTTCGGGAAATGGAGCTGTTTCGGATCGTAAGGGACCGTCTTGAGAACTTCACCGTCCGGATATTTGACGAACTCATTCGCTTCACAGGTGGTTATGGATGGATCGGACATTTCTTTGTGACAACTTCTGCAAATTGACATATTTATCTCGCGTTACAAAAGCCGTTAATGAAGGTGCTTCGGCTCTTAGGCTAATCTCACGCAGGCGCAAGAAAAAAAAACTGCGCATGAATCAGGAAATGACTCCCGGGATTGTTCCAGCCAAGGGAATTATCTCGAAGATGTGGGAGTGGATGCGGACAAGGCGTGCGATTATGTCCGCATCCTGGAAAAGAAAGACAGGCAAATGAGGCAACCGCAGTTATTCGATTGGGAGCCGTGAGTATGGCAGGATTTGCAGCGCCTCACTTCCCCCGAGCATTAACCGCTTCTGCCTAACCCTTAAGTTTTTCCTGCAGGTTCCTGGTAAACTCGTCTCCGACATCCTTTGCCTTGGCCCGCATAATCCTTTCGCCAAAGGTAGCCAGCCGGCCGACAAGACTGACATTCGCCTTGTAGGAAACCTCGACGTTATTCGGCGAAGTCTCCTTGAGGTTAACCTCGATTTCAGTCGAGAAATTGCCGAGCTTGGTTACATCAGCGCCTCTTCCCACCGCTTTGATGTAATTTGGCGGACGCACTTCGGTCAGCTTCGTCGTAAATTTCAGCTTAACCTTGAACGGTCCCACTCTCTGCGCAACTATGCTTTCATACGTCTCTTTATCGATGGCTTCCATCTTTTCGGTGCCGGGCACGCAGGTGCCGAGCGTTTTAGGATCGAGCAGATGATCCCAGACCTTTTGAATGGGCGCTTGCAGCTTGAATTGCCCCTCGATTAACATTCTATTGCTCCTTTCTCTAAGAAGCACAGGCTATAGGCTGAGTGCGTGTTGCTGTTTTCCCCAGTCTCTTCGAAAAAATGCAAGTGCCAGGCAAAATGATCAAAATACCTTCACGGATTTTCTCGATCCCTGCAATACCCTGCAGCCCGTGCTTTTTTACTGTTCTTCAGGATGGTATCTGAGTTTTCGGGGCGACCCCAAGCCTTATGCTCGCTCAGAAGCCTGGGGTCGCAATTTCCCTTTTTAAATGTCGTCGACCTGGACGGCCGTTTTCTTCAGTACATCAGCCAAGGCCTGGTAACCCTTATTACCGAATTCAGTGACCTGGGCTTTTATCAGTGCTGCATAGGAAAGCCCTTGCGTTTTCAGCCATTCCTTATGCTTTTTGTCGGTTTGTCCCAGATAATGCCGGGCTAAGTCAAGATGCTCGGAACAAATTTTGCGACACATTGGACAACGATAATATGGCATTTGCGCTCTCCTCCTTACTTGCCTTTGGCCTTTGCCTTGGAAGTTGCTTTTGGTTTTTCCTTGTCTTTTTGTTCTTTCTCTCTAATAGCCTTCAAAACCTTCTCAGGCTTCAAGACGTTGCTGAAAAACTCCGCCCCGCAGGCCTGATACACAGCATTTGCCAGTGCGGGAGCAGTAGGCGCGATTGTAGCTTCGGCGGCTTCCTTGGCGCCAAATGGGCCATTCGGCTCATAGGTAGGGATTTCAATTTCTTCAATTTGCGGCATATCGCGGGTTCGCAGGATCTTATAATCCACGAATTCCGGATTAAGCAGCATACCTTGATCCATGGGCATCTCTTCACATAAGCCATAACCCAAGCCCATATGAATGGATCCTTCGACCTGGCCACGAGCTCCCAGGGGATTGATGACTTGGCCGCAATCATGCACTACAAGGACATCCTGTGCCGTGGTATGACCCGTTTCGCGATCGACTTTCGCCTTGATCGCCATGATTCCCATGCCGTACGCAGGCGAAATCATGCCCTTATTGTGAGGTGTGTAGTGGCCGACTCCGCTCAGCGGCACGCCATCATTGGCCCGGATCGCATCTTTTACCAGATCATAGTAGGAAAGTCCTCTTTCCGGACGCAATTCAAGGTATATTCTGTGATCCTTGGCTACGAGGTCATAGGCGATATTCTCACCCAGCTTCAACCTTGCGAGATCAATGAGTCTTTGCTTAACCTGCGCAGCGGCTTCCTTGATCGCATTGCCGTTCATTAACGTTTCACGGCTGCCCCAGGCGCCAAGATCAGTATAGGCATGAGCGGTATCGCCGAGATGCAGGCGAATATCCTCGATGCCAATGCCCAGTTCTTCGGCGCAGATCATGGCAGCTACGGTATTGTGGCCCTGACCGGTATCGGCTGCCTGGGAATAAAGGTCCACCGTTCCGTCGATGTTGACTTTTACATGAGCCGATGAATAGGCGTACGGAGTATCGATCCAGTTGAATATTCCACCGGACATGTAGGCAAATGCGGCGTATCCAATGCCTTCATCCTTCTCAAGTTTAGGCCATTTTTCTTTGACTCTTACAGCCATTTTCGCGATACAGGGCTGAATGCCACAGCTTTCAAATGTATACTGACCGGGAGCTTCGTAACCTGGTTCTACAGCGTTGATACGCCGGATTTCCAGCGGATCAATTCCGAGGTCCTTTGCCGCCCTGTCTAATTGGGTTTCAGAACAGTACTTGGACGGAACGGCGCCGAATCCGCGTATCGACGTTCCCCAGACGATATTCGTGTAAGTTCGAACACCGTCGTATCTATAATTGGGTATCCGATAAGGCATGGTTATAAAGGTACCGGTGAGAAAAAGCGTCGTAGCCCCTAATCCGGTGAAAGCGCCTCCATTGGTAATTGCCTTTGCTTCAAAAGCAACGATCCTACCGTCTTTCTTGAGACCGATCTTCAGGGCTATATGTTGAGCAGTACGGTGCTCGGTGGTGGTAAATTCCTCGTCCCGGTTAAAAACCACCTTCACAGGCCTGCCTGTCTTCATGGAAAGAATGGCTGCGTTGACCGAATCAGGCATGGTGGAATTCTTGCCGCCATAGTGGCCGCCGACATGGGGTTTTATCACCCGGATGTCCCCTTCTCGCATCTTCAAGGCTTCCGCCAGGTTCAGCTGAACGAAGTAGGGAGACGCCGTAGAGGTCCACACGGTCAATCTGCCGGTGCCTTTATCATAGCTGGCCAGGGAATTATGCACCTCCATCGCACATGGGTGCGCGGCTTCAAGCACATATCTGTCTTCCCGGATGTAGTCGGCTTCCGCGAAACCTTTATCCACATTGCCCCATTCAATATGACGCGTCGCATTGATATTGCTCGGGAAATCCTCGTGCACCATCGGCGCGTCGTCTTTAATGGCTTCCATTGGATCGAATACGGCCGGCAACGGCTCATAGTCCACTTCAATCAAATCCAAAGCTTTCTCGGCGATTTCCTCAGTGGTAGCGGCTACAGCAGCCACGGGATCCCCGATAAAGCGAACCTTGTCTGTTGCAAGAGCCTGCTGATCGGCAAGTTCACGGAAGCGCCTCCACAATCCCCATTTGCCTCCGGGCGTATCCTTGCCGGTGATGACACACTTTACTCCCGGCAGCTTTTCCGCCTCGCTGGTATCAATCGAAATTATTTTGGCATGTGGATAAGGACTTCTTAGTAGTTTGCCGTAGAGCATATTCGGCAAGGTCATGTCTATGGTATATTGGGCTTCGCCTGTAACCTTTGCCGGTCCGTCGACGTTGGGTGTCGGCTTGCCTATTATGGAATATTCTTTCATTATGCCCCCTTCCCTGACTTGGCTGTCTGCATCCATTTTTGCGGCTGCAAATTCCTTTGCGCCGGCTTGCTTTTTGCCGCATCCCGTGACTGTAGTCTTTTTGCCGCATCCTGGATGGCTTCATTAATCATGTTGTAGCCGGTGCAACGGCAAATATGACCATCCATCTGCGCCTGTATTTCCTCCCGCGTCGGGTTTGGATTCTCATCCAATAATGCTTTGGCAGCCATGATCTGCCCTGAAGTGCAAAATCCGCATTGGAATGCCCAGTTGTCAATAAAAGCCTGCTGAATTGGATGCAGTTCAGTGCCATTCGCCAAACCTTCAATGGTCGTAACTTTTTTCCCATTCACCTGCATCGCCAAAATGGAACAGGATTTGACGGCTTTCCCATCAACCAACACGGTGCACGCTGCGCAGGAACTGCTGTCACAAGCCTGATGGGTACCCTTCAATCCCAGCATTTCCCTTATGACCTGAACCAAGAGAGTCTTAGGTTCTATGAAGAAATTGTAGGACTCTCCATTCACAACAATGTTTAACTCCCGTTTCATAACGTTCCCCCATTTATCATGGATTAAGCCTTCTGAGCTCGCGCCAAGGCTTCTTTCCCCACTCGTTTCAGCAAAGTTCCCGCCAACTCTCGTTTGTAATCCGCCGATCCTTCTATACCGGATACGGGGCTGATCTCCGTCTTCACCACCTCGGCCGCTTCAGCAATCAGAGCCTCGGTGATCTTCTTGCCCTTCAGAACCTCCTCAGCTTTCTTCGCTCTGATGGGCGTAGAGCCGACGCCGGCCAGACCAATTCTGGCGTTGGCGCATACTTCCTTCTTTTTATCGAGAGTTATTAATACCGCCACGGATGCAAGGGCATAATCCCCATGAATCTGGGAGTATTTTGTGAAATAGACGCCCGTATTCGGCGGCAGGACGGGAATCTGAATCTCGGCAGCCATTTCGCCGGCCTGGACGGCGGTTTCAAAATAGTCCAAGGCAAATTCTTCGGCATCAACTGCTCTCTCTTCACCTTTGCTGGCGATCTTCAGCTTCGCATCTAATGCAATCAGCGGTGGTGCGGGATCGGTAGCGGGATCGGCGTTGCAGAGATCACCGACTACCGTTCCCCAGTTCCGTGTTTCGACTGAGGCCACATTCTCTTCCATCTCACAAAGTACGCTGTACTTTTCTCGAACGATCGGGGACTTTTCCAGAGACCGATGCGTGGCTAAAGCGCCAATCCTCAGGCCTTCTTTTTCATCGAATTTGATATAATCCAAATCCGAAACGCCTTTAATATCAATAATATACTCAGGGGCAATCAATCTGTGCTTCATTGCTGTGCATAAAGACTGACCGCCTGCGATGATTTTATAATCATCGTCCTTGTGTTGAGAAAGCAGATCGAGTGCTTCCTCAGCCGTTGAAGCAGGCAAATACTCAAAATCAGTGGTAATAGCTTTCATTTCAGCTTGGACCCCCTTATCTTCTTTACAGTTTTATTCTCTCCCCCAAGGGCGGCAAAGGAAGCAATTGCCGCGTTTCATGAAGAGAATAGGAAGGACAAACCGCATATCCGATTGTCACTCCGGCACGCTTCCCTAATTCCGTTTTTGACGATGCCGGATCAGGCTAAATCCCCCGATACTCTTGTTGGGATCTCGAATATGTGGAATTTAAAAATAAACAGAAAAGCTGCAACCAAGGGCGTTCCCCAACTTATTCCTTTCCAAGTGGTTCTCTCGCCCTATCACCCCTTCGGGGGTATCGCTCTCAACGTCAATCCTGAGGCCTTCCCCTATGGGCAAATCACCTTATTAATGTAGTAGGGATTAGGCGTCGGTGAGCCATCAAAGGATGACTTTTTCTGGCTAGGATTGAGTCACCAGATATCCCGAAGAGCAGTTTTCACATTTTACTATCTGTGCCGTGGCCGGGTACCCCATACTCTTTAATGGACCGGTGAGTTTAGTGCTATCCCCTCTAAAATGATCCTGGAAACACAGGTTAAAATGCTTTCCTCGATATAGAGAGCAATTGATGCATGGTAATCCCGAAATCGGGCATCTTATGTTCATGACTTTTTTCGTACTTCTCATAATCATCTTTACATCCTCATTAGAAACACTTCATGTTAAGGAAATACGGTCACAACTGTCAATGCAAAATCCGGTCTTCCGGCATATATTTCCGCCTGCAGAATGCAGTCCAAGTGCAATATCTGCCGCAATGTACAGCCAGTGAGTCCAATGTCTCAGTGGTGGTACTCCCGGCGCCGATACCCGGTTCCGGCCACCCAGAAATGAATATATCCGGGCCGTTGCAGCGATCGATTAAAATCACTATCAACCAAAAACCTATTCCGCTTGAAAAATTACGGGAGCACTGACGAGGGTTTTGTCCCTTTCCACAAGATCCCATCCAGGCTTTGGAAAGCTTTGGACACCCATATAAAAAAGGCTGTCGGATGATCCCCGGACTGAATTTAAATCTTGCAGCTATTGTAGTTCCGCCTTAATAGGGCAAAGACGCCCACAGCATCAAGAGTGCCCCACAATGAGCGCATAGCGGGGCAAGGATTTGATATCTCGGGGTCGGCGTCGGAATCGGCACCGGGGTCGGCTTTTGGCCATGGAGTATGTCAATTGCATTCTCAACTATTATTTCTATTCGACCCCGATGCAGATAGCGACTCCGACCCCGAAAAATAACCTCTTCCATTTGCCGCATCAACGGGTAATGATTGGGTCCGTTGGAAAGCGACATTTAAGGAGGACCTATGATTCGAGCAATCGTTATGTTTTCACTGCTCTGCAGCATCGCGTCGGTACGAGCTGAGTCGGTTCCGCCGAAGCCGGTAGCGGCCTGTACGCGAGCAAGCCTTCAAAGCGTAACCGACAAATACCTGGAAGCTCTGAAGAAAGGGAATCCGTCACTGATGCCTCTTGCTCCGGAAGCGAAATATATAGAGAGCAGAAAGGCAGTGCCGTTTGGCCAAGGCCTTTGGCAGGCGCCTTTGGTTGTCGATTTCAGCCGCAGCCTGCTCGATGTAGACATTTGCGAGACTTTCACTGAAATCATCAGCGCCAAAAGCAGTCATCCGTATGTCATCGGGACGCGTTTGAAGATTGCGGATGATAAAATCGAGGAAGTGGAAAGCCTCGTCAGCGATAGTGACGATTGGCTTTTCGATGCCGACAACTACCTTAAATATTCCTCGACGGAAAAATGGGACATTCTCCCTCCCGAAAGGCGGACGGACCGTCAGACCCTTATTAAAGCCGCGAGCGACTATTTCGATATCTTCCAGGATTATTCTGCTTTTCCCAAGGTACCCTGGGGCATCCCCTGTGTCCGCATAGAGGGCGGAGCCTATACGAATCCAAAAAACGAGCCGAATCCCTCCTGTACTGTTGGAGTCCCGAAGGGAGGTGGCGTCCCGATGACAAACCGGCGCTACATAGTCGATGTGGATATGGGAACCGTCGTAGGCCAAATCGATTTTGGCGGAGCGAAGGGATTACCGGATGCTCATACGTTCCGGCTGGAAGATGGGAAACTCCGTTACGTTCACGTGATTACGGTTTGTCCCAACGGCTGCCCCAAAATCCCCCTGCCTAAAGACATGCCTAAATAAGCATTATCGGGGACGCCTCATTGGGGCGTCCTCGATTTTCGAATTATATCAGTGGTTTTTTTCGGTGTTCAAGGCTGTGCGGATTCGTTCAATGCGCTTCTTAATGGCGACCGACTGTTCTGCATCAGGATGGAGTTTCAGGAATTGGTCGATTTCCCCGGCTGCCAACGATAAGTCGTTCTTATAAAAATATATCTCTGCCAATGTCAGCTGCGGGTACGAGAAGTGCCCCGGATCCAGAGATATCGCCTTCTTCAGGTGCTTTTCAGCCTCCGGAAATTTTTCCAGATAAAAATAGCTCAGTCCCAATTGCGAATGCGCCAGTGCGTCATCAGGTCTCGCCTCGACCGCGGCGATGTTGAAAGGCAACGAATCATGTATTTTGCCTTGCGACAGCAAAGCGCCGCCCAAATTCACCACCGAGGGGAAATACTCCGGATTCCGTTTCAGCGCCTCGCGAAAATAACTTTCAGCCAGACGGAAATCACGGGACTTGTACGCCAGCGTTCCCAGAGTATTCCACGCCTCAACGAATTGCGGAGCAATAGATATGGTTTTCTTCAGATGAGCAATGGCGCCTTCTGCATCGCGACTGCCAAGCTTTTTGCGGGCCTTCTCGTATTCCTTCCATGCCTTTTCCGGTACGGAAAGCATGGCCAGCGACGCCTCCATTTGGACCTTGCTTCCCAGATTGGGCTGAAATTCCACATCCACGAAGATTCTCTTTTTGGAATCCGCAAGGCTGGGACTTATCTCGACAGTCTTCCTGTACTCGCCGGCTTGAGGTATGAAAACGATGAGAGTGAACAGGTCCGGCTGCAGATTTTTGAACCTGAAATTTCCGGCCAAATCGGAACGCGTATGAGCGGCAAAAAATGTCCTGGTCCCCTCAAGCAGCACTACGGGCAGGGCGCGCCGGGAAAACTCTCTGCCCTTCGGAAAGATTTTTCCGATCAGCTGGTAGTCTTCGGCGGCAATCCCGGCACTGCTACTTAACACGACGCCCAGAAAAAGCAGTGACAGGAAACGGCTCATCAACGGCATTTTATTCTTTGCTCCTATGGTTTCAGCTCTCGGCAGAAATCCCAATCATTAATCTTACACCAGATACAAATAAAACATCGGAATGTTGATTGGCGTCATTTTGAAGCTCATCATCTTTAATGAGAATGAATTATCGTGGCATCCAATGCAATTTGTTGATAATTGATCGATGTGGGAGGGAACGCAATGAGGAATGTTGCACTGATCATCATTGTGGCAGCAAACCTGGCGGGCATACTGCCGGCCGAGGATCCGGTTGCGGACCTGAATGGCACATGGATTCTCGATGCGAAGAAGAGTCAAATAAAGCAGACGACTCCCGAGCTGCGGAAGATAAGGATCACTTCAGGCATAGGAACAGTGGGAAGACCGAATGAGCGTGACGGCAATAGTCCGGTCGCAGAACCGCTGATAGGACAGGTGGCAAATCTCACTCTAAAAATTATCCAGACGGCAGATTCGGCCCAGATCCTGCGCCAGTTCACAGCCGATGGCCGAGACCAATCTGTCGCTCAGAAATTCGCATTGGACGGCAGCCAGTGCTTCAACCCTGCTTCGGACGGCCGGGGCGATTTTGTTTCGAGATCCACCTGGGAAAAGCGCAGGTTGATTAACTCGGGCACCGAGACTATTACAGCGGAGGGACCAAGGACCGAGATCTATATTAAGGAAGAGTTCTCATTATCTAAAAATGGGAAGAAATTAACCCTTAAAACAATGCGAACCACGCCGCGAGGAGTCACAACCATAAAGCAGGTATTTATCAGAGAGGATAGCTTATAAGATTAGTATTGGGATCCATATCTTTCATATCGTCATTTTCTATTTCGCCAGCCCTCGGCGCTTAATTCTTCGAGGGATTTCCAGTAGCGCTCGTTGGGGTCCTGATTTACGGGAGGAGATTTCATTAAATCATATATGTGCTCCGAAAGGACCAAACCGACGGCGTGGATCGCTTCGTGTCTGTCCAAACCTTCAGTCTGCAACCGCTCGATGGTCCGCCGGACGGGGATGTCATCGCCCATCGCGATCTGATTTTCAACCACCGTGTGAATGGCCGCGTGCAATATTGCATTGGGCAGTTTCACTCCGGCCCGTCGATGGTATTGGCGAACCATCCTGATTTGCTCTCCTTCATCCAGTTTATGCCATTCCTCACTATCCGGCCCAATCGTGGGATCATATTTCATCATGGGCGATTTCCTTCCTATTTCCAGTATTCCATTTTCTGTCCCGACATCCAAGGGCTGCCGTCTGGAAGGGTTGCATATACGAACCATTGTAAGGCGTTAGAAGCCAAAGTTATAGAGAATGGGAAGCATGGTCTTCAGAAGATAAATGTCGGAGCCAAAAAAAAGCCATCCTTTTCAGGATGGCTTTTTAAAATTGGATTTGATTGCTGCTATTTTTTTATTTGCGACGATATCGGCTGGCGGCAAAAATCCCAACCAATCCGGTACCGAGAAGCAGAATAGCTCCCGGCTCAGGAACGGGATTATATGCAAGCACATCCTGCTTAAGCGCGCCGGTGGCATCAACCAGATTCAAAACCACAACTCCGGGATTCTCCCAGCCGTCCGGGACTGTTATGCTGTTCCAATTGCCATATAAAGTGAGATCAATAGGACTAAGGCCGCTAAAAATCTCATCCTCAGTTTCCCATATTATTCTCTGCAAGGCATTGGCAGATTCAGTTGTATGGACATAGCCTGTCAGGAGCCCTTCACGGAACAGATAATAAAGATAGGCAGTTTTAATATCGAGCGGGTCGCTTACAGCTTCAGAACCCTTGATTGCCTCATAGCCTATTCCGTCGATTATATATTCTGTATTAGTGGAAACTCCTTCAGAAAATTCCATGCAGAAGGTGATGAAATCGAAGTTGGGAGACTGATATGGAGCGACATCGGCTAGGAATTCGCCTCCCGTAGTACCAGGACCATCGTAAAGTTTAATTTTGGCTCCCACATAGACCGGATCAGCAAATGCATATTGTCCCAGGATCAAAATTGCTGCACAGGACAGAATCAAAAATATTTTCTTCATATCAAAACCTCCTCGCTAATTCCAATTAAGCAATATCCTCTCCAGTTTCAGATTCCACTGAATTTCACCCTAAAATATCTATATAAATATAAGAAATCATTATTGTTAGACCTGATCGCATGCAATCCTGAATCGGGCTGAGTTGTCTTCACAGAATGTAAAGTAACTTTACAGAAATTCCCGAAGCAAAATTCTTGATTTAGCTAACCTATTGATAAATTATGACTTGTTGTATAAATCGCCGAATCCTGAGAGTGTAAGATTATTTAACAAGGGCGCATTGGAATCTTTTCTTAGAACCTCAGAGCCTTGGAGTCTCTGAGTTAAATCAACTCTAAGACTCCAAAAGTAATCAAAATTCTTTCCTGGGATTGCCGGGCTTTTGCCGCCTCCCCGGCAGAGCCGGAGGAGCCCCAAACAAATTAGTTTCTTGAATTGCCGGCTGTTCTTTTACTAAAGTACGGTGAAAGTTTTTCTAATTCTTCCGGGCGCTGCGCCTATCAAGTCCGCTACAATGCAGTGACATGGGTGCTATAATGGATAAAACACTCAGCGATGTAATCATCAGATACCTGGAACTGCTTGGCGTGGAATTTGTCTTTAGCGTGCCGGGCAGTCCTTTAGGCCCCTTATATGATGCCCTTGTTCGCAGCGAAAGGAGGGGCGGCCCGCGGACAGTACTCGCCCGGCATGAGGGAGGAGCAGCGTTTATGGCTGACGGCTATGCGCGTGAAACCGGCAGGATTGGCGTCTGCTGTGCGACAACGGGGCCCGGGGCAACCAACCTGATTACGGGCGTTGCCTGTGCCTATGCCGACCATATTCCCATGCTCGTTATCACACCACAAACGCCGTTGCCTACCTTCGGTCTGGGGCCATTTCAGGAATCGTCCGCTGATGCCGTGGATATCGTTGGTATGTTTGAACACTGCACCCGCTATAGCTCACTCGTGAGCCATCCGGAACAGCTGGAAAAGAAGCTTGCTGCAGCTTTGACCGTCGCCCTGCAAACGCCCAAAGGCCCTGCCCACCTGAGTGTGCCGGTCGAAATCCTTCGCGCCTCCGCAGGAGGCGGCGGAGAAATTGCATTCCCGGATTTACACAAACTGGCAACCGAATCTGTTTCATTGATTGACAACACAGGCGTAGAAGCGCTCTGCCGGGATCTGTTCAGGACTTTAAGCCGGGGCCGGAAGGTAGTGCTGCTGATCGGCCATGATTGCGCCGGTTCAACTGATGAGCTCACAGGATTTGCCGAGCTTATCCATGCTCCCATGATAACAACACAACGCGGCAAGTCGCGCATCGATCCCTATCATCCTTTAGCCCGGGGAGTATTCGGGTTTGCGGGGCATATAACGGCTCGCGAGGCGCTGACCGATGAATGCGTCGGGCTCATACTGGCGGCAGGCACCGACCTGGGAGAATGGGCAACGGGCGGGTGGGATCCTGCTCTGATGAATAACAAGCTTGTCCATATACACAACACGATGGATTGTTTTTCCAGGTCGCCTATGGCGCAGCTGCACGTTTACGGGACCATCAGCACTATATTCAGGCATTTGGCAGAACGGATCCAGGCAGCCATTCAGGAAGGCAAATTGGCGATCGGCATGGTAAAAGGACAGGAGGCGGCAGCGGATCAATATCTGGAGTATCAGCAATATGTGCCCCGGTTCATTAAGGTTCAGGACCCGGATAGCTGCAAGCTGACAAATTCCTCGCCTGTCCTCAAGCCACAGCGCGTGATTCGTGAACTCGCGCAACGATTCCCCGCTGAGACACGGTTCCTCATTGACAACAGCAACAGCGTGCCCTGGTCCATACACTATTTCTTTAACCGCCATCCCAAGCACTATCACCTGTCGGTCGGATTCGCTTCGATGGGCTGGGCGATAGGGGCAGCGGTTGGCATGGCTCTGGGGGCGGGAAACGCGCCCGTTATTTGTCTTACCGGCGATGGTTGCTTTCTGATGAACGGACTGGAGATTTCTGTAGCGGTAGAACAGAATCTGCCGGTAATTTTTGCGGTTTTGATTGATCGGGCGTATGGAATGATCAAACACTCCCTACGACGGACCAGCGATGAACATGTCGACCTTGCGATACCGCCCATTGATTTCTGCAAGATGGCGGAGGCGGCAGGAGCTGATGCTTTCGCAATTCGTCGTCCGGAAGATTTCGAAAAGCTCGACTGTCGGGCCCTGTGCAACAGAAAAGGACCTACGCTGCTGGAGATCCATATTGATCCTGAAGAAGTGCCGCCGCTGAGAATGGCGTAGGGCAGGAAACGGGGGTCGGACCGACGTAACAGGAATCTAATCAGTATCTTTGCGTGAAATGAGAGCAAAAAAGGGGCCTTAAACCTGTTTTTTACCCCCCTGTTTTTTGTTTTAAGCTTGGGATGACGCAGAGAAGTCGGGATTCCGGAGAGGTGCGTCAATCGGATATCGGGATCGAAGTCGAGAAAAACCGATGCCGATCCCGAGGTAAGCAACAATGCCCGCGGTGGAGGATCCAATTATGAAATTTCGTATCTCAGCAACTATGATAGCGATATTGTGCCTTGGATTGTTCTGCAGTTTTCATACTACAAACAATCCGGCTCAGGCACAGGGAAAAGCCATGGAACAGAAAATCACCGTACTCAGTCCAAGAGGCAAACCACCGGCAATCCAATTGAAGCCGATGGCGCCCCGGCTGGACACGCTGGAAGGCAAAACCGTCTATCTCGTCAACGATGGTTATCTGGGAACCGATATTCTTCTCGGTGAAATGCTGGCCTGGTTCAAGGCAAACATGCCCAAGGTGAATGTCCTTTATAAGCCGATGACGGGAGGGGGATTCACGGCGGAGGATCCGGCTTTATGGGCGGAATTCAAAGAGAAGAAAGCGGACGCCGTTATCATGGGAATGGGCCATTGAAGCCTCTGTGTGGCAGGGGTCGTTGGCCACTGCATAAACATCGAATCGGAATTTGGCATTCCTACCGTTCCTCTGATCGTCTCCGAATTTTTTGAGCAGGTGAAGACCCATCATACCGTGCAGAAAGGAATGCCCTGTCTTCGGGTTACCTACCTGATAACGCCTGTATGGGGCAAAACGGCGGAACAGATCAGTAAAGATATCGTCCGCAAGAGCCCTGTAAGCGGAAAGATGATAATGCAGGAGATCGTCGAGAATCTCACCAGACCTTTAAGCAACGAGGAAAAAAAGACGGGCTCCATTGAACAATCGGCCGGTCCGGGGAGTTATACGGATACTCCGGATAATCTACAGCGCATGTTTATGGAAAAAAGAATGACCGATTATATGCCCATCATCCTGCCGACCGAAGAACGAGTCGCCGACATGCTGAAGGGAACCAGCCATAGTCCCGACGAGGTAGTCGGCAAAATGGCGGCGCACACGGCAATGCCTGGCGAACAAAATGTTGAAGTTTTCGAGCACTGGTCCTATACGGTAAAGACGGTTGCCATCAATGCCGTCATGGCCGGCGCAAAGCCGGAATACCTGCCCGTAATCCTCGCGGTTGCTTCCACAGGGAAAGAATCCATGTCGGTGTCGGATAATTCCTTTACGGGAGGCCTTATTATTAACGGGCCCATACGGAAGGAAATAGGACTCAACTACGGCATCGGCGCTTTGGGACCTTTCAGCCAGGCTAATTCCACAATCGGGCGGGCCTGGGGCCTGCTTTCCATCAATGCCGGGAATTGCGGGAGGGTGGGAACGACCTACATGGGTGTTATAGGAAATCCCATGAACTGGAACAGCGTCATCATTGCGGAAAACGAAGAAGCTTCCCCCTGGAAGCCTTTCCACGTACAGAGAGGATTCAAGCCGACGGACAATGTAGTGACACTGTGCGAAGGATGGGGAATTCTTTCGGCTGCGAACTCAAGACACAGTGTCTGGCAAAGAGAAATGAATTTCTCCGGAGCCCTCAAAAATATCGTCAATGACCAGGGCAGGCTTTTCGGAGCCATGGCCGTTCTCAGTCCTCCGGTCGCCAATTACATCAAGGAGGAGGGATTTGATACGATTGAAAAGCTGATTCAATGGCTGCAGTCGGCCGGAGGCCCTCCGTTAGGGAAACCGCCTGCCGGGAAATCTCCCGAAGGAAAAAGTCCGGCCCAAAAACCGCCTGCCGGGAAGCAACCTGCCGGAGGCGCGTTCTTTGGCGGAATGCCGTTAGCCATTGTCGTAGCCGGAGGCGCAAACAACAATTATTGGAGTTATGGAGGGATGGCAGCCCGCCAGAGCGTCCTAATCGATGCGTGGCGCTAGCCCACAGTCTCGTTTGTCTTTTTTAATAAACGGAGACTATTGAATCGCGGATTTTCGCAGATTCGCATGGATCAGTATTCACATGTGGGACCGTGTTTCGGTATCAGCATGCCGAGTTTGTGAGAATCCGCGGATCCGCGGCAGAAGCTTCAGCTGAAACTACTGCCAAGAATTCCATCCCGTTATCCAGCCGGGATTGTCTGAATCTGTTCGTTATCTGATATCAGTGGTACAGTATTAGCGGCGCGATGCGTCGGCTTAGCCGGCGTTCCACCGCCAGAGGCAAATGTGAATGGAACTGATTCTGCAAATAACAGCTCTCATTTTTTCGGTAATTTTCCATGAAGTGGCGCATGGGTATGTAGCCTACCGGCTCGGGGATCCCACGGCCAGAGACGCCAACCGTCTGACGCTGAATCCCCTGGCGCACATCGATCTCATGGGATCCGTGTTGCTGCCTCTGATTCTCATTCTTGCCAAGAGCCCGGTCCTGTTTGGTTGGGCAAAACCGGTGCCTTTCAATCCGGGATACTTCCGCAATGTAAAAAAGGGAGTAATGCTTGTGGGCCTGGCGGGTCCGGCAAGCAATCTGATCGTGGCCGTCGTTGCAGCCTTCATTTATCGAATATTTTCTTTCGGAGGGCTGCCGGGTCTTTTTCTCCTGAATCTCTGCATCGTCAACGTCATCCTGGCGCTTTTCAACCTGATCCCCATCCCGCCACTGGACGGATCCCGGGTGGCAATAGGATTTCTTCCATCCCGCCTGATCTCCCCTTATCTCAAGCTGGAAAGCTACGGTTTTATCATTATATTCGGCCTGCTCTGGCTTGGTGCGTTGGATTATGTTTTATGGCCGATAGCCTCCATGCTTTTCCGGTTCCTGATGCATGGATAACAAATACCTGCAGGCTTAGTCGCAACCTCTGCCGACGAATTTTTCAAAGAAGAAGGTATTTGCGAAGAGACAACCGGCATCCCGATGCCTGGATCGCCTTCATTTTCGCTGCCGTAACCCTCGCCGCTTCCAATCTCATCAGGCCGCAACCAAATAGCCGATGCGGTCGGCAGCCGCGCGCTTTCAGCTTTCAGCTGTCAACACTCAGCTTCTTTGTTTGCAGCGAATGGTTTCAACTGCTTATAAGAGAAAAACTTCTTTGCATAATGCAAAGAAGTTCACAATGCGACACATTCCAGCCGATTTCTGTCCTCTTGTATCGTTGCAGCATTCGCGTTAAAAGGTAAAAGAGTACATCAGAATTGCCCAAGATTATTTGAAGAGCTTGCAGTCAAAACGGAGTTCGTCGCTTGAATCGCTTTATTTGAGCTCCTCTCGAACCCTGACAGCCAGGACTTTTCTCGAGAAGGGCAAGTGCAGGCAAAAGCCTTAAAAGGCGGTCACCCCCAATAGGAGAATTTGGGCAAATAATTTTATGGAGTCTCTGAATGCTTGATATTTTTTAGGAAATGGTGCGCCCGGCAAGACTCGAACTTGCGGCCTTTTGATTCGTAGTCAACAATTTTGGCCTTTTTCTGGTACCCCACGAAACAGAATGAATCCATATGCAACATATTTCCTAATATCCTGCACAGTATTACTAGCCTTTATTGACAAGGGTATGGTATGTTCCACAGGTAACAAATTGTTTCAATATGTTCTATTGCCATTAATCAAAAGGTTTCGTTTTTTTGGTACCCCAGTGGTACCCCGGAAAAAAGCCATGGCACAAATAAAATTCACAGATCGGACAATTTACTCACTGAAATCAAATATCGTAAGGATGGATTATTGGGATGATTCACTTCCCGGATTCGGCCTGCGCATCACCCCAAATGGAGACAAGACATTTTGCGTGAAATACAGGATTGCCGGGAAACAGCGACGATTTACGCTGGGCAGATACCCGGCTATCGGACTGGCTACTGCGCGGGAAATGGCCCGCGATGCTTTTGAGTTGGTGCGGAAAGGAACTGATCCCGCACTAG
This sequence comes from Acidobacteriota bacterium, assembly GCA_016929335.1. Lineage (GTDB taxonomy): Bacteria > Acidobacteriota > UBA6911 > UBA6911 > UBA6911 > UBA6911. The sequence continues at coordinate 10,066 of JAFGIY010000064.1, read as the reverse complement.
CAAAGCGTGAAGCCGAACAGGCAACCTTTGAACAAGAGCGGAAAGCACTAGAACAAGAACGCCTTCTTCGTGAATATGAGCAGAACATCTTCAAACGGCTGAGTCACGACTACCTTGAGCAATACGCGAAACCGAAGAAGCGATCGTGGAAAACAGATGAGTGGTATATCGAAAAGGTACTCAATCCTGAATTTGGCAATAGGCCATTGGCCGATATTAAACGCCGTGAGATCCGCGAGTTGCTGGACCGTTTAGTGGCAGAAGGCACCGAGATCAAAGCGAATCGAGTGCTTGCTTGCGCCCGGAAAATTTGGAACTGGGGAATTTCAAAAGACCGCGCGGAAAGCAATCCTTGTCACGGCATATCACGGCCTGGTGAAGAGCGCCAGCGAGACCGCGTTTTATCCGAGGATGAAATCAAAACGATCTGGAAAGCATTAGACGACGAAAAATTGCTTATGGCGGCGACGTTTCGACTTCGGCTTCTAACGGCGCAGCGAGGTGCCGAGGTTCACGCACTGCGATGGAAGGATATTGATGGCGAATGGTGGACTATTCCGGCGGAATTTTCTAAAAACCGCTTAAGTCATAGAGTGCCCTTATCCCCGCAAGCAATGCGGATACTGGAACAAGTACGGAAAATTACTGAGGAACAAGATAAGAAATTCGGGCGGCAACCAAGTGAGTGGGTATTTCCAAACCCGATCCGGCGTAAAGATCACATCAGCGAGTGCCAGAAGCTTGCCCGGCGCGTTCGAACGGAATCCCAAATTGATTTTAAGGCGCACGATTTTAGACGCACTGCGGCTTCTATGATGGCTAAAATGGGAGTGCCTCGTTTGGTAATAGGAAAAATATTAAATCACATTGAGCCGGGAGTAACGAAGGTTTACGATCGCTACAGTTATGATAGAGAAAAACAAGAAGCGCTGGATGCTTGGGGAGCGCGAGTTTCTCGTATCGTTAGCGGCCTGGAACTCGTAAAAACGGAACTATCCGGGGGATAGGAAGGTTTTTGAGAAACACCTCAAGCCAGTGCGCCTAGCTACAGATTGTTCCGAGGCTTAACTTCCGCAGCTCTGTTTTGTTTAGTGTTTATCATCTTAAGGCGAAGAAATCCTTTGTTCCCGTCAATCCTATTGGTCTTCGCCTCGAATAGCTCGCAATCCTTTTCAACCAGCTCGACAATTCAATAGGCTGAGTCCATGAGAAGGCCAAAACATTTATCGCGGGCAGTGGGGGGGAACCTTGGGGCCAGATTTCCGCATCACCGATGCGGAAATGTCCGGTTTCAATGCTGCGATTACTCTTCTTGATTTCCGCATCGCCGATGCAATTACCTGCGACTTATAAAAATTCTATTACTGCCCAATGACCGCCCTTATCTGGGCCAATTCGTTTCAATCGTCCATGCGCAATCAGTTTTTGTATATTCCTTTCAATTGTTCGCGATGTAACTCCCAGCTTTGTAGTCAATTCTGCAATAGTAGCTTCAGGAGTGGCGGCTAGGGTTGCTAAAATTTTCTCCGACGTTTTCTCCGACACTTTCTCCGACGTTTTCTCCGACACTTTTCGACCTTTGGGTTGTCTAGTTTCCACGCCAGTAGCGGCTACCAATTGCGCTTTGAATGTAACGATTAAAAAACCTTGGCGTTCTTCGAAGGACGGCACGGCAGTCCCATGCTTCTTGCACATGGCAATGACTCGATTGGTTCCGCGGCCCCAAACTTCAACCGCACCGGTTCTATGAAAAGCTCCGGCAATCAAAGGATTTACCGGCTTCGATTCATGTCTCCCGGCAAGTTGTTCAACTGTGATTCCAGTAGGAAGCCGACCATAACTCCGTATTTCGATGCGATCATCAAAGACGACAATGGAGACATTGCCGGAGTAGTGGGAATAATCACGATGCATGACAGCATTGAGGAGAATTTCTCTAAGGGCGTCCAAAGGAACCGGGAAGCGGTCCTCACGGAATATTTCGCCTTCCGGGAATCGAGCACCCAATGGCATCGTGCGTTTCAGAAACTCCATGCCTTCTCGCACCATGGCAAAAGCGCTCATGTGTTCCTGCCGATTGTCCACGATTTCTCCAGTAATTTCCGTTCCCCGAAAACGTCCCATTTTAAGAAGGCATTGTGGATAATTGGGAAGAAATTGTGTTCCATAAAGAACTTGGGCGGCATGAGTGATGCCGTTATTTATGCGCAAGCCTAATCGGTTGAGAATTTCTCCAGGATCACGGCTTGTATCCGGAGATATCCGGTTCTGCTGAATAGCTAATTCACGAGTTCTCAAGATCTCTTTTCGATCTAGATCATTTAGTTTTACTCCTTCGGCTATCAAATTTTCCCAACGGCGCTTTGCATGACCGCGTTCAATCAGCAGCCGCTCATACTTGGATTGCGGCATTCGACGCGTCGTGCTGCTAATCCGTTCATAAGCACGACCTTCATATGCGAACGGACGCATTTCTTGTCCACCTTCAACCACCAAAGCAATTACATTTTGACCTTTGCTAGTTTTGATTTGATCAATAGATACATGAGCAGGAGGTTCGAAACGGTCGGTGGCCTGAGCAATTTCGCGAAACGTTCTATCAGACACATCCTGGCCTCCCACCGTTCCATCCGGTTTTACGCCAATAAGAACCGTTCCTCCGATGCTGTTGAGAAATGCACAGAGAGTTTGCATAGCCTCTTTCATTTCGCCGGTCGAGCGCTTGAATTCAATTATCTCATTCTCGCCCTTCGCCAATAATGCAGAGAGTTTTTTGGCATTTATTTTCATGCCATCATTCATTTCAATCTCCAAAGGAATGAAAGCGACAGATTTTATAATGATTCCCGTGTATCATTTGTTTTAAAGCCTTGCTTCCCGCAACGAAAGGAATATAGACACAAATGTTAAGCCTGGATCCATAATCCATACCAGATTTATCCGAATTAATCCCGCAGAAAAGCTGCATCACAAGCTCCTAGTTTGGGAACAATGCTGATAAATTTTTGAGGAATGGTTGCATCGCACATTCCATGTCACGCGGAATGGAGTATTTCTCATTCCGCTATGCCGAGGTTGATATATATCATTCCTTTCCAGCGGCGCGCTTCTTAATCCAATCCTCAATCTCATCCTCAAGCCACGCCATAGCTACCTTCCCAATCCGTTTGCTCTGTGGGAATCGGTTTTCGCGCATCATTCTCCAAATCGTGGATCTTGAAAGGGGAACCCGTTGCCGCAAATCCCTAAATCGGATGTATCGCATTATACTATTATCTCCTTGTAGATAAACATCTTACGGTTGCAACAATTAGAAACAAGAGGTTGGGTTAGCACGGACATAAGGAATAAAAATCTAAATGACATTTCTATAGTATAATAAATGTATCGATACAATTCAATACATTTATAGTGTTGCAATTTGTTCATCTAGGGACGATAATATTTCCCATGGCACGCAAACCACAGCAGCAAACTTTATCTATCCGTGTTTCAGAGGCTCTTCGAGATTTCTTGGAACGATCCAAACAGGTGATTTCGAGCGGGCGCGGGGAATCCGTCTCAACCTCAGATGTTGCCAAGATCCTGCTTGAATCGGCTAAGGATGACCGCCTGGACTTTCGGCTTGAAGCGGCTAAGCTTCAGCATTCATCTACTGAGTCACTATGGAACATTCGACGCAAGTGGGATCAAAAACGGGATCTCTCCCGAGCGGAATGGATTTTCCTTTCCCAATACATTCAAGTTGCTTGCGAGGAGCTTTCGGAAAACCCTGAGATGCCCACTTCAGAATCATTCGCCGTCTTGCTCGAAGCGCTGCTTGCCATTCGATCACTTCGTGTGGAGCGTGGCGTTGGGCTTGACAGATTCTATCTCGAAAATATTGGTTTCGAGGATGAGAGCACATTTTTTAACAATCGACAATTAGATCCAGACATCGTCCCCCGAGTAGCTAATAAATGGGCCCAGCATTTACGCACCTCGTCTAATTCCAGGAAACCAACCTATGCCGGGCGAGCATTCTATGTTGCCATACGGGACGAAGAGTTACCGGATCTGGTCTCTATCAACAAGATGTTGTTCCCTTTCATGGATACGCTTTTACGGTTGGCTGCGCGCGGTCATTGGATACGGGAGCATCAGCCTGTTCGTGGTGCGGGGCAGGCACAACACATTGTAGAAGAAATCCCATCTGTAAGTTCTGCAGGATTTCGTCTCTCTTTTGCAGTTGGCAGTGACGGCGAGGTATCAATTTTGTTGCAGATTGCAGAAAGAGATTTGATGTATCCCCTGGGACCCTATCCCGAAATCAGAGAATTTGTTGCAGTATTGGAGCATCTTAGGGCTGACAAGCCGTGGCGTGGCCTCCATTTCTATGCATATACCAACCAGGAGACCTCTGGCAGTGCATTGAAATTTTATTTTCGCCGTCATAAAGATGGCGTCACACTGGGACTTTCTTCGCAAGAATGGCACAGCCTAAAAGGTCTATTCGCGAAAGCCATGAAGATGCCAGCACTGCAAAGACTGTTCGAAGAGCTTTCTTTCGTCTACGGCGAACTCTAGCCGACATCACGCTTTTAATCACAAACAAGGGGCATAAAACATGAGCGAGTTGAGCGAATCACGTGTTGGACAAACACATGTCAATTCCGCAAGCATACAAAAGCGTGTCATTTTATCCATGGGCGGAAAGGGCGGAGTAGGCAAGACCTGCATCATGGCGAGTCTTGCCGAGTGGTTCGATGAGAATCAAATTCCCGTCAAACTGCTGGATCTCGATATCGAGAACAAGGCTCGTGGGTCTCTGACTCACTTTTTCGGCGGACGCGTTCCAAAGATAAACATCAACACACCTGCCGGGCTTGATGCATTCATAGATCATCTTTCAGACGGCATCCCGGTAATACTCGCAGATATGGGAGCCGGTGCCGGTCAGATAACTTATGAGTGGTTCGACCGAATGTATCCGGATGTCGCTGAATCCGGTATCGCCTTTACGGCGATCGGAGTGGTTACGGCTGATCCTGCAAGCGTCGAGAGCGTTCTTGCCTGGGCATCTCGACTTCAAAACAGGGTCAGGTACTTGGTTGTTGAAAACAGCATCACTGAATACACGGAATTCACATATTGGTACGAAAGCGAACAGGCTCTGCAATTCAAACAGGCGTTCGATCCTGCCGTGATCCGGATGGACTACCGCCTTCCGGATCTTGAAAATGGCGCACGAAACCACGGGCTGACCCTGGGAGATATAGCCTCAAGAAAAACAAACGCTCCCGAACTACAGAAGGCTTCTCTTGTAATGCGTGCTCAAAGCTATCGCCGCCGGATGTTCGCTGAATTCGAAAAAGTAAAGGAGCTACTGCTGCCATGATTAAAACCAAAGAAGTCCGTGATGAAATGGAACCGGATCTTATTGATCGCATTGCCGATGCTCTGCCTCCTGAAGTGCGTGCTTCATATTATCGTGAAATGAGGCACTGCCAATCGCTACCGAAGAGCGATGAGATGTTGCTCATTCTTCGGGCCATGCAGTTTCTTACGCTTCTCACCGTGGAGGTGCCCGGCAAGATGGCTATCGAACGCGGTAAGTATGAACAGGTTTTTACGATTGTGCTGCATAAACTCCAGGAACATCAACAAGCCAATCAGACCTACCTGGATAAATTGGGCACGCATCTTACGGGAATTCCCAAAAAAATCGCAGAGGACATCAGTCCCGCCGCTATTGTTGCCAAGATCAATGAAAGCCTGAAACAGGAGTTCCTTCGTTCGACAATCCCACAAACGGGAGAAGCTCTCTGTCTTGTCAGCGGACAAATGAAATCCGCGGCAGATGAATTTGTTAGTACTGCAAAGGAACTAACCACTTCATATTCGGGAGTGACGGAGAATGCCAACAAGGCAATTGAAAAGATAAGCGGATCTATTTCAAGCGCCACAACCGCAGCCAAAAATGCGACTCAAGAATTATCACGTGCTTTTCGGCAGCATTATCGCTGGGCTTTGTATGCACTTTCCGGTCTGGCGCTTTTGGTGGGAATCGGCATTGGCATGCTTTTCCAGCATTGGATAGAAGATCCCCCAGTGCGCAAGCTGTATGTTTATCAAAAAGATTCACCTGCACCTGCGCCAGTTCCTGAAAAGCATAAATAGGGCACAATCATGCTCACAATTCGTGCAATGTCTGATGGGAAAGGGTATTCGTCAAATCACCTGGAGCACAGCGATTATTATTCAGAAAACGAGCACGTCATTGGCTGTTGGCATGGGCGTGGAGCGGAATTGCTGGGACTCAGCGGAGAAGTGAATTCAGCGGATTTCGAATCCGTTCGCCAGGCATGTCATCCGGATACGGGAGAGTTCCTTCGTCAGCGGCAGAGTGCCGACCGAACTTCCCTGGATGGAAAGACACAATCTCGGGGGCGGAATCTTTATGACTTCACGATCTCCGCCCCGAAGTCGGTTTCTATCATGGCCACCTTGGGAGGAGATAAGCGGCTTTTGCAGGCTCATCAAAAAGCCGTTGATGATGCTCTTAAGGAACTGGAGACCCATGCCGCAACCCGAGTGCGGCTGGGTGGCTCTCAAAGCGACAGAACAACCGGCAATCTTGTCATTGCCGTCTATCATCATGATACAAGCCGGGAACTTGATCCGCAGCTTCACACGCACGCCGTTGCCTCAAACCTGACCTATGACGGGCAGGAAGGCCGATGGAAGGCATTGCAGGCTTCCGGGATTTATGAAAGGCGAGCGTACCTGACAGAGGTGTATCGCAATTCGCTTGCCTGCCGGATGCGGCAGCTTGGCTATGAAATAGAGAATCGACGTGGCGGCAAAGGCCTGGATTGCGGATTCGAGATCCGGGGCGTTCCGGAAGCGCTTATAAATAAGTACAGCCGGAGAAGCAAGCAGCGTGACGAAGCCATTAACCGATTCATTGCTGCTACCGGCCGCAACCCTACCGATAATGAAGTAGCCGTGCTTGTTCGAGAGACTCGGGCAGACAAGCTCATCTCAATTTCAAGCGATGAACTGCGAGCTCAGCAAAGAAACCGTCTGGAACCGGAAGAAAAGCGGTTGCTTGCTGAACTGCGTCCCACAGTGGGGAGAGATATAACTGCCGAGAAATCTCCCTATCCGTCTCTTTTCTATGCCCAAGAACACATCTTTGAGAGAGTTTCCGTTTGTCGTGATCATGAAATACTGACGGAAGCTCTCCGCCATGGCCGCGGTCAAATCAGCCATGACGCACTGAAAGCCGGTTTAAGTCTGCAGGAGTCATCCGGAAGAATTCTGCGAGACGGGACCGAGATCGCCACCGCGGAAAGCTTGAAGAGAGAGCGCGAAATCATCGATTTCATTAATCGCGGAATTGGCGGATTCGATCGACTGGGTGGAGCCGGCGAATGCCGCATTTCCGATCGCCTGAATCTTGAGCAAAAACATGTTGTTCAGTTTGTGCTCAACAGCCAGGACCTCGCAGTGAACATCAGCGGTGCGGCCGGAACCGGCAAAACAGCCACGCTTCAGGAACTACATCGATCCCTTATTGCAGCAGATCAAAAGATCCTTGCAGCCGCACCCACTGTCAGCGCAGTAGAAGAACTGCAAAAGGTGGGATTCACTAACGCAATCACAATTGAGCGACTGCTTCAGGACCGGCAAGTGCAGGATGGCCTGCAGGGGAAGATACTGATCCTGGATGAAGCCGGCATGGTTTCCGGGCGGCAGATGTTGGAAGTACTTCACCTGGCGGAAGAGCAATCCGCACGAATAGTATTCAGCGGAGACACAAAACAGATTCGGAGCGTTGAGGCCTGTGATGCCTTGCGGATTCTCGAAAAGGAATCAAGGCTTAAAACCACGGCACTGAACCAGGTTAAACGCCAGACTGTCGCCGATTACCGCGAGGCAATGCAGCAATTAAGGAATAATCCAGCCAGGGGATTTGAAAAGCTGGATGAGATGGGAGCTGTTCGTGAAATAAGCTTCATGGATCGCCCACAAGCAATTGCGAAAACCTATGTCAATCCCAAAATAGGCAGACAAAGCTCTCTGGTGGTCTGCGCCACTCATGAAGAGATCAACCGAATTACGGAAGCCATTCGCTCTGCCCGGAAACAAGCCGGCGAACTGGGTGAATGCGTTCACTTCAGCCGGGATGTTTCTCTGAACTGGACCACAGCGCAAAAGAGCGAAATGCAGAATTACCGTCCGGGACAATTGTTGGGATTCCATCGCGCCGTAAAGGGAATAGCCAAGAATGAAACCTTTGAGGTGATGCAGGTCAACAAGAATGACCTGACTATTCGCGGCGAAGCCCGGCAACTGCAGACAATTTCCGCAAAACATGCAAAGAGCTTCGATGTCCTTGAACGCCAAAGCATCGAGATAGCGGCCGCCGACAAGCTACTGCTGACTGCCAATTACCGGAAACGTGGATTTCGTTGCACAAATGGCGAAATTATCACCGTTTCCCGGCTGGATGCCGGAGGCCGAATCCACCTTGAGGATGGCCGCATCCTGCCACGAAATTTCAGGCATTTCACACATGGCTACGCCGTAACAGCTCATCGCAGTCAGGGCAAGACGGTTGATTCAGTAATCATCGCGGCGGATGGAATGCAAAAGGAGTTGTTTTATGTTGCCGCCTCCCGGGGAAGAAAAGGCCTGCAGATTATAACCAGCGACAAGGAATTACTTCGAGAATCCCTGGCTTGCTCGGCGGCAAGACGATCCGCTTCGGAACTGGCAAGAAAGACAATGCCTAAACAGCCCCGAGGCATCCATCGAGGACTGGCCGCCGCCCGCGCCCTGGCAATGCGCGCCGCCCAGTCTATTTCCTTAATGCTTCGAAGACAGACTCAGCAATTAACCTTAAAAAATGAACCAAGGATGGAAATAGATCATGACCACGGTCTCAGCTTATGACCAGACTCGTATTATCACGACATTGGATCACCCACTTGCTTTGGAAGTCGTTCTGTTGAAGCGTACCTATGTTTTGCCCTGGAGCCAGTTCTTATATGCAGAGGGGGGCAATGACGAAATCCGCCTTACCTTCTCAACCCACGATGTCCTGGTGAAAGGCAGCAATCTAGACTCGCTAATGGTCACTATCGCTGCAAATGGAATAGCTAGGCTGGAAGAACCAACCCGCCCGGAAAGAATTCTCGCTGGAACCGATCCATTTATCCGCGAAATATCCGTTTTGAAAATCGATGAAAATCTTGCCTAAGGAGCCCGTCGAAAATGCATTTCATCTTGTCGCCGCCATCATTTTATAAAAAGACACCATCCCTAAGGCTTCGCCTTAGAGTTGCCAGTCTCCGCCTGAGCAAGATTATGTTCCGCATTTGTTCCGTGTTTATTGCGTGGTTGTTCCTCGTTTGTTTCGTCTTTGTTCCGCAGGGGACCAATGCTGCTAATTCTTATCGAGGCAGCCGTGGATAACAAATTCAGGGACATCCTGGACAGTTTGCCTGAGCCTGAGCCTCGCTCATGCCTGGATCCTTTTCGAGAACTAATAGACGAACTCCATCGGCGAGGCCGGACGTATCGGGAAATCGCTCAGATATTGGCTGAGCGATGCAAAATTTCTGCGTCGGTGAGTACAGTGCATCGATTCCTGCACAGGCGGTCTCGGAGTAAGCCACAACCACGAAAGTGTCATTTGCCGCCAGTTACTAAGATGACAAAATTGAGCCAAACAGCAGTAACAGAAGAAGAAATATCCAATAATTCCGAAATAATAACGCCACCAGCCGAAATCCAAAGGAGGATAGCGGCTCTAAAACTTCGCCCAGCACCTGCCCAAACGAAATCCCAGCGTTTCCACTATGATCCTAATGAACCACTCCACATTCCGCCGAAGACAAGAAAAAATTTCTGATAATTTCAGGTTATGTAACCTTCCAGGTTCCCGTTAGGCCGTTCATTCCGGCGCTGTGTGTAATTTTACCCCAGGTTGGGACAATAGAATTTAGAATTTTTGCAAACTTTGCCCTTGCCGTCCAATTTGTGCTTGATGCCTGGCGCTGGCTTATGCCTTAATCGT
>JAFGIY010000063.1 GCA_016929335.1 Acidobacteriota bacterium | reverse complement strand
TATGTAACCCATTATCACATATACAGTCAAGCAAAATCTTTTAACTATCGTCCATGCAGCAACTTGTGAGTTTCGCGACAGAAACTAGCTAGCCTATCTCTCTCCGAAAACGACTTCAGCCGGTGGCGGCTCAATTTGATCGGAAGGAACGTAGATTCCATTTTCTGCAGCTGCCACTTCTTTTAGTGTCCCTGAATTCAAGAGATCTACAGCAAAGCAGGTTTGAAATATCTGCAGGACAACAATCTCATTGTTGAAGTTGTTCAACCGAGCGCCTATCAAAACGTTGGCAACTGACTTGCCTCAAGGATTTATCTGAACAAAAGGCCATGTGTGATGCTTGTGGGAACGTCTGATGTAATTGCGTACGGGATCATATCTGCTATCAAGTACCCTGTCTACCGATTCTCCAAGGGCAATAACACATAAAGCTACATAATGCAAAGCTCGACGAAAAGCAGGGAAACCAAATTGTTTATCTTGTTTCAATGATGTCCGAAATCGCTTTTTGCCCTCAGCATTGGGATATGGAATTGGTGCCTGAATCTGAAAATTTCAATTGAAGGTTTCAATTTCACTTTTTCTGCTAATTCCGGCCATCAATTGGCGCGGTCTGCCTCTTTTCCCGTGGGTTCCTATGAATTGCATGTTGAAAGCAATAATTGGATACCGTATAAGGTTTTGGTCGAGATGCACTCCGATATAGTGATTGCATTTATCGCAGACAGATCCTTTTGGAAGCATGCTGTCATTTTTACCCAGTCCTTCCGGGAACGCATGGTGCACACCGATACTATCATTTTCTTCCAGACAATAAATGCAGCGCATTGAGCTAACTTATCACAGGCAATATCAATAGCCGATGAATTTAGCCAAAAGAGAAAAGAGGATAGATCAAATAACAGGAAAATATTTATTCGATTGCACTCGACGTTTCGCGCTGCTGAACCATCAGGCTGCCGAAGGTAGTCCGGGGATTTTTCTCATATCCGGACTTCGTGGGAGAAATGCAGAAATTGTGGCAGAATTCACGTTTGATATGTTACCCAATCAAGCTAGGTCATCCTACCCGCCTGTTTTGGACCTCATTTTTTTCGGCGCGAGAGTCAATTAGATTCCACAGGTGGCACAACCACATTTGCTTGTTCAACCGGCCTTTAGCTGCTGTATGATAAAAATGCGGCCGCAAGCCCAACGCTTGGTTGGTGCAATCGACAAACAGCACACAAGTTTCGGAAGAAGGCATGAGCCCCTGGAAGAAACGATTCGTCTTGCTAATCACGGCTCTCTTGAGTATTTCTCTTCCGATTTTTCTCATGACGGGCTATACCGCGCTCTATTGGGCATGGCTGCAAGTCAATTTGGGAGCGGCTCTGCCATATCTCCCGTGGGCCAGGATTTTCGGAATGTTGGCCATGACCGGCGCCACGGCGGCTTTAGTGATTTTGTTCTCATCAAAAACCTTTCCGATTTCGCCAAAAAGCCGTCTTTTGCTTTCCCTTCTAGCCACGGTTACGATCGGATTCTTTTCCGAATTCAGAAATGAGGGCAAGTTCTATCTTAAAAACCACCATCACTTTTTTAGGCCGGGATCGTGGATTCACATTGAACTGAATCAAATTGGCTCTTCCCTAGGCGATTTTCTTTACCGGATGGAGTACTCGCACTGGAACGATTTCCTCATGGGCCCGGCGATCGTCAGCGTCCTTTTTGCCGTTGTTTTTGTAAAAATTTACAGGGCATATCTTGATCAGGGCATGACTAAATTGAGCGTACCGACTCCTGAAACATCGGCCGATCTAGACCACGCTTTGCGGTTCGCTCGAATCCTCATGAATGTCGCCCTCTTCTGGTTTTTCAGTCAGGCATGGGCTGAAAAGGCGGGTTATTTAAGCAATCCGCATTCAAACGATGAGATCGACTTGCCGGTTGAGTTTGCCGGAACCATCTTGGGCTTTTGGATGGCGCGCGTCCTGACCCGGCCCTTAGACGATAGGTCTGAAAAATTCAGCTCTACTTTCTTCGCCGATTTCCTGTCTGCGGGAGTGATCGGTTTGTTGTACACGCTGATTGTGGGACCGTTAACCGAAGGTGTTGCCGCGGCCATCGGCCACGCATTGTACCCTGTTGTTCCCAGTTCGTTGGAAGTGCATGAATACACGCCGATTCAACGGCATATGCGCCCAATTGAACTTCTTTTACTTGCAGGAGTTACGTGGTGGAGTTTCAACCGGTTTTCCAAACCTGAGGAACTGATGCAGCTCAGCGGCACCTACGGAGAATCGAAAGCCGGCCATAAATGGGACGCGCTAAAGACACTGTCGATGGCTATGGGAGTGACTATCGGCTATCTACTCGTTCTAGTGACGATGCTATCGCTCCTCGATCCGCAAGGCCTAAGCTGGACTATAGCCACAGCCGGAGGGGGTATGGGAGCCGGTGTCGCACTGTTCTTACTTATCAAGCGCGCTTGGAGACAAGGCTTCACACAAATTTTCGGCGAGAAGGGGAATACGTCCCGCGGCTCTCGACGGTGGGACGGCGACGGCACGACTGTTTCGAACAAGGATCGATAGTGGAGAGGTAAAGTCGGCCAACATATCCGATAGTGTCATACCCAATAGCGGGGAATATAGGGCTGAAAGGCAACCCCCCATAATTTGCATCTGAGGCAGCTCCATGTCTCATAACCGGACCTATTGACAATCGGGCCTTGCAGAGCGAAAGGATCAGCGAATAATCTGAAATCAAACTATATCCGATTCCCGCATCGATCATCTCACAAAGAGGAAGTGCTAACCTGAGAGAGGCAACGCCGTTCGGCGTGATCAGACCGCAGAATCCGATATCTAACCAGCGAAGTGATCCCAGACCATAAAGGCTCTGCAGACCATGATCAGTAATGTCATCGTTCCATTCCAAATCAAGATACTCCAGCGATCCCATCTTTCCTAAATTCGACATGGCGGCATCAGTGACTCTGGGGCTGCCATCCTAAAAAGGACTCTGAGCAGGGTGAGCCTTGATAGTGCTTCGAACTTCAGATCAGTCAATCGTGATACAAAGCCGGATTCTGTATCGAGAGGCAGAGCTGCAATGTCCTCAATTGTCTTAACTCTCCTTTGTTGTGGGATAAAGGCAATCGGCGACATGCGCTATCGTATGAATGACAGAATTCCTTTGACAAAAAGAAGTCTTCATCCCACCAACTCGTTGAAAATATCGTTGTCGAATGGGACGTCCTCGCGAGCGCAGGTGCATTTGACATCCTCCACAAAATCGGCCATCGAAAATTTCCTGCGGCCAATGCTGTTATCCCGAATTCTATCCACAATTTTCTCAAGGCGATTTTTCTGCCAGGGCCCGTTGTGCGGCTCCGGCGCCAATATCTCTCTGACGAAATACTTAAAACTGTTAATTTTTGTCGGCGTCCGCCGGACAACGGCATCGATCGCCGAGATGGTTTTGGCTACCGGCACATTTCCAACGCCGTTTTGATGGTAGGCTTCGGAATCTGATTTGTTCCAGCGGTTCCCCGTGGCTTTTTCATATGCAGCGCGTACAAGCGAAAGATCAGGGTCGGCAGTTTCTTTTCTCTCTCGCGGCGCAGCCGCGCGGCTGTGGTTTTCCACAGGTTCATCAGCGACTTCGAATTTTTTACCCTTTGATGATGATTTTATTTTTATATTATCATCATCATATTTATTGGTGGCACCACGTGCCAGGGTGGCACCTTGTGCTGCGGTAGCATGAGGTGCCATGCTGGCATCATGTGCCAGGCAGGCGCTTGATGCTGCGGCGCAGCTATCGGATGTTTCGGTTGCATTAGTTGCCGAGAAATCATCTGGAAGCAGTACCTGATAGAAATTGCCCCTCGACGATCCTCCGAGCTGGGATCCAATCCTTCTTACTAATCCTCTATTTTCGAGATAAGTGATTGTGTTTTGAACCTTTCGCTGAGACATGAGAACCGATTTTGAAAGGGTCGGGAGGCTGACCAAACAGGTATCTTTCCTGAAACCATGCGATAGAAGAAAAAGCTGAAAGTAGACCGCTTTAGCAAATGGATCAAGCGTCGGAAAGAGTCTGAAATTGATCGTATTCGGCACCCGGAGTTCACCCTTAACCGTGGCATATCGTGCTGGGGTGGCATGATATGCCAGGGTAGCATGAGGTGCCACCGTGGCACCGTGCCATGCAGGCGTGTCGTTCCGTGCCACGGTGGCACGTGGTGCCATGCAGTTTTCCACAGGCATCGAGCACCAATCCTGGAGGCAGCTGTTGTGCTCGGGCATGTGGATTTTTCCGTTCAGAGGAACACATTGTCCAAAAATTTCTCCGGCTGCAGAATGCTCATCCTGGCCCCGGAACAAATCTTTAGCGATAGCTGTTCCTAACTGCTCCCGTTTTGGAGTGTTCATTTTTTCATTTCCTTTTTGATTTGGTTGAATAGCTTCACGAAATCGAATGTGTCGGAGTTGGTTCCGGAGCCTCGCGCAACCATAGGGCAACTGGATATTTTCACTTGCCCTATAGTTGCCTTTTTGCCCCGAAAAGTGCGGAATTGCCTGCCGCTAAGTTGTTGAAAACACTGTAAAGTACTGAAAACAAAAGAGGTATAAACTGCTTCGTAATCAGTAGGTCCGGAGTTCAAGTCTCCGCGCTGGCTCCATGAAAAAAAAGCACTTACAGGTTTTCAGCACATTCCCTTCACAACTCACTTGCGGATTACTTGCGGATTTCGGCAAGAACGTCGACTCGTAGACGCAAATACTCAACCTTTAAAAACGTTATAAATAATACTGATTTCACTTACGCCAATCACCTATGCGCTCTGTTTATCATGGTGCAATAGTATATTTGTTATCTTTTATCCTAATTCTTATCAGAGCCAGGAAATGAGCAAAAACCTTCAAATATGTAAATAATTGACCGAAATAGCAGATCATCAGTAGGCTAAAATTATGAGATTTAGTCCATCCAAATGCTTTACCAAAAGGCAGAAATCCACTTCTCCAGAATGCGCGTTTATCGACCACTGAGGTTTTTGCTTGCCAGAATGCCATATCGAGGAAAATGAATCCCTTTGTTTGTGATAGGCAGATGTTTCGACGGTTAATCCATAGTCCTGGATTCATGAGCCGAAAGGCTGGGACTGCAGCAGATTGGCGCCGCCTCGTTTGCTCGATCCCCCTTGCCAGGCGTTGTCAGAAATTCGATAATATTGCTCAATCTTCTTAATTGCTATTCTTGCATCAAACCGGCTGTCGATTCTGGAGGATGCTTCTTCATGATAGCCAAGATGCTGGGCCATTATCAGATAATCAATCAAATCGCAAAGGCGGCATGGGAAAGGAGTCCATCATTCACAGGATTGCGAGACTGATTGCGGCAAACGCAGCCCTTTTGCTTTGCCTTTCAATCGTGCCCGCGCAGCCGCGCACGATCGACGACTTTTTCGGGGAGTTCACAGACGATTGGGTTCGAAATCACCCGACACTCGCCACCCGTATCCGCTACTTTACCGGCGAAGAGCAGGATCGGCTGGAGCGGCAATTGACACCGGTTACCTCAGAGTGGAGAAAAGGGCGGACGAACCGTGCCAAACACGGCCTTGCTGAACTCCGTAAGTTCAATCGCTCTCGAATGACGGATATTCAGCGCGTTTCTACGGAATTGCTGGAATGGCAATTGGACTCCGTCGTACGTGAGGAGCAATACTCCGATTATCTGCCCCAAAATCAGCTGTCGGCAATTTTCAATTTTGTCACTCACCTGACTGTTGTCCATCCGCTACAAACCGAGCGGGATGCTGAGAACTATGTGGCTGCCCTGGGGCAGGTCGGGATCCGGGTAGATGAATTGCTCGGGGAAACCCGCCGGATTGCAGGAAATGGAATCATTCCCCCAAAATTTATCCTTCAAGCCACAATAAGGCAGATGCAGACGTTCATTGATCCGGCTCCTGCCCAAAACCCTTTTGTATCCGCACTGGTCCAGAAGATGGCGGCAGTCAAATCCATGAGCGATGCCAGACGGGCTGAGCTGCGGGACGCCGCAGCAAAGATTGTTGGGGAACAGGTATACCCGGCATGGAGAAGAGCAATTGATCTGCTTCAGTCCCAAATAAAGACTGCTACCGATGATGCGGGCCTATGGCGTTTGAAGGGAGGCGCGGAAGCCTATGCCTTTTTGCTCCGCTACTCGACAACAACCAATCTTACACCAAGTCAAATCCACGACATTGGATTGAAACGTGTGAGTGAAATCGAGAAGCAAGTGGATGCCCTGCTGAAGCGCCTTGGCCGTACCGAGGGGTCTCTAAACGATCGAATAGCGAAATTGCAGGAGGATCTGCGTTACCCAAATCCTGCTTCGGAAGAAAGCCGCGAACTCATCATGCGCGACATCGAAACAATTTTGAAGGATGCCGAAAAGCGCGCTGCGGCGCTTTTCGACAAAATGCCGAAGGCACGGATCGTTGCACAACCCGCTGCGCGTTATCAGGAGGTCAATGATTCTCCCAGCTATATACGGGCAGCATCGGATGGCTCCAGGCCCGGCATCTTTCTCTATCCGAGAAGTCTGCGGAACATGACCAAATTCGATTTGCGCACTACCGTGTATCACGAAACCGTGCCCGGTTATTATTTTCAATACGAATTGCAGGCTGAGAACAAAGATCTGCCGCGGTTTCGTCAAACGCTGTTCAGAAGCGACGCATTCCAGGAGGGGTGGGCTCTTTATGCTGAGCGGCTTGTTGCGGAATCCGGCTGGTATGGAGATGACACCGAAGGCCTTCTCGGGCAAATTTATCGGGAACTCTACCGAGCGCGCAGGCTTGTTGTTGACACAGGCATCCATGCATATCACTGGACGCGCCAGCAGGCTATCGACTATGGGATCGATGCAAGCGAAGTGGAACGTTATGTCGCAGGCCCCGGTCAGGCCTGCGCATACATGATTGGTGAGTTGAAATTCCTGGAACTTCGCGACAAAGCACAAAAGGCCTTGGGCGACAAGTTCTCCATCAAGCAATTTCACAATCTCGCCTTGGAAACCGGAGCGGTGCCGCTTGAAATATTCGAACGCCAGGTCGACACCTATACCCGCCGAGCCGCGGCGGGATCAGCCTTGAAATGAAAGGGGTAAGACCATATCTCTATATGCATGAACGATATCTTTCCTAGGGATAAAAACGTCATGTAGGCTTCTCCATCTGAAGATCTAAAAAAATAGACATGGTTGTAGCTTGGTCGAAGAATCGAATGAACTGAAGAAACATTGAGCAAGGAGCGTACTACTCATGCGTACACTGATGCTGTTGGTTGCCGTTTTTGTATGGACTGGCTCGCTGTTGTCCGCCGAGGATCCTATGATAGGGACTTGGAAACTTAATTTTGCCAAGTCAAGATTTCCCGCGACAAGCAGGCCCGCAAACTTCAAAGAAGGCATCACGATAATCCGGGAGATTGAGAATGAATTGGTTGAAAGAGTGTCGACAGAAACGCAGAAAGACGGCAAAACTGTCGTGGCCCGATCGACAGCGCCTAAAAGTGGAGGTTTTGTGACCTATCAGGAAGGCGGCCCCGCTCAGGGCACTTCGGCACTCTGGGTGGTCATCGATCCATATACGATGTATAACGTCCACCTGGTGAACGGCAAGCAGGTCTTGTTAAGAAAAGCCACCATTAGCCAGGACCTTAAAACCTATACCCTGGAGATTAAATATAAGGATGCTCAGGGAACTTCTGTTGATATCCTCCTCCTTTATGAGAAGCAATAGGCGGGGGACGGGACGGATGTCTTTCATTTTATTGGATTCAATTCCGGGGAGAAGGCCGGCACCCGTCCGTATAGTCGCGTGCCCGGAAAGTGAGGTTTTGGCAGACAAGGCAAAGCACGACTACTTTACATGTGCACTTCAAATTATCCGGGATGGAAACTATCCGGATTCAGTTCCGGCGCGAAGGAGGTTGAGATAGGCCTCATAGCAATAAACACGATCGCGGCGGCGCCCAGTGGTTTCGACCAGGATGCCGGCTTCAATGAGCCCGGAGACAGCTTTAATTGCTGTAGGCTTTGTTGTTTTAAGCAGCTTTACGGCTTTGGCGATTGTTATGATCGGATGAGAGGGCAACAGCTCAAACAGACGGATGCTAGCCACGGAGGTTGCACGCATTGAGAGTACTTTATTCCTATCATCACTCATCAGTGCAAATAGCTTTTGTGCGGTCTCCACCGTTTCGTCAGCAATAACAGCAATCCCCTCCAGGAAATACTTCAACCAGCCTTCGAAATCACCATCGGTCCGGACGACATTCAATCTCTTGTAGTACTCAGCTCGATGTCGTTTGAAGTACAGGCTTAAATACAGAAGAGGAACGTCCAATAATCCCCAGTGCTCAAGAAGCAATGTGATCAGAAGCCGGCCTATGCGGCCGTTGCCATCCAAGTATGGATGTATCGTCTCGAATTGCACGTGCAGCAATCCCGCTCGAATCAGCGGCGGCAGCGTATCTTTCACATGAATATATTTTTCTAATGAACCCATCAGATCGCCCAATAAATGGGGAGGCGGAGGTACATAAACGGCATTGCCGGGACGGGTTCCGCCAATCCAGTTCTGGCTTCGCCTGATTTCTCCCGGTCTCTTGTTACTACCGGGGACATTCTTCATCAAGCGACGATGAGCTTCGTTAAGGAGTCGCAACGACAACGGCAGTCCGTTTTTGCTTCGCATCTGCTTTCTTGCATAGCTGAGGGCATCTATATAGTTGCAGACTTGCTTTACATCCTCATCATCAACGGTTCCTGCCTTTCCAGCTGCTTCGTACATCAACAGATCAACCAAAGTGGCTTGCGTACCTTCAATTTGAGAAGAAACCACGGCCTCTTTACGAACGAAGGAATAGAGAAGCCAGTCGAGCGAAGGAACCATTGTTCCCGCAAGTTTCAACCTTGCTATCGCGGTTTCGGCACGCTGAAGCAAAGAAGAAAGCTCAGCATCCATGGCAAGTGGAGGATTGCTTGGAGGGAGAGGCTTCGGTACAAAGGCATTTATGGTTTCACCCGCGGTACTCGTTTGTTCGTAAGCTCCCACGATTCTGCCCATAATCAGCTCCAAGGAAAGACTTCTTTATCAGGCCAGCGCACTAGGAAACAATTCTTTACTATCAGATCTTGAAAGTAAAGCATTCTTTACTGTCGGCTCATTGGCAGTCTAACTGCCGTTTTTCCAAAGCGGGCCAGATGCTCCGAAGGTGGCTAAGCCATTTTGGTTTATTCTACGGCAACCATATGACTTTAAAAAGAGCTGGTAATAGACCGCTTTTGC
>JAFGIY010000062.1 GCA_016929335.1 Acidobacteriota bacterium | reverse complement strand
ATCATCCCCAGGGTTGGCTGCAAAAAACGCAGCCAACCCTGGGCTTCGTTTCGCAGCCGCTTCGCGGCTGTTTGCCGGGTCCTCCATAATCATTCCAGTCTCAAATGTATAAACTCCAGGATCGCGGCTGAAGCCGCGACCCACATGAGGAAGGACACCCACCGTGTTCGGCCGGCATGAATTGCATTTTATAAATGCCCTTCCGGCAATAATCCATTCAACGAGGCCGTCGGGCTATATAATTGCCGATGAGTCCTCCAAAGACTCCTCCCACCAGAATGTCCGATGGAAAGTGTTTGTGTGCGCTCCAGCGCGAAAGGCTGATGATCGTCGCCATGGCATACGATGTATAGGCAAGCCATCTTGGGCATTGAGGACTGTGGGCAAGCGCAATAGCAACGGCCCAGCTGGTCATCGCGTGTCCTGAGGGAAAGCTTTGTCCGCCAGCCCAGAACTTGCCGTCTCCGCTGCCTTGATTGGGCCGTTCACGCTGGGTGATGGCCTTAAGCGCATAGTTTGTCAGGATTGAGCTGACCAGAGCTTCCGCGGAGATCCGCCCGATGTGCGAATAATTGGGCTTATGGACAATCTTGCCTCCCGCGAGCATTCCCCCGGTGAGGAGGCCCAATGTGTAGATAGCTCCGAAATTGGAAATCCGCTGGGACCACCGGATCTGATCTCGGGTATTGGGAAGATAATCAGCAGTCCGCGAATCTGTGGCGATCAATCCGGCGGTAGCAGCCGCAAGCGGCAGCGCAAGGGTGACAACCTGTTTGCTCTTCAGCTGGAAGGGACTTGTCCAGATTGCCTTCTGGTCAATCCATATATCGCGAAGGAAGCGGATTCCGGCCGGATGTTTTTGTGCCTGGGGTGCGGGTGGCGGGAATAGCTGAAAGAACTTAGTCTCCTCCGGATTATTCCCGGATTCCTCCTGCCCCGGAACCGGCTGGGCAGCTAGAAAGAATTGCAGCACAATGAAGGCAAATATGGACCAATGGACTCTTATTCGTCGCATTACCATTCCCTTTCAACGCCCACAATCTCACGAGCAGCGCCTTTCTTGCGCAGAAATACTGTAACGGTTTTTCGTTCATCCGGCTCGGCATGAATCCGGGCGGCGAAATACTCTCCGTCCGCGGCTGAATCGATCAGGCGCGGCAGACGGAAAGACGTTTCGCCCGGCAGGGGTGTGAAAGCTCCGGTATTGTTATCGAATCCGGACCAGGATATCTGATATGGAAGGAGTGCCCGGAAATTATACGTTACCGACAGGTCCTCGAAGAAAAGATCTCCGTCCCTGGTCCCGAAATTATCAAGTGAAAGCACGTTTGCAAAACAGGCACGGCCGATCTTGTCCCGCCGCTGAGCCAGCGTTGACACAAGGTAGTCGACAAACAGCGGATCACTATACTGTCCGGTTTCCACAACAGCGCGGATATCGTCGTTGGTAAAAGCCATGACAATTTTCGCAGCCCAGTATTCATCATCAGGACGGCGGCGGAGAAACGCGGGATTCGGGTAATTGGGTTTCCAGCGATCCAGCTCGAAGGCATCCGATTCGATCCTTCCAACCGCGCTGAGTTTGGGGTAGACAGCGCGTTCCCATCCAGGGGAATACAGTCCAAGGCCCAGCAGGGATTTCATCACGGCTCCGGCAACGGGAATCTGATATGCGTTTCCAAACCTGGCGTCTTTTGGCGCATCGCCGTCACTGCCGAAAGCGGAACCGAAATCAATCAGGTAATGCCGAATGTATTCGATCCCATCCTCCCGGATCAATGCATTCAGAGAATTTGCCGCCTTGGCGTCGGTGTGATTCAACCAGGCGCAAAATACAAACAAACCTCTCAAGTCGCGCCGGTCCTCGTGCGGAACCAGGTCATTCGGATCATCGGATCGAGTCCCTTCGTATCGAAAAGGTCCCAGGTCTTTGCCTGGGATTGCCAGGCTGGCTATGACGCGATAGGAGCCATCCGGCGATCTGGCTGCCTTTTCCAGAATGCCTTGGATGTCATGTCCCACCATTTCACGAGAAATCCGGTTGGGCAGCGAAATTTTCGCCTCTTTCCCGACCGTCAATTCGGATTTGCGTATTCTGACAATATAATTTTCCGGCGTGTTATAGCCGATTGCGTAAAAGAATTTTGAGCCAATGACATCCGCTCCCGTGTTCAATTCCGGATTGGTAACGGGATCCGGCTTGACAAAATAGACACGTCCATTTGCATCCTTCATTTTAAAACCGGGCGTGATGCCTTCGGTCTTGGCCCCAACAATTACATAGGGGGGCCTCGGCGGATGCTCGTTGCCCGGACCTCTTTTCAGCTCCTCCCGAGTCATTCTGTTGCGCCCATGCCGGTTGGTAAACCACGCGCTGTCGGGCGCCTCGCCGAGAGTGTTTATTCCCATGGCCGGACGGGAAATCCGGGCATTTTGCCTGCCTGTCTGATAGACGTAGTCGTGCAGGTCGAAGATCTTGAGCTTTCCGGCTTCCTTAACGGCAATGGGTTTAGGATCTGCCTGGATAGGATCATCGTGATAGAATTTTTGAGTCTGAGCCGCACTCATTCCCAGGCAGATTGCACAGGCGACGACACTTAAAATACATGATCGAATATGAACCATAATCCGATTCCTTCCTGGCTGAATGCCGTGTCGATTCGAAATACCACCGCCTCACGGGATTTGAAGCGGATACCGAATCCCGCATCGGTCTCCATTTTCTGAAGGTCAAAATCCCTGTCTCTGTGGAACACCCTTCCTGCGTCGGCAAAAACAGCGGCATCCATTGCGGTAAAGACTTCCCAGCGATACTCCGCGTTGGCCACAAAGCTGTTGTCGTCGTGGAAGCGATAGCGCCGATACCCACGAAGGTCTGAAGGACCTCCCAGCGTGGGTTGCATATAAAACGGGACCTCGTTGCCGTGAAAGGGATAGCTGAGTATGGCGCGGACGCGCAGCGCGATTACTCGTTTCATGTTAAAGAAAGAAAGGTATTGTTCAATTGAGCTTTTGATCTGCTGAAAAGAATATTGATCATGCTTCCTGTCGTCGAACCGGTTGAGCTCAACCCGAAAGCGGGTTCCGGAGCGTGGATGATTCGCCCTGTCACGAGTATCCACATTGAAGAATAATCCGGTCTGCAAATAATGTGTCTGTTTGTCAATTCCCGGAGCCATATCCGCAGAGTAAAGCTTCTCGGAAGATGCAGAAAGCTCCGATTGGCCTGATCCGGTATTGAGCCACAAGTATCCGGCGGCAGCGCCGACGCTGAAATAGTTGCGCGCCGGTTTGAAAGCCAGGGCTATTGCGAGTTTGTTCTCTTCGCGCCGGTAATTTGAATGTCCGGACTTAACGGAATCATGCCCCGGCCCGTAATAGTCTATGGAATTGGCATCCGCGCGGCGCCCCAGTATATCCAAATCCAGACGGCTGCCGCTTATGTGCGGAAATCGCAACTCTGTTTCAAGCAGATACCATTTCTTCATCGATCCGGCGGCGAACACGCGGAAGGACATCCGGCCTCTGGCTAAATCCGGCCTGTGATATTCGGGACCGAGGCCAAAGCCTCCGCCGCTCGACAGGCCTCCTAATCTGAGGTAAAAGCCCGGAATTCCTCCCAGGTACCTGTTTAGCGGATCGTCGCCTATAAACCTTTTCATCGCCTGCTCCGCTTTGGGCGGTGCAGCCGGTTGGAGATTCCGCGCCTTCTGCTCCTGCTGTTCCTTTATCCATTCAATCCGGCTGCCGGTCTGGGAATCCTGCAAATCCTGAGCAAGTCCGGGAACTGGCAGGAAAGTCCGGAATGAAATTCCCAAAACGAACAATATGAGCACCGTGAGTTTCCATGGCCTGTTCTGTTCGGATTTATGACAAGTGAGAGTGATTCGGGGGCATCGATATTCCATCGCGTAGACCTCCGGCAGTGTACCGATGCTGCATGTGCTGCATTGAATTCAACTGGTTAATCTGCAAGAACCCGAAGGTTGGGGGGAATCCCCTGGTCCTCTATTCCAGCACTTGTTGATGTAAATGTAATATCTCAATGCCCGTTTGTGAAAGCTCCGGCGAATTTTTTTTAAAAAAAATTTTATGAGCCTGAAGCCGGCGGTGGGATCATCGATCTGTTTTTGAATAATCCAGGATCGTCACTGAAAAACTTCTGCCACATATGAAGTCGGCAGAGGGCCAAAATTAGCGCCGCATAATCCGATGAAACTAAGACAGATTAATATGAATTTGTATTTCAGTCGCCCAGCCGGACGATGACGGTGCGCTCGGCTCCCTTGCGCAGGATTTTCAGAATGGACTGGGGACCCCAGGCATGTGTCTGCAGGAAGGAGGTAAAACCCAGAGGATCCAGAATCGGCTGTCCGTCGATCGAGACTATAATGTCGCCAATCTGCACTCCGGCCATATCGGCCGGCATTTTAGGAGCAACGCCCAGGACCAGCAATCCGGTTCGTCCCGACATCTGGAGCGCCTCAGCAAGCTGCGGTGTCAGCATTTCCGTGCTCAGCCCCATCAAAAGCCGAGGATTGAGAGGCGTGAGTTCCGGAATCATTCCCTTGGCTGCAGGATCAAAAGTGGCAGCCAGGTTGAAAGACCAACGGCTTCGATTTTGTGGAGGCTTGCGGGCTTCGATAAATGCGGTTTGCTTCGTCAGCTGTCCTTGTCGAACGATATCCAGCTGGACCTTGGAGCCTATCGAAGCATTCTGAACCAGCTGGATAAACTGAAGGGCATCTTTAAGCTCGTGTCCGTCGAATTTGCGCAGGAGGTCTCCGGCGACAATACCGGCCTTCTGCGCAGGGCTGCCCTCTTCAACGCGCAAAACCGATATTCCCGCGTCTTTTGAGTGGTAGGAGGTATCAAGAAAGATGCCCAGCCATCCTGAACGTATGTCTCCTCCAGTTTTGAGGATTTTCCTCGCGGAAGAAACGAGCTGTGCAATGGGATAAACGACGACTTGCATGTCCGCCGGATCCTGATTCGCAATAAACCCAAGGACACGGCGATCCGGCGTGAGAACCGGCAGCCCGATATCGGGGAAAGGGCGGTTCAGGGTCATTGTCCAGGCAGCAGGATCCAGGGATCTGATACCGGTCCTCATCGAGACAATTTGCGCTTCGCGATATTCCGATTTCTCCTGACTTTCCATGATCGGAGCGATCACAATAGCACCGTCCTGGACCTCGCAATGAAGACAGAGCGGAGTCTTGTCGAGCTTGCCCTCCAGCAGCTTGATAACAGCCACGCCGTTGCTTTGATCGATGCCGACGAGCTTTCCTCTCCATTTCTGCCCTTTCCCGGGAGTAATGAAAATTCGGGCATCAGAACCGTGGATATCAACCCATCGATAGCCGAGAAACGTCATTATGAAATTCCGGTCATCGAGAACAATTCCTACGGAGGGGAAGTCCTGAATTATTGTCGGTCTGTAGTCGGCAACCAGCTGCCCGTTAATCTCGACTGTATCCGCGGCGCCGCGCGTCTCCACGATTATGTTTACCCGTACCAGCACCGGCGCCTGCTCCTCACCTGCAGGCTGCTGAAGATCAAATCCGAAGCCGAGCGGCACGGCAACGAGTAATGGGAGAAAAGCCAGAAGACAAGTCCGGCGGATTGATTTAATAGGCTGCGTACAGACCATGGCTGATTCAATGGCTCACGTTAAGTATAAAATATTCTTCGGATATCGGGTTATAGCGCAGAGGAATTTTCTTGGGCAACCGTAACGGCACCGCATGTTCCGCCGGCTCTCCTATCGTGTATTCCACATAGCCCGGTTCCACGGCATCCCGGTCATCAACGAGCACAGGTTCAACCGCAACAGGGGAAGGGAGATCTTTTGGTTTGGCTTTGCGTGTCTCAGCCAGCAAGGGTTCCTTCTTTAAAGGAGTTTCGACCTTGTTGACCGGGCGATTTGCTTCCTTTGCTTCTATGAAAATCTTTGCAGGTTCGGCAGCAACGGGAACAGGAGCCGAAACACGTTCCGTATTCGTCCGATGGGACGCGTAGAAAATGATCAGGCCCAAAACGGCCAGACCGGAGGAGGCAATCGCCAGTTTCCGCCACGACGGCCATTCAAAGCCGCAAATCCAGTATTTTCGAATATTCCAGAATCGTTCATTGGCCTTTTGTCTGGCGATCTCTTTCAAAACCGATGTTTCGAAATTCGCCGGTGCTTTGACCCGCTGCAGCCCTTGCACCATCTGCCTCAAATGCTGCGCATCCGCCAGAGCCTTCCCGCAGCGAATGCATTGCTGGGCATGGCGCTCAATCCCGAAACGCCCGGAAAAATCCAGGCCGTCTTCCAGGTAATCGTCCAATTTTTGATGAAACGTACGGCAATCCATAACGGTGATCTAAATATAATGCTCCAGTTTTCTCTGAAGCAGTTCTCTGGCCCGGTGCAGCCTCGACTTGATAGTCCCTGCCGAGCAATTCAGGATCTTGGCAATGGTTTCATAGGGCAGTTCCTGGACCTCTTTCATAATGAAAGCCGTTCTGTACTTTTCCGGCAAAGACCGGATGGCATCGCCCAGAACCCGGCCGGTCTCCTTCCTCAGGACTTCATCTCGGGGATTGCGCCGGATATCGCCAATCTCAAACTCATGCCCTTCTTTGGAAGACGATTGACGGTTGCCTAATATATTCCTATAGAATACCTGCCCGCGACGCTTCCGATAGCGGATCTCATCAATTGCCAGGTTGGTTGCTATCCGATATATCCATGTTGAGAACTGGTACACGTTGCTGTAACGATGGATGCTCCGGTAAACCCTCAGGAATGTCTCCTGGCTCAGATCCACTGCGATGTCGTAATCGCCCACCATCATATTAAGGTAGTTGGTGATTGAATCCTTATACCGAGCAACAAGCTGGGTAAACGCCTCATCATTCCCGGAAATGAACTCGCTCACCAGACTATTATCCGTGACGGTCGCTTCCTGGCCGAGTCCAAGGCCAAGACTGCGCATCTCTATGAGTTCTTCTCCGATTCCCGAACTCAACCTTTCTCCCCCCGGCAGTCAGATCGAAAGCATTACAGCTCAAAACTCAGGTCAAAATTGACCTTCCCGGAAACAGTCACCTCCAACAACAACGATTCTTTACGTAAGTATATAGTCTCTGTTCCGATTTATTTCATATCCATCCAGTTCCCGGCAACGTTCAAATCGACTTTTAGAGGCACCAGCAGTCTCGCCGCTCCCTCCATCTCCTCCTGAACAATAATACGCGTCTTTTCCACTTCCGCTTCGGGGACTTCAAGCACAAGCTCGTCATGGACCTGCAGCAATATTTTCCCGGATAAGTGTTTATCCTGTAAGGCCTTATGCACGCGAATCATGGCGATCTTTATCACATCGGCCGCTGTCCCCTGGATTGGGCTGTTTACTGCGGTTCTTTCGGCAAAATGCCTCATATTGGCATCCCGGCTGTTGATATCCGGGATAGGCCGGATGCGGCCGAATAGAGTTCTTACATACTCCTGACGGCGCACCTCCTCAATCGTTCTGTCCAGCCAGGCCCGGACTCCGCTGTAGCGCTTAAAATAAGCATCGATAAAAGCCTGAGCATTTTCTCTGGAAATGCCGAGGGTTTGCGCCAGTCCGAAGGAAGATAGTCCATAAATAATGCCAAAATTGATCACCTTTGCTCTGCGCCTGCATTCAGCCCTGTTTTCCAGTTCCGCTGCGCTGAATACTTCCCGTGCTGTCCTGTCATGGATGTCTTCCCCCGCTCTAAACGCGCTGACCAACACATCATCTTCCGACAGGTGAGCGAGAATACGAAGCTCCACCTGTGAATAATCAGCCGCCAGCAACAGATTGCCTTTTTCCGGAACGAAGGCGCCCCGAATAAGCCGGCCCAGCTCGGACCGGATTGGGATGTTCTGCAGATTCGGATCTGAGCTCGACAGCCGGCCGGTGGCCGTGCCTGTCTGATTAAATGATGTATGGACTCTTCCGGTCTTTGGATGGATCAAAGCGGGGAGCGCATCCACATAGGTGGACTTCAATTTGGCAACCTGCCGATATTCAAGAATCAATTTGGGAAGCTCATAGGTCTGCGCCAGTTCTTCCAGAACCGCCTGGTCTGTGCTGTATCCTCCGGTCTTGCGCGTTTTCTTCAGGACCGGAAGATTGAGCTTTTCGAAGAGCACCTCGCCAAGCTGTTTGGGCGAGTTGATGTTGAATTCCATTCCGGCCGCACTGTAAATCCTGCCGGTAACGTCCGACAGCTGCTTTTCCATTGAGGCGGACATCGTTTGCAGCATCGCGCGATCGACCTTGATCCCTTCCCGTTCCATATCCGCGAGCACGCGCACAAGGGGAAGCTCGATTTCCTCATATAGCTCGCGCACCTGGAGCTGATCGAGCCGTGGATTCAAGATTTCATGAAGCGCACGAACGGATTCCAGCCGTCGGCACAGGATTTCGGCGACTTTCCCCGATTCGTCCAGAAGCGAACCCTGCGCTCCGGTATTCTCCTCTTCCAGCGAAACGTGCAGCTGATCCAATGCCCATCGCTTCAGCGAATAATCGCCTGCGGTGGGAGCAGTAAGAAATGCCATCAGCATGACATCATCCGGAATCCGGCTCACATGTATACCGCGGCTTTCCTGTGAGAGAAGATAGAGTTTGGAATCCCAACAGACGCTCTTCAGCGATTCCGTATCTGCAATACTTTCCCACTGACGGGCCTGGGCGCTTTCTTTTAGATCAATCAGGACCGCATCCCCGTCTTCTCCCCGGACGCTAGCGATGTCGGCGATCTTGCGGTTCAGAGGGCCTATGGCATGGCTCAATTCCACGAAAATCCGGGATTGCTGAACCATCGACTGGAGATTCCGCTGCGAATTCTTCAGCCATTCGCCCTTCAGCGGCTCATGCTTCTTCTCATCGAGGAATTCCTTCATCAGGCTCTTGAATTCGAGCTCGGAAAACAATTCAAAGGCAGATTGACGATCGGGTTCGCACAAGACGAACGATTGCAGATCCAGCTCGATCGGCAGATCCCTTCGAATGGTTGCCAGTTCGCGGCTGGTCCGGATCAATTCCACATTGTCCCTCAGGCTTTCCTGGTACATCTTTCTTTTGGCTTTGTCCCAGTTGCTAAGTACATTTTCGAGATTGCCGTAAGTCTGTATGAGTTCTTTGGCCCCTTTTTCTCCGATTCCGGGAGCGCCCGGGATATTGTCCGAGGCATCACCCCATAATCCCAGAAGATCCGCCACCTGATCCGGTTTGACGCCCAGCTTTTCCGTGACCTTTTCCGCATCCAGCAGGGAATCCTTTGCGGTATCGAGGACGAAGACACGGTCCGAAACAAGCTGCAGCATGTCCTTATCGCCGGTAACGATTATGGATTCGAGCCCTTTTTCCGTTGCCTTCAGAGATAGAGTCCCAATCACATCATCCGCCTCATATCCGGCATATCCGATGACGGGCACACGAAACACCTCGCATACCCTGCGGATATATGGAATCTGCTCGATCAGATCCGGAGGCATTGGTTTTCGGGTTGCTTTGTAGGCTTGATATTTCTCATGTCGCACGGTCGGGCCTTCCAGATCGAGCGCGACACCGATGTAATCGGGCTTGTGCTCCTGTATCAGCTTGCGCAGCATGGATGTGAAACCAAAGATGGCGTTGGTGGAAAGCCCCCTGGCATTGCTCAGGTTGCGAATGGCATAGTAAGCCCGGTAAATATGAGACATACCGTCAATCAGGAACAACCTCTTAGCGCTCATATTCATTCCTCATCCGATTCCGCTGATCGCCGCCATAGCTTCGGAATCAGCATTTGCGAAATGCGTCCAGGGTCCAGCGATCGTGTTCTTCATCATGGCGAAGCACGTAGATATTGCCGTCACTTGCGCGCACCCGAAAATACTTGGAAGCCGGGCTGTACCACTGGTCCTCGATTTCTCTCACCTCCAACGTCTGTGCTCCGATTGTGAATCGCTGGGGGCGCTGATCTGCTGTGTATCCGGCATAGCAATCCACCTTTAGATCGCTCATTGCTGACGGCCTTTCTTTTTAGCACGAGGATGGCAGGATTGATAGACACGAATCAGCTGTTCTACGGAAACATGCGTGTACTTCTGAGTAGTGGAAAGGCTTTCGTGTCCCAGTAATTCCTGGATAGCCCGCAAATCGGCCCCCGCGCTCAACATGTGAGTCGCAAAAGTGTGGCGGAGAGTATGGGGATGAATTTTCAGCCTTTGTGAAAGCCGGACTACATAACGGTCCACAAGGTTGCCCACACTGCGGCTTGTCAGTCGTCCTCCTCTGAAATTCAGGAATACGGCTTCCGCGGCTGCTGCGCCTTCTCCGGATTTTATGCTTCCGGCCCGGATGCTCTTTCCTCTCACTCGGAGATACGCTTCCAAAGCCTCCGCCGCGCTCTTCCCAAAGGGAATGAGGCGTTCTTTCCGCCCCTTGCCAACCACCCTGACGAGTCCCTCATTGAGGCTGAGATCTCCCAGATTAAGACCGACCAACTCGCCGACCCGCAACCCGGCGCCGTAAAGAAGCTCGAGAATAGCGCGATCACGTTTTCCCGAATCCGCTCCGGTGTCGGGCGCTTCGACAAGATCGGTCACCGCTTCGACCGTCATGTAATCGGGAAGACGGTTTTCAAGTTTCGGCGATGCGACAATCTTGGCAGGATTTGCATGGATAACTCCTTGAGCCGAAAGGTATTTCAGAAAGGAGCGCAGAGTCGCCAGCTTTCTCGCGATCGAAGACTTCCGGTTGCTCTTCTGATAAAGGAATCCGAGAAATTCGCGGATTGTAAGATTATCAATCTGTTCCAGTTCCGGCGCGGGACGCGGGTCGCCGCCGGGAGACGTTGTAAGAAAAGAATAGAACTGCCGGAGATCTGAGGCATAGTTGCGAATGGTATGGGCCGAAGCGTTTCGCTGATAGCGAAGATATTCGAGAAACTTCTGAATCCAGGAAGTCAGCGTATCAGCCATTGTGTTTTCAATAGTGGAGCAATGGTCGTTCTGCCATCAAATTCTATCTGATGTGATCCATTGATCCAGCCGTGAAAGTGCCTCTTGTACCTGAACGCAATGTCTTTCTTTCTTATCTCTGATCCGGCTCCCAGGCTCCGCTGCCGTCTCCGATAAAAGACCGAAGCTGATGTTAACAGGCTGGAAAGGCGCGGATCCGGCATTTGCGACATAGTGAACGAGGCTGCCACAAGCGGTTCCGTTGGGCGGCGATGAAGGCTCGCGGCCTTGAATCAACCGGGCGGCATTGATGCCTGCCAGTAATCCTGTGGCAATAGATTCGATGTATCCTTCAACGCCGCACAGCTGTCCGGCAAAAAAGAGCTCCGGATTATTTCTTGCCTGCAGCGTCGACCAGAGCAGACCCGGCGAACATATATAGGTATTTCGGTGGATCCGGCCGAAGCGCAGTATCTCCGCTTTTTCAAGCCCGGGGATCAATCGAAAAACGCGAGTCTGCTCGGGAAATCTCAGGTGATTCTGGAATCCGACAAGGTTATAGCTTTCTGCCATGAGGTTTTCCCGCCGCAACTGAACAGCCGCATAAGGCCGTTTCCCGGTTCGGGGATCGATCAAACCCACCGGCTTCATGGGACCGAATCGAAGCGTATCCACGCCTCTGCGCGCCAATTCTTCAATCGGGAGACAACCTTCGAAATACATGGCTTTCTCGAACGAGTGCAACGGTACCGATTCGGCATTTATCAATGCGTGATAAAAACGGAGGTATTCTTCTTCTGTAAGGGGAGAATTGAGATAATCCTCTCCTCCCTTCCCATATCGCGACGCCGCAAAAAGCTTTGCATGATCCATCGTGCCGGCATCGATGATGGGTGAAATGGCGTCATAAAAATAGAGGTTGTGGCGCCCGGCAAAACGGGCGATAGCCTCCGCAAACGCTTCGGAAGTCAATGGGCCGGTCGCTATGATCACGACTCCGCCGGAAGGGATCTCCCTGAATTCCTCCCGCAAGATCTCAATCTGAGGGATTCTCATTATTTCTTCCGTCAGGCGGCGGCAGAACCTGTTTCTGTCCACAGCCAAAGCGTGTCCGGCAGGGACCTTCACTTCATCGGCGATCCGCATCAGGAGGCTGTCCAGGCGACGCAGTTCCTGTTTGAGCAGGTGAGGAGCAGTTCCCGGCAGGTCCGATTTGAAGGAGTTGCTGCAGACAAGCTCTCCTAATTGATCGGTTGTATGAGCGGGAGTTGAAACTGCGGGCCGCATCTCGTACAGGCGCACATCCAATCCCCGGCGCGCAACCTGCCATGCAGCCTCGGAACCGGCAAGGCCGCCTCCTATGACCGTGACCATTGGCTTCATCCCGGAATTCTAGTGGATGACATACCGAAGCACAAGAAATAGGGTGACAGGCATGCTTTCACAGACTTTTTCGATGGGGATGAAACTTGTCGGCTCAACGCGTATCTAAGAGAATGCAGGGTCTTCCAGACAAATAAGGAAGGCATCGGGAGACCATTTGAGGAGGGAGTTACTATGCGGAAAGTAATTTTGATTTGTTCTTCGCTGCTCTTGATCCCACTTTTTGCTATGGCCCAACCGGAATATCCCAATGTCGAGATATTCGGCGGTTACTCCTTTTTCAGGGCGAATCCTGACGGCATCAATCTGAATGGATGGGAGGCCTCGGTCACCGGCAACATCACGCATTATTTCGGCATAGAAGGCAATTTCGGCGGGCACTACGGTTCTCCCAACATCTATGGAATCGATATACCCTATGCAGACGTCACCCATCATACGTTTATGGTCGGCCCCAAACTGACTTACCGTTCTGATAGGGTTGCGCCATTCGCCCACTTCCTGATCGGCGCCGCACGCGCAGGCACGGGAGCATTTGGAGCTTCCATCTCAGATACCGCCCTTGCCACTGTCCTCGGCGGCGGCATCGACATTCATCTGAACGATTCGCTGGCGATCCGCGCATTCCAGGCAGACTATCTCATGACACGGTTCAAGACAAGCCCGCAGATCTTTTTCAGCGGCTTCGATGAGCGTCAGAACAATTTCAGGCTCTCAGCCGGTCTGGTGATCAAGCTGGGCAATCGTTAGTCAGGGCGAAAAAGCGCAGGCCGCGAAATACGGACCTTGCTGATCAATGCCATAGTCCATTCAGGTTCGCGGCCTGCCAATATTCTGCCCCTCCGCCAAATCTGCAACAAATATGCGGGCTTCAAATCCTCCAATCTCCGTGTTTGGTGATCTCTGTCACCGAAACTTACTATCAAAGCAGTACAGTAAGCGGCATGAGAGAACCGATATGTAATTTGGCTCATAAGACGGCAAATCTCATATGGGCCACCCGGCGCCTGGCCGATAAGGATAGGGAATCAAATTCCAAATAGATCGGTTATTGGATGCGGGAAACGTCCATAAGACCGGAGTGGATGGGGAAAATGGCCAACATCAGATTTAAAAAAAGCCGGGGATTTTCGGCGGTCGAGCTTGTCATGGTTCTGGCTATGACTGGCATCATCGCGGCTTTCGCAATTCCAGTTCTCACCAACTCGATGCGTGGCATGCAGCTGATCTCAGATGCCAGAAAGATTGCCACCACGATGTCCTATGCCAAGCTGAGCGCAACTTCACAGATGACATCTTACCGGATTTCATTCGATCTGGACAACGACCAATGGAGTCTATTGAAACGAAACAGAACGAGCGGGAACTTTGAACTCCAGCAGGCAGTAAACCAGCTCTCCGACGGGGTTGCAAACAGCCAAATCGCTTTCAAAACAGCTTCCGGCAGCGCCCCTGCCGGCTTCTCCACAAATTCCTCTACCGATATTACATTCAACGCGCGGGGAATCCCGAACGGCATCGGCATTATCTACCTCTCCAATGAAGATGCGGATTTTGCGGTCAGCGTATCGCTCGCCGGCAAGGTTCAGCTCTGGAGGTATCAGGACAATCAATGGGCTCCTATATAGAGATTGGAGAGCATATCGATGAGAAGCAATAGCAAAAAAAATGAGAGCGGGATGACACTGGTGGAATCCTTGATTGCCATTTTGATTCTATCAATAGGATTACTCACCATGGCCCAGGTGCTTGCCTTCAGCATCATGGCCAGCAAAACGCATGGCAGAGATGCCGGGAAGGCAACCGCCGCCGCACAGGAAAAGCTGGAGGAGTTGGTCGGCTTGCAATTTGCCGATACGACAACAGACCTGACGGTGAATCCTCCAACTGCAATAGGCGGGACAGGCTTGACGGCGGGCGGCAGCGTGTATCCATCGGAGCCGGTTCAGGGTTATTCCGATTATATAGATATGACGGGGAACCGCATCTCGGCTGCGGATGCGGCCTACACCCGGCAATGGCAAATAGTCAATAGCTCCTCAACCCTTAAAACAATCAGCGTTTCCGTAGCCAGTAATAAAAGCTTTCAATATGGGACGGCTCCATCGACCGTATTAATAACTCAGAAAGCGCCCTAAGACTCATGGGAGCGGGAGCTTAATAAGATGAAGCATACTACCAGCATCAAACATCAGGCGGGCTTCACGATGATGGAGCTCCTGATAGCAATTCTGATCCTGATCCCTATCATGGGCGCTGCAATAAGCCTGTTTTCGGTCGGCGTCAATCAACAGGCTTCCGAGCAAAACAGCATCGACACCAGTATGGAAGCCCGCTCCGCTCTGGAAATGATGACAACGGAAATTGCCCAGGCAGGCTCGCACGGGGACAGCAACACCGTTACAACCGGCACGGTCTCACCTTCCTCTACACCACAGCCCCTCTCCGTGGCCTCCGTGGCAAATCTGATGGTTGGGGATTGGGTGGATGTAGACACCGGCGCCAGTGCTGAAACAGTGGCAATCAGAGCCGTCGGAGACAGCTCCATTACCGCCGTCTTCCGGAGAGCGCACAATACCGTTGGTGTTCCTGTCCGGCTTTTTGCGCTCCCCTTTACAACCGGCCTGATACCTCCATCGGGGATGGCGGCTAATTCATCAGCTGCGGTGACCACACTAAGGTTCTTCGGCGACGTCAACAGCGATTCTACTCTTCAGTATGTCGAATATGTATACGACAGCACGAACAACCAGATTACCCGGTCCGTAACTCCCATTACTCAGACAACCAAAAATCCGGCACTCCCCCTGATACGCAACATAAAACCGAATTCGGTTCAGTTTACATTAAACACAGACAGCTTCGGCGTGGTTACCTCGGCAAATATCGCTCTGACGGTGCAGAACACCTGGGGCAACAATGCGCAAATGCATGAGAATGCTTTGTCAACTAGGGTGCTCATTCCCAGCGCCGCTGCAGGTTCTGTGCTTTTATCTGAACTCCTGGCTTTTGGAGGCGTTGATCAACTGCCCCCAACTCCAGCCCAGGTCACTACATGGGTGAATCAATGAGATATCAAAGCTGCAAGGCAAAGAATGAACAGGGCACGGCTATGATCGCCACTTTGATGTTCCTTATGGCAATGGCTGTTCTATCAACCGCGCTTGTCTTTACCGTTCAGAATGAAATGAAGGCGAGCACGGCATATAAATACAGTCAGCAGGCCTTGAGTGTCGCAAATGCCGGAGTGCAGAACGCAATCCAATGGTACGCAGGCAGCTACAATCCCTGGGTGCCTGCCACCGGTTACGACCTGACGACTTCTCCGGTCCAGGTTGGAGGGAACCCGGTCCAACTTGCGGGGCAGACAAGCACTTCATCAAATTACCCCAGCTCAGAGACAACAACCGCATTCACATCCGCGCTGAGCAATATTTCCCTTCAGGCCAATACGAACAATTCGGGATCATACGCACTGAATGCGACGCTTCTCAAATATCGGCCGGCCAGCTTTATCAATACGGCAACGTTTCTGACATATCCCTCAGCCATCGAGAGATGGCGGCTTGACAGCATAGGAAATTGGGGAACAAATGCCAACAATCCCCTCGGGATTGCACGGATTACGGCAATAATCGAAAACAGCGGGAATGCTCTGTTTGATCGTGCGCTTTGGGGTATCAACTCCGTTGATTTGGGCGGGACAATGGAAATTGACAGTTATGATCCCTTTTTGGGACCGTGGAATGCAGCCACAAATTCCGGGGATCTGGGTTCCATCGGATCCAACGGCAATGTAGATGTCGGAGGAACGGCCGACATACACGGGGATATGGCATACGGACCTACCGCTTCCTATAGTATTGGCGGAACGGCCTCTGTTACAGGCGATATCATTCATCTGGCGGCGCCACGATATTTCCCCCCTCTTCCGTCCTTCAGCGTCGGAACTACAGACGTTTCCGTCAATCCCAGTGACACTGTATCCATCAGCCCGGGGGACTTTGGAGACATAACGGTTAAAGGAACGCTCACTTTCGCTCCGGGGACTTATTATATTGACGAACTGGCTGTAACAGCCGGCGGCCAAATCGTCATCAGCGATAGAACCACGCTTTTTGTGAAGACTAGTCTGCAGATGGAAGGACAAGGCGTGGCAAATACTTCATGGGATCCTACCAGACTTACAGTGAACTATGCGGGAACAACGCAGGTGAAAATGACCGGAGGATCGGAAGCCTATGTTGAGGTCTATGCGCCGAACGCCGAATTGCAGCTCAACGGGAATGCGGACTTTTTTGGCTCATTCATTGCCTATGATATTTCGGTTACAGGCGGCCCAAAAGTGCATTTCAGTGAAGGTTGTCTGCAGGATCACCTTCTGCAGCGGCCATTCCGGTTGATCAACTGGACACAAAACACCAACTGATGGATCCACACCAAACCCGCCAATTCCTCTGCCGGGTTTTCTCAAAAAGTACCTTCGTGAATCCCTGGGAAAATTCGTGTAATTCGTGGCATAAAAGCTGATAGCTCCTGTATAGTTGCGGTTGCATTACACACTCATGTCTCTCCATCCGGCAATCTAAAAGGAGGTCCTTTGAATGCCAAACGAGCGTGGATAGCGCCGCCATTCCTCTTTCTGGTGCTCGGAGTCTCTGAAAGAGGTCTCTGAAAAATTCCGGAAGGCCTTCGAACGCATGTTCAAATCCGCCAGCCTCGCCTGACTCCGGTAATGCAATCATTCCGCAGAATCGCATTCTTTGTCGTATACTGAGTCGCATTTTTGAGGAATGTGCGCGGATGATCGAGCAACAAGCTAATACCGGAGAGGATGCACGGTCGGGAAATGCCGGCAGCGGAGTTCGGCGTCGCTACCGGGAATACATGGAACGGCGGGAAGAACGTTTCGCCGCACGCACGACAGACCGTGTCGTCAGAGAATTCGATTGGGGACTGGAATGGTCGCGCAACTGGCCGCTTGCCGCGCCGGCGGATTGCGACACGCTGTCCTATCTCATTCGCATGAACGAAATGGCGACATCGGAAAGCGCGACATTCTATGACTACAAAACTCCCTCCGATTTCCACTGCGAAGGGAACCGGCTCCGATTTACTTCCTTTGTTACGACACCCTTTAGTGAAAACAACGCAGTTCAAGGCTTGTGGTTCCCGGCGTCGAAGCCGAAAGGAAGAGCCGTAATCGTTCTTCCCCACTGGAACGCACAGTTGCAGCAGCATATCTCTCTCTGCCGTTTATTGCAGGTGGCCGGGATTTCGGCGCTGCGGCTGAGCCTTCCTTATCACGACCTGCGCATGCCCGGCGAACTGAATCGCGCAGATTATGCCGTTTCCTCCAATGTTGCACGAACGATCGATGCAACCCGGCAGGCCGTCATTGATACGCGCTCTGCCCTGGACTGGTTTCAATCAATGGGCTATGACAGGCTCGGCATTGTCGGAACGAGTCTGGGATCCTGCTACGCTTTTCTGACCAGTGCTCATGACGCTCGTCTGCGCGTGAATGTGTTCAACCTTTTCTCGTATTATTTTGCAGACGTTGTCTGGACGGGACTTACAACGCGCCATATCCGGCAGGGATTCGACGGGCAAATTGACCTGGAGCAGTTGCGGAAATGCTGGAAAGTGATTGCGCCCGCTTCATACATGGATCGCTTTGCCGGAAACGGCGGCCGTTCGCTTTTTATATACGGCTCCTGCGATACAACATTCCTTCCGCAATTTTCCAAACAGATGATCCGGGAAATACGCCGGCGCCACATCGCGCACAAGGTCGTAGTTCTCCCCTGCGGCCACTACACACTGGGAGAAAGCCCTTTCAAGTTTATCGATGCCTATCACATCTGCTCCTTCCTCCTCAAGCTGCTCTAGCGGTCCTAGCGGGGTCGGACCTGCGTAAATGGTTAATATCTAAATAGATAATTGAATTTTAGATATAAAAAAACACCCTTAGACTAAAAAATGATACCCCTTTTTTTGGCTGTAAGGATACAGACCTGCTCACGAAGGCAAGAGAAGTGTGCTTACAAGCAAAAAAGGCGGCCTTAAAATGCTTCTAAGGCCTTTATTCACCTCTAAAAACCGGGTTATCTCAAATCTTTGCAATATTTTATCGTGGTCCGACCCCGATATTCACATTTCGGGAGCGAGGTCCGTCAAACTCGCAAAGATAGATTGCCTGCCATGTGCCGAGCTGCAGCCGGCCGTCTTCAACGATGACCTGGACCGACGATCCCATCATGCTCGCTTTAACATGCGCAGCCGCATTGCCCTCGGTATGCGCATAGTCCGCATTCC
Organism: Acidobacteriota bacterium; assembly: GCA_016929335.1. Lineage (GTDB taxonomy): Bacteria > Acidobacteriota > UBA6911 > UBA6911 > UBA6911 > UBA6911. The sequence continues at coordinate 68,707 of JAFGIY010000062.1, read as the reverse complement.
ATGGAACAGCTTTTTCCAGTGCGGCGATGATATCGGCCGTAACATCCGGGTCCGCATTTTCATTGATCGTGATTCCTGCGGTCGTGTGGGGTACAAATACCGTAAGCACGCCGTTTTTCATACCAAGTTCGGAAACAGCCGATTGCACTTCCCGCGTGATATCCAGAAACTGAGTATGCATTTGAGTTCGAATAGAAAAGGGTCGCATTGAGATATCCTCTGGTTTAAGGTTTTGCGGCCGGATTGTTCGCCTGAGAAATCGGCATCATCCCCTATCTCTTAAGCGTTTCGGCGCCATTTCCGTATCGCGCTTCAGGTATCGAGTGCCGGCCAGCCAGAAGACTCCGGCGGCTAAAAACATCAGGCCCACAACGAGGAAAGACTTATTCATGTCTCCATACCGGTCATTCAGAAGCCCGATGATGACGGGTGAAATAACGTCGCCCAGCGCATGTATGATGAAAATGTTGAATGCAAAACCCGCTGCGCGCATGGAAGGATGCGTTACATTCGCCAGAATGGTGTTGGTTGGCCCCGTATTGAAGAAGAGACAGAAGCAGGCCAGGAAAATCAGCACCCAGATTGTCCAGGGAAAGGGAGCTCTCAATGCCGCTATAAATATCGGGAAGCCGATGATCATCGCGCTGCCTGAGACCAGAAAATAGGATCCCGAGAATCGCGCGCGCAGCTTGTCTCCCGCTATACCTCCCAATAGCGTAGCGGTAAGTCCTGCAACGGCTGTAATCGCTCCAAAAATGATAGTGGAATTTGGTGGCGATCCCGGCCGGCTCTCGAGATAGTAGGGCATCCAGAAAGCAATGCCGCCGATCGCAAAAGTCATGGCCGTCATTCCGAGGGTGCAAAAAACATAAGACGGGGTGCGCATTAATATCCAATAATCTTTCCACGGAACGGCGCCAGGCTTTATGGCATGCCGGAGATCGACTTCTCCGCGCGGAGGTTCGCGCATAAAAAAGCTCAGCAATCCCCAGATAACTCCCGGGAAGGACACAATAACGAAGGCCCATCGCCAGCTTTCGCCGCCGATCCCGATCAGATTGAAGCCCCAATTGCCTATACCAGAGCCCGCAATCCATCCGCCAAGCACGTAGCCCAAAGCGCTCCCGACCGGTATGGCGACATAAAACCAGGCTAACACCTGGCCCCGGTTCTTAACGGGAAACAGGTCGGAAATCATAGCCGGCGCCACGGGTCCGTAGGCCGCTTCACCGATTCCCACAAAACAGCGGGTAAGAAGAAGCATCAGGAAGGTCTGGGCGAGTCCGGAGGCGCCGCTGGCGATGCTCCAGAAGATAACGCCCCATGCCACCAATCCCCAACGGGATCTGCTTTCCGCCAGCCGTGCAAATATTGGAGCGCCGACCATGTAGGTCAGCATGAATGCCGTGCCCAGCAATCCAAGCAGCGCATCTTCAGGTTTGAATCCCAGCCGGATCTGGAACCAATGGATCACGGCATTCAGCGAATCTCCTCCCGCCGCGATTATGACTCCGTTCTGGCCGAAGAAAGCCCTCTTTATAGGACCTATAAGCGCCGACAGAACCTGGCGATCCATATAATTAAAAAGATTAATCAAGAGGAGCAGCGCCAATGCGGACCTGGCGCCGGGATAATGGGATCCGCGATCCTGGGAAGCGGAAAGATTCATGGGGCTCCAATTACGCCTGAGATATTGTAGAATGCGGCAGCCGGTTTCGGGCTCCTGCTCAGCCCGATATAATTCCAAAAGCCTGAACAGGCGTGCTCATTCCAGGTAACACAGAGTTGCTATTTTAGACTGACCTCGGCTGTGGGACAATGAACCTTTCAATGGGCGCCCATTTAGCGCGAAGGAGAAAGCATGGACGAGGTTGACAAAATCCGGAAGGAAATAAACTCGGTGGATGAGCGTATCCTCGAGGCTCTGGCAAGCCGGCGCAAGCTTGCGGAAAATATAATCAAGGCAAAAGGCCACATGGGGGCGCCCATACGGGATTTCATGAGAGAAGAACGTTTGCTGGCCGACCTGATTTCCAAAGGGCGCAATCAGGGGCTTGACGCGCATCTGATCACCAGGGTTTTTCATGAGATCATCGACGATTCAATCCGGTCCCAGCAGCTTCACCTTCTCGACTATGAAAAGAAGGATTTGAAGCGCGTCGCCTTCCAGGGAATCGAGGGCGCTTATAGCGAGTCGGCCGGCCGAAAGCACTTCGCCCCCTATCTGGATCATACGCTCTTTAACGGCATGGATACGCTGGAGCAGGTTGTGAACGCCGTCGAGGACGGAGACGCCGACTACGGCCTGCTGCCCGTCGAAAACACGACGGCCGGAAGCATCAACGAAGTCTACGACCTGCTGTCGATGGCTCAGCTTTCCATTGTCGGGGAGGAGGTCCTGCGGGTCGAGCATTGCCTTCTGGCACTGGATGAAGTGCCTCTGGCCGATATACGCCGGATTTATTCCCACCCTCAGGCGCTGGCCGAGTGCATGAAGTTTGTATCAAAGCTCCCGAACTGCCAGGCTCTGCCCTACGCCGACTCTGCAATGGCCGTCAAAAAAATCAGGGACGACAAAGAGCTGAACCATGCCGCCATCGCAAGCGAAGAAGCCGGGCGCCTCTATGGCCTGAAGGTCCTTCGACGAAACATAGAAGATCAACAAAACAATTTCACCCGCTTTCTGGTATTGGCCAAGAAGCCATCGACAATCGATGTCCGGATACCATGTAAGACTTCGCTGATTATGTCCACATCTCACGAAGAAGGAGCTCTGCTGAAAGCCTTAAGCCTTCTGCATGAATATAAAATCAACTTGTCCAAACTTGAAAGCCGCCCTATTCCGAACATGCCGTTCCAATACCTCTTCTATATCGATTTCGAGGGAAATATGGCCGAAGCACGCGTTGCCGAAGCGATTGAAAAACTGCGCTCCGCCACCACTTCGCTGAAAGTCCTCGGATCCTATCCGACCGAACACAGGACCAGGACCTCTCCCAGAATCGAAATCCTCGCCGGCAGCCCCCCGGAGGCCGATGCTGAAGCGCCTGTCCCGGCGGCGCAGAAAAAAGAAAAAGTCAGCTATAAGCTGGCCAGCCGCGAACACAAGCCCGATGACACGATCATATCCGTGCGGGGAGTCAAAATCGGCGGTCCCGGTTTTGTCGTGATCGCCGGTCCATGCGCCGTCGAATCGCGGGAGCAAATCCACAAGTGCGCCCGATACGTCCGGGAATGCGGAGGCCAACTGCTGCGCGGAGGTTGTTTCAAACCGCGCACATCACCCTATAGCTTTCAGGGATTGGGCTTCGAGGGCCTGGAGCTCCTGGCCGAGGCAGGAAGAGAATATGATCTGCCCATAGTCACCGAAGTGCTGTCGCCGTCAGACGTGGAGCCGGTATCCCGTTACGCGGATGTCCTGCAAATCGGCGCTCGCAATATGCAGAATTTCAGCCTGCTCAGTGAGGCCGGCCGCTCCAACCGCCCTGTGCTGCTCAAGCGGGGCATGATGTCGACCATTGAAGAATTGCTGAACGCGGCCGAGTATATTCTTGACCGCGGCAATCATCAGGTGATTTTGTGCGAACGCGGCATTCGTACTTTTGAGACCGCTACCCGCAATACCCTGGATCTCGGCTCCATCCCGATTTTGAAGCGCCTGACCCATCTGCCGATTCTGGTGGACCCGTCTCATGCGGCAGGAAAAAGAGAACTCGTCATACCGCTCGCGGTGGCGGCGCATGCCGTAGGACCGCACGGGCTCATCGTCGAGATGCATCCGGAACCCGAAAAGGCCTTGAGCGACGGGCCGCAGTCTCTTCATTTCTCCGAGTTCGCCGACTTGATGCGCCGTATCTATAAAAGCTAACAGGCTGAAAGGAAACCTGCCACGGATTTCACGGATTAGAGAATTTCCATAATTCCATAGCTTGCCTTTTTCAACCACGGACGACTGCGTTTGTTCGGCGCTCATGCTCGATGGTGGAGGTTGCCGTCATTCCGTAGTTGTGGCCGGGATAAACCACTGTTTCTCCCGGAAGAGTATAAAGCTTCGTTCGAATGGAATTCTCCAACTGCGCATAGGAACCGCCGGGAAAATCCGTTCTACCGACAGAGCCGACGAATAGAGTATCACCAGTAAAGACCATGCCTTCCGTATAAAGACACATTCCTCCGGGCGTATGGCCGGGCGTATGAATGACCTGAAGCGCAACACTGCCGACTTGAATCAGGCCGCCGTCCGAAACCAGGATGTCCGCCGGCGGAGGATCTGTCGCTCCGAACATCTGCAGTATATCCGGCGGCGTATCCAGCAGACCCGCGGCATCCGCTTCATGAATAATCACCTTTGCCCCGGTTTGCCGGACCATCTCCCGGTTTCCCATGGAGTGGTCGATGTGCGAATGAGTATTGACTATGTATTTGACGACCAGTCCATGGGATCGCGCTTCCTGCAACAGCAGGTCATGGTCGTCTGAAGGATCTATATAAAGACATTCCCCTGCTTTTTCGTCCCCAACCAGATAGCTGAAAATGCCAAAATTGCCCACCTCGATTTGTCTTATGATCACGGTCTCTTCTCCAATCCTTTCACTCGGACACATCATACTTTATCAACGCTGCCGCGGCCCGGATTCTTTGATCTATTTCGGATCGGGCGCAAAGTGCAACTGACTACTATCCCCCGGCAACTTATTTCTGCTACTATAGGCCCCATAGGAAGGGAAAATGAACAACCGTTTTTACAGCTATTATTATTACGGCTCATATCAGACCGACCCATGAGGGCTGCGTCTTTCCTTTCTCTGCATAAATCAGAAAGAAAAATAAGCGGCCCACGAAAGAATCGATGGGCCGTTCGTTTTTTAGGAGATTGCCATGATCATCATATGCGAAACAAAAGCGACGGAAAATCAGATCAACGCGCTTCAACAGAAGGTTCGCGAAGCGGGATTGGAAGTGCACCGATCGGACGGGGTGGAACATACGATACTCGGAGTGGTAGGGAATCGGAACCGGCTGGATATGGAGGCGATATCCATGATGCCCGGCGTCCGCGATGTCGTTATCGTTTCGACTCCTTACAAACTCGCAAGCCGTGAATTTCATCCCGATGACACCATTGTGCGGATCGGGGAAGCATGTCTCGTAGGCGGCATGGAGGTGGCAGTGATGGCCGGCCCCTGCGCCGTCGAAAGCGAAGAACAGATCGAAGCCAGCGCCGAGTTCGTGGCCGCCAGCGGAGCCCAGATCCTTCGAGGCGGAGCGTTTAAACCTCGTTCATCTCCCTATTCCTATCAAGGCCTGGGTGTCGAGGGATTGAAATTGCTTAGAAAAGCCGCCGATAAACACAAACTGGCGGTTGTGACCGAAGTCATGACCATCGAGCAGATCCAAACCGTTTCGGAGTACGCGGATCTGCTTCAAGTCGGCGCACGCAATATGCAGAATTACCCCCTTCTGACGGCCCTCGGGCATGCAGGCAAACCGATTCTGTTGAAACGCGGCATGTCGGCGACTATCCAGGAATGGCTGATGAGCGCCGAGTATATCCTGACTGAGGGGAATCCGGAGGTCATCTTGTGTGAACGCGGGATCCGAACCTTTGAAACCGCCACACGCAATACTCTCGACCTTTCGGCTGTCCCCGTAATCAAGCATTTATCCCACCTGCCCATTATTGTTGATCCGAGCCACGGAGTCGGCACTCGCCGGTTCGTAGCCTCTATGGCCAGAGCCGCCGTAGCCGCCGGCGCAGACGGAATCATGATCGAAATTCACCCGAATCCCGACAAAGCTCTCTCCGACGGACCGCAGTCGCTCCCATTTGAGGAATACGGCCTTCTGATAAATCGCTGCCGCATCATCGCCACAACCATCGGCCGGCGTCTTGGAAAGGCGAAGTGAGGAGAAAATCATGAAAATCACCATTATTGGATGCGGACTCATAGGCGGATCCATCGCTCTGGCACTAAAACGCCGCCGGCCCGAATACCCCGTTGCCTGCCTTGATCTGCCGGAACGTATCCCTGCCATCCGTGAAGCGCGGATTGCAGATCAGGTCGGAACATTCGAGGAGCTTTCATCCCATATTCCGGAAAGTGAAATTGTCATTCTTGCTACTCCGGTTCAGTCGATCCTTCCCACCATTGCCCTGATTGCCCCACTGCTTCGCGAAAACACGATCGTAACGGATGTCGGAAGCACAAAAGAACTGATTATGGCCGAAGCACAGAAGCGGCTCCCCTCGGGCGTTCACTTTATCGGCGGCCACCCCATGGCCGGATCCGAACACTCCGGCGTGGAAGCCGCCGACCCGCTCCTTTTCAGCGATCGGGTCTATGTTCTGTGCCCCTATCCGGATACTCCTCCGGATGCCATGTTGTCGCTCCTCGATCTCGTAGAAAGCCTGCCGGCAACGCCTATAACGATTGATCCCGAAGAACACGACCGGATCATGGCAATGGTCAGCCACCTCCCTCAGCTGGCCTCTGTAGCGTTAATGCACGCCGCACAAGCAGGAGATGCCGAACACGGCATGCTGGAAAAACTCGCTGGCCGCGGTTTCCTCGATATGACGCGACTTGCCGCTTCGGAGTATGGACTCTGGAAAGGGATCCTGGAAACGAACAGGGAGGCGCTCCGACATGCCGTCGAACAGTTTGGCAAGAGCCTGGCTTTTCTCAGCGAAGGAATCTCGGGAAACGAAATCGGGATCGCATGGGAACAGGCAGGCAGGCGCCGCAGAAAAATGGTTCCGGACAGCCTGGCACGGCCCCGCAAACATGATCTGCGCAGCATGATTGACCGCTTCGATAAACAGCTGCTCACCGCCCTGGGACATCGGATTGCAGCGGCTCGCAAGATCGGGAAATTGAAAGCAAGCCAGGCGGCGCCCGTGGTGGACGCCGATCGTGAAAGACGCCTGATGCAGCAGAGAAAAGACTGGGGAAAATCGTTAAACCTGCCGGATGAACTGGTGGAAGACCTGTTCGCCGTAATCCTCAAACACAGCTCGCGCATTCAAGCCGACAAACTGCAAGGCGCCTGAAACAACAGCCGCGAATTTCACGAATTTTATTATTAATAAAAATTTTTCTTGACACATATCACAATATGCAATATTAATATCGCATATTGTGATAATGGTGGCAATATGACGTTGGGAGAGAAAATCCGGTATATGCGGGAAATTGAAGGGACTCTCCGGGGAATTGGTCGCGAGATGACTCAATTGGAGGTTGTTCGCGCGGTGAAAAAAGAGCTGGGACGGTCGATCAGCCAATCCTATCTGTCGCAGATCGAAAGCGGCCGAAGACCGCATCTGACCAACAGCACGCGCCTGCTCCTTGCCCGGTTCTTTAAGGTTCATCCGGGATATCTGGTGGATGATCCTCAAGGGTACCACCCGGAGCTGATTTCGGACCTGCGCGCAATGGAAAGCAGGCTGGACCTGTGGTTGATCGATGGATCAGAGCATTTTTCTCACGATGCGGAACTGAATCAGGCACTTCTGGCTCTGGCCCGCCAGGGAAATTCCCGCAAATGCCTTTTGCTTTTGCAGTCCATTATTGAGACTCCCGGATTGGTCGACCGCTTGTCTGAGGTGCTGAATCCTGAAGCCGCGCTAAAAGCCGAATCGTCGACCTCCGCCATCGGGGACTCTCCTGTAAGAAGGAGGCGCGATCAATGACTTGGGCAAATTTTTATCTGTTCTGTTTTCTCGTGGGATTTCTGTGGAGTCTGGTGTCGCTGCTGATTGGCCATTTAAATATTGATTTGCCTTTTCATCACGGCGATTCCGGATTTGGCCATGGCGATTCCGGACATGGAATGATGCATGACGGCGGAGGGATGGATCATGGCGATCTCTCGGACGGCGGAGGAGGCCATGATGCAGGTTCCTCCGATCATGTTCAGGGCATCAGCGTTTCACCCATCAACCTGGGCACCATCGCCGCGTTTCTTGCATGGTTCGGAGGAGCCGGGTATCTGCTCGCGTCCTATTCAAAGATCTGGTTTGTCTGGGGATTGGGATTATCCGTTGTCAGCGGGCTGGCAGGCGCTTCGGTGATTTTCTGGTTTCTGGCCAAGGTGCTCATCGGCAAGGAAAGAAATTTAAATCCGGCGGATTATCACATGACAGGAGTCCTGGGCCGGGTTGTCAGCTCGATCCGCGAGGGAGGCACCGGAGAAATTGTCTATTCCCAGGAAGGCACCCGGCGCACGTGTGGAGCCCGCAGCGAAGACGGCAAGTCCATACCTCAGGGCGTCGAAGTGCTGGTAACCCGATATCACAAAGGCATTGCGTATGTTCGCCGGTGGGACGAACTGGAACGTTCGGAGGTTCTGGAAAATCCATACTCCGGGCAAACGTAATAATCGAGTTGGATTCGGACAGGATCCGCCGATCAAAATGACGGCTTACGCCATGCTTATTTCACGTAATAGGATATAGCACTTATAATACGCGGCAGGCAGGATGTGCATCCTGGCCATAAAGGAGATACTGGAATGGACATGTTTGCTTTATATCCCTTGGTAGCCGGCATGTCGCTGCTGATTTGGTATTTTGGCGTGCGTTTCGTTTACTTCAGAAGCAATAACAGGGATAAAAAGCCAAGACAGCGGCGATAGTTTCCGTTCTGATCTCTCGCGTGGGTCAGAGTGCCCAACCATGAGGAGGCAATTCAATGAGCAACTTCATGATAGGTCTTGTGGTGATGATTGTGGTGATAGGCGTGGCGCTTCTTAGTTATTACCTTGGGGCGCGTATCGTTTGGTTCCGAGGAAACAGAGGGCAAAAAAGGCAAAAGCAGAAGCCATAATCCCCGGTTTTTCTCTCGGGCGTGTGAGTTGGAGGAGATCTGACAAGTGGTAATCCTTATGGGTCACTCCCCTGTTTATATTGTGCATTTAATGAATCGCATCGCGAATAAAATCATTTTCAAGGAGGCAATATGCCAACGGGCGTATTTGTAATGGCTGGATTGATGGTGCTGGTTTTATTAGTCATCGTGGCGCTGTTTGCCGGTCTCTATCGCAAAGCCGGTCCTCATGAGGCGCTCGTCGTTTACGGATTTCGCGGGACTCGAATCGTCAAAGGCCACGGTACCGTGATTTTCCCCATGGTCGAAAGCTGCCGCGAGCTGTCACTGGAATTAATGTCGTTTGATGTGGCGCCCAAACAGGATCTCTATACCAAGCAGGGCGTCGCGGTAACGGTCGAGGCGGTGGCTCAGATCAAGGTGAAATCGGATCCGGAATCCGTCCAGACCGCGGCGGAGCAGTTTCTGACCAAAACCGATCTGGAACGGGAGGCATTGATCCGGCTGGTAATGGAGGGCCATCTGCGAGGCATTATCGGTCAATTGACCGTGGAAGAAATTGTCAAGCAGCCTGAAATGGTGGCCGACCGCATGCGGTCCACATGTGCCGAAGATATGAACAAGATGGGACTGGAGGTTATTTCTTTCACAATCAAAGAAGTCAGAGATAAGAATGAATACATAGCCAACATGGGCCGTCCCGATGTGGCGCGCATTAAAAAGGATGCCGATGTAGCCACGGCCGAAGCGGAGCGGGATACGGCTATCAAAAGGGCGGATGCTCAGAGGGCGGCTGCCGTCGCCAGGGCTCAGGCCGACCAGGAACGGGTTCTGGCCGAAACGCTTTCCCAGGCCAAGCAAGCCGAGGCCGAACGGGATCTCGCCATCAAGAAAGCTCAGTATCTTGAAACGGTCAAAAAGCAGCAGGCAACCGCCGACAAATCGTATGAGATACAGACCAACGTCATGCAGCAACAGGCCGTCGCCGAGGCTGTAAAGGTGCATCGCGTGGAAAAAGAAAATGAGATCGGCGTACAGGACGCGGAAATTCAGCGGCGGGAAAGAGAATTGATCGCCACCGTGCTGAAGCCTGCCGAAATCGAGCGGCGCCGGATCGAGGCCCTGGCAAACGCCGAAAAACAGCGCCTGATCGTGGAAGCGGAAGGCCGGTCCACAGCGATTCGTGCGCAAGGTGAAGCCGAAGCCGATGTGATTTTCAAGAAGGGCGAAGCCGAGGCCAAGGCAATGAATGTTAAAGCCGAAGCTTATCAGGAGTATAACCAGGCAGCCGTCATCGATAAACTGCTTACCGGGCTGCCTGAAGTAGTCAGAGCATTGGCTGCTCCTCTTTCCAGCGTCGACAAAATCACGATTGTCTCCACAGGCAATGGCGATTCCGCCGGCATGAGCAAGATCACCGGGGACATCACAAAGATTGCAGCTCAGGTTCCTGCTCTTTTTGAAACCCTGTCCGGAATGCAGATGTCCGACCTTCTGGGAAAGGTACGCCAAATCGGCCAAAAGGAAGAGAAAGTCGACTCTTCCAAGCAGTAATCGGTTCGCAAGGGCAGTTGGCGCCTCTTCTGCAGCCTCGGTTGAAAGGGGCGCCTGCCGATATCATGAAAGGAGCTTTGTTATGGCATTGCTTGAACGTGTTTCGACCCTGATACGAGCAAACATCAATGATCTCATCGATAAGGCGGAAGATCCGGAAAAGATGATCAAACAGGTGATGCTGGATATGGAAAACCAGCTGATCCAGGTCAAGACTCAGATGGCAGTAGCCTTGGCAGACCGGCATTTATTGGAGAAGAAGCGAAAGGAGGCGGAAGCAAAGGCCGCCGAGTGGATGCAGAAAGCCGAATTGGCAATCGACAAAGGGGATGACGCATTGGCCCGTGCCGCATTGGAGCGCTCTCTGGATCAACAAAATACGGCGAACAGCCTGAAAGCACAGGAGGCGGAACAGAACGCTCAAGCGGAAACCCTGAAATCGTCCCTGAAAATACTCGGCGAAAAATTGGCCGAAGCTCAAAAAAGAAAAGATCTGCTGATCGCCCAGCATCGCCGCAACCGCGTATTGCATGCTGTCGGCGAGACACAATCCACAGTTCCGGGAGAGAAAACAAAACATGCTGCTCCGGATCCTTTAAAGGAAGGGCTTACGCGCTCTGAAGCTATGAGCCGGATTAAGGCCGACCTGGTACCGGATGATTTGGAGCAGAAGTTTTCCACACTCGAAAAGGAGGACCAGGTAAACCGGCTGTTGGCCGAAATTAAGGCGCGACGCCAAACGAAAGCCTGATATAAGCCGGTAGATGTCAAAACCGCTTCGTTCGCTCCGGATTCTATCCCTGCGGATGCTTCCAGAGAGCAAAACAGGATGCGCAGCCGGAGGCCCGCCGCCCCCCTCGACGACGGTTGACTGCGACTCCATTTCTTCGCCCATTTGCTTCCCAAGCGGGAAGCAATTGTTAAGCAAAGGTAAAATTCTTACCTAAAACAACCGCAAATCACCCTCTTCCTCAATATTCCGCTAAAGTTATTCGCATTTGCATACGAAATGAGATAACGGATATAAATATTTACAATCGGTGATTTGCATCACAGACCCAAAGCGGTTCGGCGAATATCATGGAATCTGTGAGAATCCGGAATGCATGAAATGAGGCAATGCTCAGATTGTCGGAGCCTTTTTCTCATATTAGGGCATTGGGACTCCGATGAAACAGGCCAAGCTCCTGCCGGCCTCATTAATGGATTCCACTTCGATCGCGCTATGCGTGCGGAAGATGCAAGGTTCAATCATTGGCCTGGCAGCCTTCCAAACAGAAGCGATAAATAGTTGCGTATGCCAAGTTCTACGATTTGTGATATCGGATACAAGAACCTGTTGGATGGCCGGATGTCATTCCTAAGTGCATTTATCCAAATGAAATGCATCGTTTTTATAGGCTGCAGATTAAATGCGGCGCTGACGAATCTCATGAAGCATAAGGAGCATCCGCTCGGGAATATATGTGGCGAAGGAGAACTGCGATGAAACAGAAGCCTCTTGGAGGCTTGCTTCCGCATGCGGGTTTTAGCATGGTGGAAACATGCATTGCCTTGATGATCGCGTGTGTGGTCGCCGGATTTGCTCTTTTGAATATCGATAGAATTCTGCCCTCGGTGAATGCGAATGAATCCATGTATCAGGTGGTAGCTCAATTACGCAATGGCAGAGAACTGGCGATGGCGCAGCGGCGCAATATTCGTGTCGTGTTTCCGAGCGAAAATGAGATCCAGCTCATCCGCAATGATCTTCCCAGCGGGACAACCATCCTGAGCACAGTCGCACTGGACAGTCACTGCAAATTCCATCTGTTCGACGGCCTGCCCGATACGCCGGATGCTTTCGGAAACTCTGCTGCGGTGAATTTCGGCAGTGCGACCGTAATGACCTTCATGAGCGATGGAACCCTGGTTGACCAGAACAATAACCCTATCAGCGGCACCGTATTTTTCGGTGTGGAAGATGAGCCGGACACAGCTCGCGCCGTCACGATTCTTGGGGCTACGGGCCGAGTGCGGTCCTATCGGTGGAATGGATCCGAGTGGATTCAATAGAGAATAAAACCATGTCTACAAACAAACAAACCAATGACAGCCAACGGGGATTTACATTAGTCGAGACTTTGATGGCGATCGTGATCATGGCCGGCGGGCTATTGGCGCTCGCAACTGCATTCGCTCAGGGCATGATCATCATGTCGACCTCGCATTACCACCAGATGGCCAAAGAGAAAGCTTCCGAAGCCATTGAGAGCGTTTTTACTTCCCGGGATACGATAACCATCAGCTGGGACGAAATCCGCAATGTGGACGACGGAGGGGTTTTCCTGAACGGCGAGCAGCCGCTCAAAGAATCCGGCGACGATGGTCTGGTGAATACCATTGATGACGAGGACATCGAAAGCATAACACTGCCGGGCCCAGACAATCAGATGGGGACCTCCGACGACGTCATGGAAACAATGAGCCAATTTACGCGCGAAATTGCAATCGAGGATATTGGCGCAAATGGCGTGAGTCTGCGCCGGATTGTCGTCACCATCCGCTACCAAGTGGGCCATTTGAACCGGGAATATCAATTGACTTCATACATTTCACCATATGCATAGGCATTGGCGAAGGATTGGAGTTCTTTATCCATCATGACAGAAGCAAAGTCCATGAAGATTTTCAGGGAAAAGCAGCGAGGCTTCAGCTCCGTAGAAATGCTTCTTGCCGCCGCGATCACGGCTCTATTGTTGGGCGGAGTATTGGGGGCATTCAACGACGCCGCCGGGTTGGTTGAAAAGACCAATCAGATGACGGATCTTGAGCAGAACCTTCGCGCCGGCAGCAATTTGCTGGTTCGCGATTTCATCAATGCGGGATGGGGGGTGCCCACCGGAGGCATTTCCATTCCATCTGGCGACGATGCGACGGCTGTAAAAAGACCCGGCCCGCCAAGCGTAGAGTTAACATTCGGCACTGCCGAGGCCATTGCAGCCGTCAATCCGGGCGCCGGCTTAGGACCCAGCGGGAACGGCCAAAACACCGACATGGTAAACATCCTGTATGCAGACAGCACGTTGCCCTTAAATCAATCGCCGCTCGTTTCCATAGGAACAAACGGAGCGAGTGCGGTGGTGGATTCCGGCACCCCGATCACGGGCGTCAGCAGCGCAATCAGAGCAGGAGACCTGATCGCATTCAGCAACGGATTGGGAAACACGCTGCAGTATGTAACCCGCGTCACCGGCCAGACCATATATTTTGATATCGGAAGCGGCGATGCGCTGAACCTCAATCAGCCCAGCGCAAGCGCAGGGTCCATTATGCAGCTGCAGAGCGGAGGGGTCTTCCCGCCAACAACGGCGACTCGCGTCTGGCTCATAACTTATTACCTGGACTATACAACCGATCCGGAAACCCCCCGATTGATCCGGCGTGTCAATAACTGGCCCGGAGAGCCGGTAGCCCTGGTTCTGGAAAACTTTCAATTGACCTATGACTTGGTGGATGGCGGTTCCAATCCGGCGAAGGTGGAAAACCCTGCTTCGCCCAATCAGATTCGAAAGGCAAATATACTCCTCTCCGGAAGATCGAGTGCACTCGTTCGAAATAACCAGGAATTTCTGCGGACGAGCCTCACGACTCAGGTTAGTCTTCGCAGCCTCTCCTTTGTGGACCGCTATGAATGACAGGGAGCTGATATGAGAACAAGAAATGAATCAGGTATTGCATTGGTGGGGGTTCTTTTGATCCTTGTCCTGCTGGGCGTTCTGATAGAAGGGTTCATTATTTCCATTAATTCGGACCAGGGACTTATCAGCACCAATCGTCAGGAGAATCAGGCTTTTTACGGCGCCCTGGCGGGACTGGAAGCCCTCACCGCCAATCTGGGCCGTCTTTTTGAAACTACCTATAGACCCAGTGTGACTCAGATCAGTGCATTGGATGACGAAGCTCCGGTGCTGTCCAACATCTCTTTTGAATCGCCCGGAGGCAGTTCAGGTTATCAAATCGCCTTTGAGACCGACACCAATGGAACCCCGGTGGAAATGCGGCGCACGATATCCTCGGGCCCCTATGAGGGTCTTGTGGGACTGATCACCCCTTACACCATGACAGTTACAGCCAGGGCGCCGGGCAGTGCGGAGGTCCGGCTGCAGCGAAGCCTGAACACCATCCTCGTGCCGGTCTTTCAATTCGGCATCTTTTCCCAGTCGGATCTCAGCTTTTATGCAGGCGCGGATTTCGAATTCGGCGGCCGCGTGCACACGAACGGAAACCTGTACTTGAATCAAAGCTACAACTGGCTGACCATGAGTGATCGTGTCACGGCCGCAGGTGAAGTGATTCGAACGCATCTGAATAACCGCTACAGCATGGCTTCCCTGCCCGGCAGAGTGAGGGTCGCCAAAACGGCCTCGACCTCTTATACCAGTTGCCCCTCCTGCTTCAGAGAACTCGCGGAATCCGAAGGAAGCCTCACAGGCGACGTGGGATCAGCCCTGAACGATCCCACCTGGACCAATCTGTCAATCGGCACATATAACGGCTACATACGGAACGGACGCACGGGGGCAACCATCATGAATCTGCCTCTGGTGAACGACGGCGCCCAACCCATAGACCTCATTCGCCGGCCGGCGACCGGAGAAGGCTCCGGTTCAAACGTATTTAAGCAACGCTATTTTTCCATGGCGAGCATGCGGATCCTGCTTTCTGACACGCCCGGAGATATCACCTCCCTGCCGACAGTTACTTCAACAGCGCCCATCTCGCTGGGAGCCGGGTCGCCTTACACTGTGGCTCTGAGTCCCGGTAACAGTGCAGACTCCGATTTTACAACTGTCGCAGGCACTCCATTGATCGACGGTTACATCAAGATAGAAATCCAGACCGCGGAAGACGTCTGGACGGATGTGACGAGCGAAATTCTTAACTTCGGCATTTCCGGCATTGACTTGCCGTCAACCACCGGCGGATTCAGCACCTGCGGCTATTCCGCAACCTCGATTGCAAACTCCATCATTCGAGTACAGCGTTATAAGGACAGCCCGGCGGGAACCTGCGGCACTTCCATCGCCACTGAATTCTGGCCCAATACCCTTTACGATACCCGCGAAGGAATTTACCGGGAAAAATCCTCCGGCTATCCGACCACCGGCATGTATCTCGGCGGAGTAATGCACTATGTCGAACTCGATATCCAAAACCTCGCCAGATGGTTCACCGGGGTCATCGGCACAAGCGGTACAAATGCCATTCATGATACCGGATATGTTGTATATTTCTCCGACCGGCGCACCAACCGCGACGCCGCGAATCAGGAGACCGGCGAATATGGGTTTGAGGATGTCATCAACCCGTTGACATCCAGCGGAGCATCAAACGGCCTATTGGATGAAGGCGAAGACGCAAACGACAACAGCAATCTGGATCTCTATGGCGCAACGCCACAGTTGCCAGCAAGTCCCTATGACACAGTCTTCGCTCCACTTGATTCATCCGCTACTCCAGCAACCTATGGCGGCGTCACTGCACTTGTCGCCAGAAAAAACCGGCCTATATTTTTCCGGCGGGCCCTCAAGCTGATCCGCGGCTCTTCCATCAATCTGGGCAATGACGGCACAACCCCCTATGGACTCACCGTCTCATCTGAAAATCCGGTTTACGTTCACGGCAACTATAATGCATCCGGAAGTACATTTGGCGGAAGCCACGTAGCAAGCGCAGTGATTGCCGATGCGGTTACACTGCTCTCGGACAGCTGGAACGACCGCGTTGCCTTCAACTGCCCCTTTTCCTGCACGTCTTGCCGCAACGCGTCCACTACCTATTACCGAATGGCAATCATCAGCGGAAAGAGCAAATCCTTTACCTATCAAACGTGGTTTCCGTATTATGACTTCGGAACAGACGGCGGTGCGCATAACTTTCTCCGGATGCTGGAAAATTGGGGCGGACAAACGCTGTATTACCGGGGATCCATCGTCAGCCTGTTCTTCAGCCGCCAGGGTTTGGGAAGCTTTAAATGCGGCTACAATGTTATTTACTCCCCCCCCAGCCGAGGATATAAATTCGATGTGGAATTTCTTGATCCCGATCTGTTGCCGCCTAAAACACCCATGTTCCGCGATGTGAACATTACGGGATTTACGCGCACCATCGCTCCATCCAACTAGACAGTCTCCTATGGAGCGACAGAATACTGTCAGAAATGCGGGCCGGATCCTATGCACACCCACTGCCCGAATCAGCGGTATCCGGACGGCCACGAATTGCACGAATGGAGGTCTGAAATTCCCATTCATTAGCGGTTGGACTTTTATTGACTGGAGAGGAAAAGCTACCCTCCAACTCTGGGAGAAATAATCCGAAGGTCCATAAAGCCGTTGATCACGAACTGGACCGCGATGGCGGTCAGTACCAATCCCATCAATCGCATCAAAATTCGTATGCCGGTCTCACCGAGCACTCCGCGCACCCGGTTGGCGCCCGCCAGAATGTAATAGGAGGCAATCGCCGTGACCGCGATTGCGGCAAAAACCGGGATAGCCTGCCACCAGTGCCGGGATTGCCCCATCAGCACCATCACCGTGGACATAGCTCCCGGCCCGGCCAGCATCGGAATGCCCAAAGGAGTGACGCCGACTTCTTCTTTCGTTGTTCCTTCCAGCCTCTCTTCCGAAACTTCCTGCGTCCCTGACCGCCTGGCTTGAAGCATATCAACGGCAATCAGAAAAAGGATGAGACCGCCGGCGATCTTAAATGCGGGAAGCGTGATGCCGAAGAGCTTGAAGATGAGGGTCCCGGCGAGCGAAAAACTGCTCAGCACGAGCACGACCGTCCATGCTGCCTGCCGCGCCATCCTCCGCCTCTTGTCCTCACTATCGTCGCTGGTCATGACAAGGAAAGCCGGAATCGTCGCCAGCGGATCCACGATAAAGAAGATCGAGCTGAGAGAAACAAACGAAAATTCCAAAATGTCCTTCAGCTCTGCATTCATCGCTTTAGCGCAATAAAATTGACAGGATTGTGAGAAACCAGGCGCCCATGGTACACCAGCCCCTTCGAATCTTTCAATGAATGATTCCTTCCCGCAATCGCGCCAACATCCCTGAAGATAATATAGGTAAGCCACGAATCCGCACGAATTGCTTCCTATCCATCCGGGTTGTGGAAAAGTGACAGACATCACTAATCCAAATCGCAAACAGGCCGAAAATATATGTAATAGAAGTATATGGAAAGGAGTACCACTATGGGGGCCCAATCCCCGATTGAGGCCGTTCAGACTCTTGGCAGATATACGCTCCTTGAAAAGATCGGTGAAGGATACCTGGGATCTGTTTATAGGGGTTTTGATCAAAACCTGGGACAAGCCGTAGCCGTTCGCGTCCTGTGCGAAGGCATTAAATGGGATGCCGGAATCGAAGAAATCTACACCAAGCAATGCCAATCGGTTTCCCGCCTGAAGCACGAAGGCATCGCCTCCGTACTGGAATTCGGCAAAGAGGGACCTTTTCAATATATCGTCATGGAGTCCCTCGGCAACTCCAGCCTGAAAAGCCTGATTGCACAAAAGCCCGCCATGACTGTGGAAGCGAAGCTTTCCATCATGATTCAAGTGGTGGAAGCCCTGAGTCACGCGCATAAAAACGGAATTCTGCATCGCGATCTGGGCCCTGCCAAGATTCATTTGACCGCCGATGGAAAACCCAAGATCCGGGACTTCGCCATCGCTTCTGTTCTGATGAAACACCTGCCTCATCCCTGGATCCGCTTCGGTTCTCCGATTTATCTGTCTCCCGAACAGATCCAGCAGTTGAGCTGCGATCACCGGTCCGACATATTCTCGGCAGGTATAATCTTTTATGAGATGCTGACCTATCTTCATCCCTTTTATGACCGCGACAGCAATAAGACTCTGGATAATATCCTGCAGGGAGTGCAGCTCCCAACATTTGATCGTTTTCCGGACGAGCCTCCGGCGATATGGCCCATACTGAAAACCTGCCTGGAGAAGGATCCGAACAATCGCTATCAGAGCATGGACGATCTTGCGAACGGATTAAAAGATCTGTTAAAAGACCTTGCGGAAGATACAAGACTGATGCTATCCGAGTTGTATGCGGCACATACTTCTCTCAGAAAAGCCGCAGCGAAGCCGGATGCGCCGGAAAGTGCCGTTGCACTGCTTCAGGATATTCAAAAACTTGTTAACGGTGAGAAGGAAGCCGACTATGCCTCCCTCGACCGATTGATGACACTCCTCATCGAGCAGTATCCAACTGTTCAGGCTGCCACGGGCTCGCTGCCGTCCGTAGAAACGGCATTTCAGGAATTTGCCCCGGAGGGGACCGGCGGGAAAATTGACGGGAAGTCCGAAACCTCCGAGGCGGAAACATCTCCTGAAACACAGAATCCATCTCCGATTGAACTGGCTCTGACAACTGTTCTCGCATCAAACAGCCCGGATCTTGCGGCAGTGCCTGCAGACAAGGCGCCGGAAGCAGCCTCCGAAAATACCGAAAAGGAAGAATCAAATAAGGATACCGATGCGCTGTTCTCTGAGATGTGGGGTCTTTCATCCGAGATGCAGTTTGCTTTGGAAACTTCATTTGTCAAACCCGAGGAGGAAAACTTATTTGATCCGGACATGGATCAGGCTGCGATTCCAATAGCGGCAATGGCTCCTGATTCGACAGCGCCTCAGCTTCCCATGGAAGCGGCGGCGGGAATATCAACCGCACCGGACAATCCACTAATGCAGGAGAACAGAATTGAGCAACCCGAGATCCGGTGCATCGATTCAACGGTTTCTGTTGCGGCGCCACAATCTGTTCAGGAAATTCCGATTGCGAAGCCCGAAGAGGAGGAGAAAACCGAGGCTATTTCAAACAAGTATGCGGAAGCGCCTGTTATACAGACCGTGGCGGATCCAATTGCCGACCAGCAGCAGGATGCTCCTAAAAAAGCCGGGCTTGCGACCTGCTATCGAAGAATCCGCAGGCCGTCTTATCGCACGACGGTCGTGCTGCTTTCCCTGCTGTTGATGGCAGCCGCAGCTTATATTGTCTGGGGAACCGATTTTGCACAATCCGTAAGCGAATCCGTGAAATCACGCATTCTCAATTCCAGTATCGCCGCCGATGCCTTCGCACGGCTGCGCAATCTGAAATCTTCGAACGTGGCATCCGCCTCGAATCAGCAAAAGCCGGGGGCGATGGCTGTTCAACCGACAGCCGTGCCGGTTGTTGAGGTATCCTCTCCAGACCCTTCTGTCGAACAGAAAGGAACCACCGATGCGCCTCCCAGGGAGCTTGTATCCCGAATTTCACGCCTGATCACATCCGGCAAGCTTGAACTCGCCAGGGCTGAGATCGATAGGCTGCAGCGGGATTATCCTCTGGCGCCCCAGGGCGCTCAATTGCGCAGGCAATGGGATGCGAAGAACTCCGCTGAAATGCAGGAACGGAAACGCAAGGAAGATGAACAGCTCAGTGCAACTCGGCAGCAAAAAGAGGACGCATGGAACCGGGATCTGGGGGCACTGCTGGCGCGGGGACAATATGCCGAAGCCAACAGCGCTGTGAATCGCTGGCTGGCCGAGGATCCCGGAAGTGTAAAAGCCCGGGAAAACAGTCTGAAAATCGCCGAGATCCAGCGCAATCTCAGCATTTATGCTTCAGCTCTGGCCGAGAGCAGGTATCCGGAAGCCCTCGCGGCTCTCAACAGCGCCGAAAGACTCAATCCGTCAGATACGAAGTTTGCAGACCTGCGCCGCCAGTTGGAAACCCGAAGAGCCGCGGCAAAAGCATCCCTGACCGTATACCGGCTGGGTCCGAAAGCAATACTATCGCTCGATGGACGGCCGATCGGCAGCGACGGAGAAATAGAAAATGAATCCATTCCGATCGGCAACCATACGCTTGCGATAGAAAGCGGCGGCAGTGTAATTACTTCCAGGCGCCAGGAGTATCTCGAAAATCAACATATTGCCCTGGTATATGATCTCGCAAAGCAGAATCTGCGCCCCATGGCCGATGCAGATCGGGAATTAATTTCTAAAAGGAAAGCGATGGAGGAAGTCCGCTACTTCGATGCCGAGCACGAACACGGAGCATTTCGAGGCAGCTGCAGAGGGCTTCTGATGATCGATTATCTGGATGTCGCCTACCGGCCTACCTCCGGGGACCATGGATTCCGCATGCCTTTCAAGGTTTTAAAACTCAGGGTAAAGGGAAGGATCATTGAGCTGATCAACATTTCGGATAACAAACGGTTCCAAAGCTTCAAGCTTCATGACGAACAGGCTGCGGAAAAATTCAAGCGCTCCTGGGACGAACTCAAGGCGATGACGCAGCAATAACGGACGTTGATGCTGTTGTGATCAAATCGAAATTTCATATTTCCTTCTCCAGATGATTCTTGATGTCCTGTCGACCTCCGGCTTGCCGGCAATGATTCCAATTCATGCCTGAGATCCGGCATTGATGCCCTCTTCTTTCCGGCCGTTCTCTTGCGCAATCTCGCCTGCCGTGACCAGATGTTGAATCTCCTTCAGCAGAGCCGCCACCAGAGAAACCATCAGAGGGCCGAGAAGAATTCCCAGGGCGCCGAACGCGAAAGTACCGCCGATCGTCGCCAGCGCTACCAGCATCGGATGCTGCTTCTCGCGCGCACCGACGACAATCGGGCGCAGGATGTTGTCGGCGGATCCCACCACGAGAAAGCCCCACAAGCCCAGAATCAGCGCTTTCCAATAGGCTCCCATCACCAGGAAGCCGACAGCGACGGGCACCCACACGAGTAGTGCGCCGATGACGGGAACGATTGAAGCAAGACCGCCGAGAGCACCCCAGAGCACGGGGGATTGCACACCCACAAACCAGAATCCCACTATAAGCAAAACGCCTTGAGCCAATGCCACGACCAGCATACCGTTTACATTCGCGACTACAGAATCATGGATTGTCCGTAGAAGGCCTTTGGCAGTGCGGGACTCAAGCGGGCTAAGGGCTGTGAGACGGGCAATCCAATCCTTGCCATATTTCAGAAGGAAATACAGGAAGATTGTCACAAGGAAACCCGTGATCACGAAATTAGTGACTTCGCCGACGGCGATGCCGACATTGCTGAGCAGATAGCTGCTGGCGGCTTTCATGCGATCCATGAGCTCGATTCGTATGGCTTCCTTGTCGAGAGGAAGGCGGGTAGCCAGAATATCCACTGCCCGGTCAACGGTAGCCGTTGCCAGAGCCGGCCAGCCGCCTTCCTCCAGAGAACGCTGGCTGAGTGCGTTATACAGATTGGTCACTTCGCGAGTGATACTGAATCCCGCGATGGTGAGAAAGATTCCCAATAGAGTAACGACTGCCAGGGTTGTGAGAAACGTCGCAAGGGTCGGCCTGTGGATGCGACGGCTCAGCCACTCCTTGACGGGATTCACGATAATGGCGATGACGGCTGCCAGGATAAACGAAGTGATGAAGGGCCAGGAGATCAGCAGCAGGACGGGGAGTGTGGCCGCCAGCAGAATGAAAATAAAGATAAGAGACCGTTTTTGCTGCATCCAGGATGCGATCGGCATTTCACCCCCCCGGCGTCCGATTGAGTATACACCCAAGTGTGTCCAATCCGGTCAAGCCGGGTTGTCGCGCTTCATTGCCTTGACGTGAAAGTGGGCCGGCTCTAACATGGGGCCATGACATCCCAATACAAGCCTACCACGGGCATGCATGAGGTGGACAAAGCAATCGGCGGGGTAATCGCCGGCGATAATCTGGTTTGGGAAATCGATTCCGGAGTCGCGGGAGACCATTTCATCTCCAGTTTCGTCGAGGCCTGCGAGCAGGGCGGAGTTCCGGTTGTTTATGTCAGCTTCAACCGGTCGCCACAGACCATTGCGGCCAAGTACGCCAGGCTTATGTCTCCCGGACGCTTTTCACTCATCGACTGCTTCTCTTCCGGAAAGGGCAATTCCGACGAGATGTTTCTCAAGTTCTTCGATGATCCCGCGCGTAATGCCGTTCACGCGCCCGTCCACATTGCCGATCCGGCCGATCCATCACGGCTGGAACAGGCTCTCATCGAGGCAGGTACTCGCGGCGGCATGTCGGCGAACTATGTTTTCGATTCCCTGACGGGAATGCTCGATCTCTGGGGTGACGAAAACCGCGTCGTGCGTTTGTTTGGACATCTTTGCCCGCGGCTGTATGACCTTTCCACACTTGCCTACTGGCTGATTGAAACCGACGCTCATAGCGAAACATTCCTGGCTAAAGTACGACACATCACTCAGGTCATCATCGAAGTCTCTCTCTCGAACGGGCAGCGCGCACTTACCGTGCACAAAGCGGCAGGAAGGATTGCCGCAATCGGCACGCCTCAGGCGCTGGATTTCAGCGAAGGCGCGATAGTGCAGGACGCAGAAGCTATTGGCGCGAAAAGCCTTGATCTGCTGACCCGGCGAGGCGAGGAACTGCGGAGAACTTATCGCGTCGACAGCATCGTGGGCGGAAGCGCCGCAATCCGGCGGTTGCTGGGTCTGGCGGCCACGGCTGCACGCTCCCGCTCTTCGGTGCTCATCACGGGCGAAACCGGCACCGGCAAGGAGTTGATCGCCAACGTAGTGCACTATAACAGCGACCGCGCATCAGGCCCTCTGCTAAAAGTAAACTGCGGAGCCCTCCCTGAATCCCTGCTCGAAACCGAGCTGTTCGGCCATGTCAAAGGCGCCTTTACGGGCGCAGTTCGGGATTACGAGGGACGATTTCGGGCCGCGGACAGAGGGACACTCTTTCTGGATGAAGTCAGCGAGATGAGCCCCCGCCTGCAGGTCAAGCTGCTGCGCGTTTTGCAGGAAAAACAGTTTGAGCCGGTAGGCTCCACCAGAACAATGACCGTGGACGTTCGCATCGTGGCCGCAACCGGACGAGACCTGCGTTCCGAAATCCGCGCCGGCAGATTCCGCCACGATCTGTATTACCGCCTGAATGTTATCCCCATTCACCTGCCGCCCCTGCGCGAGCGCCTCGAAGATATCCCGCTCCTGGTAGACCACTTTCTTGAAAAGTATAACCGTGAGGCGAATCGCCACGTCACCAAAGTGCCGCGCAAGATACTGGATACCCTGCTCGCGTATTCCTGGCCGGGGAACGTGCGTGAACTGGAAAACTGTATCGAGCGGGCAGTGGTCATGAGCCCGGATAATTCCATATCCCTGGAACTGCTGCCCGAAGAGATCCGGGAAAACCGCCCCGAGATCTTTGCCTCATCGAATCCAATCAGCGCGGGCGATCCCCAGGAGGAATTGCGCAAAGCCGTCATCCAATGCCTTATTTCCCGGAAAAAACTATCCGGCGCCCGAGACGGCATCATGGACATCGTCGAAGAAACCCTCCTGCGCCATCTGCTGGATTCAGGGAAGTACAGCCAACGCGAACTTGCACAGCTCCTCCCAATGAGCCGAGTTACGCTGCGAAAAAAACTGGATCTCTACGGCCTCTCGTAATCAAACCTTCCAGTCCCGGCATCTCATCCCCGGCACACGCATATATCCCCAGTCAAAGCTATCATCACCCCCATCCCTTAAATCCGATGAAGCCGGCATTTATTCTGTGCCAATGTAAATAATTTGTTCCAAACCAGGCACCGGGCCGGCTGCCGCTTTTTGAAAAACAAAACCAGAAATGAACTAAATCCTTGGAAATAATAGCTAAAAATATTTATCCTCTGTGGCCCGCATTTGGCATGCCCTTTGCTATTCTAAACCGCTTTGAGTCTAAGTCACGGAAGGATAGAGGCTATGGCGCTAACACCCCGATACCGCGGTTTGTGCGAAACCTGCGATCATGATGAGACCTGCACTTTAAAGCGGAGTCCACAGCTGGAGGTTATTCACTGCGAGCAATTCTCCACCCAACCGGCAAAGAGAACAATAGATTCCGCTAAAAAGGAAAAAACGCTTTCATCCGCGCCACGAAGCCAAGGCACGGCGCCCTGTCCTTCGACAAGTGCATTTGAAGAATTTGCAAATCGATCCTGCGGATCCGGGCAGTATTCCGGACCCGCTAAAACTGAATATTGATTGCTGAAAGCCGACAGCTGAGCGCTGAAGGCTGTTATCGCATCAGGTTGGAGAAATGCCGGATCCCGCTGAAGTCACGATATTTATTTGTGCCAATTGTGCCCGGCCGGGCATAAAGCCGACGTCCTCCGGCCGATGTCGCCCGGTCGTTCCGGACTTCAAATGGCCCTGCTCAGCGCAGCAGGTAATTGTCCCCTGCGCGGGACGCCTTCAACCTGAGCATATATTGAAAGCTTTTGAAGCCGGCTCAACCATCGTGTCCGTTGTCGCCTGTCGGGAGGACAATTGCCATTACATCGAGGGAAGCCGGCGATGCGCCCTCCGGATGGACTATATCCAATCGATCCTGAAGGAGATCGGTTTGGGAGAGGAGCGCCTGGTTCTCTCTCATCTTCCGGGTTCTGCGTCCGAAGATCTGGCTCTGGCGTCAGGCAAAGCCGCCGCGGAAAAAAGCCTGGGAGCATCAGAAGAACAGGTCTCAGCTATCCGCGATGAAGTGATGCATGCCCTTCGGATGCTTCCTCCAAATCCGTTGCGAATGCTCTCTCAAAAGGCTGAATTGGAAAAAGATTCCGAGGAAGAAATGGTCCCAAGCGGAGTTGCACAAGATGAATAGTCTGGTTGAGGCAATGAATTCCGGCCGGCTGATTGTGACTGCTGAGTGTCTTCCTCCTCGCGGCTCTGATGCCGAGGCAATAATGAGGCTTTCCTCTGTGCTTCCGCAAAGGCTGGACGCGGTGGTGGTGGCGGACAATCCCGACAGCATTCGCAGTTCCGCTTTTTCGACCGCCTTCCTGCTGCATAGGAAAAGAGATAAGAGCGTCGTCTTATCCATGGCGACCCGGGACCGCAACCGCATCGCATTGATGAGCGATGCTCTGGGCGCCGCAGCTCTCGGGATACCTGCGATTTTCTGCATGAGCGGCCATCATCAGTCGCTGGGCATTTGTCCGCAGGCGGCGGCAGCCAATGATCTCGACTCCGTTCAGTTTGCTCACGCCATGAAGAAGATGGTTCTTTATGGAGCGGGACTCAACGGCAAAGAACTCGAACCAAGACCGGACCTGCAGATCGGAGCAACCGCTCATCCCTATATGCGGCCCATGGAGCTGAATCTCCTGCGCCTCAAGAAGAAAATCAAGGTCGGCGCGGATTTTCTTCTGACTCAGGCAGTGTTTGATCTGGAGGGGTTTGCGCAGTGGATGGAGGCGGTGCGGGCCGGTGGATTGGACAAACGCACGGCCATCATTCCCAGTGTGCTGCCGCTGACCAGTCTGGCCGGAGCCAAAGAACTGCAGCGGAGCCAGGCTCGCGGGCCGATTGGTGACGACATTATTTCCCGCATCAGCCGGGCGGCCGATGCCGCCGAAGAGGGCGTTGCTATCGCGGCCGAGATTGCCATCAGGCTTAAAGCTCTGCCCGGCGTCCGCGGGATCCATATCCTCAGCGGAGGATGTGAGTCTCTGGCTGCGGAAGTAATCAGACAGGCAGGGCTATAGGACCTTGGAGTGCGGCGGCTTGCTTGCACGCTCCAAAGCTGGATCATTGGATACATATTGTTGAGAGAGATTGGCAATGCCGGATCGATATCACATTAATACGGTTCCAACCCCGGGCCGCTTCCGCCGTGTCGGCAAGTTCGGCGGCATGGATTGGCGCGAAGATTGCTCACGCTGCACCAACTGCGTCAAGCCGCGCTGCTGCTTCGACGTATATAAAAACGAATCCGTCCACAACCGGGACCCGATCACGGCCATACAGCCGCTTTATGAATGCAAAGCTTGTTTCTCCTGTGTCCAGGGATGCACGAAAGGATTGCTGAGCCTGTCGATCAATCCGGAATTCCTTGACATGGGCGATGAATATTGGAAACCGGACATAATTCTCAACACATGGAATCAGGCAGACACGGGAAAGATTCCTGTTTCGGGCGCCGGCTATCGCGGGCCTTTTCACGGCCCCGGCTTCGACTCCATCTGGACCGATATGTCCGAAATCGTCCGTCCTACGCGCGACGGCATTCACGGTCGCGAGTACATTTCAACTTCCGTCGACATAGGTTCCAAACCTATGCGCCTGAGCTTTGCGCCGGACGGAAAGCTTCTGACAGTCCCCTCCCAATTAATGGAGCTGCAGATTCCGGCTGTCCTGGACATTCCGGCATGGACGGTTCGCCAGTTCGAACTGGCTCAAGCTCGCGCAATGGCAGCGAAAGAACTGCAGTCCGTCGCCATGATGTTTGCCCGAGAGGCTGCAAAACTGCCGCCGGGCCTGCTGCCATGGGCTGCTCCTATTTTCGGAAGTGAGGATGTCCGCAGCGGCCAAGGCCTTCTGGACACCATCGGGGAAACAGCCCAGCTGCTCGATTGCCCGGATGTATTGGAATCGGCGGCTCTGATTCGGGAGGTCAAACCGCAGGCAGTCCTCTCGGTCCGTCTGAGGCTCATGCCGGATACGGTTGACCGCATCCTGCAATTATCCGGCCGCGGGATTAAGGTATTTCATCTATGTGCGGATCAGCATGGATGCGAACATACAAAAACCGGAATTCCCGGGAGGCATATCAAGGATGTCCTCCGCGAGATTCACGGCCGGCTGGTAAACGAAGGCTTCAGGGATGAAGTGACTCTGATTATCTCCGGCGGCATTGCGATGGCGGAACATATGGCAAAAGCCATTATCTGCGGAGCCGATCTCGTGGCGGTGGACACGGCTTTGCTGGTTGCTCTGGGATGCCGGGTCTGCCGCAAAGCTAATTCCGCATATGCCGACTGCGCAGCCGCACAAACCCCGATTTCTCTTGAGTGTCCTCTCCGTATCGGCTCGGTAGACAGCGACTATGCGGCCCATCGTATGACGAATCTTATGGGCGCCTGGCAGAATCAGCTGATTGAGGTGCTCGGAGCCATGGGCATCCGCGAAGTCCGGCGGCTGCGCGGTGAAATGGGGAGGGCGATTTTTATGGAAGAAATCGAGAAAGAAGCATTTGGCGATTTATTGCGAATTTCCGAAAAGCAGGCAGGCGCATGAAGACAACGATAGGGAATCTTTCCATTCAAAATGAATTTGAGTCTAAACGCGAAAGCTTCAGCGACTGGCCTCAGGAAAATGTTATACGTGAAGTTCAGCCGGCGCCCGATCGGTACCGCAATGCCATTGGAAAGTACAAGGTGGATCGGTTGTCCGGTTGTACGGCCTGTGGTCGATGCGCCGATGTTTGCAGCCATGGCGTGCATGTTAAAGGTAAGGGATACAAGTTCATGTCACGTCCGCAAGATCATCGGTGCATCGGCCCGGCTTGTGCAGAGACAGCTGAATCCTGCATCAATCAATGCCCGGCTCATGCGCTGGTGATGAAGCTGAATCCCAATGTGGAGTGTCTTGGCGATTCGCGCTGGCCCGCCGAACTGATTTTGTCGACGTGGCATGAAGCGGAAACCGGACACATCCCCCCGCCTCACCTGGAATACCGGCATGGTGATTCCGGCGGTGGTTTTGACAGAATGCGGTTCAGGTTTGAAATTCCCGGGCTCCGCGAAGAAGCCGATCAACCGTCGGAAAATTCCGGCTATCCGGCTTCTGCGGATATAGACACCGGTCTGGATCTCAATCATCGCGAAGACGGCAGGCCTCAGGTTCATATCGATATTCCCGTCTACGGCGGCGGAATGAGTTTCGGATCCGTCAGTATTCACACGATTCTTGCCAAGGCTCGTGCAGCTGTTGCATGGAACAGCTTCAGCTGCACCGGAGAAGGTGGCTACCCGGACCGGCTCAGGCCTTACGACGATCATATGATCACTCAGGTAGCAACGGGTCTGTTCGGCGTGCGCGAAGAAACCATCCAACGCGTCAGAATTGTCGAATTCAAATATGCGCAGGGAGCCAAACCGGGGCTGGGAGGGCATCTGCTTGGCGACAAGAACACCCCTGCAGTTGCCCGTATGCGCGGAGCAGTGCCCGGCAATGCGCTGTTCAGTCCGTTTCCATTCCACAGCGTCTATAGCGTTGAAGACCATAAAAAGCATCTGGATTGGGTCAAAGAAGTCAATCCCAACTGCCTGGTGAGCGTGAAGGTTTCCACTCCAACGGATGTGGATATGGTTGCCGTAGGCAGCTATTATGCCGGCGCTCATATCATTCACCTGGATGGCAGCTATGGCGGCACCGGCGCGGCGCCCGATATTGCGAAAAAGAATATCGCCATGCCCATCGAATATGCCATCCCGAAGGTCCATAAATTCCTGACCGCTGAGGGGATCCGCGAAAAAGTAACTCTCATCGCGTCCGGAGGCATTCGCACGGCTCATGATGCATTGAAGGCAATCGCCCTCGGCGCCGACGGCGTGGTCATAGGAACAGCCGAAATGGTTGCCCTCGGCTGCGTTCGCTGTGCCTGTTGCGAGAGCGGGCGCGGCTGTCCCCGTGGAATTGCGTCGACCGATCCTGAATTGATCACGCTGATGGATTTGAACTGGGCGGCACAGAGACTGATCAATCTTCAGAATGCCTGGCACGAACAGATGATCGCGGTATTAAGGCGGCTGCGGATGAAATCCATCCGCGAGCTTCGCGGCCGCAGTGGCGTCCTCTGCTATATCGCGGACGCGGCGGAACACGCGGGCTGAAAAGAGTATTTAAAACAAGTAGACATGTGGGCCCGGCCTTCAGAGGCTGTCCAACGGTTGCCGAATTGAGGGAGGGCTGGACCTGGAGCGCCGGCGGGATTCCGAGACTGTCTCAAAAGCCGCGGAATGAATGGAAGCGAAGCGCCGATTAGAGCAGGAATGATGTGAATTATGTGGGTCGCGGCTTCAGCCGCGACGCCTGATAAATGTATAAACTCCAGGTCGCGGCTGAAGCCGCGACCCACATGGAAATCTTTGCTTATGCAGATTGCGTCATCGCCACCATGGTTTTCAGCCCTATTGTTGAGTTTTGAGACAGTCTCATCAGCGGCCCCGGGTTCGGCTTCTCATCAAAACAACAACCGTGGGACAGCCTCTTCAGGCCGGACGGCGCGCAAAAACCCGCACCTACATGTTCTTTTGCTGGTTTTGGAGTGTTGAAAGTGAAAACGATTGCTGAACGATTACTGGCAACCCGGTCGCAGATATATTCCGGTTCGACTCCGGCTTCCCTGTCGAAGTCGGCCGAAGAAGGAGGATGCGGAGTCACGGGCTTTGCCTGCACGATACCGCTGGCAGGGCGGTTTATCTATGAACCGTCCATCCAGATGCAGAACAGGGGCAATGGGAAAGGCGGCGGTATTGCCGCCGTCGGCCTCACGCCGGAGCAGATGGGTGTTTCGCGCGAAGTATTGGACAACCACTATCTTCTTCAGATCGCCCTTCTGGATCCGGCATGTCATGCCGAGCTGGAGCGTCAGTTCATCCTGCCGCATTTTGATGTGGCCGC
The DNA here is from genome assembly GCA_016929335.1 of Acidobacteriota bacterium. GTDB lineage: Bacteria > Acidobacteriota > UBA6911 > UBA6911 > UBA6911 > UBA6911. The sequence goes on along the minus strand of JAFGIY010000062.1, from coordinate 38,830 downwards.
ATCGATCCGACAGGCGCACATCGATGATTACCGTGATATCGCCGGCCTGGAAGTGTGTCCGCCGGATGTCCATCGCTATATCGTTCGCGCAAAGCCGGATGTCCTGCAAAAATTCGCTCAACAGACCGGGCTCGAGAAGGTTTCCCCTCGTGATCTGGAGGACGAATTCGTATGGCGGAATTCCTATCGTCTTAATGACAGGTATTACGCTTCCCTGGGAGAGAAACGCGCGTTTGTGCTTTCCCACGGAAGAGATCTGCTGGTTTTTAAGCTGGTCGGCTATGCCGAACAGAATATCGAATATTACCGGCTCCAGGATTTTAAAGCGCACGCATGGATTGCCCATCAGCGGTATCCGACCAAAGGCCGCGTCTGGCATCCGGGCGGGGCGCACCCATTTGTCGGCTTGAACGAAGCGCTGGTGCATAACGGCGACTTCGCCAATTATTACTCAGTCTGCGAGTATCTGCGGCAGCGGAATATCCGCCAGCAGTTTCTTACAGACACGGAAGTCTCCGTTCAGCTTTTCGATTTGTGGGACCGCGTTTACAAATACCCGTTGGAATACATCATCGAGGCATTGGCTCCCACAACCGAACTGGATTTCGATCAATTGCCGCCTGAAAAACAGACAATCTACCGGCAGATCCAGGCAACCCACATCCATGCTTCACCGGATGGGCCGTGGTTCTTCATCATTGCCCGCAGTCAGCCGGACAAAAAAAGAGTCCAGTTGCTGGGCATAACCGATACGGCCATGCTGCGGCCACAGGTTTTCGCCCTTTCCGACAGCGGAGACGTTCAGATCGGTTTGATCTGCTCCGAAAAGCAGGCGATTGATGCCACCCTTCGCAGCCTGGCTAAAGAGGACATGCGTTTCTGTCCCGTAGCCGACAAATATTGGAATGCACGCGGCGGATCGAGCACCGACGGCGGTGCTTTTATATTTACTATCGACTCCGATGAGTATGGCCGGAAAACATTGGCGTGCACTAATAAGTTTGGCTATGAGATCAAACTGGATTCCGGCCCGATCCGGTGCGATGTGGCGGAAGAGGCAATTCATCAGGAGCCCGCACTGGACGGTCTGCGGGAACTCGTAAGCCAATGGCTGCAGAAAGGCAACGTGAGTGCCCTTTATAGCTATGTTCTGGATTTGCCGTCCTGGTCGCCGGGCGAGCTGATGCGGTTCTGCCGCCTGATCGTTCAGTGCACCGGCAACGCCACATCGCGTGCAACCGCCATCGAGCTGCTTTCTCTCCTGCGAGACAGGCATTTCTTCACGGGCGATAAACGACGCTCCACAGTGATTTGGGTTGCGGAGAAGACGATTGAAGAGCTTTTTGACAGCGCTCCGCTCTTTGGGGAAGCGGCGAGCCGCTACTGGCGCCGGGTGGACTGGGCTACCCGTGAGCGCCTTACGGCGCCGCGTGCCGGTGAAGATGTATTGGTGATCGATGCCCGCGATTTTCCGCCGGAAGGGGACGACTGCGATGCGATTCTTCTCCGAAAAGCTTACCGGGCGGGATGGAAACGCTTCATCGTGTATCGACTGCGCGGACAGCGGTTTCACGGCTCCGGTCTCGGCCCGGAAACAAATGATGTCCGCATCGATTTGTATGGGTCCGTCGGCGACTACGCCGCCAGCGGTATGGATGGTCTTCAAGTTTACATCCACGGCAATGCTCAGGATCAGGTTGCTCAGATCGCCAGGAGCGGCAAGCTGGTGATCTATGGCGATGTCGGCCAGACATTCATGTATGGAGCCAAAGGGGGCGAAGTATATGTTTTGGGCAATGCCGCAGGCCGTCCGCTGATAAATGCCGTAGGACGCCCGCGCGTCGTCATCAACGGGACCTGCCTGGATTTTCTGGCGGAATCGTTTATGGCCGGAGATCCGCTGGCCGGAGGCGGATTCGTCATTCTGAACGGCATCGAATTCGACGGACGAGGCCGATTGATTCCTCAGTCAACGCCTTATCCCGGAAGCAACCTTTTCTCACTTGCCAGCGGCGGCGCAATCTACATCCGCGATCCGCACAAACAAGTTGTGGAAAGGCAGCTGAACGGAGGCGTGCTTTCGGCGCTCACCGACAAGGATTGGCAGCTGATCCGGCCATACCTCACCGAAAACGAACGTCTTTTCGGTATTCGCATAGAGGATCTGCTAACGGTCGACGGGCAGGTTCGAGCGCCGAAAGAAGTCTATCGGAAGGTCGGCGCTGTCAAACTCTCAGTCTTAGCGTCTTCGCGTCATTGAGCCTCAGCGTCAACTCCAAGGCTCCAAGACTCCAAGGTTCGAAGGAAATGATATGAGTATGGAAATGGTTGGGGCGGTAATGGTTTGCGGCGCGGACATTGCCGGCATCCAGGCTTCGCTCGATCTGGCAGGCAGCGGATTCAAAGTATATCTGCTGGACTCGCAGGCCGCGATTGGCGGGCGGATAGCACGGCTTGACGAGACGCTTTCAGGCGGCGACTGCGCGATGTGCATTCTGTCCCCAAAACTGGTTGAGTGCGCCCGGAATAGAAACATTGAAATCATCACATTGGCGGATATCCGAGGAATCGCCGGCCAACCGGGAAATTATAGGGTCAGTATCCGGCAGAATCCGCGCTATGTGGACATCAGGAAGTGCGATGCCTGCGGCGCCTGCGCCGAGGTCTGTCCCGTTAACCTTCCGAACGAGTTTGAAGGCGGCGAGCAGACGCGAAAAGCCATTTTCAGGTGCTATTCTCAGGCGATTCCCAGCGCCTATGCAATTTCAAAGGCGGAGGGGCAGGCGCCCTGCAAGAGCCGTTGCCCGGCCGGTGTCAATATTCAAGGCGCCGTTGCGCTTACGGCTGCCGGAAGATTCACGGAAGCGTACGATCTTGTCCGGCAACGCTGCCCTCTTCCGGCTTCGGTCGGGCGCGTATGCAGGCAGCCTTGCCGTGAGAGCTGCAATCGCAGGCAGATAGACGAGGCCGTATCTCTGGGCAGCCTTGAAAGGTTTCTCGGCGACTACATTCATACCCAACCGGATCTTTATCCGCCATTTCCATCCTCACCCCCAATGTCGGGAAACAAAGTCGCCATTATCGGCAGTGGTCCGGCGGGCTTGACGGCCGCGACGGATTTGGCGTTGATGGGCTACGGCGTGACGCTATTCGAAGCAAAGCCCCAGTTGGGTGGGATGCTGCGATACGGCATTCCCGGCTATCGCCTTCCCAAGGACGTTCTGGATAAGGAAATCCAGTCCATGCTCGGCCTTGGAATCGAAGTCAGGACCGGCACATCCGTTTCTGCACCTGAGGATATTCTCAAGCGCGAAGCGTCATCAAACGGCGATTCTGCGCGCGTCGATGGATTCGATGCGGTATTCGTGGCTACGGGCGCATGGAAGAGCCGGAAGCTCGGCATTCCGGGCGAAGATGCCCGGGGAGTTTTCGGTGTTTTGGATTTTCTTCATAAAGCTAATGACGGCCAAAATCCAAAAATCGGTCCCAATGTTCTGGTTGTCGGCGGTTCCGATCTTGCATTGGACGCTGCGCGCTGCGCGATACGTCTGGCGGGCGTGAAATGCGTGCTCCTTGCCTGCATCGAAAGCTTTTCTGAAATGTCCGCAGATCTGGAACAAATCAGGCAGGCTCTGGAGGAAGGAATTGTCTTTCACAATGGCCTGGATCCTACCAGGTTTGAAGCTCAGGGAGAGAAGGTCTCCTCCGTTGTATTTCGCGCCTGCACCAGTGTGTACGACAACTACCGGGGATACAGGCGGTACAATCCCATATTTGACGATTCCCAGGTTTCTGAGCTGCAAGCCGATACTGTTATCGTGGCAATCGGGCGTGAAGTCGAGCCGATAAAATCCGGGATGGAAAGACGGCCCGGTGGCCGGATCCTCACAGACAAGGATACTCTTGCCGCCGGCATTAAAGGCATGTTCGCCGGAGGAGACGCGGTATTGGGCCCCGCAACGGCTCCGGAAGCCATTGCGCAGGGACACAGGGCTGCAGACTCGATCGATGCCTATATCCGCGGCGCCGCCAACATCCGCAGGACGGAGACCGCAAGGATATCAACGAATGCTTCGCCATCATCAAATCCTGTGAAATTCGCCTCCAATCCCAGACCTGATGCCCCGCGACAGGATCCGCCTCGAATTCTTCAAACGGACGTTGCGGAACGGCTGAAAAATGGGAGTGAAACCGATCTGGGATTTAGCCCGGAACAAGCCATGTTCGAGGCCCGGCGCTGCCTTTCATGCGGCCTGTGCAGCGAGTGTATGCAGTGCGTGAAGGCATGCGCTGCGGGAGCAATCCTGCTCGATCAGCAGCCTGCGGAATTGGAGATAGAAGTCGGCAGTATCATTTTTACTCCTGATATGCAGGAAATCGCCGGCCGCCTGGTCGCTGAAACCACCCAGGGTGGTTCGACGTCGGGCATTTATAGGATCGGATCTTCTCAGGAGCTCCTGGATTTCCCCGAATCAGTCGTCCGGGGTTCAGCGGCTGCTGCGCGCGCAATGGAACAATTAACTGCCGTGCGCGGAACGATGATTCAGCGCCACGAATATCCATGGGAACGGGATGTCGCCGATGAACCTCCGCGCATCGGAGTATTTGTATGTCATTGCGGGCACAACATATCTTCCGTTGTGGACGTGGATGGCATCGTAAGGCAAGCGATAAAACTGCCCGACGTCCATCACGCTGAAGCAAACGTTTATACCTGCTCTGAAGCCAGCCAGCAGCATATTAAGGAAGTGATTCGCAAGCTGCGGCTCAATCGGCTGGTTGTAGCTTCCTGTTCTTCGCGGACGCATGAGGTGCTGTTTCAGGAAACACTGCGCGAGAGCGGCCTAAACCGGTATCTGTTTGCGATGACGAATATCCGTGATCAATGTTCGTGGGTTCACAAAGATAATCCTGCCGCCGCGACATCCAAAGCCATGGACCTGGTTTCAATGGCTGTGGCGCGGGCACGGCATTTGAAGCAACTGCCGCTTTATGAGCTGCCGGTCATCGCTTCGGCCTTGATCATCGGAGGCGGACTGGCAGGCATGACTGCGGCGCAGAGTATTGCAGGCCAGGGATTTAAAGTGCACCTGGTTGAGCGTGAGTCTGCCCTCGGGGGACTCCTGCGGAATCTTCATTCGGCGCTGGAGATTCCTGATGTTCGTGCCTGCCTCCAAAACCTGATAGCCACAACCCTGTCCAATCCGAAAATCAGCACACACCTGAATTCCAGTCTCCTCAGGATATCCGGCCAGGTGGGCAATTTCACAAGCGTTCTGAACGCCGACGGGAAGGAAGTATCGATTGAGCACGGAGTAGTCATCGTGGCGACGGGAGGGCAGGAAAGACAGACGGAACAGTACCTCCACGGAAGGAATCCTGACGTAATGACTCAAGGCGAGCTGGAATCCATAATGGCCGGCGGAAATCTGATGTCCAGGTTGCATGACAAACAGGACCCCACCGTCGTCATGATTCAATGCGTGGAAAGCCGCGACGAGAAACATCCGTATTGCAGCCGCATTTGCTGTTCGGAAGCTGTTAAAAACGCCCTGGAAATCAAGCGGCTTCTGCCGCTTTCCAGAATCGCCGTCATCGGCTCTGATATCAGGGTCCGTGGATCCCACGAAGAGCTTTATCAGAAGGCTCTCGAACAGCGGATCCAGTTTATTCTCCATTCGGAGGAGTATAGGCCGGAAGTTGTCGAAGAAAGCGGCCGGCTACAGCTAACGGTTCAGGATGCCTTCATCAACCGCGAGATTGTTTTCATTCCGGATCTGCTGGTGCTTTCAACCGGAATAGCTCCTGCGGTTGACAATCCGGAGCTTTCGAGAATGCTTCGCAGCGCCTTGAACTCCGACGGATTTTTCCTGGAATCCCACCCCAGGCTTCGACCGGTGGATTTATCCAACGAAGGCGAGTTCGTATGCGGATTGGCACACTCTCCCGGTTTTGTGGACGAAACGATCGCTCAAGCCCGGGCTGCAGCCGGGCGCGCTTCCATTATTCTCTCGAAACCTCAACTGGAAATCATGGGGCAGATTGCGCTTGTTAATCCGGCCGAATGCGTGGCATGCGCTACGTGCGTCAAAATCTGTCCTTATGGGGCGCCGTCCATCAACGCCCTCAAAAAGGCTGAGATTCATAGTGCCAAATGCATGGGCTGCGGCAGCTGTGCCGCAGCCTGTCCGGCCAGAGCCATCATGCTGCAGCATCAGGAGGGCAATACGGTGGTGGCAATGCTTGATGAATTGCTTGCGAGCGGAGGTTCCCGATGACTCAACGGGAATTGCCTTGGGAGCCGGAGATTATCGCCTTTTGTTGCAACTACTGTGCCCATTCGGCCGCAGCCCTCGCAGGATTAAAGCGCATGCAGTATCCGTCGGGAATAAGGATCGTGTCGACACCATGCACGGGCAAGCTCGAAATGGAACACATTCTGGAGGCTTTTGAAAAGGGTGTCGACGGAATTCTGATCGTCGGTTGCCTGGAGGGAGATTGCCATTTCGTGGACGGCAACCTCCGGGCGCGCAAACGTACGGACCGGATCCGCTCGATCCTTGACGAAATCGGCCTTGGAGCCGAGCGGCTCCAAATGGTGAACCTGACGGACACGATGGCTTCGGCATTTGTGCAATACATGCAGGAAGCCGTAACCACGGTCGGAACTCTGGGCCCAAATCCTCTCAAGGTTTCTGAAAACAAGGAAAGTGCAGGAAAATCATGATTGTTGCCTCACCCAAGTCCATCACAGAATTGAAATCCATTATTGAACGGCACAAAAAGGTCCTCTTCGCGGGCTGCGGCACCTGTGTGACCGTTTGTCTGGCAGGCGGCGAACGCGAGGTCAGCATCAGTTCCTATGCCGTCCGCATGGCCCGCCGGCTCGATCGCAATCCGGTGGAAATCATCCAGATAACGATTGAACGCCAATGCGAGAACGAGTTTCTGAAAGATCTGGCGGAACCGGCATCCAAAGTCGAAGCGATTGTATCCTTCGGTTGCGGTGCGGGCGTACAGGCGATCGCGGAACGTTTTCCGGACAAGCCGGTCTATGCCGCATTGAATACGCAATTCCTCGGCGTTCTGGAGGACCAGGCAATCTGGACAGAGAAGTGTATGGGCTGCGGCAATTGCATGCTGGAGCATTTCGGCGGCATCTGCCCGGTGACGCGATGCGCCAAACGGCTGCTGAACGGACCCTGCGGCGGATCAATCGAAGGCCGGTGCGAAGTGGATTCGGGGAAGCCGTGCGCCTGGCAGCTGATTTATGACCGGCTCATGCGCATCGGCCAGCTGGAGCGTCTCGAGGAAGTCATTCCCCCAAAAGACTGGAGCACCGCATGGTACAGCGGCGCCCGCAAGGTCGTGCGCAAAGAACACCAGGTCTAAAAGTATGGGCGAAGATTCGTGTTAATTCGCAGCTGCATTTAGTAGTACAATCGCCTCCATTAATGGCCCTGAAAATTCCACTCGTGAGGCGACACTATGGCAGACATCGCAGGCAGCAACGGACAGAGAACACAATTTAAAGCCGTCGGTCGAGCAAATGTTCCCGGCAGGTTGTCCTATACCATAGCCACAGGCAGAGCCAAGTTCGGCAGCGATTATGTTGTGCCGGATATGCTCCACGCAAAATTCCTCAGAAATCCCCACGGCCGCGCAAAGATAAAGAGCATGGATATCAGCAAGGCAAAGGCACTGGAAGGCGTGGTGGATATCGTCACCTGGGAAGATCCGGAAATCCAGGCGATGAAAGGAACCCGGGAGCCCCTGCTCACCGACGAATCGGATACGGAAAATGAAGAGATAGGCGCCGTTGTTGTCGCCGTGACACCGGAAATTTGCGATGAAGCGCTGAAACTGATCAAGGTGGATTGGGAGGTGTTTCCAACCATTGTGGATCCCAGAGATGCGTTCAAACCAAGCGGGACGTTCGTTCGCGTCGATCCGAAGAATGCAAAATCCAAACCCTTCATCGCCGGAGATGTGGAAACGGCTTTCAAAGAAGCGGACCACGTAGTCGAATTTGATTGGATTCACTCCCTGACGGCTTCGCATCCGCCGAATCCAAACGGGAGCCTCTCATGGTGGGGGCAGGAGCCGCTGAAATACGAAGGCCTGACGCTCTATATTGAGGGCGTAAGCCCCACATGGGGCTCCTTTCAGCTGCTTCCGATGTACGACCTCACCTTCGATAGGCTGTACCGCGGCACCACATTCCAGGGCGGAAAGTACTGCGACTGGATGATCCGCCGTGCAGCCCTCATTACTCCCTTGCTGTCCAAGAGAACCGGAAAGCCCGTCCGGTGCATGAACATCCGGCAGAATGATTTCTATACCGCAAATCCGCAGCGATACATGCACACAAAAATCGGGTTCAGAAAGGACGGAACGATTACCGGAGTCTATGAAACTCAGATAGGGGATTCAGGAGCTCCCGGGAAAAATGCCCGCTCTTTTGATATGGGCGCCTATGAAGGGATGTCCAGTCCTTTCAATACCACCCGGTGCATCAATATGAAGTATGAGTCTCGATCGGCATTTACAAGTTCAGGCAAAATTACGGGCAGCCAGACTTCTCCGTACAATTGGGATTCCATGACTGTAGCCGAGCAGATCGTTGCGGAAAAGCTCGGCATGGATCCGATAGACATCGCTCTTAAAAATGTCCATGGCCCCGTGGATGATCCGAATGGAATCCCTCCCAGCTTAAAGATGTGCGTGGAAAAGGGCAAAAAGGCGATGAATTGGAAGTGGCATCCGGCCGGCGCCAGGAAGCTCCCCGACGGCAGGCTTCATGGCTTGAGCTTCCGGTACGCCCAATCGCCGCGGCACGCCCAGCAGCCCTATACCGCAACGGTTACCGTTCAGGCAGACAATAAAGTCTACGTGCCGCTCAAGGGGCCCTGGTGCGGCATCTACGCCTCAGACGCCTGCGCTTTGGTTGTCGCAGAAGAGATGGGAGCAAGAGTTGAAGATGTGATTCTTCTCTATGACAACAAGGCTATTTTCACCCCCGTTGGCGGTGGGAGCGACGGCACCTCGGCATCCGCATGGGTGATGAAAGAAGCGGCTGTGGCTTGCAGGAAAGCTCTTCTGGAGCTGGCTTCTCTAAAGTTCAAGTGCAGGCCGGAGGATCTTGATACGGCGGATACGAAGGTTTTTCCGAAATCGGATCCAAACAAAGGCATCCCGTTTGGACAGTTTATCGCGGATGAAGGGTTCGGCGATCATGATCTGGACATCACCGCAACTTTCTTCGGAAGGCCGCCGGAAACAACATGGCATAAAATGGGAAAAATCCTGGATGTCATGAACGCGAGCTTCTGCGAAGTAGCCGTGGATCCGGATACCGGCGGCGTGGAAGTGACAAAATTTGCGGTCGTCTGCGATCCGGGCAAGGTGCTGCGATTGACTTCGTTTGAAGGCCAGCTGCATCAGGCGATGTTCTTCAGCCAGGGAGGCGGATTATCGGAAGAATGGATTTACGACAAGGCAACAGGCGTGAAACTCAGCACGAATATGTGGGAGTATAAGAAACCCACGATGCTGGATCTGGGACCGATTGAAACAGACCTCGTTGAAACCCGATCCGGGAACGCCTGCTATGGCGCAACCGGCATCAGCCATTGCATGGCGGCTCCCCTGCTTCCGGTCTGCGCCGTTGCCAACGCCATCGGTCACTGGATCGCTCCCCCGGTCACGCCCGATAAAGTACTGAGAGCCCTCGGCAAAGCATAAGCCGGAATCCCGAAGTTGATTTAGCCGGAATGAGCCCATTTATCTTCGATGGAGGCATTTGAGACCGCGCGTATGCGCACTCGTTTGTCCTGGAAAAAACAAATAGCAGAAGGCCGGCTTCCGATAAATTGAGGCAACTCGCGAAGATCTTGGATCTAAACATTGAAATTGGCTTCCAACCGGACTGCTTTTAGTGTCAATGAAATCGCATCGTGAAAACGGTTCCCCGGTCGGGTTCCGAGCGGGCGCTGATTGTGGCGTTGTGCTTGCGGAGTATCTGGCGCGAGAGGCTGAGTCCTATGCCGGATCCCTGTTTGTTCGTAGTAAAGAATGGAATGAAGATTTTCCCCAGAGCCTCTTCGGTAATTCCGACACCGTTGTCTTCGACAGTGACGATGATAGTGTTTTCCGGGCTCAATGAGGCCGAAATCCTGATGCGGGGCTCCTTCCTTCCGTTCACCGCATGAATGGCATTCAGGACAAGGTTAATCATTACCTGTTCCATAAGATTGGGATCGGCTGTTAATTCAAGCGTCTCGGGCTCCACGGTCCTCTGAAACCGGATGCCGCAGTCAGACAGTCTGGATTTCATGAGCGTTTCCACTCTCATGAAAAACTCTGACAGGGGAAGGATCGAGAATTTCGGTTCCGGAATCAGTGTCATGTTGCGATAGCTGTTTACAAAGTTCATGAGGCCGCGGCTTCTTTGATGTATTGTTTCCAGCGCCTCGGTCATATCCTCGATTTCATCTATCTTTAAGCGCTTATCATCCGTATCGAAATCCTTTTCGGAGGATCCCAGAATGTCCAGAAGAGTGGCTGTCATCGAAGATATCGGGGTTATGGAGTTCATGATTTCATGGGTCAGAACCCGCACGAGATTCTGCCACGCCTCCATCTCTTTATCTTCCAGCTCGGTCTGTATGTTCTGAAGGGAAACAAGAAGGTATTTCTCGTCACGCAGAAGAAAGGAGCAGGCGGAAAGGGAAATGTGACGCACCTCATCCTCGCGTAACAACTTAATCAGTTTTTTATCCCCATGTTTAAGCTGCCGTAACAGCGGGAGAAGATCCGGTGAAATTCGTTCAAGGTCCCGGACGTTCCTAAGGTGCGTAACACCAAGCAGCTTTTTGGCCGGACTGTTGATCAGGTCCACTGTCCCGTCGGTTTTATATGCCAGCAATCCTATGCCGACATGCTGTATGATCGTGTTCAGGTACCAGGCGTGCACTTCCGCTTCCGAGCGCTTCTCCCGAAACTTTCGCATTATGAGTTCGAATGCCTCCTTCAATTCGGCGAAAGAGGAACCGAGTCCTTCGCTCTTGAAAGTCTGGGAGGTATCGTCGTATTTGATGGACAGAAGGAAACGGCTCAGATCCCTGTTAATTTTTATGGCGAAATGAATCAGGGCGTAAACCTGAAATGCGGCAATAAGTAAAACGGCGATGGTCAGAAAAGGCTTCCCGTTTTGCAGAACAAGAAAAGCGAACAGCAAAAGGGTTGCCCCAAGGAGCAGTACCCTTAAGATGATGCGAAATTGAAAAGTTTTCCAGAACATCTATAATCCGTATTTTTCCAGCCGCCGGTACAGAGACGCCCGGGTCATCCCCAGTTCGTCTGCCGCCTGGCTGATGTTTCCCTTGTGTTTGTCTATTGCCCGGCGAATTACCGTTTTCTCAACGTCTTCCAGGTTGTAGTTTTCAAAAACAATCCCTTCGCCTTCAGCGGGTGCCGTCGAGAAATTGAAGTCCTCCGGTTTGAGAACCCGGGATTCGCAGAGAATAATCGCCCTTTCCATGCAATGCTGAAGCTCCCGGACATTTCCGGGCCAATGATATTTGTAAAATTTGTTGAGGGCGGCGGCGCCCAGGCTCTTCATCGGCTTGTGATACTTCCTGCAGTATTTATTCAGAAAATGTTCCGCCAACAGCTGCAGATCCTCCCCTCTGTCCCTGAGCGGCGGCAGGTGTATCTCAACGGTATTGATCCTGTACAGAAGGTCCTGCCGGAATTCTTTTCCGGCAGCCATCTCCAGGATGTTCATATTGGTTGCGCAGACAAGGCGTATATCGAGGGGTACCGTCTTGCTGGAACCCAGCCTGGATATCTGTCGCGATTCAAGCACCCTGAGAATTTTCGATTGCATCTGCAGCGGCAGGTTCCCGATTTCGTCGAGGAAGAGCGTGCCTCCGGACGCGATTTCAAATCGCCCGGCGCGGTCCGATGCCGCATCGGTAAAGGCGCCCTTGACATGACCGAAGAGTTCGCTTTCGAACAGGGATTCGCTGATCGCCCCCATATCGACGCTGATAAACGCCTCGTTTTTCCGGTTGGAGTTGCGATGGAGGGCACGTGCAACGAGTTCCTTGCCGGTGCCGTTTTCGCCCAATATCAGCACATTAGCGTCCGTCCCGGCAACCTTGAGAACGGTGTTGAACACCTGTTGCATGGCAGCGGAGGAGCCGACAAATTCGTGAAACGGCTGATCCATGTCCGCGCTCAATTGTTCCTGTCTGGACCGGAGATGAGCGACTTCAAGCCTGGAATTGCGCAGGTTGCCGGCCGCTGTTACGGTTGCAAGCAGCTTTTCGTTCTGCCACGGTTTCAGAACGAAATCGGTCGCGCCCTGTTTGACGGCCGTTACCGCCAGGCTTATATCGCCGAAAGCCGTAATCATGATGACCGCTGCCTGTGGATCGATTTCGATTATTTTCGACAGCCAGTGCAGTCCCTCCCGCCCGCTGGTGACATCCCGGGCAAAATTCATGTCAAGCAGGATAACGTCGTAGGTATTGTTTTTGAGAAGACCGGGGATATTTTCAGGATTCCTCTCCGTGTGGATGGATTGCACGTGCTTTTTCAGAAAAAAGCGCGCGGCTTTCAATACATCTTCATCATCATCCACGATCAATACTTTGCCGATATCTTTCGTCACGACGGCATCCCTTCCCGTTTATTGCGTACAAAAATCATATTTTCGAAACCCATTCCCGGCAGAAGCGCTCTAAGTTTCACGTGGGATAGCAGCCCGATCATACTCTCCAGGCTTTTTTTATGCAATTCAGGCGCCTGAATTCCTATGCCGGATCAGAATCCATTTCAGGGCTTCTTCGACGCTAAGCTATACATCCGAAATATTTTCCGAATTGAAGTATCTGTCTGTATGGCGCTTTGGGATTTATCGTCTATACCCGGGTGTTCGCCGGCGGACACTTTTTGTACACTGGCGTACACCTCAATGAAGTCCTCATCCCTGGTTCTGTTTGTTTAATACATTGCGTCTTAAAGATATAGGAAATTCGCGCAGCAACTGGCACGCGTATTGCGAATAAATCGGACCATGGATAGAAAGATCAAAAGAAAGAAATGGCCCAAGGTTCTCTGGGGTGTTGCTGCCGTAGCAGTTCTTCTATCCATAACGCTGTATGCCATTTTAAGAACCGCCGATTCCACTTTAACCATAGAAGCCGACCGGGTGAAGATTTCGACAGTCGAGAAGGGATCTTTCCAGGAATACATACGTGTTGTCGGGATTGTGGAGCCCCGGAATACCACATTTCTTGATGCCGTCGAGGGTGGCCGGGTCGAGGAGATTTTCCTTGAAGCCGGAAATATGGTGGGCCAGGGGGACTCTATCCTGAGACTGTCCAATACCAACCTTCTGCTCGACATCATGTACCGGGAAGCGGAGTTCTTCGAGCAGAGCAACAACCTGAGGGATACCCGCCTGCTTCTGGAGCAGAACAGGCTCCGGCTCAATAACGACCTTGCCGATGTTGATTTCCAGCTCCAGCAGGCCACGCGCCGGCTGAAACGTTTTGCGTCCCTGTTTGAAGATCGGCTCATTCCGGAGCAGGACTACCAGGCAGCACGGGATGAATACGAGTATGCGCTGAAGAGAAAAGAACTGACGGCTGAGTCCATAGAGAAGGAGATCAGTTTCCGGAAAGAACAGATTGTCCAACTGGAAGCTTCACTCGAAAGAATGCGTGTCAACCTGGAAATTGTGAAGCAGAAACAGGAGAACCTCACCCTGACAGCGCCGATTGGCGGACATTTAACCTCGCTCAACGCCGAAATCGGCCAATCCAAGGCTCCCGGAGAAAGATTGGGGCGGATAGACGAGATGGGCGGATTCAAGGTGCGCGCGCTGGTCGACCAGCACTTTATTTCCCGAGTGGAGGTCGGCAAGTCGGGGAATTTCGAGCATTCCGGGGAGGAGTACGCCCTGACGGTTTCCAAGATCTATCCGGAGATAACCGACGGCAAGTTCGTTGTGGACTTCGATTTCAAGGATACCGTACCGGACGATCTGCGCCGGGGACTATCGCTCTACATAAAGCTCGAAGAAGGTATCGTGTCTGAGGAGCTCCTGGTTCCGCGGGGAGGATTTTTCAACAGGACGGGGGGGAGTTGGATCTATGTCGTGGATCCATCGGAAAAGCATGCCCTGAAAAGGCCTATCCGGCTGGGCCTTCAGAATCCGGAATATTTTACTGTAGCGGAAGGACTTGAGGAGGGGGAGAAGGTTCTGACCAACGGGTATGAAAACTACGGCGACAAAGACAGGCTTGTCATCAGATAACAATAGGAGCTTAGCATGATTCAAGCGGCGAATATCAAGAAAATCTACACCACCGATGAGGTTGAAACCACGGCCCTGGACAGTGTGAACCTGAATATCAATGAAGGCGAGTTTGTATCGGTCATGGGGCCGTCCGGATGCGGCAAATCCACGTTACTGAACATTTTCGGCCTTCTGGATAATCCCACAGAAGGGACGTATCAATTCGCGGGAGATGAGGTGTCGCGATGCTCGGAAAAGGAGCGGGCCGACCTGAGAAAAGGCAATATCGGTTTTGTGTTTCAGAGCTTCAACCTTATAGACGAGTTGACGATTTATGAAAATATCGAACTTCCCCTCCTGTATCTGAAGACACCATCGAAAGAAAGAAAGGAAAAGATTGACGCAGTCGCGGATCGGCTGAAGATCGCCCACAGGCTGAAACATTTTCCCCAGCAGCTTTCCGGCGGCCAGCAACAGAGGGTGGCGGTGGCCAGGGCCATTATCGGAGATCCGAAGCTTATCCTGGCCGACGAGCCTACCGGCAACCTGGATTCCGGAAACGGGGAGGAAATCATGAACCTGTTGACTGGGCTGCACGAGCAGGGCGCCACAATTGTCATCGTCACGCACTCGGAAACATACGCCGAATACGCCCAACGGATTGTCCGCCTGTTCGACGGCCACATCGTTTCAGAAAACATGGGATCGTAAATGACGCAGATTTTCATACTCCTTCATCATTCTCCGTTCTGTCATTAACGGGAAACGGGAAACCCGAAACGGCATTAAACAAAAGGGAGAGGCCTCATGTTGATTAATTACCTGAAAATCGCAGTCCGAAGCATGCTGCGAAACAAGATACTTACATGCATCAATATAGCGGGGCTTGCCATCGGGCTGACGACCGCAATTCTTATCTACATGTGGGTGCAGGACGAGATGAGCTACGACCGGTTCCATGAGCATGCCGATGACATCTATCGCGTTGTGGAATATCACATTTATCAAGGTGAACCTGGACATGTTGCCATTGGCCCCGGCCCCCTGGCTGCGAAACTGAAAAGCGACTATCCGGAGATCGTAAGAGCAGTCCGGATAGGCGGATGTGTGAATGAAATTTTGAGATACGGAGACAATAAATTCGTCGAAGACGCGATTCTGCCCGCGGATCCGGATTTTTTCAAGATGTTTTCATTCCCTTTCGTAAAGGGTTTTCCTGAAAAAGCTCTTTCGGATCCCAATACCATTGTATTGACCGAACAGATGGCGGCGAAGTATTTCAAGGACGAGGATCCCATTGGAAAGAGCCTGATTGTCAATGACGAGCTGAGTTTCCATGTCACCGGTATCATCAAGAACGTTCCGCCGAATTCCCATCTTCAGTTTGACTGCGTTATCCCTTTTGAAACGCTTCGCACGGCTTACGGCTATGGCCAGAGCATGGATATTTGGTGGAACAATATGTTTTACACTTATATTCAGCTTCAGAATGGATTTCCGTATCAAAGCCTTGGCGAAAAAATTCTGAATTTGAAGCAAACAATTCATCCGAATCTCCACGGTGAATTGCACCTGCAGCCGATGAAAGACATCCACCTGTACTCTGGAGGCAAGTATGCGGCCGATGTTGCCGAAAATGGAGACATCTTCTATGTAAGACTGTCCAGTCTCGTTGCCGGAATTATACTGCTCATAGCCTGCATCAATTATATGAACCTGGCGACGGCAAGATCGGGGAACCGTGCGAAGGAGATCGGACTGAGAAAGGTGGTCGGGGCCCGAAAAGGCGCGATTTTCCGGCAATTCATGGGAGAGGCTCTGGTCTATGCATTGATCGCATTTGCCGTGTCCCTGGTTCTTGTGGAGCTTCTGCTGCCGGTTTTCAACAACCTGTCCCAGAAGGACCTGAGCCTCGGGCTGGTGGAAAACTTCGGTCTCTACGGGCGGATGCTGCTGATCGCCCTGGTTACGGGCGTTATCTCCGGAAGTTATCCGGCCCTGTACCTTTCGGCATTCAAGCCGGTCAGTGTGCTGAAGAGTACGCTTGTATCGGGCAGAAGGGGGACCTTTGTGCGGAAATGTCTGGTGGTCCTGCAGTTCAGCCTTTCCGTCATTCTCATTATCGGCACCGTTGTCGTGCACTGCCAGCTCCGGTATGTCCAGAACAAGCAGCTTGGCCTGGACAAGGAAAATCTGGTCTATGTGAGACTGCAGAGAGAAGCCTTTACCCGGTACGATGCGTTGAAGAGCAGATTATTGGAACTTTCATCCGTTGCCGCGGTGACCCGGACATCGGAACTTCCTTTAAATTTAATATCTACCACATTCGTAGATGGATGGGAGGGCAAGGATCCGCTGGAGAAATTTCCGTTCCAAATAGCCTCTGTCGATGCGGACTACGCCGACGTGTTCAAAATGGAAGTTATGGAGGGCAGGTTTTTTACGGAAGGATTTTTCGGAGACAGTAATGCCGTAGTTGTCAATGAAGAGGCGGCAAGGATTATGGGCGAAGGGGAATCGGTAGTCGGAAAAACCCTTATACTGCTCGGACAGCAGAAGCCTGTCATCGGTGTTCTCAAGAACTTCCACTACATGCCGCTTCAGACAAAGATCGGACCCCTGGTTATGTCCCTTCAACCGGGCGGCATTATGGTAATACGGGTCAATCCCGGGAACATTAAAACAACCCTGGCCGCTCTTGAAGAAAGTTACAAAGAAATCATCCCTGAAATTCCTTTCGAATACGGGTTCGTCGATGAGGATTACGAAAACCTGTACCGGGTCATCGCAAGAATGGGCGTTCTGTTCAATTACCTTTCCGTGCTGGCGATATTCGTTTCATGCCTGGGGCTGTTCGGGCTGGCCTCCTATATTACGGAGAAAAGGACCAAGGAGATCGGCATCCGCAAGGCCTACAGCGCATCCGTGACGGATATCGTTCTGCTCCTTTCCCGCCAGTTCCTGAAGTGGGTGCTTGTTGCCAATATAATCGCCTGGCCCGTTGCCTATATCGCGATGAAACGATGGCTACAGACCTTTGCGTATAGAACAGAGATAGGTATTGAAATATTCATACTTACAAGTCTTGGCGCGTTTGTCATAGCGCTTATTACCATCAGCTGGCAAACGGTTAGGGCGGCCAGGGGGAACCCTGTCGATTCGCTGAGGTATGAATAAAATCGGAATAAAGATACGACATTGCATTGAACTCAATCATACGGTGAAATAAATGAAAAAAGGAATATGTTTTCTTCTGCTGAATCTATTGGTTATCAGTTGGCCCCTGATGGCGCAGACCGGACCTGCCGGTGTGTGGCAAGGCGATCTTGATGCGGGTGCCGGACAGAAACTCAATCTCCAGATTGCCATAAATAAACTCGCGGGTGGCGCTTATGGAGTCACGGTGCACTATATGGAGCAGGGAACAGTAAAAAACCTGACTGCCACATCCGTAAGTTTCGAAAATGGAAAACTTGCTTTCACCGTAAAGGATCTTGGCGGTTCCTATTCGGGGACTTTGGAAAACAAGACGATCACGGGTAATTGGCGACAGAGCGGTAAGGCCGTTTCCATGGTTTTGACTCCATTTAAACGCTCCAAGCCAGCCGGCCGGGATATGGACCGTTTGCTGGGGGAATGGGCCAGCATCAATACGACCCGGGAAGGCTTTCCTTTACGAACCGTGTACCGGTTCCGGAAGGCGGATAATGGAAGTCTGATCGGATTCCTGGACTATCCTGATGCCGGTGTGATAAACACTCAGATCGTAGATATTCTCCTTCAGAACGATCAGCTGCGATTTGGAGTTCCACTGATTTCGGTCCAATATTCAGGCCGGTTTACAGATAAAGGCATTGAAGCCCAGGTGGCATATCCTGATGGAACTACGGGAAAGGTATTCCTCATTAAAGATAAGAAGTATGATCCTCCGGTTATCCGGCTTGGTTTGTCTCCTAAAGTCAGGGAAACGCTTAAAGGGCGCTGGACCGCAAACCTGGGAACTGCAACAATCATTTTTCGATTTGAACAGAACTCCGGTGGGGAATTTGCCGGCTTCTTCGACATTCCGGAGTCGAATGTCAAAGGAATGCAGATTTACAAGGCATCCCTTGTTGACGGCGCCCTTCTTTTAAAATCTCTCGGAATGAATTTTTCAGGAACATTGAGCGGAAATACCATCAGCGGAACCATGACGGGGGCATTGGATCACTCTTCTGTGCCCCTTGCTGTGACAAAAGAATAAACCCGGATTCCCAAGTTGAGGCGCACTGTTTTACCCCTAATCAGTTACCTTGAATTGGCCTTATCAACAACTGAGGAGAGGACAAAACAGAGCAACGAGAAATTACCTCGATTTTCGGTCAAAACAAAGTCATTTTGAAGGAAACCAAACGAGCCGTTACACCTTTTGGGGGATTGACTGTCCCCATTTGTTTAGGCCAGGAGTTGCTGGGCGCGGATTAGGCGATCCTGGATATGCACGCCGTTCGGACATTGAATGGCGCAGGATTCGCAATCACTGCAGCGCACATCACGGACTTCTCTCGCGAGGTCTCTGAAGCTTACGATCGCGCGATGGTAATCGCCGTAAAAATCATTGTAGGACAGGAAGCGCAGCATGTCGGCCACAGGCAGGCCCTTCGGACACACGCCTTTGCACTCGTAGCACATGCGGCAGTAATCCGGCCGGATCTGCTCATTCAACAAAGTCAGCAGCTTCTCATCCGCGGGGGTATACCGTTCCGACATTGCCCGGAAATTCATTTCGAGCTGCGGAATGGTCCGCATATTGGGGACCGTGGTGGAGATTGCCGGATTCTGCAGAACCCACTTAATGCCTGCAAGCGGGCCATCGCCATTCGGCCTGGCGGGTGGATTTTCAACCGTCTTTAGGTTAAATCCCGACAGAGCCACGACGACTTTCATTGCGATGACCCCGATGCCCGCTTCGTGGAGCCTGGCAATCGCCTGCTCCCGATAGCGTCCGCCGATGGGGAAGCCGTAGGTCGTCTGGATGACATCGAACTTCCCCGTTTTCAGAATAAACGGAACCATATTGTTGACATCGTGGCAGCTGAAGCCGATAAAGCGGGCTTTCCCCGATTTCTTGCCTATTTCCAGCGCCTCGATGGACTCGTCCGGGACCTGGGCCGGATTATCCCTGCCGTGCAGATGCAGGATATCAACATGATCCGTACCAAGCACTTTGAGACTGGTATCAAGGTCCTCCAGTATCTGCGCCTTTTTTGTTCTGCCGGACTTGGTGGCAATTATGATCTTGTCTCTCTTGCCTTTGATCACGCCGGAGAAAATCTTTTCGCTTTCTCCGTAATCGCGGGAGGTGTCGTAGTAATTAATGCCCATGTCGACAGCGCGGGCAACAACATCCGTGACCGGCACGAATCCGATACCGTATCCGACGCCCGTTACCTTCAATCCCGTTTTGCCCAAAGTCCGATAGACAACCTTTGGAGCGCTCGGGTTTTCCTGAAATACCGGTTCCAGACGGTCTGATGAAACAATCCCGACTGCCGGCAGAGCCAGACCCGCCTGCAGAAACTGCCTTCGTGACTGGTGGGAGTCCACAAATCCTCCTTCTGTGTATTATAAATTTAATGCTCCGGTCTCCGCTCGATTCTCCGTATGCATCACCTTATTACCAACGACTCCCTCGATTCCAGCATATTTTTGGAGGACGGCCGGTGGGAAGCGTTTGTCTTCGGGATTTGTAATCCATAGGCATCGAGGAAGATGCTGATTCCCACGGACGTTGCCGGAGCAACTATCACAACAGCAAAGCTGGTGGCAGGATTATAGCCGCTCAAAGGGGCCTCCAAAAAGCCGACCACGACCAATTCCACGACCACGTCGAAGTCCAAGTTGAATGGCAGATATCGTAACGCTGGCGCCAATGATTCATTTATATAAGGCTCAGTCAGCGGAATTGTATTGTCTTTGCAGGCTTATTTGCTTTGAAAAACGCTGGTCCAGGACCACGTCCAAGTCCACGACCAAGTACAATCGTTGCATTCCCTACTGCTGGATTTGGACGTGGACCGCTTTTATATCAATGATGAGCTTCACCATGTGTCGTGTACTTGTCAACAGCAGCTTCAGCAGGACACAAGCATGCTCCGGAATATGTCCAACTCTTTCTGCCTCCCCGGCAGAGCCGGGATCTCCCTTTTGATTACCCGACCAGCAAGCCTATGCCGACCAATATCGGCGCGATCAGATTTGAAAGGACATTCTGCCCCATCGAAGCTCCCAGTTTTGCCAGATTGTCCGGATGCGCCAGGGCGCCTTTGGCTGCCGGCAGTGCGAAGATAAGTGAAACCAGAGCTATGAGCGTCCATAGCGGAGTCAGCTTGATTGCCACCCCAAGAATAATAGTCAGATAGGTGGCTGCAACAAATGCCGCAAAGATGACGGCACTGGCTTTCCTGCCGACGGTGATCGGGAGATGTCTTCGTCCGACTGTCTTGTCCGCCTCGACATCAGGAAACTGATTCAAGAGCAGCAGATTGCTGACAAGAAAGAAGGGGACGAAAGAAATCAGCAGCGCTGTCCACGAGAATTCACCCGTCAGCGCAAAATAAGTTCCGTTTACCATCAGAGTGCCGAAACCCAATCCCGGAGCGATCAGGCACAGTAGAGGGATCTTATTCAACCATGGAGTATAGATCACAATTACGAACAATCCCAATGCCCCGATGGCCAGGATCGGCCATCCATGGAGCATGAAGAAGTATATTCCTATGACAATGCAAATGGCCGCAGTGATGATTCCCGTCCACAACGCAACAGGCAGTTTGTGCGGCACCGGAACCAATGTGCCGCTTCCACCGCTGAACGGGGTGCGGATTGTCCGGAAATCCAGCCCGCTCTTAACATCCTCATATTCGTTGAAAGCGTTTACGCTTCCGTGAGCAAGCACACCACCGACGAAACAGAGGACGGCATGCCAAAAGTCGATTGTATGTCCTGCCCAGACGGCGGCCGATAAACCGAGGAAAACACATGCAACCGCCAGCAACAGAAATCTTGGACGCATAACACCGATAACATATTTCATGTTTTTACCCGACCAATGATGAGGTTCAGCAAAATGCCGGCTTTTAACAAAACCTGCCGTTCAGGTAATCCGTCCGGATGCAGCCCGCATCGGCGGCCGTACTTTATCACAAATGTGACATCATTATAAATCCGTGCAATCCGTGGCGTTTTCCTTTTGATAAATGTGAAGATCTGATGGACGCACTGCGCTAGGTTGAAGCGGCATTTCCCCTTAATTCACCGGCAAGCCGCTTTGTCCACGAGTCCAGATCCCGGTCCGGTATCTGGCCGCCGGCTATCGAGGTGACATAGAAATTATTTTCCGCCCGTGCATTCCATGTCGCTATTTTGGCGGAATGGGTATCGAGGCCGCAACGGGACAGGCTTCGCGTCATCAAATAGAGAAGGCCCTGCAGATCGTGCGCCACTATGTGCACGACAGTGTGTTCCTCCGAAAGATCATTATGAAGATCGATGGCGTCCACCATAATACCGTCGGGCGGATTCTCACCTGCAGCCCGAAGAAAGTTCTCAATCGTCCTGCCGCCGGTCAGAACCTCTTTCAGGGCAGATTGAATCTTTCGTGCTTTGGTTTCCGAAATCTGCATTCCATTACAGCGGATCCAGAGCGTATCCAGAACGACTCTCCTTTTGTTATCCATGGTGTAGGCCTGGGCTTTGACGATATCTACATTGCATCCATAAAGAACTCCCGCGATCTTCGCCAGCATTCCGGGCCGGGGATCATCAGGCGTGCAAATGGTAAGTTCTGAATAGTCCTCCCCGGGACGGTTATACACATCTAAGACAATGCTTTCCTCATCCAGCCTGTCCAGAAGCTCGAGATGGAACGCTATTTCTTCCAGGGGCGTGTTGAGAACATAACCGGCAGGCATCGTATCGCAGTGTTTTAAAACAGCGCTTTCATTCTTCACCTGGAGTGCCTCCAGTTTTCTTCGTATCAGCACGCTCTGATCCTCCTGCGCTTTGCGGCCGGTTTCTTCGCCGGACCGGCATGAGAGGAGGTCCTGAATTCTTATATAGAGGTCCTCCATATCTCTCAGATCCATGGAGGTCCAGTTGTTCTCTGACACCTCACTATTGTCAACATAAGTAAAGATGTAGAGGTGGCGCAACGCCTCGAGACTGGGAACCTGTTCCGCTGCTTTCTGGATGACATTGGGAGATTTCAAATCGTGCAGTCTTGCCGTGCGCACCAGAAGGAGGTGGTGCCGGACCAGGACATCCAGGATTTCCCTTTTTTCGGGCGATAGATTCAATCGCGCCGAAACCGACTTCGCCAAATCCGCACCGGACAAACAATGATCCGCTCCAGGATGAAGCTTCCCGGCATCATGCAGCAGCGCTGCCAGGCACAGCATATCGAAATGAGGGCACTGGCCAAGCAATTCGGTGAATCGCTGTTCCTTGGCATCCCGGCCTTCCCGCAAGCTTTCGAGGTGTGCGACCATTCGCATCGAATGCTCCCCTACCGTATAGCTGTGCGCAGGATCCGGAGGCACGAAGCGCATTACTCGCGAATAATTCGGAATAAATCGATCCAGAATCCCGAATTCCGACAAGGCCCGCAAAGCGGCGGCAACACCCTTCCCTTCACCCAGAATCTGGTTCAGCGCCCAAACCTCTTCGCCGGATGGTTCATGGATTTCAAGTGCTCCTTTGCGCGCTTCTTCCAGCCGATTCAGGTCATTCAAGCTGATGGGGATGGTATACCGTTGGGATACAAGGAGGGCGCTTGTTGTGGAAACCGGATTAAGAGAATCATTCTGCAGGTGGATCGTGCCGTCTTCCAGACGGACTCCATTCACAGTCATCGGTCCCCGGAGCAGCACTCGAATCGCCGCCTCCCGGAATCTGGCCAGGGTTTCGGAATGAGCCAGATGCTTTGAAAGCCACTCCTGGGCTGAACAGCTGTCCAATTCGCGCGCGATCCGGTCCTGATAATTGGTTATCAGTACATCGGAATGCTTTCCGGCCGCCAGATGCAGCCAGGTCCGTGCCCGCCAGAACCAGTCTGCAGCCTCATGCACCTCGGCGATCTGCCGTTCCGATATGCCTGCGAAGTATTTCATTGCCTGATCGAGAGTGTGATGATCCGCCTTCAGCAGCAGTTTGAAGATCCAGCGGGCCCGATGCAGATCCCGCAATGAACCCGGACCCTCCTTAAAATTCGGCTCCACCGAATAGAGAGAATATGTCGATTTCCGCTTTCGATCCCCGGCAGAAGGAGATTCGAGCATAAGATCCAGCGGAGACAGGACCTCGCGGATCCGATGCGAAAGCCTATCCGCCAGAGCGGTGTCTCCACAGACTGGACGCAGATCCAGAAGAGACGTTTTGGTCCTTAAATCCCAGGCATTTGCTTCCGCAACGGGACGGAATGAATACCCGACCCGAACATCGCGCAGAGAAAGAAATACATCCATCACAAGTTTGAATGCCGTGTGAACCAGAGCTTCGACCCACGGATCTTCTTCTTCCGATGGTATGAATGCGATGTCAATATCGGAAAATGGGTTCAGTTCCCTTCTTCCATAGCCTCCGGTAGCCACGATAGCGAGACCTGAACTTTCCGACCGGCCCGCTTTACGGTCGGCTGCCTGGCAGGAAATCTCGTAAATCTCTTTCACCAGTCCATCGACGAGTGAGGTGTGCGCCTCAAGAAGCTCTGTTGCAGAGGAGTCCCATGTCACACATCGAAACAGCTTCGATCTTCCTTCTCTGAACTTATGCTGAAGCAGCTCGATTTTCTTATTCATGAGACGGCCGCACATGCAAGGATTGAAGGGTCCTGAAACAACGCCAGGCAGCGCCGGAAATTTGCTCAAAAGAGAATTATCGGGCTTTCCTTTACAGGGAATCCTCTCCGCGTTCGCCCGTTCGAATACGCATGGCGTCTTCAAGCGGGAGTATAAAAATCTTTCCGTCCCCGATCTCACCCGAGAATGCGCTTTTTCGAATAGCCTGGATCGCTTCTTCGCATTGGTCATCCGTCACGGCGATCTCGATCTTGCATTTTGCGAGAAGGTCCACACTGTATTCCGAACCGCGATAGCGTTCCACCTGGCCCTTCTGCCTTCCTGCGCCCCGAACATCGGTGACCGTTAAACCGGCGACACCGATTTTTGAAAGCGCTTCTTTGACATCCTGAAGGCGATGTGGGCGTATGATCGACAGAATCAGTTTCATAGTCTTATTCCTTAAGTCTGGAGTTCATTGCCATCATTGGTGCTGTCTCTCTTCCATTCACCGGCATGATTTCAACCGTCGCGGTAAAAGGATCTCAAGAGGTTCCGATCCCATGCCGCCTGCGTACCATCCCGTATCTTTTTCTCAGTCGGCGCTGTAAGCGCTCTCGCCGTGTTGCGAAAGATCCAGTCCTATTTCTTCTTCCTCGGACGTCACCCGGAGACCCATGAGCTTGTCGATGATCTTCAGCAGAACGATAGACATCACAAATCCCCAGACCGCCGTGGCGGCGACCGCGCCGATCTGGATCAGCAGCTGCTTCGGATTACCGTACAGCAATCCGTCCGCTCCGCCCGGATTGATCAGTTTCTGCGCAAAAAATCCGGTGGCAATCGCGCCGAAAATGCCTCCCATGCCGTGACAGGCAAAGACATCCAGCGTGTCATCCAGTCTGGTGCGATCCAGCAACACTACGGAAAAGCTGCAGATCATGCCGACAAGCAGGCCGATAATAATGGCCGCCATGGAGTCCACATACCCTGCTGCCGGCGTAATCGCTACCAGTCCGCATACGGCTCCCGTGGCGGCGCCCGTAGCCGAAGGCTTGCCCCAGAGAATCCAATCCACAATCATCCAGCTCAAAGCTGCGAAGGCAGCCGCAATGTTTGTTGTGACCAGGGCATTCACGGCTATGCCATTCATGGCAAGAGCACTGCCGGCATTGAAGCCGAACCAGCCGAACCAGAGCAAGGCCGCACCAAGAATGACGAAGGGCACATTGCTCGGCCGTGCCGCGTGCGCGCTTTTATTACGCCGGCCTATAACCATGGCCGAACCGAGCGCCGAGACTCCCGCCAGCACGTGCACCACTGTTCCGCCCGCAAAATCCAGAGCGCCCAGATTCCTCAGCCATCCACCCACACCCCAGACCCAGTGCGCGGCAGGCGCATAAACAAAGGTGGTCCACAGCACGACGAATACGATCAGCGAACGAAAGCGGATGCGTTCGGCAAAAGCACCGATGATCAGCGCCGGCGTGATCGCGGCAAATTTCAGCTGGAAGAAATAAAACAGAGAACCGGGAATTGTAGCCGCATAAGCGGGATCCGGAGCTGCGCCGACTCCATGAAGAAACGCATACTTCAATCCCCCTATAAAACCGCCATGCGTCGGAGCAAAAGCCAGACTATAGCCCCATAGCGTCCAAACCCCGGTTGATACGGCAAAAATGATGACGCATTGCATAATGGTGGAAACCACATTCTTCTGACGAACCAGCCCTCCATAGAAGAAACCCAAGGCCGGCGTCATCAGCATGACCAGGGCTGCTGCAACCGAAACCCATGCCGAATCCGCTGCATCCAGTTGCCCCGTATCACCACTCGTCGAGACTATGCCGGTACGGGACAGGAAAGCCAGCAGTGCCGCCAGAATGATCGCAACCACCAGTATGGAAATCATTTTACGCTTCATTGATTCGCGTCTCCTTTCATCAAGGAGACTGTTGCAAAAGGCATGCCACACTCCTGGAGGCGGATTTTAGCCGGGCTATGGAGCGGCATAAAACCATTTATTACAGTTATTTACTCTCTACTGAGGCCGGCAGGGGCAGCAAGGTAGCGACAGGTTCGAGATTTACATTAATGTATGCTTAGCCGAAGGCATAAGACATATTTGTAATGGAGATGATGGTTGAAAATCCGGCAGTTACCCTTGGAGCTTCTCCTTTTCCAGCTGCTTTTTGGCCTGGACCAGCTCTTTGCGCTGCTGCGCGTCAACCTCGGGAAAATTCAGATTCAGAGAACGGATGGTTTCGGTCAGTATGCTCGCAACGGCGGCGCGGGCAACCCATTTGTGATCGGCGGGAATGACGTACCAGGGAGCCCATTCAGTGCTCGTTTCCCTGATTGCATCCTCAAAGGCTTCCATGTAATCGTTCCAGTAATTCCTCTCCTCCAGATCCGCCATCGAGAATTTCCATTGTTTGCGCGGATCTTCCAACCGGGCTAGAAAGCGCTCCCGCTGTTCCTCTTTTGAAATGTTCAGGAAGAATTTGACGATGACGGTTCCACTTCGGGCCAGGTGTTTTTCAAATGTGTTAATGTCCTCGAATCGGTCTTTCCAGAACGATTTGCCGCGCTTGCCCTGCGGCAGCTTTTGCCTATCGAGAAACTCCGGGTGCACCCTGACAACCAGGACTTCCTCGTAATAGGAACGGTTGAAAATCCCGATTCTGCCCCGTTCCGGCAGAGCCTTCATGCAGCGCCAGAGAAAGGTGTGATCCAGTTCTTCGTCCGAGGGACGCTTGAAGCTGTAGACCTGGCATCCCTGCGGATTCATGCCCGACATGACATGTTCGATGATACCGTCTTTCCCGGCAGCATCCATCGCCTGCAGTACCATCAGAATCGAGTAGGTATCGCTTGCCCAGAGAACTTCCTGGGCATCAGCCAGTTCCTCGAGGCTTCTCTTTAGAAATGACTGCGCTTTATCCCGGGCGTCTTCTTTTCTCAGGCCCCTGGCTTCCTGAATGCGCTCCCACGCCGGATCGTGGCCTTTGAGTCTGAACTTTGAATTCGGTTTAACGCGGAATAATTCAGCCATCGTACGGTTTCCCATCTGCCCGCCCTCCTTGTTCAATAGAACCATTTTATGCCGAAGCCGTCGCCAGCGATATCAGATTGGTTAGGATATCTGCGCCGCCAAAAGCATAAAGAACGAATTCCCCGGATTTACCCCCGATGATTCCTTAAGACGACGAGGTCGGAATTACAGGATGGCATTACGCACACGTGGGTCCGGCCTTCAAGCCGGACGTGCGGGCTGAAGCCCGCGCCCACATGTACTGAAGCGATATCTTCTGGGAACATATTTCAATTGCTGATTGGGAAAAGAACAATCACAAATATGTAGGTTTTACTATGGAATATACAATATCGAAGCTTTTTCCTATCGGCAATTTTTCAAACGCAGCGATTAAACGAACGTGTCGGAATTCAACCATAAATCGTCAATCGAAAATCGTAAATCGTCAATCCCTTCCCCCATGGTATTCCTGCAGGCAGCACACGGAGAGTGCTCTGGTTTTGATTGAGCGGATACCGCGTACGGCGGCGCCTGCGCCCGACAGAGTCGTGATGTACGGCACGTTGTGGGCCAATGCCACACGACCGATTTCATACTCGTGCGTGCGCGATACCTTGCCCCACGGCGTGTTGACGATCAGCTGAATCTTTCCCTTGCGTATCAGGCTCAGCGAAGTCGGCTCGCCCTGGCCCACCTTGTACACAATATCACACGCAATGCCGCAGGCACGCAATGCCTTGCAGGTGCCTTCGGTAGCCACCAGATCAAATCCGAGTTCTACAAAATCGCGTGCTAGAGGAATGATGCGGAACTTGTCATTGTCGTTTACGCTCAAGAACACCGTTCCCGTGGTCGGCAGACCTCCCCCTGCAGCCAGCTGTGACTTGGCAAAGGCGCTGCCGAGGTTGTAGGAAATACCCATTACCTCGCCGGTAGAGCGCATTTCAGGGCCCAGGTACACGCTCACATCGCTGAACTTGTTGAAAGGCAACACCGCTTCTTTAACCGAAATGTGCCGCGGCTGCGGCGGCCGGGTCAGGCCCATCTGCTTTAATGTCCTGCCGACCATCACGCGCGCCGCTGCTTTAGCCAGCGGCAATCCGATGGCCTTGCTGACAAACGGCACGGTTCGTGAAGCGCGCGGATTGACCTCCAGGACGAAGACTCCTTCGTCACGCATTGCATACTGGACATTAAGAAGGCCCTTGACCTTCAGTGCACGAGCCAGTTGATGCGTGTACTGCTCAATCTGCTCCAGCTGCTGCGGCGTTATCAGGTATGGAGGCAGAACGCATGCACTATCGCCCGAATGAATACCCGCTTCCTCAATGTGCTGCATGATGCCGCCCAACAGCAGATCGCGCCCATCGAAAACAGCATCGACATCGAACTCGAAAGCGTCTTCCACAAACTTGTCTATCAGCACCGGATGCTCGGAAGATGCCTTCACCGCTTCGCGCATATATTGCCGCAGCATATGATCGTCGTAAACGATCTTCATGGCACGGCCGCCCAGAACATAGGACGGCCGGACGAGAACCGGATAGCCGATTTTGCGGGCGACAGACAGTGCCTCGGCGGTCGATGCTGCCGTACCGTAAGGAGGATGCGGAATACGCAGGCGCCGGAGCAGGGCGCCGAAACGCTTGCGGTCCTCCGCCAGATCGATGCTGTCGGGTGATGTACCCAGGATACGAACGCCCGCGCGCTCCAGCGGGATGGCCAGTTTCAGCGGCGTCTGTCCGCCGAACTGTACAATGACGCCATATGGATTTTCGTTTTCGATGATGCGCATCACATCCTCGAAGGTGAGAGGCTCGAAGAACAGTCTGTCCGAAATGTCATAATCGGTACTGACCGTCTCGGGATTGCAGTTGATCATCTGTACCTCGAAGCCTTCCTCCTGGAGCGCGAAGACGCCGTGCACGCAGCAATAATCAAATTCAATCCCCTGGCCGATGCGGTTGGGACCTCCCCCCAGGATGATGACCTTTTTCCTGTTGCTCGGCTTCGCTTCGTTTTCCTCTTCGTAGGCGGAGTAGTAGTAGGGAGTGTCCGCGGCAAATTCGGCGGCGCAGGTGTCCACCGTTTTGAAGACTGCCTCAAGCTTCAGCTGCGCGCGCCGCCGGCGTACTTCAGCTTCAGTACTGGAACATAGAAAGGCAATCTGCCTGTCGGAAAATCCCAAACGCTTCGCTTCAAACAATTCTTCCCGGCTCAATGAGGCGAAAGCGCGGCTTCGCAACGCCGTCTCCATGTCCGCAATCCGCCCGATATTATGGATAAACCATGGATCGATGCCCGTGCGTCGGGCCAGTTCCCGAACCGGCATCCCCAGCTGCAGACCATTCTTCAGATACAGCAGATTGTTCGGATGCGGCCGCGTCAGCCTCCGGCGGATGATCTTTTTCATCTCCGCAATGCCGGCTTTCGGGCTGTAAACATCCACAGGATCCTTTCCGTCAGCTCCCAGACCCGCATGGCCGATTTCCAGCGAACGGAAAGCCTTCTGGAGGGACTCGGGGAAATTCCGACCGATGGCCATCGCTTCGCCGACGGATTTCATCTGAACACCCAGCTCATCGCTGCTGCTTGGAAACTTTTCAAAATCCCAGCGGGGAACCTTCGTAACCACGTAATCGATCGAGGGTTCAAAACAGGCAGGCGTCTTCCGGGTAATATCGTTTGGAATTTCATCGAGGGTGAAACCGACTGCAAGCATGGCCGCAATTTTGGCGATCGGAAACCCGGTGGCCTTGGATGCCAGTGCCGAACTGCGTGATACGCGCGGATTCATCTCGATGACTACCAGGCGGCCATCAACCGGGTTGACGGCGAACTGCACATTGGATCCGCCGGTTTCGACGCCGATTTCAGTCATCACCAGACGCGCCGCATCGCGCATCAGCTGATACTCCTTGTCCGTCAGCGTCTGTGCCGGCGCAACCGTTATGGAATCGCCGGTGTGCACACCCATCGGATCGAGGTTCTCAATGGAGCAGACCACCACGAAGTTGTCCTTTCGGTCGCGCATGACTTCCAGCTCGTATTCCTTCCAGCCGATAACGGACTCTTCCACCAGAACCTCATGAACGGGACTGAGGTCGAGAGCGCGCGATATCTTTGTCTTGTACTCCGCGCTCTTATAGGCTGTGCCGCCCCCCGTGCCGCCCAGGGTGAAAGCAGGGCGCAGGATGACCGGATAGTCGATTTCATCCATCAACGCCAGGGCTTCTTCAAGACTGCGAACGATCCGGCCGCGAGGCACTTCCAGTCCGACTCGTCGCATGCTTTCCGCAAACAATTCGCGGCTCTCCGCTTTCCTGATGGCTTCAAACCTGGCGCCGATCAATTCGACGTTGTTCGCTGCCAGGATGCCTTTTTCGTGCAACGCATAGGCCAGATTGAGGCTGGTCTGCCCCCCCATGGTCGGAAGAAGCGCCTGCGGTTTCTCGCGCTCGATTATCCGTGCAAGAATATCCGGCGTAAGCGGCTCGATATAAGTGCGATGAGCCAGTTCCGGATCGGTCATGATCGTTGCAGGATTTGAATTAACCAGCACGATGCGATAACCCAGGGATCTGAGCACGCGGCAGGCTTGCGTGCCCGAATAATCGAATTCGCAGGCCTGGCCGATCACGATCGGCCCGCTGCCCGGGATCAGAATGGTTTCTATGTCGGTTCTCTTCGGCACAGTTTCTCCATAGGAAGTTAAAAACGCCAGGGATTGCACCTAAAAAATCTATTCATACTTCGTGTAATTCGTGGCCTGCTTTTCAGATTAATGACGTTCTATAAGTTCCATGAAGCGGGCAAACAGGTAACCTGCGTCATGCGGGCCCGGCGATGCTTCCGGATGATATTGCACCGAGAATACCGGCAACTGCCGGTGCTCCATCCCCTCCACCGTTTGATCGTTCAGATTAAGGTGCGTGCATACCACGTCGCCCTCCATCGAATCGATGTCTACCGCATAGCCGTGATTCTGCGCCGTGATCTCAACCTTCTGCGTTGTCAGATCCATCACCGGCTGGTTGCCGCCATGATGGCCATACTTGAGCTTGTAGGTCCGTCCGCCCAATGCCAGGCAAAGAATCTGGTGCCCCAGGCAGATGCCGAAGATCGGCTTCTTCCCCAATAGCTTTTTTGTTTCCGCGACGGCGTAATCAACGGCAGAGGGATCGCCCGGACCGTTGCTCAGGAAAATGCCGTCCGGATTCATGGCCAATACGTCGTCAGCCGGCGTCGCGGCCGGGACAACTTCAACCCGGCACCCGGCATTTACCAGAAGACGCAGGATGTTGCGCTTGATCCCGTAGTCATATGCGACGACGAAATGTCTGTTGCTATCCGGATTTTCTTTCCGCCGGTCTGCGGTTTTCATCGACCAGACCGTTTCCGTCCAGCCGTATGGTTCCGAGCAGGTAACTTCGCGTACAAGGTCGCGTCCGTCCAGGGTCGGATACTCCGCGGCGCGCCGGGCAAGAGATTTCGGATTCATCTCCAGCGTGGAAATAATGCCCGTTTGCGCCCCTTCTTCACGCAGATGCCGCGTCAGAGCGCGGGTATCGATGCCGGCGATCCCCACAATGCCATGATGCCGGAGATACTCGTGAAGGCTCGTGCGGCTGCGCCAGTTGCTGGGGGTCGCACAGTCTTCGCGCACTACAAAGCCGGCCAGGGCGATCCGCCCGGCTTCCACGTCTTCGGCGTTCAAGCCATAGTTGCCGATCAACGGGTAAGTCATGGTGACGATCTGGCCGCGATAGGAGGGATCTGTAAGAACCTCCTGATAGCCCATAAGGGAAGTGTTGAACACCACTTCGCCCAGGGTTTCGCCGGTCGCTCCCACAGACCATCCGGAGAAAGCGCGCCCGTCGGCCAGCACAAGTATTGCTTTGGTGCGGTTTTTCATCAAAACTCCTAAGTCGGAAGCCCTTTCTTCCTTTCAAGAGCGGCGCCGATCAGCTCACGGAATAAAGGCGCCGGCGCCTCCAGTTTTGAAGTCAACTCGGGATGGAATTGACATCCCATGAAATAAGCGTGGTCCGGCAGTTCCATGACCTGCATGATTGTACCAGTCGGATCATGCCCCGAAAATACCATGCCGGCTTTCTCCAGCCGCGCCACATATTCCGGATTGACTTCATATCGATGTCGGAAACGTTCCCGGATTTTTTGGCCTCTGTAGAATTGCGCCGCCCGGGTGTTTTCCCTGAGAATAATATCGTGGCCGCCCAACCGCATGGTCCCTCCCTTTTGGGTGATCCCTACCTGCTCCGGCAGAATGCAAACCACCGGGTCCGCCACTTCAATGCCGTCTTCCGCCGCCTCCGTAGTATGCGCTCCTGCCAGCCCCACGACGTGCCGCGCATACTCTACGACAGCCAGCTGCATGCCATAGCAGATGCCGAGAAAAGGAACGCCGTTTTCCCGGCAGTGCCGGATCACCTGAATCTTGCCTTCAATACCGCGCGTGCCGAATCCGCCGGGCACAATAACCGCATCCACTTTGCCCAGAAAATCGGCGCAGGAGCAGCCGCTGCGCTCCAGTTCGGCCGTGTCCAGCCAGGCGATTTCCACCTGTCCGTCTATATGCGCCCCGCTGTGACGCACGGCCTCGATCACGCTGGCATAGGAATCATGCAGATTGGTGTACTTGCCGCAGATGGCCACTCGAATCAAAGGCCCCGCCGGCGAAAGAAGGCGGTCGACCATAGAACGCCACTCCTGCAATTGCGGCGGCGAGTAGATGGTGAGCCGCTTGTGAACGATTTCCGTCAGCCCCTCTTCCTCAAAAATCAGCGGGATCTGATACACCGAAGGCACATCCAGCCCGGAGATCACGGCGGTTTTATCAATGTTGCAGAACAAAGCAATCTTCTGCTTTATCTTTTCCGTCAGCCGCTCGCTGCACCGGCCAATAAGGACATCCGGCCGGATCCCTCGCTCGTTGAGCAGCTTAACGGATTGCTGCGTCGGCTTCGATTTCTGCTCTTCCACACCGGCCGGGACGGGGATATAGGTCACATGCACGAACAGGACATTCTGCTCCCCAACCTCCTGGCGCAATTGCCGCACGGCTTCCAGATACAGCTCGTTTTCCATGTCACCGACTGTGCCGCCGATTTCGATCAGGCCAATGTCCGCCTGCAGGCGTCCCGGAATCTCATAAAACCAGTCCTTGATTACATCCGTTACATGCGGAATCAACTGAACCGTCTGACCAAGATAAAAACCTTCGCGTTCCTGATCCAGAATTGCCTTGTAGACCTTGCCCATGGTCAGGTTCCACTCGAACCGGCAGGTGACCCCCAAAAAGCGCTCGTAGTGGCCGAAGTCCATATCCACTTCGCCACCATCATCCAGAACGAAGACCTCACCATGCTCGATCGGATTCATCGTTCCCGGATCCGTGTTGAGATATCCGTCGCACTTGATGGGCACAATCATAAGACGCGAATTGAGCAGTTTCCCAATGGATGCGGCCGCAATTCCTTTACCCAAACCGGATATAACGCCGCCTGTAACCACAATATATTTGGTATGCCCCCTTGCCCAGTCAATGGCCTTACGCCATTCGCGACCGCGTTTCAGCGTCGCAACCGCTGTGGTATCCGGAGGCTGAGATTCCTGTTCAGCCAGAAAATCCTCAAGATCACTCAGGCTTATGCGGTATTGACCACGATTGCCTACTTTTATAGCCCTTAATTCACTTGATTTTACCCACCTGCGCACAGTGCTGACGGATATCTTGAGCCTGTCAGCTACATCTTCCAAAGTAAGCAGTTTATCATCGCTATTCATAGCATTATGATCCTCATTGATAGTCAATACTATCCAATAATACTGATTTTAGGTTGATGGTCAATAGATTATTATCTGTAAGACTTCGTGATAATTCGTAGCCGGCTATTTGAGGTGATTTTATGCTATAAATCGGTCAAGCCAGAGGCGGAACATGAGTACGTTCCAGAGCTGAATCGAGCGGTCGCGGCGGCCGGATTGATGCTGGTTCCAGATTTTGTTTACAAAGGATGCTGAAAGATATGGATCCTGCCTTTCCACGATAAAGGTTCTCGCAAAATCTTTGATTCCTCGGCGGAACCAGTCTGCCAGGGGGATTTCGAATCCCATCTTGGTTCTATAAATGGTGGTTTGTGGAAGAAAGGGCTCCATGGCTTTTTTAAAAAGATACTTGCCGGTGCTCGAGCGAAGTTTCAGCGATGAAGGCATCCGGGCGATCAGCTCCATCACCTTGTGGTCCAGGAGGGGACAGCGCACTTCCAGTGAAACCGCCATGCTCGCACGGTCGACTTTTGTAAGGATGTCATCCGTCAGAGAGGTTTTGATATCGACATATTGGATCCGAGAAACCGGATCTTCCGTGCCGGCCTGATTGCCGTAATCCCGGAACAAATCCAGAGTCGAATACCCATTGAGGGAGGGCATCATCTCCGCCGAAAGAATACGCTTCTTATCATCCCTTCTGAAAATCGAGACACTCTCAAAATAGCCTTCCACCGGGCCGTATGAAAGACTCTGAAATGTGGAGCGAGCCCTGAGGAAGCGCGGCGCCCAATCCATTTTTGGATAGACCATGGCAAGAGGGCTGAAAAAGGCTTTACGGAAAGCGTGAGGCAAAAAGCGGCGAACGCGGTTTTCCATGGCATCCAGGATATAGCGGCGATATCCCGCAAAATTCTCATCACCGCCGTCTCCGCTCAACGCAACGGTAACACGGTCTCTGGCAACCCGGCTCACATAATAGGTCGGAAGGGCGGAGGAATCGGAAAATGGTTCGTCATAGTGCCAGACCAGTTTTTCGATGGTCGATATTTTTTCGGCCGTAACCGTCTGTTTATAGTGATCCGTCCTCAGATAATCGGCTACTTCCCTGGCGTACTCGGATTCATCAAATTGATCTTCTTCGAAGCCGATTGTGGCCGTGCGGACCGGCCGGCTCATAATCCGGCTCATCATCGCGACTACGGCGGAAGAGTCCAGCCCTCCCGAGAGAAATGCACCAAGGGGGACTTCGCTCATAAGGCGGACCCGCACCGCCTCCTCGAATTGTTCCAGGAATCGCTCAATCCACTGGGACTCCGTCAAGGCGGCATCTTCGTGAAACTGAAGATTCCAGTAGCACACTTCCCGGATATTCCGGCCCGTGACCTTCAGATAATGGCCGGGCCGAACCTTTCGGATGCGCCGGTAAATGGACTTCGGTGCGGGGATATAGCCCAGGGAGACATAGTCGCTGATCGCTTGAGTGTCAATGCTGAGATCAAGATCTCCGTGTTCAAGTATGGATTTTATCTCGGAAGCAAAGACCAGTTTTCTGTCATCCAGATAGTAATAGAGGGGCTTTTTCCCTATGCGGTCCCGCGCCAGGATCAGAGTCCGATTCGCCTCATCGCATAGGGCAAAAGCAAACATCCCGCGGAGCATGGACACAAAGCCGTCCGGATGCTGTTCGTATAGGTGAACGATCGTCTCGGTATCGCTGCGTGTCCGGAATTGGTGATGGCCTGCAAGCCCGCGGTTGAGATCTTCGAAGTTGTAGATTTCTCCGTTGAAGCTGATCCAGATCGTGCCGTCCTCGTTGGAAAGAGGCTGCCGCCCTGTGCTGAGGTCGATGATACTCAATCGCCGGTGAGCCAGAACCGTACCCCTGCCGGCGTGAATTCCGGATTCGTCGGGACCGCGATGTTTCTGAACGTCGGACATGCGTCCGGCCAGCTGCGGGTCTACAGGCCTGTCGTCGAAGTATGAAAAACCACAAATTCCGCACATATCTGTTCCGGAGTATTATCGGAATAAAAGATGCCACACATCTCACAAATTTCACCAGGGATTTCGCAAGCCGCCTTCGTCACCGGTAATTACATTTTTGTAGCCAAATCAGCAGTTGAATTACATATATGTAATCCCGGCTCTATCCACGGCAATTTCACTCAGAACGCCTAATATATTGATTCATAAATACTTTACTCGACTATGTCACCGGCTCCGGCATTTGGCATTTGTTTTGCATTTTAATCAGTCGGATGAAGTGGAGTGATTTGCGAAATGAATGCTCCCAATTGATGAAAGGAATGCAAACCGATGAGTACCTCGCGAATGAATGCGATTGCGGCCGTTACAAATTATAGGCCGATTGAAAAGCCGCTGAATTTTTCAGAAACACCCTCGAAGGGCCTTTTCGGAGTGAATGTTTTCAGCGATTCCGTCATGAGAGAGCGTTTGCCGAAAGCCGTTTACAAGGCGATACGCCGCACGATCGACAATGGAGAAAAGCTGGATATAACCGTCGCGGACGCCGTAGCCGTAGCCATGCGCGACTGGGCCATTGAAAAGGGCGCCACGCATTATGCTCATGTGTTCTACCCGCTGACCGGACAGACGGCAGAAAAGCATGACAGTTTTCTCGAGCCCGACGGCAAGGGCGGGGTTCTGGCCGAATTCTCAGCCAGGCAGCTGATTCAGGGAGAACCGGATGCCTCCAGTTTCCCGTCAGGCGGACTCCGGGCAACTTTTGAAGCGCGCGGCTATACGGCGTGGGATGTGACCAGCCCTGCTTTCATTCTTGAAAATCCGAACGGAACAACGCTATGCATTCCGACAGCATTCTGTTCATGGACCGGGGATGCCCTCGACAAAAAGGTCCCCCTGCTTCGTTCCATGCAAGTCCTGAATACGATGGCACAGCGGATCCTGAAGCTCTTCGGTGATTCGGATCCGGGCCTGGTATTTTCGACCGCCGGCTGCGAACAGGAATATTTCCTGATCGACCGCAATTTCTTCTTTGCGCGCCCCGATCTTATCAACGCCAACCGCACGCTGTTCGGGGCCAAACCGCCCAAAGGACAGGAACTGGAAGACCAGTATTTCGGCGCGATTCCCGAACGGGTACTGGCCTGCATGCTGGAGACCGAGCGTGAATTATACAAGCTTGGAGTCCCCGTAAAGACACGCCACAACGAAGTCGCTCCGGCCCAGTATGAGATTGCACCGGTTTTTGAAAATGCCAACCTGGCAACCGATCATCAGTACCTGACTATGACGACGCTGCAACGCGTCGCCCAGAAATACGGGATGACGTGCCTGCTGCACGAAAAACCGTTCGCCGGCATTAACGGATCCGGCAAGCACCTGAACTGGTCGCTCGGCACGCGTACCTCGAACCTTCTGGATCCGGGCAACACGCCGCACAGCAATATGCAATTCCTGGTATTCTGCGCCGCCGCGATCCGCGCCGTTCACCTTCACGGCGATCTGTTGAGGGCAACGGTTGCGCATGCCGGGAACGATCACCGCCTCGGAGCCAATGAGGCGCCTCCGGCCATTATCTCCATTTACCTGGGCGAACAGCTCACCGATATCTTCGAACAGATTGGGAAAGGCGGAGCCAGGACATCGAAGAAACCCGGATATCTGAATGTCGGAGTGGATACGCTTCCCGCCTTCCCGAAAGACGCGGGAGACCGCAATCGAACAAGCCCGTTTGCGTTCACCGGCAACAAATTTGAATTCCGGGCCGTCGGGGCCAGCCAGTCTGTCTCCGGCCCGCTGGTCGCTTTGAACACGATCATGGCGGATTCGCTGGACCATATCGCCACGGAACTGGAGAAAAGAACCAAAGGGAATCCTGCGAAACTGAACAGCGCCGTACAGGATGTGTTGCAGCAGATTGTCAAGGAGCACGGCGCCATCATCTACAACGGCGATAATTACATTGAAGCGTGGCATAAGGAAGCCGCCAGGCGCAGCCTGCCGAATCTGAGCAACACGGTAGACGCCCTGCCCGTTCTGATCAGCAAAAAAAATATCGACCTGATGAAGAAGTACAACGTGCTTTCACCGCGCGAAATGGAGAGCCGCTATGAAATTTACCTGGAGCGGTATGTCAAAGACATCATCGTGGAAAGCCGATTGACACTGGAGATCGCGAAGACCACCATCTTCCCCGCTGCCGTCAAATATCAGCATCAGCTCGCATCAACGGCACTGGCGCTCCAGCAATTGGATAAAACCTGCTGCACCGCCGTGCTCGACGAAGTGAACGGATTGGCAAAGGAGCTGCAGGATTCCATGCATGCTCTCGAAATGGTGATCGGCAACCATGTGGAGGGACCCACGCTTGACCACGCCACTTATGCACGGGACCATATCGTTCCCGCCATGGACAGAGTGCGCAAGGCGGCCGACCGTCTGGAATGTGTGGTGTCCGATGAATTCTGGCCGTTGCCGACCTATCAGGAGATGTTGTTCATCAAATAGAGGTTACGGAGGTCCGGGAACGGGGAGAGCTGCTCCATATCTATAGTAAATATACATTGTTGTATATTGGCTGTGATATAAATACATATATGTAATATGGGAGCTCTAAGACCTCCCGGTTTCATCCAAAACGCATCCCGGGAGATCCATCACCAGCTTCATGTGGGTCGCAGATGAAGCCGCGACCTCTGGAGTTTATACATTTGAGACTGGAATGATAATGGAGGACCCGGGACCAGCCGCGAAGCGGCTGCGAAACGAAGCCCTTCAGGGCTTCTGCAGAGCAGACGCCAGATCTGCCATTAGAAAGATCATGCAAAGCGCGGCATGAATGCAGGATCCCTCTGAATTCAGCTTTCACGGCTTAAGGAAAATGTATAAACT
>JAFGIY010000061.1 GCA_016929335.1 Acidobacteriota bacterium | reverse complement strand
GACCACGGCATAGGAACAGGAAGGGGGAAGGAAACGGCTCTTTATTTGAGAGCTATCCTTTCTGTCCATGGACATGATCAGTGCCCTCAGCTGGGCGTTATTGGACCAGATTATAACCACATCGGGTATAAAACTCGCGGTTTTCAACGGGGCTGTGACAATACCTACATATTTTCCATAGGGAAAGCAGTCATAGTCTTGGCTTTGTTGGTTCGGAGGCACATTTCCATAGGCAAGGGGGGCGGCCGGACACCAGTGATCTTCCTTGAGCATGGCGATCGTGACCCCGTCCCTGCGGGACAGAGCAAAGGCCTGACACTGGGCAAAATGATATCCACGGTCCTTTTTCGGCCTGAACGCCCCTTTAGGAATATCGGACTCGCTTTTCAGCATCTTGGCGGCAATGGGAGATGTCCGAAGCATCAGTTGATACTCGAGATCCTCACCGTATTTATTGAATTTCTTTAAAGGCGTCATAGCATGTTCCTCCTGCTGTTGAGGTGTGGCTTCGTTTTTAGTCGCAGAATTCGCAAGGCTGGATGCTCCTAAAACTGCGGCACCAGCTCCTACCAATCCCAATACTTCGCGTCGAGTGCATTTGCTTTCCATGGAAAAATCCTCCTTTAAAAAATTTTGATTGGTTATTGGACTAACAAAAAGCAAAAGGGCAAAGAATAGAAAGCGTTGGCTTCTGTTTTAGCTGCAAGGACTCCACTCCCGCTCCGGGCAACTCCGCCTCAGCGTAAGATTTCTGCTGCTGATAGCACGCAATATGTCTGCTTGAATGTCTTCGATCCGATTGCAGGTTTATCTTACAGGTAAATCCTGTTGCCGAAAATGGCTTTTTAATACACGATTACCTTATTGCAGCCTTGGGGGAGCTTGTCGGGCCATTCGGTTTCGTTATCGAAAGGCAGTCGATATAACAGTTCCGACTGCCCGCTCAAGTCAACCCGTTTAAGGGACAAGCCTGAAAACCCCGAAAACATGTCAAGTTCCTGCAGGCCTTTTTCTCCTCGCAGAACCATTTTCGAGCCGCATCCGATATCAACATCCCTGCCATCGATGAAGAAACGACGAAGAACATATTGAGGCTTCGCTTCTTCTTTATACGCTCCGAATACTGCCAGCCCGTTCTCGTACCGGAATCCAATCAGGTTCATGCCTCCTTCGACCTTTGCCATCTCCTCAATCGGCGGGCCGAATATCTTCCTGAATTCATCCATGTCGGTCAGGCGGCAGGAGAGGTCACTCGCCCGGTCCGTGTCCAATGCCGCTCCGGCATGACACATTCGCGGCACCACAATAAAAGAGACAAAGAAGCAGAAAAGAACATATCTGATCGATTTCATGAGACCTTCCTTTCTTGGATCGCTTACTTTTGACAGATGACACAGGAAGACTTTTCAGGATCTCCCTGTAAAATACCGGTCGATTCGTGATGGAATTTCTCTTTTCGACAGGCCGTGGCGCGCATTACGCGATGCCGGCCGCGGTGTGAATGTGCGGGATCCGACTGGTCTGCCGGGATAATTTACGGCGACGCAGTCGCCTTGCACGCGCTTTCCTGACAGACCGTGGATTTACAGCTTCCTGGTCGAAAGCTTCGGCCGGGCCAAGGGGGGCAACGGCCCGATTTGATCTATCGGGCCGCTGTTATGCGGGCCTAATCCTCTTTCTTCAGAACATAATAGTTCGGCGGCTGATGAAAATAGAAAGCATCTGAAGTTTTCTGTTCCAGAAACAGGTATTTCGCCCCGTTTATCTCATTCAGAAGGTATCTGCTCGCGGTATGATCGCCGCCTTTATGCATCACATACCCCCTGGTCCATGAAAACCACGGCTGGGGCGCATCGGCATCTGTTCGCCCTTCATCATTATCGAAACGCATTTTCACTTCTCCCCCTTCGAGGAACGTTATCTCCTGGAGAAAGAAGGGGGCGGTGAATGATCGACTGCCGGGGGCAAACTGCCCCGGACTGTTCACGAAATCGACCGTTACCCACCTCCCCGGCAGGTCCGGATCAGATTCGAATGCAAGGTCGATGTTATCCACGACACGGTTTTTTTCGAGTATGGTGACCGGCACGGCAATCACAAGGATCAAGGCAAGCAGCGTGACGAAAGCCACGGAGTACAGCCTGCCGTTTGTGCACGGTTCTTCGCCGGCGACGCCGTCCCGCGGCAGTTTGCGTTTCGCGTAGATTCTCAGCGCCGCACTGAATACGATATTGCAGAGCAGCACCACGACAAGAACGATGGCCATTTTTATGAATTCATTGAAATAGCCTTTGAACAGGACAAACAGCAGTCCGCTCGCAACGATCGAAAACAGAAATGTCCAGTTGGCGACCAGCCGGTACTTTTTCGCAACCGGAGGAAATCGGCGGCATACCGCGAGGCCGGCGACTATGCCGGCGGCAAAGGCAATCATGGAAACCGATCCCATGAACGCCATGAACATGACCGGGCTCGAGCTCAATATCCCGATCAGTATGCCGACAGCAAGGGCGATGGATGCCGTGACTGTCGCTATCGCGAGGATTCTGTTCCTGATTCTGTTGATCAGTTTGCGCGGGGCGGCATCCGTCATATCCTTCTCTCCTCCATGATTGTCGATCGGGAGATCGCTCCGGAGACTGTCGAGCGTCTGCCGGCACTCCCGGCAGTTTCGGACGTGTTCCCGGATAAGTTCGTTGCTTGGTTCACTGGTCAATTTTTCGATGTGCATCGGCAGCAGATCTTTTATAACGCGGCAGTCCATCAGGACACCTCCTCATACTCATGCGACAAAATGGCTTTCACTTGAAGTTTCGCGCGGTAGAAGTTGATCCGCGCCCAGCCCTCGCTCCGGGCAAACACCTCGCCGACTTCCCTGAAGCTCAGCTCATTGAATACGCGCAGGAAGACTATTTCCCTGAAAGGATGATTCAGCCTGGCGATTGCCTCTGCCAGGCGGTCGCCTCGCTCTTGTTCGACGTTTTCCGCCTCTGACAGCCAGGGCGCGGCCGCGTTCACGGCTTCATCCAGCGACGTCAGCCGCTCTTTCCTGGTTCGGGACAGATGCTTGAGATAAACGTTTCTGGCGATCCGGTATAACCACGTCGAGACCTTGGAATCTCCCTTGAATCGAAAAATGGAAGTGATCGCCTGGTAAAACGTTTCCTGGAGGAGTTCCTCGGCCAGCTGCCGGTCTCCGCACAGGCAAAACAGATATCGAAACAGCTTTTTCGCGTTCTGTCGGTATAGCTCTTCAATATCTTCCAACGGATCACCTATAAAAAAAGGTGTCAGGCTACATTTGCACTTTTTTATATTGGTGCCAATGAAGCCTGACACCCATTCTTGGTTCACGCACTACATAAGTACCGATAGTAACCATTTCGTTACAGTTCTTTTCATAAAAAAGGTGTCAGGCTACATTTGTACTTTTTTTAAATTGGTGCTGCGGGCAACAATAAGCAAAAAACACGCTTGAACGACCTATAAGCTTGCCCAGACCGGGCTCGGCGGTAAACAGGGCCGGTGTTTGGGCCGCCAGCGCCAGTGAAAGCCTTACCATGGCTTCGCTGAAGCTGCGGCGTTGCAGCAGTCCGGCCTCGCTGACAGCGCGGACTAATGGGAGTTGAGTCAGATTGAAGTGATTCACGAGACGATCGGCATTGATCATGGTTTTTCCTTTTTTCGTTTTTGGGCCGCAAGCTCATGCACTGCGGTCAGATGGAAAGTGCGCAGGTAATGGGAGTAGACGGAGACATGCAGGCCCCTGCCACACAGCCTGATGGCATGTTCCAGCGCGAGGCGGCAAGTGGTCTCTGAGAACGGGCCGATTGTTTCAAATGCGGCCGTGAGGTCATCCGATTCGTAAGGGGAAAGCTCCTTGCCGAGCATTGTGGCGCAGAGATTGAGGAAGGCCGAAAGCGGGAATGCCGCCGGATCCGGAGTCCAGTCAGACAGCGACAGATGTTTGGCCTGTTGCACGATGCGGCGGTCGTAGTCGGCTCGCAACGCCGCCAGATAGTCGAAGCGTCGCGATGCCTTCGTTGTTGTACCATTGACCGTGCAGGATATATTTCGAGTAGTGGTCGATGAAGGCCGACAAATGGACGGTGCGAAAGCTCCCGGTGTTCGGATTGAACAGAATCGGGGCTTCGTGGTAGTCGCCCACCCAGAGCCAGGAGCTCGGGCATGATCTTCCGCGGCACTCCCTTGTCGGAACGTTCCGCAGGAAGCAAGCCCGCAAGCCCATGTTTGCGGTAAGCGCTCCACCAGGACCAGCGTAGGGATAGGAAGGATTGGCTGCCGTTTTGGCTTCAGGTTCTTCATTGGGCCTCGAACGCAGATTTCTCCGTTCCCTCCCTCGACTGCTGATAACATGCAATATGTCTGATTGAATGTCTTCGATCCGGTTGCAGGTTTATCTTGCAGAAAAACAAAGAAGTCATAGATAAAGTATCTATCGGCTATAGAGCCTTCTACTCCGCAGGGCGATTAATGCAAGCCCTGCACCTAAAAGAAGGAGTGTTGCGGATTCGGGTAGGCATCTGAGAACCGGTGTTAGTACCTCCAAACCCACGGCCTCGGGCCGTGCGACCCTGACAGGCTAAGCCGTTCCGGCGTCCCGCTGACATGGAGTGATATGAGACGAATGGAAG